>JBKPTE010000108.1:0-47476 GCA_046735335.1 Acidobacteriota bacterium | reverse complement strand
GGTGGTGGCGGAGGCGGGGGCGGCGGCGGCGGCGGAGGCGGGGGCGGGGGCGCCGGTGGAGGGGGCGGCGGTGGCTCGCGCGCCAGCAGCCCCTTCGGTCTCGACGCCTGCACGCGCGACGTGCAGATGCAGGCCGAAGCCACGTGGCGGGAAGCGCAGATGACCTCGATGTCGAGCATCTCCGCGCTGCGTCAGCTGCTGATCGGGCTGAGCCGCATCAACGGCGACAAGACGATCATCCTGATCTCCGGCGGCTGGCCGCTCGAAGAACGCGACGAGACATCCCTTTTGTCGACGGTCGCATCCGAAGCGGCGGCCGCGCGGGCGACGGTCTATACGCTGTTCGTTCCCGGCGCGATGTTCTCCGCGGATCGCCGCGGCATGACGACCACGCCGGCGCGCGATCAGTTCCTGCACTCCGGTCCGCTCGAGACGCTCGCCGGCATGACGGGCGGCGGCTCGTTCCGCGCGGAAGTGAACGCGCAGGCGGCGTTCGAGCGGATCGGCCGCGAGCTGGCGGGCTATTACCGCCTCGGCGTCGAGAAGGACCCGAGCGATCAGGACGGCAAGGGCCGCCGATTGAAGGTGCAGGTGGCGCGCGGGGGCCTCACGGTGCGCGCCCGCGACAGCTTCGACGTGCGCACGTACGAGGACCGCGATTGGGCCGCGCGGCTGGCGGCGGCGCTCGAGTCGCCAGTCCCGTCGACGGGGCTCGGCCTGCGCGTCACGAGCTACATCGCGACCGACATGGACGAGCGCGGACGCTACAAGCTCGTGATTGCCGGTGAAGCGTCCCGGATCGAGAAGGGGGACGCGACGTTTCAAGTCCTCGTGCGCGATCTCGACGGCAAGAAGATCATCGCGGGCGAGCAGTCGCTCGGCGAAGCCACGGGCGACGTCCTTCCCTTCGCGTCCAACATCCCGCTTCCCGCCGGAAGCTACATCGTGCGTGCAGCGGTCATGGACGCGGCGGGCAGGGTGGGGTCCGTCGACCATCGCGTCGACGTGCAGCCGATCGCGATCGGCGATCTCTCGGCCACGGGTCCGCTGCTGATCCGCGTTCCGGCGCGCGGCGGCGGCGAGCCGCGTTTCGCGCTGGACGGGATCACCCAGGACGAGCGCCTCGCGCTGGAGATCGATCTCCAGGGCGACGCGGCTCGGCTCGCCGGGAGCGACGTCTCGTTCGAAGTGGCGTCGGCCGCCGATGGTCCGGCGCTCGTGCGCGCGGCGGGCAACCTGACGCCGGGCAACCGCGAAGGCTCGACGATGGCGCAGGGATTTGCCGACATGCGCATGCTGCCACCCGGCACCTACGTCGCGCGCGCGAAGATCAGCGCCGGCGGGCAGCCGCTCGGCGAGATCCGCCGGACGTTCACGGTCGTCGCGGGCTCGCCGGCGCTTGCGTCGGCCGATGCGCCGACCGTCGTGGCCAAGCCGGTCACGACGCCGCCGTTGACGGAACGAGCGCTCGGCGCGGCGCCGCGGTTCGCGGTCGAGCAGGTGCTCGCCCCGCAGATGCTGAACGCGTTCCTCGATCGCATCGCGGCGCGACCGGACGCCTCGTCTGCAGCCGTGCGCGACCTGCTCGCGAAGGCTCGGGACACCGCTCTCGGCGAGCTGACCGTACCCGACACGCAGGACAGCGCACCGGTCGCGTTCGTGCGCGGGTTGTCGCTCCTCGCTCAGAGCAAGCTCGATCCCGCCGCGGACGCGTTCCGATCCGCGATGCGCGCCGCCTCGGACTTCTATCCGGCGATGATCTACCTGGGGGCGTGCTACGCCGCGGGCGGGAACGACAAGGAAGCGTCAGGCGCCTGGCGCACGGCGCTCATTCGCGAGGGGGACACGCTTCCGCTGCACGTGCTGCTCACCGACGCGCTACTGCGCCAGGGCGACGGCGAGCTCGCGCTCGAGACGGTGGACGATGCGCGGACGCGCTGGCCGGAGGATCAGGGGCTGAAGCGCCGCTTCGTCGTCGCGGCGCTGCTCGCGGGCAAGTACGCGGACGGCCTGCAGGCGGCCGAGGAGCTGCTGGATCGCAACGCCGCCGACGAGCCCACCCTCGCGCTCGCCACGCTCACGCTCTACGAGGCCTTCCAGAACCACCGGCCGGTCCAGAGCGTGGACGAAGACCGCGCGCGGATGACGCGCTTCGCCGCGGCGTATCGCGCCCAGGGCGGGCCATCGGTGGCGCTGATCGACACCTGGATGGCGGCCGTGGGGAAGAGCTCTGTCAATGTCAAATGACGAACGACGAAAGACGAATGCTGAATGCTGAATGCCCGATATGTATCCACGGGCATTCAGCATGCTCGCTCACATAGTTATTTCAGCGTGAAGTTCACCGTCATCGTCACGATGACCGCGACCGGCTTGCCGTTGAGCAGCGCGGGCTGGAATTTCCACTGCCGCACGGCATCCGTCGCGGCCTGATCGAGCATCGGAACCGAGCGCACCACGCGAACGTTCGCGACGTCTCCCTGCTCGTCGATCGTGGCATCGAGGATCACGATTCCCTGAACGCCGGCGTCCTTCGCTTCCTGCGGATACTCCGGCTTCGCGTCCTTGATCTTTACAGGAGGCTGCTGCCCGGCCGCGAGACGCATCGCGTTCGGGACTTCTCTGTCGCCGGCCGGCGGCGGTGGCGGCGGGGGGGGCGGCATACCTGGCGTGCGCATCTGAGCGCCTGATGGGGGCGGCTGTGTTCCGCGCAAGGCCATCGCCTTGCTGCGCAGGGCATCCGCTTCCGCGAGCAGCGCGCGTCCTTTCGGCGTGTCCCCTTCGATCGCAGCTTCCTGACGCAGGAAGAGATTCTTGTACACGAGCGCCTCGACGAAATCGGGCTTCAACGCGAGCGCGCGATCCTCCGCGGCAGCGCCGGCGTGCAGGTAGGTCAACGTGTCCATAGGCGATGCCGTGTTGCCACGCGCGGCCTCCCAGTAGAACGTCGCGAGGATGTGATAGCCGCTGGGATCCGTCGGGCTCTGTGCCGCCGCATCCTCCAGCATGGCGACGGCGCGATCGAATCGGCCCGTCCGCACGTAGAGCTGGGCCATGGCGTGGTAGTACGCGGCGCTCGCGGGATACGCCTGATGCAGCGCCTGCAGCGTGGCTTCCGCATCGGAGAGCGCTCCACGCGCCTGCTGGAGCTTCGCGAGATCCAGATACACGCCGGGCTCCTGTCCGCCGGCGGCGATCGCGGTCTTCAGTTCCTGCTCCTGGTTCGTCGCAGGACGCGCCTCGCCCGGCCTCGGATCGCGCGGCGGCATCTGCGACTGGGCGGAAGACACCAATGGAAACGCGGAGACGCCGTACCATCCTCCGATGGCGACGACGAGGAGCATGCCGGCGCACGATGCGATGATTCTTCTCGACGACATCACGGCCTCCCGCGAAAGCAACAACATCCGTTGATACAGGTGACGACGGCGCGCGAATGGCGCGGCCGGAAACAGGGGCGCTTCGTCGGCGAACGCGAGCAGCGCCTCGAGATAACTGCGGCGCGCGTTCGTCAGCAGCACTGCCAACTCGTCGACGACCTCCTCGCGCGACGACTGCACGCGCGAGATGAGCCACCACATGGCCGGGTGGAACCACAGCGCGCTTCGCACCAGCTCCTCCCCCATCGTCCAGATCCAGTCGCCGCGCCGGACGTGCAGCAGCTCGTGCGCGAGCACCGCTTTCTGCACCGCGGCGGGCAGCTCGCGCATCGCGGACGGCAGGAGCACGACCGGGTGGCGCAGCCCGAACGTCGCCGGCTGGCCCACGCCGTCGACGAGCATGACCGATGCGCGCGCCGGAACGAGGTGCCGCAGATCGTCGTCGACAACCGCCGGTGCGCCAGCCCGGCGGAGACGCCTCAGGCGAACCAGACCCGACGCGAGCCAGCAGAGACGCAGGAGGATCCCCGTCGCGAGGATGAGCGCAACGAGCAGCGCGATCGACAGCTGCCCCTGCAGCGGCGCAGCCATTCCGCGGAGGACGAACGACGACATCACGCCGGAGGACGTCCCGGCCAGAAGGGACAGGTCCTGCGACGGATCGATGAAACGCCATGTGACGCGCTGCCAGGGCTGCAGCAGCGGAAGGGCGAGGCAGACCACCAGGACCGCGCGCCACCAGGCGTGCCGGACGCCCGGGGCATCCACCGGCATGAGCCTCGCGGCCAGCGCGGCGCCTCCGACGATGAGCGTTGCCTGCAGGCTCCAGTAGAGAAGATTCGTGAGCGCCAGTTCCGCCATTTACTCCTCCATCTCGTCGATGAGCTGCCGGATCTTCTGCCGCTCGGCCCTCGTGAGCTTCCCATTCCTCGCCAGGTGGAGGAGCAGGCCGCTCGCCGCGCCGTCGAACACGCGGTCGACGAAGTCGCGCACCATCGCGCCGACCACCTGCTGCCGCGGGCGCGACGGCCGGTAGACGTACGCTCTGTCTTCGCGCGACTTCTTCAGATATCCCTTGTCCTCGAGGATCTTCATCATGGTCATGACGGTCGTGTAGGCGACCTGGCGGCGCTCGCGCAGCGTTTCGTACACGTCGCGGACGGTCGCCTGGTCGCGCTGCCAGACGACTTTCATGATCGCGAGCTCCTGAGGCGTGAGGGTCGAGGTCTTGGGACGCATCGTTGAACTAATTATTTAGTACTAATAGATGCGTGTCAAGCGGCCGCGTGTTCGCAACGCGCGGCTAACCCAGCAATGGGCGGGGGGCTAGTGTGTTCACGTATTGGCCCGCGATGCCGACCCGGCGAATTCTAGGTTCTTTTGCGTCAGACCTGGATGGGAGCGCCGCGCATGACACGTGTGTCTCGTGTGGTCCTGACCGCGATCCTCGCGGCAGCGCAGGCACCGGCAGCCTACGGGCAAACGACGTCCGCCAGCATTCGCGGCACCGTGCGCGATGCCCAAGGCGGCCCCGTCGCATCCGCGTCAGTGACGATCACCGGATCCGCGCGCGGATGGTCGCGGTCCGCCGTGACGGCTGCTGACGGCACCTTCGTCGTGCCGAACCTGCCGCCTGGCGTGGTGGACGTGACGGTTGCCGCTTCCGGGTTCGACACCGCAAAACGAGGAGACGTGCGGCTCGAGGTGGGCCAGACCGCGACGATCGACGTCGCGCTCTCCGTCGGGCGCGTCAAGGAGATGGTGATCGTACAAGGCAGCGGAACCACCGTCGACACCAGCGGCTCCGTCGTGGACGCGGTGATCTCCACTCAGCTTATCGAAGCGCTGCCGCTCAACGGCCGCAACTTCCTCGAGCTGGCGCTGCTCACGCCGGGCAACGCACCGGCGCCCAACTTCGACCCCACCAAGTCCAACACCGTCGCGATCTCGTCGGGAGGCCAGCTCGGGCGCGGCGGCAACATCATGATCGACGGCGCCGACAACAATGACGACGTCGTCGGCGGCCCGTTGCAGAACGTCCCCGAAGACTCGGTGCAGGAGTTCCAAATTGCAACGCACCGGTTCACCGCGGAGAGCGGGCGGTCCGCGTCTTCGACGATCAACGTCGTGACGAAGTCCGGCACGGATCAACTTCGCGGCTCGGCGTCGCTGTTCACGCGCAGCAGCCGCTGGCAGAGCCTGCCGGCCACCTTCGATCGATCCTCGGGCAAGCCGCCGTTCGACCGGGAGCAGATCGCGTTCACGGGGGGCGGGCCGGTCGTTGCGGACGAAGCATTCTGGTTTGGCGCACTAGAATATCGAAACCAGGACGGCGCCGTCCTCGTGGGCTCGCGGGACACCGCCGCGCGCACGATCCGTCGTTCGTTTGCCGCGGCGCCGCTCGACGACCTGCTCGCGTCCGCACGCGTGGACTGGCGGCCGACGGAAAGCGACTCGCTCATGCTTCGCTACTCTGGCGAACGCGCCGAGGACACGGCGCAGAGCAGCCTCGATCGAGCCATCGGGTCCGCCTCGCAGCGCCAGAGCAGCCGCAATCGATATCAGTCGATCGTCGGCTCGTGGACCCGCATCTTCACGCCGGCGTTCCTGAACGCCGCGACGGCATCGTTCAGCACGTTCCACAATGCCATTGCCCCGATCGCGTCCGGACCCCAGCTCACCTTTCCCAGCATCCAGGACGGCTCGTCCTTCCGCGTGCCGCAGGCGACGGATCAAACACGGTTCCAGCTCGCGGATGCGGTGACGCTCGTGCGCGGTGCCCACACGCTGCGCACCGGGGGCGAGTGGCAGCGCGTGGGCGCGCTCTTCGACCTCGGCGTGTTCCGGCAAGGGCGAATCGAATTCGTCGAGGACTTCCCCACGTTCGACCACAACGGGGACGGCCGCGTGGACGACGCGGACCTGCTGTTCGCGGTGACGCTCCGCAGCGGCAAGCCGGACCAGTCGCTCGTGCTGCCCGACGCGAACAACAACTACGTGGCTCTCTTTGCGCAGGACGACTGGCGCGCCGGCCCGAATCTCACGCTGAACCTGGGTCTTCGGTACGAGCTCGACACCGACGTGAAGAACCTCAGCCGCGTCGGCGACATCAATCCGATCGTGCAGCCGTTCCTGCAGGGCACCCGCGATCGCGACACGAACAATTTCGGCCCCCGCCTCGGTTTCAACTGGACACCCGCCGGAGGGCGGACCAGCGTCCACGGCGGCTACGGGATCTACTACGACCGCGTCACGCTCGAGATCGACTCGCTCGAACGGGGACTCGACGGGCGCGCGCTACCCATCGAGGTCCGCGCCGGGAACGTGTTCTTCGTCGATCAAGCGACCGGGCAATTCCCGCCGTTCGCCCCCTCGATCGCCAATCCGTTCACCGGATTCATCCTGCCGGGCGCCGGCGCCTCGGGCATCAACGTCATCGACAACGGGCTGCAGAACCCGAGCGTGCAGCAGTTCAACCTGGGCGTCGAGCGGCAGTTGCCGGCGGATGTCCTCCTCCGCGTCGACGGCATACACGACCTCGGCACGCATTTCATCATCGGCCGCACCATCGGGACCGTCTTCAACCCGGTGGTTGGAGGTCCCGACCGCGTGGTGAATCTGGAGTCGAGCGTGAACACGCACTACGATGCGCTGCTCGTCAGCGCCGAGCAGCGGCGCGCACGCTACGGATTCCGCGCGTCGTATACGCTGTCGAAGGCGCTCAACTACGCGAACGACGATCAGATTCCGTTCGCGAACGGCCCGATCGATCCCGACAACCTGCGGCGCGAGTACGGTCCGACGCCGAACGATCAGCGGCATCGCTTCACGCTGGCGGCGTGGGCGCACGCGCCGGCGGGCTTTATGGTGGCGCCGATCTGGACGCTCGCGTCGGCCGTCCCGATGGACATCCTCATGCCCGACGCCGGGTCGCGCGTGCCGGTCTTCCAGCGCAATGCGGGCGGGCGCGCGTTCCATACGGGCGCGGACCTGAATCGCGCGATCGGGGCGATCAACAACGGCGGCGGCATCGATGGCCAGCTGCTTCCGCTCGTTCGCGAGGATGTGCGGTTCGGAGACACGTTCAATGCGGTCGATTTGCGCGTGTCGCGCCCGTTCACGGTAGGGCAGGTCCGCGTCGAGCCGATCGTCGAGGTCTTCAACGTGTTCAACGTGACGAACATCCTCGGCGTCAATGTCAAGAACTACTCGGGGTTTGCCAACGTGCTCGTGCGCGACAGCAACGATCCGGCAAGTCCCGGCTATCTCCACTCGTCCGCCTTTGGCCAGGCGGTGAGCACGGCGGGCGGGGTGTTCGGCTCCGGCGGGCCGCGTGCATTTCAGCTCGCCGTCCGCGCGACGTTCTGATGGCATCTTCCGCTCTCGCGCGGGAGGTCCGGCTCCCCGGCGCCGTCGCTCTCGTCGTCGGACAGGTCATCGCGGTCGGCATCTTCCTGACGCCCGGATCGATCATCCGGTCGGTGGCATCGCCGTTCTGGATGCTGCTCGTCTGGATCGCCATCGGCGGAATGGCGATCTGCGGGGCGCTCTGCTACGGAGCGCTCGCGGCGCGCTTCCCGCAGACCGGCGGCGGCTACGTGTACCTGCGCGAGACGTACGGTGCACGGCTCGCGTTCCTGTACGGCTGGAAATGCTTTCTGATCATGGATCCCGGGATAACCGCGGCGCTCGCGACCGGGTTTGCGGCCTATGCAGCCTACCTGTTGCCGCTCGGTCCTGTCGGCATGCGACTGGCGGCCGTTGCGGCCATCGGCTTCTTTGCCGTGGTCCATATCATTGGCGTTCGCGCCGGAACTCGCCTGCTCGCGGCGCTCTCGGTATTGAAGATCGTGTTGATCGTCGTGCTGATCGGCGCGGCGCTGGAGAGCCGATCCGGCGGCTGGAACCATTTCGTCCCGTTCGTCGCGCGCAGGCCCGACGCCCCGCCGATGGCCGGTGCCCTCGCGGGTGCGCTCGTGGCGGCGTTCTTCACGTTCGGCGGCTGGTGGGAGGTCACCAAGATCGCGGGCGAGGTACAGGATCCCGCACGCACGCTGCCGCGCGCCCTCGCAATCGCCCTCGGCATCGTCACGCTCCTGTACTTCGCGGTCACGGCGGCTTTCGTCTACGCGATCCCGATCGAGCGCGTCTCCGCCGGCCAGGCATTCGTGACGCAGATCGGCGAAGCCGTGTTCGGGCCGGGCGGAGGCGTCGCGGTGGCGATCATGGTGGTCGTCAGCGTGTTGAGCAGCCTCGGAACGATGATGATGTTCGCCCCGCGGCTGTATTACGCGATGGCGCGGGACGGCCTCTTCCCTCCGCAGGCGGCGGCCGTGCACCCGAGATTTCGCACGCCTGCGAGGGCGATCGCGATCCAGGCCGGTCTGAGTGCAACGCTCGTGCTGCTCGGCACCTTCGACACCATCGTGGCGTTCTTCGTCTTCATCACGGTGGCGTTCATCGCGCTCACCGTCGCGTCGGTGTTCGTGCTCAGGCGCACGCGGGAGCTGCACGTGCCCGGCTACCCGTTTACCCCTTTGGCGTTTCTCGCGATGGTGGTGGTGTTGATGGTACTGCTCGCGGCGCACAACCCGCTGCAGGCCCTGCTGGGCACAATCATCGTGGCAGCCGGACTGCCCGTCTATCGGCTCGTGCAGGCGCGTTGCGCCGGCCCGAGCCTGCTGGAGAAGCTGACATGACCTGGATTCGAGTCGTCCCGTTCGATGCCTCCGAGGAGCTGCAGCGCGCGCGGGAGGCCCAAAAGAAGCTGTATCCGATCGAATACGCGCAGCCCACGCACCCGCGGCATGCGGACACCGAAGGAATTGTCGGGTCGCACTCGCTGATCCCGGACGCGCTGTATCACGCGTTCGCGGCGTTCGGCGCGATGATGGCGCCCGATCTTCCATTGACGCGGCGGCAGCACGAGATGATCACGACGGTCGTCTCGGCGGTGAACCGGTGCAAGTATTGACTGGAGTCGCACGCAGAGTTTCTGCGTAGGGTCACGCTGGACGCGGATTTCGTCGACGCGCTGAGCCGCGACTTTCGATCCGCCGGAATTTCAGAGCAAGATCGCGTGATGCTCGAATACGTCGAGCAGATCACCCGCGATGCCACGCGGATCCAGCCCTCGGATCACGATCGGCTGCGCGCCGTCGGCTTCGATGATCGCGGCATCCTTCAGATCACGCTGATCGCGTCCTGGTTCAACTACATCAACCGCGTCGCGGATGCGTTAGGAGTTGGAAGAGAGCCGGGCCGGGTCTAAGAGAGCCGGGCCGGGTCTAAGAGAGCCGTGCCGGGTCAAAGAGAGCCGTGCCCGGTCTAAGAGACCCGGCCTACTCTGTGCGTAGCGCGTCCATCGGATCGACGCGCACCGCGCGGCGAACCGGGACATAGCAGGCCGCGAACGTCGCGAGCGCGACCGTCAGCATCACGAGCGCAAGGACGAGGGGATCGCGCGGCGTGACGCCGAACAGCATCGATTGCAGCAGCCGTCCGAACGTCAGCGCGAGGACCAGGCCGATGGCGAGGCCGGCGGCCGCGAGCTTCGCCCCCGCGCCGAAGATCAGGCCCGAGATGTTGGCCGGCGTGGCGCCGAGCGCGATGCGCACCCCAAGCTCCGGCACCCGCTGGCTGACGCTGTAGGCCATCACCCCATACACGCCCGCGAGCGCGAGCACCAGCGCTACGCCCGCGAACACGATCAGCAGGAACGTCTGGAATCGCGGCGCCGCCGTCGCCGTGCCCAGCGACGACTCCATCGTCGCTGCTTTCATCGGGACGTCAGGGTTGCGGTCCGTGATCTTTCGGCGGATCGTCTCCGCGAGCGAGAGCGGGTCGGCCACGGCGGTCCGCACGACGAGCGTGAGCTCGGTCGACGGCCCCGGATGCTGCTGGTACGCCATGTAGATTTCCGGCTCCGGCGGCAGCGACGGTCCCGACGTGCGCACGTCGCCGACGACGCCGACGATCGTCATGTGTTCGAGCGAGTCGAGACCGCATTGGATCCATCGGCCGATCGGGCTCTGGCCCGGGGACGCCGCGCGCGCCAGCGACTCGTTGACGACGGCGACGAACGGCGCATCGCGGGTGTCGCTGTCCCGGATGTCGCGTCCCTCTTCGAGCGGGATCCTCATCGTCCGGAAGTAGTCGGGCGTGACGACGTTGAAGATCGCTTGAGGCGCCTGCACGCCGGTATCGGCAAGACCAGGGCCCCCTTCGATCCAGTACCCGCCGTTCGATCGAGGATCCGGCGGCGCGCCCATGGCCCCAGCCGCTGCCGTGACGCCGGGCAGCGCACGCAGCTCGGGGAGCAGATCGCGATAGAACGCCGTCGCGTGCTGCGCCTGCTCGACGTTCTGCGCCGGCACCGCCGTCGAGAGCACGAGCAGATGCTCCGGGGCGAAACCCAGGTCGACGGCCGCAAGCGTTGCGAGACTGCGCGCGAGGAGCGCGGCGCCCATGACGAGGACGACCGCGAGCGCGATCTCCGCGACGACGAACGCATTGCGCGCCCAGCCTCGGCGTGCGCCGACCGACGATCCCTTGCCGCCCTGCCGCAGCCCCTCGACGAGCTCGATCCGCGAGGCCTGCAGCGCGGGCGCAAGGCCGAACACGATGCTGGCAATCAGCGCGATGACGACGGCGAATCCGAACGCGGTGCCGTCGACGTGGACCTCGTTCAGCCTCGGAAGATTCGCAGGCGCAAGCGCCATCAGGCCACCCATCGCGAGGCGGGCGAGCCAGCCGCCGAGGACCGCCGCCGCAAGACCGAACACCGCCGCTTCCGTCAGGAGTTGACGCACGAGTCGCGCACGTCCGGCGCCGACCGCCGCGCGCACGACCATCTCGCGCTGACGAACCGTCGAGCGCGACAGCAGCAGGTTCGCGACGTTCGCGCAGGCGATCAGCAGCACGAGCGCCACCGCGGCAAGGAGGAGATACAACGTCTGCCGCGTGCTGCCGACGACGAGCTCCTGAAGCGGAAACACGTCCGTCAACTTCCCCGTGTTGGTGTTCGGGTATTCCGCCTCGAGCCGACGAGCGATGCCCGTCATCTCGCCCCGCGCCTGATCGACGGTCACGCCGTCGGCAAGCCGCGCGATCGCACGATAGTTGTGTCCGGATCGCGATTTCGTTTCCGGCGTGATCCAGGACGGCAGATACACGTCCGCTCGCGCCGGAAACGGGTAGCCGGCCGCGAGAATCCCGACAATCGTGAAGATCTGATCGTCGACCTTGACCGTCGACCCGATTGCGCGCGGCTGCGCGTCGAATTGGCGTTTCCAGAACGCGTCGGTGATCACCGCCGTCAACGCCCCGCCCGGCTTCTGTTCCTCTGCGGTCGGCAGCCGGCCGACGGCCGTCCGCATGCGCAGAACGTCGAAGAACTGCGGCGTCACGCGATAGACGTTGGCGTAGTCCGCCGTCGGCCCCACCGTAACGCTGGTCTCCCACCCCGTGTAGTACGCCATCGCCTGGAAGCTTCTGCTCTGCACCTGCCAGTCGTGGAAATCGGGCGCCGAGACGGTGCTGCCCCGCCGTCCCGTCTTGGTCCACAGGTTCGCGATGGCGACGATGCGGTCGGGGTTGACGAAGGAAAGCGGCCGCAGCAGGACGGCGTTCACGACGGTGAAGATTGCGGTGGTGGCGCCGATCCCCAGCGCCAGCGTGACTATGGCGGTTATGGCAAAGGCGGGCTGTCGCACCACGCTGCGGAGCGCGAAGCGGAGGTCCTGGAGGAGCTTGTCCATAGGGCGTTGGACGGGTTCCGCCCCACGAAAGTTGCCCTTCGTCGCGTGGAACTTTCGTCGCGCGCAACTCTCGTAGCGCGCAACTTCAGTTGCGCGGCTTCATCAGCGTGCGTTCGAAATACCCGCTGATCGCGGTGGCCACCGTACGCCAGCTCCGCCAGAGCAGGAAATCATGGATGTCGTCCGGAATGACGATCTCCTCCACCTTCACCCCCTGCGCGTCGAGCCGCTGGCGCAAATCGACGGTCTGATGGAAGTCGACGTTGCGATCGTCATCTCCATGGATCAGGAGCACCGGGGATTTCCACGTCTTCACCGACGAGATCGGCGACGACTCGTACGTGACGCGCGCGGCCGTGCGCAGATCGTCTTCGGTAATGCCGTCGCGCGCGTAGGCGGGCATCAGGTTCAGCGTCGCGCGCATCTGGCGGCTCCAGTCGTGGACGCCGTGGATGTCAACGCCGGCCGCGAACACGTCGGAGTTGCGTCCCAGCGCGAGCGCCGTCAGGTAGCCGCCGTAGGATCCCCCCCAGATGCCCATCCGTCCCGCATCCACATCGTCGCGTCCCTGCAGATAGTGCCCGCCCGCGATGACGTCGAGGTACTCGGAGGCGCCGCGCGCGCCTGCCTTCTCCGGCCGATGGAACGCGAATCCATATCCGATCCCGAGCCGGTAGTTCACCGAGAGGACGATGAAGCCGCGGCTCGCAAGATACTGGTTCACCGCGTAGTCGTTCGCGTAATAGCCCATGTAGTGCCAGCCGAGCAGCATCTGTCTCGGGGGACCGCCGTGGACGTACACGAGCGCCGGCCGCTTCGCCGCCCCCGCACCCGCTTTGAACAGCTGCGCGTGGACTTCGACGCCGTCGCTCGCCTTGAAAATGACCTGCTGCGGCGTGACGAGCTGCGCGGCCGGAAAGTCGCGTGGAATGCGCTCAACAGCCAGCCGGTGGGCGGCTCCGCCATCAATCGGCTGGACTGCGGGGAGCGGCGGATGCTGCGCGTCCGATTGGAGATACACGACGAAGCGCCCGTCGGACGTGATCGCCGGCGTCCACTCGATGCTCGCCCCTTTCGTGAGCGCGGAAGGCGAGGCCGCATCGACGGGGACGCGGTAGAGGTGTCGCCGATCGATGTCGAGCGGATCGGATCCGGCGTTCGCGCTGTAGACGATGAACCTGCGATCCGGACTGACGGACGCGTGCTCCACCATGAAGCTGCCCGGGGTAAGGAGCGTCGCCGCGCCGCCGGACGCCGCAACCGAATACAGGTGCGGCCAGCCGTCCTGATAACCCATGAACGCGAGCCGATCGCCCGCCACCCACGAGGGAGGCATGTTGCCCGCGATGTTCGGGATGGCGTCGACGAGCCGGGTCCCGCTCTTCCACACTTCTCGTGACGTGCCGTTCGCCGCGTCCGCCACCCACAACGCCCAGGGCTGGGGCCGCACGTCCAACGGAGAAATCGGAACGCCTCCGCGGCCGGGCTGTCGGACGAACGCGATCCGGGATCCGTCCGGCGACCACGCCGGATCCGAATCGCGCGACGTCGACGGCGCAAGGTAGCGCAGCGGCTTGTCGACCCCGCTGAAGAGCGCGATGAAGCTGTGGTCCTCGCGATCGGACACGAACGCGAGCGTCTTCCCGTCGGGCGACCATACGGGCGAGTCCCCGCTGCCGCGCGCGAAGATGGCTTCGGGCGCCCCGCTGGCGTCCATCGGCGTGACCCAGATCTTCTTGTCGCGCACGAACGCAATCCGGTGCGTCTTCGACGTAATGGCCGGCTCGTCGCCCTCCGCGATCAGCTTCGAGGCGCCGCCGGTAGCGGACACCGTCCACACCTGCATCTTCGGCTGGACGGGCATGCTCGTCGGATCGGGCATCAGGTTGCCTTCCGCCGGCCAGTTCGATCCATGCGCACCGCCCCGCACGTAGGCGATCGTCTCGCCGTCCTCGGAGAACTGTAGTCCCGTCAGCTCCTGCCCGTCATCGGCGTCGTAGCTCGTGAGCTCTCGGACGGCGAACTGCGGCGCGTCTGCCGCGTAGATGTTCCGCACGCCGCGCTCGTTGAACGTCCACGCGACGCGATTGCCGTCTCGGGAGGCGATCAACTCGTCGGGAAATGGATAGCTCATCACCTGTTCGAGCGTGAACGGCGGCTGCGCCGCTGGTCGTGTCTGACGCGGCAGGGGCGCGAACACGACCACAGCAACGGCGAGAGCAGTGAGAGTGCGAGGCATATGGCGGGGGATTATAGGACCGTCGCGCGCGGGCTGCCACACCAGAGCTTGACCCCCGCGGGGGGCGGATGAATCATCGACTTCCGCCTGAAGGCGGAAGCACAGTCTTTCGAAACGATGACCATTTACCCACAGCCGGAACAACTGAACGAGATACCGGCGATCGTGCTGCTGGTAGGGGACGATCCGGATGCGCGGGAGATGTACACCGTCCTCCTCGAAAGCTCGGGATTCTGGGTGGCCGCCGCTGCCGAGCCAGATACGGCGCTTCCCTCCATCGCGGAGCTTCGCCCGAACCTGATCCTGGCCGATCTCGGCGCGGGCGCCGACGGCAGCGCACGCGCGCTGGAGTTCGTGCACACGGTGAAGAGCGATGAGGCGGCGCAGAGCACTCCCCTCCTGCTGCTCAGCGCACGGACTGCCGAAGAACTGCCGGACACCTGCGAAGAAGCCGACGCGCTGCTCCTGAAGCCCGTCATGCCGGAAGTGCTGCTGTTGCGGGTACGCGAGCTGATCGCCAAATCGCGCGACCTTCGCGAGCGGGCGGACGCCGCGCCGGGGAAGAGCCACCAGCTCACGGAGCGATCGATGCGATTGATCGAGCGTTCGAACGCGGAACGGGTCGATCTACGGAATCGCCGCTGCCCAGGCTGCCGCCGCATGCTCAGTGGATCGAACGTGCCACGGTCGGCGGGACCGAGTACGACTACTACCGCTGGTGCACGCATGGCTGCGGCCTGTACTGCTTCAATCGCCGCAACGGCGCCTGGTTGAAGCTTGCCTGAATCGCGGCCCTGACGACGAAGGCGGCCCTGAAAGGGCCGCCCCACGACGACGAGGACGACGGCGGACGGTCGCCGTCACGCGCGGCCGCTGTATCGAATCACTTCCACGTCCGAAATCGCAATCAGCCCTTCGCTCACCATCCGCTCGATCGTCGGAAGGAAGCCCTCGATCTTCTCGCGCGTGTCAATCAGGCAGACGACGATCGGCAGGTCCGCCGAGGTCAGCAGACGCTTCCGGTGAATGCGGCTGCTCGCGCCGTAGCCTTCGATGCCGCGATAGACGGTGGCCCCCGCCAGATCCTGCTTGCGCGCCTCTTCGACGATTGCGTCGTGCAGCGGCTTTCCTTCCCATCGATCGTCCTCGCCGAAGTGAATCCGTATCATGCGCGCCGGCCCGCTGAGGATCATCGGTCCTGCTCCGCGGCCGCGGACGGCTGCAGCCGGTGCGTGTACTTGATCACGTCGACGTCCGAGAGCACGACGAGTCCGTCGCCCAGCATCTGCTCGAGCACGGGCAGGTAGGCGCGAATCCTGGCTTCCTCGTCCACGACCGACACCATCACCGGGAGATCGCTCGACAGGCTCATACGCTTTTCCTTGTGCAGGCGGCTGTTCGCGCCGTAGCCGGCGATCCCCCGATACACCGTCGCGCCCGCGATGTCGTGCGCCCGCAGGCTCTCGACGATCGCGTCGTGCAGGCGCTTGCCGCGCCAGCGATCCTGCTCGCCAAGGAAGATGCGCATCAGCTTCGCCTTGCCCTTCAGCGTCGTCGGCGTGACAGGCGCCGCCGCCTTTGCGCCCGCCTTCACGATCGTCGTGTCCTGCACCTCGACGAGGCCGTCCTCGACGATCTGGAGGAGCTTCGGAAGGATCTCGTCGACTTTCGCGGGCTCGTCGACGAACTCGATCTTCACTGGCAGGTCGAGGCTCGTCTCGACGAACCGCTCCATGTGGAGCTGGTGATCCGCGCCGAAGCCCGCGGCCCCGCGCGTGACGGTGGCGCCCGGGACGTTGTGGTAGAAGAGGTAATTCAGCACCGCCATGTAGACCGGCTCGTGCCGATGGCGCGCCGCCTCGCCGACGTAGATCGTCACCTTCTTCGCGGGCCCGTGCTGCAGCATCACGACCCTCCTTACACGAGCCTTCCGACGGCGATTCCGAGCCAGAGCGCGACGTACCCGGCGACCACGCTGCCGACGACGTTCGCGCCCGCGGCGAACCACGTGCCCTCCACGACGGCGCGATACGTCTCGAGCTCGAACGTCGAGAACGTGGTGTACGCGCCGATGAAGCCGATCGGCACGAGGAACCGCCAGTTCTGGTGCGCGCCGATCCGCTCCGTGAGGAGTGCCATGGCGCAACCCATCACGAAGCACCCGGTCACGTTCACCGCGAACGTGCCCCATGGAAACACGGACGGCAGCCGCGACTGGATTGCCGCCGCGATCTGATATCGTGCGACCGCGCCGGCGGCGCCTCCGAGCGCGATCAGAAGATAGCGCGCCATTAGATTCCTTCTACGGTCGAATCATGGTCATCTCCGTCATCCTGTGCATGGATGGCGGACGGATCGAGAGATAGATGTGAGCTGACACGGGATGATTACCGTGCGTCGGCTTCAGGACCGACGGCACATGATACGCGGTCGCGTCGCCGGCAAGCGCCAACTCTCCCAGCCGGATGGATGCGCCAGCGTGCGCCTCGCGCCAATCGTCAGCGCCGACACGAAGTCGATCCCGCCGGGGAGGACGACGTGGGCGGCCTTGCGTCCGCCCAGGCTGTGTGGACGCCGAAGCGCAGAACGTCGGTTTCCACCTGCGTGGGCTCCGCGCGGCCGTAGAGGGTCGCGGCACCGAGGCCGTACGATCCTTCGAAGAGCAGCGCGTTGTACGCGCCTCCAAGTTTGTTGTTCAGGCCCCAGCCGGCCGTCACGCCGCGCCAGCTGCGCTCGCGCCGCGGCGTCCACGACACCGTCGCCGTCGTGCGGCGCACGTCGCCTTCCTCGCTGGCTTCGGGGTTCGTGAGATAGCCGTGCGATACCTGAGCGGCCCACGACGCCGACGGCCGGTACCACCCCGCGCACCGACCATGAATCGAGCGCGCCGGGATCCATGAGATCCCAGCGCTGCTCGTCGGGCTCGCGTCCGTTGAACAGCGACGATTCGACCTGCACCGGCCCGCGTTCGATCGCGCCGGTGAGCACGCCCATGGCGATGTGCGTCGAGTCGAACGTGTGGTGACCGAGCGGCGCCACCGGATTGTCCCACGACGACAGCCGGTGCATGAACGCGACTGGACCCAGCGCCGGCTCGCCGACGCGCGCGCCGGCGAGCGTCAGCGTGTAGCCGCCGCGGAGCGGCACCCGCCACGACGCGGATGCCTGCATCAGGAAATCGTGCGGGTGCTGGCGATCGATCAGCGGATCGCCCCGAAAGGTCTCGCCGACCTGGAAGATCTCGGTGTAGCCCTCCGCGCCGACGGTCGCCTGATCGAGGCTGAGCATCAGCGTGAAGCTGAACGTGCCTGGTCCCGCACGATGCCGCCCCATGCCCATCCACCAGTTCGGCGCCTTCCATTCCGTGTCGCCGCGCGGACCGCCCTGACGATTGAACATCAGAAAGACGACGCCGTCCTGCATCAACTCCCAGCCGCTCGACGAGGCCCCATGCTCGTGCTGCATGCCCGCGTGCGGATCCTGCGCGCGGGCCGGCGTCGCGACTGCAACGCTCACGAGTAGCGACGTGATGAGACGGACGACGATCCGCGAGGACGTGCGCACGGGTTCGCGGGCCGGGGGCCGGGATCGGGGATCGGGGTCCGGGACTCGGGAGTTGCTGATTAGGCGTTCATCGTGGCCATCCGCCCTGCGGGAGCCCCGGCGTAATCTTCAGCGCGTTGTCGAAGTACAGCTTCTTCAACACCGCATCGGGCAGGTCGATCCCGTACAGCTTCCAGAACGCGTGATAGTTGCGGTAGTAGTCGAAGTATTCGTCCCTCGTCTGGAACACGCGCCAATAGTACGGATACTCTTCCGGCTGAAACGAGTCTTTCCCGAACAGCAATCGGTCCTGATACTTCACGAAGAAATCGTGCGCCGCGTGCGGCTGGCGGCCGATGTCGTAGAGCACGGCGCCGACTTCGGTATACAGGTTTGGCATCGTATCCAGCTTCCGGCCGAGCCGCGCGAGATCGTTGGCATGCCATCCCATGTGCGCGGCCACGAACCTCGTGTTCGGATGCTTCCTGAACAGCCGATCGCGCTCGGCCATCAGCTCCTCGAAGCGCGGGAACTCGCTCGCGGGATAGCGCCGATCGCTGAACAGCGCCAGCTCGAGCCAGCGTTCGTTGTGGTAGTCGATCGGCTCGAAGAACTCCGCGGGGTCCGCGGTATGAATGAACACTGGAATCTTCAGGCGCGCGCACGCTTCCCAGAACGGATCCAGATCCGGATCGTCGATGTGCAGGCGCGTCCCGTCGGGCTTTCGCGTACGCAGGCCGAACCCTTTGCCGATCTCGCCAATGCCCACCGCGCCGGCCTTCAGGTCGGCCTCGAGCTGCTGAATCGCCTTCTCCGCCCAGCCCGGGCCGACGTTGGAGAAGTTGACGCCGGCGAGCACGCGGACGCGATCCTTCTGCGGGCTGTTCTTGATCGCGTCGAGCGTACGCGTGAGGCGATCGCCTGACGCGTTGTCGGCGCTGAGCATCACACGCACGTTCAACGCGTCGAGCGAGGCAGCGAGCGACGCCAGCCCTTCGCTCGACGTCACCTGTTGGCCGGGATGTCCGTGAAAATCAATCGCGGGAAATTTCGCCTTGGGGACCAGATGAGCGGCAGTGACGAGCGTCGACTTGGGGCGGTAGTCGACGATGCTGGGCGGCGGAAATTCGGGAGCCTGGCATCGCTCGGGCCGGATCTCGGTCATGCCCGATGGGCACTCTTCGCCGGGCTGGATAGGCACGCCGCGGCCGCCGCGACCTTGCCGGCCGAAGCCGCCAGGCGGCCCGGCCGGCGCGGGCTGCTGGGCTGACGGAGTGGTGGCGAGGGCCGCGCCGAGCGCAACCGCGAACACGGGCGCAAGGAGTCTCAGGTGACGGGCATGAAGGGTCATGTGGGTTCGATTACTTTAGCAGGCTGCTGAGCAGTTGCGGCGCGCCGTGCGCACGCGCAACGAGAGTTGCGCGCTACGAGCGTTCCTGCTTCCGCAGACGGCATCGTCAGTGCATTTGCCCAACGTATGCGGTTCCGGCTCGGCACACCTGAGCGGCGGCACCGGACGCGTGACGGCGTCCACGGGGAACCGCGGAGAGCTGAGCTGGTTGCGCGCATCCTTGGCTGCTATGAGGAGATGCCGGGTTTGACGCTTCGGCTCGAGCAGGCCGCCCGGCTCTTCGGGCTGAGAACCCGCACCTGCGAGATCGTGCTCGAGGACCTCGTGCGGCAGGGGCGCCTGCGTCGGGGGACGGACGGGCAGTATCTCCGAGGGGAATCCTGACCGCTTCTGTGTAGGCCATCAATACGCGCTGAACCGCAACTGCTGAACGCGGAACTTCAGTTCCGCAGATTTCCCGCATACCTCTTCTCCCCTGCCAGAACCTTCACCGCCAGGTGGTTCTCACGAAGAGGCACGGGACAGGTCGTCAGTGGATTGAACGCGCACGGCGGGTTGTAGGCCTCGTTGAAATCCAGCACCGTCCTGTCGTCGTCTCCCAAATCGGAATAGAGGAAGCGCGCGGTCTCGTACGTCTCGTGCCCGCTCGAGGCGTCGCGGAACACGAAATAGAGACGCTTCGGCCGCGTGGTGAACGGGCGCAGGCGGAGCGTCTGGCCCTGCAGGGAGAACTCGACGACCCCTTCGGTCGTGTACTCGTCGACGTCGCCGTACGTGTTCACGACCTTCACGCGCTGCGGCTGCGGATCGCGGATGAAGCGGCCGAGCACTCGATATTGCGCGTCGATCGGGAACCACGTGAACCCCGCAAACGCCTTCGCGAGCGGTCCATCGGGATCGCGCACCCGAATCGCGTGGCGCGCGCCGGTCTTGTGCACGACGATGCGCACGTTGCGGACGAGCAGCTCGTCGGCGTCACGCGCCGAATCGTCACGCATCGCGACAGACGCAGCCACCGGTTTGTCGTTCAACCGCACCGGTGCGCCCGGCGTTGGATCGAACCGGACCCGATCGCCTTCGAGCGTGAACACGCCGAGCGACGCAGGCGTGGACGCCGGCAGCACGATGTCGTTCGTCGACGCGTTCCCCGCGGTGTTCGCTCCGGGCTTCAACATGTGCAGCCCAGCGATGCTCACCCACTCGCGCCGGTAATCCGCCTCGTGCTTCGCGCGCCACTCGGCCGCCGCGGCATTGCCCGCGGCGGGATCCGGAAGCGTCGTGTTCCTGGCGCGGCACGCGGAAAGGGACCCAACCACCAGAGCTGCGAGCACGAGATGACGAGGCACCACCCGTCGGACGTTAGCACAGGGTGCGGGGTGCGGCGCGCGTGCGGCGTGCGGCGTGCGGCGTGCGGTGTGCGGTGTGCGGTGTGCGATCAGGTGTAGCCTTGCCGGATGCGTCGCGTTTCACGCCGCGCGTTCCTGACCGAGTGCCTCGCGGCGCTGCCCGCCGCCCGCGTGGGCGTTCTCGCGAGCCAGGTCGACGCGCGGCGCGCTCCGCGGGCCCGCGAGCCCATCGAACGCATCCCGCTCGGACGCATCGGCGCGCGGCTGCGCGCCACCTACCGCGATCTGCCGGCGCACTTCATCTTCGAGTACTACCCGTGGTACGGCACGTCACCGTGGCGGCACTGGGACGAAGGCGGCCGCAAGCCGCCCGGCCAGATTGCCTCCAACTACCTGCCGGCGCTCGGACCCTACGATTCCCTGGACACGCGCGTCATCGAGCAGCACGCGAAGTGGATTCGTGATGCCGGCGCCGGCGCCATCAACATGAGCTGGTGGGGACGGGGCAGCTACGAAGATCGCGCGGTGCCGGTCGTCATGGACGTCATGCGCGCGTTCGGCATCCAGGTCACGTTCCACATCGAGCCGTACGACGATCGCCCGATGCGCCTTGCCGATGACATCACGTACCTGCTGCGCGAATACGGCGAGCGGCGGCACTGGGACAATTTCCTCCTGCTGCACCGCGCGGACGGCACGAGCGCGCCGCTCATGAAGCTGTTCGCGAGCATTCTGCCGCCGACGACCACCGACTGCCGCGGCATCACGCGCCCGGTGTCGGCATTCGTGCCCGACGCGGTGTGGCGCGCCCAGACGAGGAAGCTGAAACAGGAGATCGGCAGCGAGTTCGAGGGCTTCACCCTGCTCGCCGACTCGCTCGACCTGACGCGGACGATCGCGGGCGGGTTCGATGGCGGCACGTCGGCGGATCCGTACTTCCACGAAGACGCGTGGAGCGCCGTCACGAACGCATTCGACGGGCGCGACCTGGTGTTCGTCTTCGGCGTGAACGCGGGATTCGACGTCGTGCTGCCGCTGACGCCGCCCGACGATCCCTGCTACCGGCCGCCGCGCGTCGAGCCCGACGGCAGCGTCGACTGGTCATCAGACGCCGACCGCGCGCGCGAGGGCGCCGCAAGCGCGGCACGGATCCGCGACTCGTTCGAGGCCACGCTCCGGCTGCAGACGACCCCGCGTTCCGCCAACGCGCGGCAGGGGTTCTTCGCCGTCTATCTCAATTCGTTCAACGAATGGCACGAAGGCACGCAGTTCGAGCCGATGGTGCCGTTCGCCGATCTGACGTCAGCGGAGCGCGCGACATATCACAACGCCGTGGATGGATCGTATCGGCTGCAGACGCTGCGTGGGCTGATCGACGACCTCGGCGGATAGCAGCGTGCGGGTGCGGCGTGCGGGTGCGGCGTGCGAAGTGCGCGGCGTGCGCGTGCGGGGTGCGGGTGCGGTGCGCGGCGTGCGGCATTGGCGATGGGAGATTGGGAATTCGTTACGAAACCAGATATCCGTCGCGCGAGCGCGCGTGAACGTGGCCGCGACGGACGCGTACCGTCAGCTCGTGCCAGCCCTTGGCCGGCGCCGCCGCGAACGCGAGCACGTACTGCGAATGCAGCTCCGTGAGCATCGCGCGCGTCACCGCGCTCATCTGCGCGACCGTAACGGCTTCGGCGGCGAGGCCGCCGGTCCGCGTCGCGAGATCACGCAGCGTGTCCCCCCGGCCGGCGAGCATTCGTTTGAGGGACGCGGCCGGCCGCTCGCCTTCTTCATCTCCCCCAACCGACAGCACGTAGAGCGGCAGATCGAGCGCGGCGGCAGCCGTCGCCGCATCCTCGGGCGAGAGGATGCTGGACGTATCGATCCCGTCGGTCAGGAGCAGCACGGCGCGCGCACGCGGCGTGTCTTCGCTCACCGTCTGCGCCGTGGCGGCGATCGCATCGTAGAGCCGCGTCGCCCCGAACGGCTCGACGCCGGCGACCGCATCCCGTAGCGTGTTCTTGTTCCACGTGAACGGCGTGAGCCGGCGGACGTTCGAATCGAAGCTGAAGACGCTCGCCTCGTCCTCCTGCCGGAACCCCGAGATCAACAGGTCGGTCGCGAGCCGCGTGCGCGCGCGCTTCTCTCCAACCCCCATGCTGCCGCTCGAATCCACGAGCAGCGCCAGGCGCGCATCTCCTTCGGCGCCGCTCTGGAACTGGATGATCTTCTGCGGCACGCCGCAGTCGAGCACCTCGAAATCGGCCGCGCGCAGGTCGCGCACCAGGCGGCCGTCCGGTCCCCGCACGACGACCGCGACGGAGACGAGATCCTGCGAAGCCCGGAAGATGACGCGCGGCCCGGATTGCGCGGCAACGCTCAGCGTCGTGGCTGCGGCAAGGGCCGCCGTGGCGCACAGTCGCAATAACACCTTGGTCCCCCGATTACAATTCCGTGTGTGACGGAGCGCGCGTCCGCAAACTTTCGGCCGTTTTTCGAGATGTTCGCGAAACAGGAAGGCGGGAGAGCACGATTCACGCCGCGCGTCATGTGGGGTCTAAGAGACCCGGCCGACGTCAAGGCCGGGTCTGAGAGGCCGGCCTGCGTCAAGCCGGTCTGAGAGACCGGGCGGGTCTGAGCGGCCCGGTCTGCCAGGTCTGCCATACATTAAAGAGGTGCAGTGGTCGGTAGCGAGCCCCCCCGAGGAGAATCGTTCATGCGATTGACGGCCGTGTCGGTGCAGACGCGCGGCGACGCCGTGCGCTTGTCTGCGCACGTGGAGAGCGGACGCGATCCCGCATCGTTCGAGCTGTATTTCGAGTACCCCGCCGAGTTCGCGCCCTTCGTCTCGGACTCGCCCGATCCATTCGCGGTTGCGATGCTCGTGCCGGCCATGATCCGCGGCGAAGCGCTGGAGATCACCCCGCCGATTTCGCCGCGGTTGCATTTCGAACTGCCGCGCGTCCGCGACATCTTTCGTGCGTGGCATCCCGACTACACACGATCCGAGATCCGGACGACGGCACGGTCATCGGATTCGCCCGGCCGCGGCTGCCACGCGGCGACGTGCTTTTCGGGCGGCGTCGATTCCTTCTACACGCTCCTGAAGTACCGCAGCGGATACGAGACGCTTCCCTCGCCGCTCACGCACGTGCTGTTCATGCGCGGGCTCGAGAAGCCGCTCGATTTCCTGCGCGGCGTCGAGGAAGCGCAGGCGCTCGTCCAGAAGATCGCCAACGCGGCGGGCGTGCGGCTGATCGTCGGCGAGAGCAACCTGCGTGCGTATTTCGACGCCGACTGGCTGCACGTGTACTGCGGCAGCGGCCTCGCGGCGGCCGCCTTGA
Organism: Acidobacteriota bacterium; assembly: GCA_046735335.1. GTDB lineage: Bacteria > Acidobacteriota > Vicinamibacteria > Vicinamibacterales > 2-12-FULL-66-21 > JBKPQB01. Next base: position 23,526 of record JBKPTE010000108.1, on the reverse strand, counting down.
GCCTCGGAGGCGGATGCAGTCACGTGTGCATCCCGTCGACGTATTCGTATCGGGATCCGGTTCCCATCGGCAGCACGCCGCTCGTCGACGAACGCTTCTCGACCGAGCGCGTGCAGATCGTGCACGACGGCGCCGATCTGCCCCGCGCCGAGAAGCTCGCGCGTATCCTGGAGTGGAACCCCGATCTGGTGCTCCAGAACCTCAGGGTGTGCGTCATGAACTTCGGCGGGGCGTACAACTGCTGCGAGTGTCACAAGTGCATCAGGACGATGATCCCGCTGCGCGCGCTGGGGATGCTCGACCGCGCGGTGACGTTTCCGAACAAGTCCATGGCGCACTGGCCCGACATCATCCGCTGGGACAGCCTGCCGTTCGTCGAAGAGAACCTCGCGTTCGCGCAGGCGCACAACGGCGATCCCGCCCTGACGAACCTGCTCGAACAGATCGTGGTGCAGCGCCGGCGCAAGGAGGCGTTCAAGGCGGCGCTCGTCAATTCGCCGCTCTACGGCGTCGTCCCCGCGATTCAGAGCACGCGGCGCGGACTGCACGGCATCCGGAAGCGGTTGCGGACCCAGGGTCAGGGCTGATGTTCACGCTGCTGTATACGCAGGGGGGCGAGCCGCATCGGCACCTGCTTCCGGACGGCGACACCATCGTGGGCCGTGCGCCCGACTGCGATCTCGTGCTCACGGACCCGAGCGTGTCGCGTCATCACGCAACGCTTCACGTGGAGGGCGACTCCTGCACCCTCACCGACCTCGCGCGCCGCAACACGACGTGCGTGAACCAGTCGCTCACGTCGCACGCGAACCTGAAAGATCAGGACTCCATCGCCCTGGGCGGCTGCGTCCTGAGGCTCGAGCACCGCAGCACGGACGAGGTGGTCCTGAGCGACGACACCGCCATCCTCCCCTCGCCGACCTCGGTCTTCCGACGGGTAGACGAGACGCGCGCGTTGGAGGGCAGCGGGCCGCAAGTCGAACCGGAGCGTCTGATTTCGCTGCTCTCGGAGATCTCCCGCCGCCTGGTGCACTGGCAGCCGCTTCCGGAAATCCTCGAGCGCGTCGTGGCGCTGGTGTTCGACGCGATTCCGGCGCAGCGTGCGTTCCTCCTGCTCATCGACGAACGGACCGGAGAGATCGTCCCGCGCGTCTGGCGCTCGCGGAACGGGCAGCCCGGAAGCGCGACGATCAGCCGGACGATCATCCGCAAGGCGGTGGACGAACGGATTGCGACGCTCGCGAAGGACGTCCTCCGCGACCCGCAGCTCGCCGGCGTGGACAGCGTGTATGCGGCGCCGATCCGCTCGTTCATGTGCGCGCCGCTCTGGAACCAGAACGACGTCATCGGCGCGCTGTACGTGGACAACCCGCACCGCGCGGAGTTCAAGGCCGCCGACCTCGACGTGCTGCAGGCGCTCTCGTCGTACGCCGCCGTCGCGATCGAGCAGGCGCGGCTCACGAGCCGCCTCGTCCAGGAGACGCGCCGGCGCGAGCGGCTGCAGCGCTATCACTCCGCGGCGGTCGTCGAACGGATTCTGTCCGTCGCGGGCGATCCCGACGCCCCGTTCCTCGCGGAGGAGCGCGACGTCACGATCCTGTTCGCCGACATCGTGGGCTTCACCACGATTTCCGAGTCGCTCAGCCCGTCGGACGTCGCGGCGCTGCTGAACCGCTGTTTCGCGGAGATGTGCGAAGCGGTGTTCCACGAAGAAGGCACGCTCGACAAGTTCATGGGCGATGCGGTGCTCGCGGTATTCGGCGCGCCGCTGCCGCAGGCCGATCACGCCGAGCGCGCGGTGCGCGCCGCGGCTGCGATGCGCCGCGCGGTGGCCGCGCTCGACTGCCAGCCGCCGATCGTCCTTCGCATTGCGTTGAACTCAGGGCTTGCGACCGTCGGCGATATCGGATCTCCGAAACGACGCGACTACACGGCGCTCGGCGACGTCGTCAACACGTGCTCGCGGCTGGTTTCGTATGCGTGTGCGCCCGGACAGATTGTCTTGAGCGCGGCCACGCGAGGGCGGCTGAACGGATCCGTCTCGCTCCGCTCTCTGGGGCCGGCGGCGATTCGAGGACGTCAGGGCAGCGTGGAGCTCTTCGAGCTGGCCGACGAACGCGTATGAGCGGCAGCCGTCACCTAACGGCGCTATACTCTGCCGGGCGCAGATGAGGAAAGCGCTCTTCTTCCTCGGCATCATGAACGATGCCGACATCGAATGGCTCTCCGACGCCGGCGAACGCATCCGCGTGTCGGCCGGCACCGTGCTGATCCGCGAAGGGCGGCCTATCGACAACCTCTTCGTCGTGCTGGAGGGCTGTCTGATGGTCACGACGGCCGCGTCGGGCAGCCGGCCCGTCGCGAGACTTCGCTCCGGCGAGATCATCGGGGAGATCTCGTTCGCCGACGCGCGGCCGCCGTCGGCGACGGTCACGGCCGAACAGGATTCTGTGGTGCTCGCGGTGCCTCGGAAGACGCTCGAGCTGAAGCTCCAGGATCCGCCGTTCGCCGCGCGGTTCTATCGGGCGCTCTCTGTCTTTCTCGCCGATCGCCTCCGGCAGACGACGAGCCAGCTTGGATACGGGACGCCACGTGAGAACGATTCGACGGATCCCGCAACCGAGATCGATCCTCAGTTGCTCGAACAGACCAGCCTCGCGGGCGCGCGCTTCGACTGGCTCTTGAAGCGGCTGCGTGGTGCGTGATGCCGCCCGGCGGTATGGAAACATGGGACCCCAAGGGCTCTGATGCCGGCGCCGACCAGCCGCGGTTCTCATCCCGCTGACGCGCTGCCGTCTCCCGAGCGGCTGGACCGCCTCATCGAAATCGTCCACCCGAATACGTGGCTCGCATTGACGTGCGCCGCCGTCCTGGCGGCCATCGCGCTCGGCTGGAGCATCGCCGGCCACGTCCCCGTAGTCGTCACGGGCCGCGGCGTTCTGGCGCGCGCCGTACCCGGCGACCCGTCACGCGCCGGGACCGCCACCGTCTATTTCCCGCAGAGCGGCGCGGGGCCGATCGCGCCCGGCATGCCGATCCATCTCACACCCGAGTCGGTCAGCCGCGAACGGTTCGGCAGCATGCTCGCGACCGTCATCGCAATCTCGCCTGATGTCACGAGGAAGCGGCTTGCGGACGTCGTCGGCAACGTCGAGGCTGCGGACATGCTGATGCAGCAGGGTCCGCTCGTCGAAGTTTCGGCGGAGCTGATGCGCGACGGATCGACGTACAGCGGCTACCGCTGGTCGTCGTCGGAAGGCCCGCCGCTCCACGTACCGCCCGGATCCGCGCTGGATGCCCGCGTCACTGTCAAAGGTCCTGCGCCCATCACCTATCTCCTGTCTTTCCTCCGATCGCGCAGTGGTGCCTCCTAAGACAACGCGGCTCAGGACGCCGACGGTCCTGCAAATGGAGGCGGCGGAATGCGGCGCCGCGGCGCTGGCGATCGTCCTGGCGCACTACCGCCGCTTCGTGCCCCTTGCAGAAGTGCGGCGCGAGTGCGGTGTCTCGCGCGACGGGAGCCGCGCGTCGAACATCGTCTCGGCAGGGCGGTTCTACGGGCTCGACGCGCGCGGGTTCATGATGCCGGCCGAGCGCGTCCGCGCAATTGCCCTCCCCGCGATCGTGTTCTGGAATTTCAATCACTTCGTCGTCGTCGAAGGCTTTGGACCCGGCCGCGTGTACCTCAACGACCCGGCAACGGGCCCGCGGACCGTGACGACCGAGGAGTTCGAAGAGAGCTACACGGGCGTCACCATCGTCCTGAAACCGACGGAAGCGTTTCGGCCCGGCGGCCGCCGTCCGAGCGTCGTCCCTGCCGTGATTAACCGTCTGCGCGGATCGGGCGCGGCGCTGCTCGGGTGCGTGCTGATCGGGTTGGTGCTCGTGCTGCCCGGCATCGCGATCCCGGTCCTCACGCAGGCGTTCGTCGACAACGTCCTCATCGAACGACTGGACGACTGGGTACGGCCGCTGCTGATCGGCATGCTGCTGACGGCGGCCTTCCGCGCCGTGTTTCTGCGACTGCAGCTCGGGTATCTGCGCCGCCTCCGAACAAGGCTGGCGGTGACCGCATCGAGCCGCTTCGTCTGGCACATCCTCCGTCTCCCCGCCGCGTTCTACGCGCAGCGCTACGCGGGCGAGGTCAGCAGCCGGACCGCGCTGAACGATCGCGTCGCGGAGACGCTTTCCGGCCGTCTCGCGACGACGGTCATCGACGTCACGATGATGCTCTTCTACTTCGTCGTGATGCTTCGGTACGACGCGGTGCTGACCGCGATTGCTCTTGCGGCCGCGGCGGCGCACTTCGCGGCGTTGCACTTGATCGCGCGGCGCCGGATGGACGCCGCGGTGCGGTTGTCGCAGGAACAGGGCAAGGTCGACGGAGTCACGATTGGCGCGCTGCAGAACATCGAGACGCTGAAAGCGTCGGCGCTCGAGGCGAACGTGTTCACTCGCTTTACGGGCTCCTACGCCAGGTTAGTGAACGCGCAATCGGAGCTGGGACTGGTCACCGTTACACTGGGGTTCGTTCCAGGGCTTGCCGTGCAGGCGGCCGCCGTGCTCGTGCTGGTCGTGGGCGCGCTTCGGGTGATCGACGGGCGCCTGACCGTGGGAATGCTGGTCGCGTTCCAGAGCCTGATGCAGAGCTTCCTGACGCCGATCAACAAGCTCGTAAGCCTCAGCACGACCGCGCAGGATCTTCGCGCTGATTTGAATCGCCTCGAGGACGTACTCGACAACCCAATCGACGCCGAAGCGGATCGCACCGATGCGCAGCCGGAGATCCCCGAGCGGCTGGAGGGCCATATCGAGATCCGGAACGTCACCTTCGGCTACAGCCGCAGCGATGCGCCCCTCATCGAAGGCTTCAGCGCCACGATCCGCCCCGGCCAGCGCCTTGCGCTGGTGGGGCCCAGCGGATCGGGCAAATCCACAATCCTCAAGCTGGTCTGCGGCTTGTACACGCCCTGGGAGGGAGAGATTCTCCTGGACGGCAGGCCGCGGCACGAGATTCCCCGCCAGGTGCTCGCGGCGTCGCTGGCGTTGCTCGAGCAGGACATGTTCCTGTTCGAAGGCACCGTCCGCGACAACCTGACGTTCTGGCGCGAGGGCATTTCCGATCAGGTGCTCGAAGACGCCTGCCGCGACGCGGCGATTCTCGAGTTCGTGGGCTCGCTACCGGCTCGCTTCGATGCCGAGCTCCGTGAGGGCGCTACGAACGTGAGCGGCGGGCAGCGGCAGCGGTTCGAGATTGCGCGCGCCCTCGTGAACGACCCGTCGATCATCGTCGCCGACGAGGCGACGAGTGCGCTCGACGGCGAGACCGAGGGGCAGATCATCGGCAACCTGCGCCGGCGCGGATGCTCCTGCGTGATTGCCGCTCACCGCCTCAGCACTGTCCGCCAGTGCGACGAAATCATCGTGCTCGAACGCGGGAAGGTGGTCGAACGCGGCACGCACGATCTGCTGCGCAGCCTGGACGGAGCGTACTCGCGTCTGCTGCTCGCGCCGGGCGAGGCGTTGATCGATGCCTGAGGCGTCTCACGCGAGCGGCGCCGATCCGCTGCTCGTGACGGCAAGCGCCGTCGCGCGCGCGACTGGTCTCGAGCTCGTCTCTGCACCCGCCGATTCCTCCGCATCCAGCCACGACCGGCTGCATGCGATCGCGCGAGCGTCGCGGGTCCGCATGCGTCAGGTCGCGCTGACCGGACAGTGGTGGAAGCGCGATGCGGGACCGTTGATTGGATTCCTGCGGGATACGAATGGACCCGTCGCGCTGCTGCCGTCGGGATCGAGCTACGACATGGTCGATTCGACCACGCAGCCGCCGACGCGCACGCGGATGGAACTGGCGGATCCTCTTGCGCCAGCGGCGTACATGTTCTATCGACCGCTGCCGGAGCGCCTGAACGGGCCGATCCAGATGCTCCGATTCGCGCTGCACGGGCACGGCCGGGATCTCCGCGTCGCGCTCGGCACCGCGATGGCGGCAACGCTCCTTGGCATGCTCACGCCGCTCGCGACGGCGGCGATTATCAACACCGCCATTCCGGACGGCGATCGAGCGCTCCTCTTTCAAATCACGCTCGGGCTCGCGGCAGCGGTGTTCGGCCGGGTCGTTTTCGAACTGTGCCAGGGGATCGCGCTCCTGCGCGTCGAGACGCGGTCGTCTGCTGACGTGCAGGCGGCGCTGTGGGATCGCCTGCTGAATCTCGGGCCGCGCTTCTTTCGAACGTACACCGTGGGCGATCTCCATGCGCGCGCGAGTGCGGTGTCCGAAGTCCGCAGCCGGCTCAGCGCCGTGACGATCCGGGCACTGTTCCTCGGCCTGCTCGGCGCCCTCAATCTCGCGCTGATGTTCTATTACAGCGCGCGCCTCGCGATCGTCGCCGGCGCCGCAACCTCCGTGTTCGTGGCCGCGACGGCCACGTGCGGGGCTGCGGCGTACCGGTACATCGCAGAGCTCCAGGCGCGGAAGGGGCGGGTCGTCGGGCTCACGGTGCAGTTGATCAACGGCGTCACGCGCCTGCGTGTCGCGGCCGCCGAGCGGCTGGCGTTCGCGTCGTGGGCGGCGCGGTACCACGATCAGCAGGTGCTGACGATCCGAGTCCAGCGGCTCGGCGACACGATCACGGTGCTCAACGACGTGCTGCCGGCGCTCGCAACCACCCTGCTCTTCTGGCTCGCCGCGCAAGGGCTCGAATCGGGATCCGCCGGCGGATCGCTCACGACCGGCGTCTTCCTTGCCTTCATCGCCGCATTCAACATTTTTCTCGGCGGGGCCTCAGCCTTGAGCATGTCAGCGATCGAGCTGCTCAGCGTCACGACCATCTGGTCGCGAGCGAAACCCATTCTCGACGCGCCGATCGAGGCCGATGCGCACAAGACAGACCCCGGCGCGCTCCAGGGCGGACTCGCACTCGAGAATGTGACGTTCAGATACACCAATGACGGGCCGGCGATTCTGGACGGCGTGAGCATCCGTGTTGAACCTGATGGCTTCGTCGCGCTCGTGGGGCCGACAGGCAGCGGAAAGTCGACGGTGTTTCGGCTACTCCTCGGGTTCGAACGCCCCGAATCCGGCGCGATCCTCTATGACGGCAAGGATCTCGCGGCGCTCGACGTCAGGGCCGTGCGCCGGCAGCTCGGGATCGTCCTGCAGAACAGCAACATCATGGCGGGCTCGATCTTCGAGAACATCGGCGCGGGCGGCGCGATCACGCTCGCGCATGCATGGGCGGCAGCGCGTGCCGCCGCGCTCGACCGCGACATCGAACAGATGCCGATGGGGCTGTACACGTTCATCAGCGAAGGAGGCACCAACCTTTCCGTCGGCCAGCGGCAGCGGCTCCTCATCGCCCGCGCGCTCGCCTCGAGCCCGCGCGTCCTGCTGTTCGACGAAGCCACGAGCGCGCTCGACAACGTGACGCAGGCGATCGTGCAGCAAAGCCTCGAACGGATCAGCGTCACGCGCATCGTCATCGCGCATCGCCTCAGCACGATCCGGCGCGCCGATCGCATTTACGTGCTGCAGCACGGACGGATCGTTCAGGAGGGGACGTTCGACGAGCTGGCGGCGCAGGACGGATTGTTCGTGCGGCTGATGGCCGGACAGATGCTGTAAGCTCGAGCACGCAAGAAGTCGCCGCCACGGAAGACATCTCGTCGCACCATTCGCGCACAAGTCTCCACCGCGGCTGACAACTTCCAACATCCAACCTCCAACCGCCAACCTCCGCTTGACACCTCTCCGACAGCGGCGCTATCGTCACGCCGCCTGACATCAATGGCCGCGTGAACCCCCGGACGCGGCGATCGGGCGTCCACGTCCGTTCCACCTCGCGAGCCGTCCAACGACATGACGATGAGCGGAGACAACGTCGTGCTCTTCGCCAAGGCCGCAGCGGACAAGCGGGCGCTCAGCGAGCGGCTGGCGGTAACGGACAGCGCGAACGAGTGGATCGCGATCGCGTACGATGCAGGGTTCGAGTTCACGGTCGATGACTTCACGTCGGTGCTCGGCGAGTTCCTCGGACGTGCCGTGCCGCCGGATGCCATCGTGTTCGAGTTTCGCGCTGCGCAGCGGGCGATGGGTGAACGGGCGCTCGCCCGCGCGATGTCGAAGCGGTTCATTGGCGGCGTCATGCGGACGTGCGACGTCTGGGGCGCCGGACTGGGGCAGGAGCAGACGCCGGCACGAGAGGACGGCCGATGAGCACCGCTTCCGGCGCACGACGGCCCGCCGTATTCTTCGTGAACGGCTTCGGCGATCAACTCATGTCGCTGCCCGCCATGCGCGCGCTCGGCGCGATGTTTCCCGATGGCCTGCAGGTCATCATCGGCGAGGGCCTGCTCTCCTTCACCTACCGTGGCCTGCCCATCGATCACCTTGCACGCGCGTTCTGGGCCGATGTGAACGATCGCCGCGTCGACGTCGAACGGACGCTCGCCGGCACACGCCCGTGCGATCTGTTCATCTGCCTCTCTCCCTGGTTCTCGCCGACCATCCTGGAGCTTGCTGAAGGGATGGGCGCCACCCAGACGGTCGGGCGGGCGTCGACGGCATTCGATGTCGCGGTTCCGCTCGACAGCCGGGCGCACATGTTCGAGCTGCTGTTCTCGGTCCCGCAGCGGCTCCAGCGGGAGCTGTCCTTCGACGATTTCGCCGCCCCGCCGCGTTTTTCAGCCGCCGCTCAATCGGCCGCGCAACGGTTCGTCGCCGACCACGTACCGCCGGGATACCGCGTCTTGTTCGTGCACCCCGAGACGTTCACCCACAAGATGTGGAATCAGGTCGCGCTCTCCTGGGTCCTGCAGCGGTTCCTCGATGCGCATCCGGATTTCGTCGTCTTCATGGCGAGCGTCATGTTTTATCCGCTGTCGCTCACCCGTCACTGGGACCGGATCGTGTTGCTCGACGAGCACCTCGAGCTCGTGCTGTCGATTCTGCGCCACGCGGACCTCTTCCTCGGCGTCGACTCCTGCTGCCTCCATGCGGCGGATCTCTTCAGGCTTCCGGGCGTGGGGCTGTTCGGACCGACGGATCCAGCCAGGTGGGGCTTCAAACTCTCACCTCGCGGACGGCACATCTCGGGCGACGGATCGATGCACACGATCGAGCGCGACGCGGTGCTCGAGGCTCTCCTCGAACTGGCGGACGGCGAAACCGGCGTACCGGTCCCCGCGTCCGGGCGGCCACTTCCCCAAACGGTGACTCTCTCTTGAGAAAGGAACCAGCCAATGGCAGAGCGATCCGAAGGCGACGTGAAACGGTGGGCGCAGCTCGTCGCGCAGGCATGGAGCGACGACAAGCTGAAACAGCGCCTGATTCAGAATCCGGCCGCGGTGATGCGTGAACACGGCATCAGCGTGCCGCAAGGGGTCGAACTGAAGGTCGTCGAGAACACGGACAAGGTGAACTACCTGACGCTGCCGGCGAAGCCGAGCGGCGACGTGACGGAGCTGAACATGGCGGATCTCGCGGGCGTGGCAGGGGGCTGGTGTTTGTGTGCCTGCGCCTGCCAGACGTCGACGCAGGAATTCCCCGAGGACGTGTTCCAGCCGCTGTTCATCCAGGGCACGAAAGCCTGAGACGCGATCTGGCACTCCGATGACCGCGACGGGCGCGGCCGATCGTCAGGTGTAGCAGGCAGCGAGCACGCGCATGAAGCGTCTCGACATCGTCTGCTACACCTCCAAGCTCTGCAACCTGCGGTGCCGCTACTGCTACGAGCTGCCGCTGCTCGGCGACCGCGCGCGCATGAGGCTGGACGGGATCGAGCGGATGTTCACGAACGTCGCGCTTGGTTTCCGCGGCGCCGCGGAGCCAATCGGCATCAATTTCTACTGGCACGGCGGTGAACCGCTGCTCGTCCCGCCGGCCTTCTACCGCCAGGTGTTCGACCTGCAGCGCCGCGTATTTTCCGACTCCGCCCACCGGGTCACCAACAGCATCCAGAGCAATTTCACCGTTATCGACGAGGACCGCATCGCGCTCCTGCGGGAGTTCGACGGCGTCGGCGTCTCGCTCGATCTGTTCGGCGGGCTGCGCATCGATCTGCGCGGCAGGAACTCCGAGGCGCGCGCGCTCGCGAACCTTGCGCGCGTTCGCGAGGCCGGCATCGCCGTCGCGGGCATCACCGTGCTGTCGCGCGCCAACGTCGCACATGTGCGCGGGATCTACGAGTTCTACCGATCGCAGCGGATGCGCTTCCGGATTCTGCCGATCGAAAAGGGCCTCTATGCGGAAGGGCAGCCCTTCGAGCTTGGGCCGCATGAAGTGCTCGCGGCCTACTGCGACCTCCTCGACCTCTGGCTGGAAGACGACGACCCGGTTGCGGTGAAGCCGCTCGATCGATTCCTGTGCCTCGTGATCCACGCGAACCGCCGCGAGGCCAACCGCGTCGACGCGTACGATCCGACACGCTGGCCATCCGCGCTGCTCGTGGATACGGATGGCACGGTCTACACCTACGGCGACCGCTTCGGGCGGCGAACGGGAAGCCTCTTCGAAACGCCTCTCGATCGGCTGCTCGCTGGCGACGGCTATCGCCAGACGGCGCTCGAAACTCGGCAGCGCATGCAGCGGACGTGCGAACGCTGCGAGTACTACCGGCGCGCGTGCATGGGCGATCCTGTCGGAGAGAGCTGTCAGGACTTCGTCGAATACGACGCGGACGGCAGCGTCCGCTGTATCGTGGCGCGCGGCGTCATCCGGCATCTCGAGCGCCGGCTGCGCGAACGCGGAACGCTGGCGGACGGCTCGACGCACGATGAAGCCCGCGTCCTCGCCGGACGCGTCGATTTCGTGGTTGCGTGATGACGAGCGGTCCGGCCCTCGCCTCGTTCTCGCACCCTGGCGTCGATCCTCGCCGCCGCTCGGAACTGCGCGCCGCTCTGATTATCGGAGCCGCACGGCAGTACGCGCAGACGCTCCTTCGCCACTGCGGGGACGGCCTCGCGCTTGCGAGCTCAGGTCTGTCGGATCTGCTGACGTCGTGGTCTGACGGCGAGATTCGCTTCGAGGATGCGCTCCAGGTGCCGCTGTCGCTGCGTACGATCCGGGCTGGGGCGCTCGATCCGTTGTGGGTGGCCGCGCAGATCGGCGCACATCTCCACGCGCACGGGCACGAAGGACGCTGGCGGGTCCGGCTCGGTTCGCCGGCGTCTCTCGCATTCGGGTGGCGCGTCACGCCTGCCGGACGAGAGATCGCGGTCGATGCCGTCGACGAACACGTGCGTATCTGTGTGGACAATGCGCCGGCACCGTTCGTTGGCGACGCGTCTGAAGTGCCCGTCGGCGGCGCCGGCGTGCGCATCGTGGGCTCGGGTTTTCAGCAGGTCTACCCGTTCACGTCCCTCGCCGACATCTCGGACACCGATGCCGCCGATGTCGCCTCGACGCTCCGCGAGACAGCCTTGCTGCTGGAGCAGTTCGCCCCGCAGTACGCCGGTTGGGTCGCCGGCGCGCTCGCGGCCGTCGTTCCGCTGCGACGTCCGGGCGAAGACATGTTTCAGAGCTTCTCGCTCCGCGGCGTGAACGCCGTGGTCTTCGCCTCCTTGCCCGCGCCGTCCTTGAAACTCGCCGAGCTCCTCGTCCACGAGACGAGCCACCAGTACTACCACTTCGCCCAGTACCGGACGACGTTCAGCAACGGCAAGGACGAGCAGCTGTACCACTCGCCGTACGTGCAGAAGGGACGGCCAATCGAGCGCATCCTCATCGGCTTTCACGCGTTCGCGAACGTCGTCCTCTTCTATCGCGCGTGTCTGGCGGCGCGCATGCGCGACGGCAGCGACGCGGCCGCGAAAGAGATCGCGTACAACATGGAATGCCTCCGGCCGATGGCGGACGCGATCGATGCCTCGCCTGGTCTGACGCCCGCCGCGCGTGAACTGTTCGAACCGCTCCGGCAGGAGTTGTTCTCATGACAGCGAACCTGACGGCATCCGACGAGCTGATCGGCCGCCTGGAGCGCGATGCCGACGAGTTGCGCGCCGCCGGAGATCTCGATGCGGCAGCGGCCGTGTGCGATCGGATTGTCTCCATCGCGCCCGACCGCCTGAAGGCCGATCGCCTGCTCGCGAGCCTCACGGGACGCCCCTCCGTATTGACGGCGCAACCCGGCGGACTCAAGCCGGCGCCCTTCGTGCTCGTGCCCGACTTCCTGCCGCCTGACGCGCACGACGCGCTGCTTGCGTCCGTCCTGTCGAACCTCGACGCCTTCCGTCCGGCGGAAACGACGCGAGGATTGCGCACCGATTACCGGCGCTCCAGGATGCTGGCACGCGCGTTCTCGAACGTCGATGAAGGCGTCAAGCGCGCGTTCTACGAGCGGCTGCTGTTGGCGTGGGCGATCGCACAGCCGCGGCTCAAGGTGCCTAAGTTCGAACCGGCGCTCTCGGAGGCACACGGGCTCCTGTACAGCGACGGTGACTTCTTCCGCACGCATCGCGACACGGGCCCGAACAATACTCGACGCGTGACGTTCGTCTATACGCTGTTCCGCAGCCCGCGACGGTTCGGCGGCGGCGACCTCCTCCTCTACGACACATTTTTCTGGCCGGGTGTCTCGGAGCCGCCCGCGTGGGTGCCCGCCTATGCGGACACGTTCACGCGCCTCGAGCCCGAAGACAACAGGCTCGTGTTCTTCCCGAGCGAGTTCTATCACGAGGTGACGCCGGTGACCGGCGTCGGTGAAGACGCGTCGTGGGGCCGCGTCGCCATCAACGGCTGGCTCGATACGACTCCGGAGCTCGGCGCACTGGCCCATCTCTCTCGAACTCCCTACTAGGTAACGTCATGTCCCAGATTGCGTCCGGTGACGAAGTGATTCCCGCGATTCCCGTCGATACGTACACGGCGGATACTCTGGACGCGCTGATTGCGCCGACCGATGCGTCCGCGTTCTTCCGCGAGTACTGGGAGCAGCGGCCGCTGCACGTTCCGTCAGCGCAACGCGATCGATTCACGCACCTCTTCTCGTCGTCCGACGTCGACGAGCTGCTCGGGTCGTACGGCCGGACCCACAATCTTGGCGTGCGCCTGTCGAGACACTCGAACGGACGGACGGAGATCGTGGATCTCGCGGCCGAGCAATCGCTCGTCGACGTCGAGCGCGTGTTCAGTGCGTACGCGCAAGGCTTCACGATCAACATCAACGATCTCGAGGAGCGGCGGCAGCCGATTCGCGCGCTCGCCGCATCGCTCGCAGCGGCGTTCGGCTGCATGGTGAAGGTGAACGCGTACGTGACGCCGGCGCAAGCAGCGGCGTTTCCACTGCACCTCGATACGCACGACGTGCTCATCCTGCAGCTCGAGGGGACGAAGGCGTGGCGGGTATACGCGCCGTGCTTTCCTTCGCCGACAAAGATGCAGCGGCCCCCGACGGAGATTCCGAAAGACGCGGTCGGCACCCCGCTGCTCGACGTTGTCCTGCAGGCCGGGGACGTCCTGTACGTGCCGCGCGGGTTCGGGCATCAGGTCTTCACGCAGGGTGATGCGTCTCTCCACCTCACCGTCGGGATTCATGCGTTCACGTTCGTCGACCTCATCGACGCGGCGCTTGGCGTGATGGCGTGGGACGCGCCAGAGCTGCGCCGGGCGATTCCGGCGCGGGCGATAACGGGCGATGCACCCGACGCCGCGGTCAAAGCCGATCTGCGCGCGCTGCGCGCGATGATTGCGGAACGGCTGCCGCTCGAGGAAGCGCTCACGCGCCTCGCTGCGCAATGGCTTGCATGGCTTCCGCCCTCGCCGCACGCGCGATTCGGGGCGGGCGATCGGACGGATTCGACGACGATCGGCCCGGACACGATCGTGCGCCGGCGCTCCGGGACGCCGTGCCGAATCGTGGAAGGCTACGGCTGGATGAGCATTCAGTATCCATCACACGGCGTGACGGTGCCGGCGCGCATGCGCGAGCCTCTCGAATACATCGCGCAGACCGACGAATTTGAGGTAGCGAGCGTGCCGGGCCGTCTGAGCGATGACGAACGCGTTGCGCTCGTACAGCGGCTGATCACGGAAGGGCTGCTCGTTCGCGCCGATCGCCTTCCCGAACGTAGCCCTGCTGCTCGAGCACGTTGATCGCGTGATAGACCGCCGCGGGGCCGAGGCGGGCGCTCACGGTGTCGACGATCTCGTCCACGGACCGCCGGCCGTCGATGAGCGGTACGATCAGCTCGAAGAGGCGTCCTTTCACCTTCGAATAGCCGGCCTGAGACGAGAACACGACGCCATCGTTGGGAAGGACGTGCGCGTGAACGTGGGCGGCAAGTCTGGGTATCTGGATCATGACGATTCCCCTTGCTTTGCGATCGCGAGCAGCGTCAGTGTATCGAAGTCTCTCGCGGCGCGCTGCGGTCATAGCTGCGGGCAGTCGGCGAACCTCCCGGAGATGACGTGATCGCCACTCCGCAGTTCACGCCGCAGTTCCGCGTCGAAGTGATGCCTGGCGAGGGCGTGCTGCTCCTGTCCGACGCCGGCCACGCCGTTCTGAACGGGCGCATGTTCGAACGCATCGGGTCGATGATCGACGGGCGCAGAACGACCGACGAGATCGTCGACGCCCTGCGCGGCGACGTGTCAGCGGCTGAAGTCTATTACGCGATCGGCGTCCTCGCGCAGAAGGGGTACGTTCAGGAAGCCCGCCGTTCTATCCCCGCCGGCACGGCGGTGTTCTGGGCGGTTCGTGGTGTCGATCCCGACCGGGCCTCGGAGCGTCTCGCCCGCACTTCGGTGCGCGTCGTGACACTTGGAGATATCGATCCGGCGCCGCTCGTTGAGACGCTCGAGTCCGCTGACGTGCGCGTCGAACCCGACGGTCAGCTCGAAGTCGTCGTGACCGACGACTATCTTCGCGGCGACCTGCAGGCACACAACGCGGAGGCGATCTCTTCGGGAAGACGATGGATGCTGGTGAAGCCGGTCGGGCGGCAGATGCTCGTCGGCCCGCCGTTTGAAAGCCCGGAGGAAGCCTGCTGGGCGTGCCTCGCACAGCGGTTACGGCTGAATCGCGCGGTCGAGTTGTTCGCCGCGCGCAGACGCGGATGCAGCGTCCCCCTTCCCATTCCGTTCGCCGACACCCCGGCGACGAGGCAGATCGCGTATGGCGTTGCGGCAGCTGAAATTGCCGCGTGGATTGCACGCGGCGGCCTCACGGATCCCGGGACGCTCCTTGCCATCGATGCGGTGACGTTTGCGTCCTCGCGTCATCGAGTCGCGAAGCAGCTCGATTGCCCCGCCTGCGCTCGCCGCAAGGAGAGCCAGGCATGGCCGCGTGTCCACCTGCGGCCGTGCCAGAAGGGATTCACCGAAGACGGCGGCCATCGTGCGGTCTCTCCGGAAGAGACTCTGGAGAGGTACGAGCGGCACGTCAGCCCGATCACCGGCGCCCTCAGCGGGCTGCACCGCCATCCCGCGGGGAACGGCACGCTACACGTGTACTTCGCCGGCGAGAACTTCGCGGTTCCACACGCGAGACTGAAGGATCTGCAGGAGAGCTTCCGGAGCCGCAGCGCGGGCAAGGGCATCTCGGACGTCCAGGCACGCGCGAGTTGCCTCGGCGAAGCGCTCGAACGCTACAGCGCCTGCTTCCGCGGGACGGAGCCGCGGCAGCGATCGACCTTCACACGAATGCAGGGGCTCGCGATTCACCCGAACGAGTGCATGCAGTTCAGCGACCGGCAGTATCAGGATCGCGCCGAGATCAACGCCCGCGCGGCGCGGTTCGGCCGCGTTCCCGTGCGGTTCGATCCCGATGCGGAGATCGAGTGGACGCCGGTGTGGTCGCTGACCAACGAGGTCCATCGTTTCCTGCCGACCGCGTTCTGCTACTTCGGCTACCCGGACACGGTGATGTCGTGCGTCCCCTGCTCCAACGGCAACGCTGCCGGCAACACGCTCGAGGAAGCAGTGCTGCAGGGCTTTCTCGAGCTCGTCGAGCGCGACAGCGTCGGCCTGTGGTGGTACAACCGCGCGCGCGTGCCGGCAATCGATCTCGGGAGCTTCGACGAGCCGTACCTCGGGACGCTCACGCAGTTTCTTCGTGAACGCGGCCGGGAGCTGTGGGTCCTCGACGTCACGAGCGATCTCGGGATTCCCGCGTGCGCGGCGGTCTCGCGTCTCATCGACCAGCCGCGGGAGCACATCGCGCTCGGATTCGGTGCGCATCTGGATCCGCGGATCGCGCTGCTTCGCGCGGTGACGGAGCTCAATCAGTCGCTCGCGTGGATGCTCCCGGCCGAGACCGGCGCACAGGAAGATCTCGCGGGGCTGGAAGACAACGAAGTGCGGCACTGGCTGACGAACGCGACGGTCGCGACGCACCCGTATCTCAGTCCGAATCCTGCGATGCCGGCGAAGCGGGCCAGCGCATATGCCGTCACATGGACGGACGACCTGCGCGACGACATCCAGATCGGCCGCCAGGCGATCGAGAGGCGCGGGATGGAGATGCTCGTGCTCGACCAGACGCGTGCGGACCTCGGGCTGCCGGTCGTCAAGGTGATCGTCCCGGGCCTTCGGCACTTCTGGCCGCGATTCGGTCCCGGCCGCCTGTACGACGTTCCACCCGCATTGGGGTGGCGCGATGCCCCCGTGCCCGAGGAGGATCTCAATCCTGTCGCCATGTTCCTCTGACCGGATTCAGCGCGAGTGAGCGGCCTGTTCCTTTCCCTTCGCGACGGCACGCGTGTAACGCGCGACTCCTCCGGTGCAATCGTCGTTCGGCACGGTTCGTTCGAGCGTCGGTTCACGGATCGTGATCCAGTCGTGCTCGACTCGCTTGACGCCATCGGAACCGGCGGCGCGGACGAGGATCGGCTTGCGGCCGCGATCACGGTGTCGGGTGGAATCGACGCCCTCGCGCGGTTCTACTTGTTCCTCCGCCTGCTCACCTCTTCCCTGTTGCTTCAGCGCACGGTGCAACGGGATGCGAATCCGATTGCGACCTTATCCGCCATTTCGCCGTACTTCGAGTACTCGGCCGCGCCTCTCAACCCCTCGAAGCGCTATCTGCTCTCGCGTTTCGCCTACACGCGAGTGCGCGGCGGCGGGTGGACGATCGAATCGCCGCTCTCGCATGCTCGACTTGCCCTTCACGACGCGCGCGCGCTGGCGCTCCTGCACGCGTTGAGGCGTCCAATGAGGTCGTGCGATCTTCCCGGTGTCGCGCCTGGCTTGGACGGCAGGACTGTCGAGCAGATTGGGACGCTGTTGCTGAGTGCGGGAATGCTGACCGAGCAGACGAACTCGGGAAACAGCCTCGAAGACGAGGATCCGTCCCTTCTTTCGTGGGAATTCCACGACCTGCTGTTTCATTCCCGCAGCCGCGGCGGCCGTCACGACGAGCCGATTGGGGGCACGTATCGCTTCGCGGGGCACATCGATCCGCCTCCGCCAGTCCGAACGGCCATCGCGGGGATGCGAATCTCTCTCGCGTCTCCGTCCGAGTCGTCGCTGCGTGAAGACCCGACGCTCACGTCGATTCTCGAGTCGCGGCGATCCCTTCGATCGTACGGAAGCGTGCCGCTCACGGTCGACCAGCTCGGAGTCTTCCTCTATCGTTCAGCGCGCATCACGAACAGGTTTACGGCGGAGGTCGCGACGCCCGCCGCGCCTGTCGCAATGGAGTTCGCGCCGCGGCCGTATCCCGCCGGCGGTGCGCTGTACGAGCTCGAGATCTACCCGCTCGTGAACGCGTGCGAGGGCCTCGATGCGGGCTTGTACCACTACGATCCGCTGCACCACGCGCTCGAGCGGTGCTCGACGCCGACCGACCGTACCGCCGCGCTCCTGCAGGGCGCCAGCTTCGCGACCGGCGTACCGGTGCAACAGCTGCAGGTCCTGCTCGTCGTCACGTCGCGTTTTCAGCGCGTGAGCTGGAAGTACTCGTCAATCGCGTACGCGGCAACGCTGAAGCACGTGGGCGTCCTGTTTCAGACGATGTACCTCGTGGCAACAGCGATGAAACTGGCGCCGTGCGCAATTGGCGGCGGCGACTCGGATCTCTTCGCGCGCGCGGCCGGGACGCAGTACGTAGAGGAGACGTCGGTGGGCGAGTTCCTGTTGGGGTCGCGTCCCTGAAAAGACCGCGCCACATTCGCGGCCCTGAACGGACCGCGCCACGAGTTCAGATTCGGACGAAGATCCGGCGCCGGTACATCCAGAGCAGAATCAGCCAGAACACGACGAGGGTGGCGGCGCCGCGCAGCACTGGCATGAACGGCTGGCCGAGCACGGAGAACGTCCCAATCCCGAAGTGCCGCACGAGCGCGGACGACACGAAATCCTCCATCGTCCAGCTCATCACGTAGATCGCGATCGAGTTCGCGCCGATCACGAGCAGCGGGAACACCCAGCGCTTCCAGCCCCTCACTTCGATCACCGCGTAGAAGCCCGCCAGGATGAGGACGACGAGGCCGCCGCTGTACAGCGTGTACGACGACGTCCAGATTCGCTTCACGATCGGGCAGATGTGAAGCCACTGCAGCACCAGGCCCGCGAGCGTGAGCGCCACGCCGGCGGCGAGCAGACCTTTGAGCTTCTCCTGCGTCGAGCGCGGCGTCTTCAGCCACTCCCCCGACCACAACCCCAGCATCATCGTCGCGAGCGTCGGAATGAAGCTCAGCGTCGACCATCCGCCGGAGTTGAACCGGAACGGCGCTTCGCGCGGAAACAGGTTCAGGAACCAGAGGTCGAATGCCCACGACAGGTTCGAGTTCTTGTTGAAGTGCGCGAGGAACCCGCTATAGAGGTGGGGCCAGTTCGCCGGAACGCCGACCTGCGTGTAATCGAAGCCCGCAGGGGGCAGCGGATAGAGGACGAAGGCGGCCCAGAACCCCACGAGGATCGCCGCGAAGGTGATGATCTGAACGCGCAGCGAGGCGAACGCGATCAGGAAGAGGGCCGTGTAGCCGAGCCCGATCTGCGTCAGCGTGTCCTCGAACGTCCAGTACGTCTGGGGCCGCTCCAGCGATCGCAGGAAGATCCCGAGGAAGATCAGCGCCAGGCTGCGCCAGACGGCGTGCCCCAGCATCTGGCCGAAGCCCTGCCCCTTGTTGCGCCGGCTCGCGATTGAAAACGGAAGCGACGCGCCGGCGAGGAATGAGAACGCGGGCTGAATCAGGTCGTGCAGCGAACACCCCTGCCACGGCACGTGCGTCGTGTTGAAGGCGACGATCGACCAGAACCGGCTCGCGGGAAACGCCGCGTGCACCGTCCACAGCCGCATCGCCTCGGCGAGCATCAGGAACATCACGAGCCCGCGGAACGCATCGATCGACACGATGCGCGTCTGCGCGAACACGCCGGACCGCGCCTGTGGAGGCGCGGTCGCCGTCATCGTCTGGGGAGCAACCGCACTCATGCTGGCCGGTCATTCTACTCCCAGTCGGCAGCCCACGCACCTCAGCCGCATCAGTCGGCATCAAGGTTGCTCAGCAGATGAACGGAGGTGTACGTGGCTAAGCGAAGCAGCTCGAAACGCGAACTCATCGACACCGGCCGCAACAAGATGTACGCGCGCCGCGACGCCAAGGGACACTTCACCGAGATGGACGACGTGGGCCGGTCATTGTCGGCGGACCGCCGGCGCAGGGCGAAAACGAAGGCGCCGCGGGGCCAGGGCGATCGGGGCGATCGCTGAGGGACGCCGCTTTGTCCTCGGCGGCCCGGCGCCCGTCGCGCGCTCCCCTGCTTGCGCTGGCGGCCATTCTGCTGATGGTTCACTCGGGTACGGCGCAGGCCCCGCTCGCGCTCGTGCGCACCATCGAGCTGCCTCGCGTCGAGGGCCGGATCGATCACCTTGCATTCGATCCTGCGACCGCGCGTCTGTACCTCGCCGCTCTCGGCAACAACACCGTCGAGGTCCTCGATACGAAGAGGGGCGCCGACGTGAAGAGCCTTCCGGGATTCCGCGAACCGCAAGGAATAGCGGTGATCGCGGCTACCAGGGCTGTCGCGATCGCAAACGGCGAGGGGGACGGCGTGCAGTTCGTGAGCGCCGAGGACTTTCGCCCGGGCGCGATAGTGCGCCTTGGCGACGATGCGGACAACGTGCGATATGACGCGTCAGCCCGCCGCGTGTATGTGGGATACGGAAGTGGCGCGCTCGCCGCAATCGATCCGTCGGCTCCCAAAGTCGTCGGAGAGGTGAAGCTGGGCGGACATCCGGAATCGTTTCAGCTGGAGCGCGGCGGCGCGCGAATCTTCGTCAACGTGCCGACGGCAGACCACATCGCGGTTGTCGATCGCACCTCGATGAAGGTGATCGCAACCTGGCCGGTCGCGGCCGCGAAGGCAAACTTCCCGATGGCGCTCGACGAGGCGAACCGCCGGCTGTTCGTCGGATGCCGCCGGCCCGCGAAGGTCCTCGTTTTCGACACCGCGTCAGGAGAGCCAGTCACATCCTTCGACATCGTCGGCGACACGGACGATCTGTTCTATGATTCCGTGCGAGAGCGGCTGTACGTGACCGGCGGCGAGGGGTACATCGACGTTGTTCAGGACCATGGAAAGGACCGATTCACCCGGATCGCGCGCGTGCCCACCGCGGCCGGCGCGCGCACATCCCTGTTCGTGCCGGACGAGGGCCGTTTGTACCTGGCGGTGCCGCATCGCGGCGCGCAGAAGGCCGAAGTCCGCGTCTTCGAAACGCGCTGAGCCGCCGCGTTCCAGCCGCTCGTGCTATGCTTGTGGCTCCGGATTTTGCCGCGTACTCTGCCAGCCTCTGGCGAGACGAGCCTGTGACTCGCTCCTCCTGAAGTTCAGCTTAGTTACGAGACGACATCCATCCGATGCCGATATCCGGCCGGAAGCGTCGCCACCGCGACAGAGGAGTCAGTGTCATGAATCGGAAACTGTATGTAGGCAACCTGTCGTACGACGTCGGCGAGGCCGATCTCGAGGCGTTGTTCGCGCAGGCTGGCGCGGTCGAATCCGTCACGGTCATGCGCGATCAGATGACGGGACGCGCGCGCGGCTTCGCCTTCGTCGAGATGGGGAGCTCGGAGGACGCGCAGAAGGCGATCGACTCGTTCAACGCGCGGGAGTTCGCCGGACGCAACCTCACCGTCAACGAAGCGCGGCCGAAGGAGGCCAGCAGCGGCGGCTTCGGCGGCGGATTTGGCGGCGGCAAGGGCGGTCATCGTCGACGCTCGGAACCCCGCTGGTAACGGTGAACACGAACGTCCGGGGCCCGTCGGTTCGCCACGCCGCCCACGGACGTCCCATCCTCCATTGAGCACACTGCCCGCTGCCCCCGCGCGCGTTCATCTCGTCAATCCAAGCACGAAATCGTTTGGCGTTGCCGTCATTACGCCCCGCTGGCTCTACGTCCTCGCGGCGGCGACCGGAACGCGCTGGGGCGATCCGCGAATCGTCGACGAAACGCTGGAGCCCATTGATTTCGCCGCCATCGCGGAGGGCGACGTCGTCGGGATCGGCATTCACACCGGCAACGCGCGGCGCGGCTACGAAATCGGCCGGGAGGTACGCCGGCGCGGCGCCTGGGTGGTGTTCGGCGGCATCCATGCGACATTGTTCCCCGACGAATCGGCCTCGCACGGCCTCGCGCACGCGGTGGTCCGCGGCGACGGCGATCAGGTCTGGGCGCGCGTCGTCGAAGACTGCTTTGCCGGCCGGCCATTGCCCGTTTACGAGGGCGGCAGAATCGCCGGCGATCAGTTCGCGTCAGCGCGATGGGATCTCCTCCCCGAGCGGCGGTACATGTGGGCGTCCGTGCAAACCGTGCGCGGCTGCCCCAAGCACTGCTCGTTCTGCTCGGTCTGGCGGACCGACGGCCAGGAGCCGCGCCAGCGCGCCGTGGACCGCGTCGTCCGCGAAGTCGTCGAGCTGCGGCGGCGCGGGTTCCGGTTCATCGCGCTCGCTGACGACAACTTCTATCCGGTGGCGTTCGCCGACCTCGCGCAGGCCAGGCGCCGAGCCGATCCGGCGCGGCTGCACCAGCTCGAGGCGCTGCGCCAGGAGCGGTTCGAGCTGATGGAACGGCTCGCCGCGCTGCCCGATGACCTCGTGTTCTACACGCAGATCACGATGGAGGCCGCCGAGGATCCGGAGTTCCTGTCGGCGATGAAGCGCGCGAAAATCCTCGGCGTGCTCGTGGGCGTCGAATCGGTCACCAGCGCCGGCCTCAAAGAGGTCTTCAAGGGATTCAATCTGGCCGGCGAGGAGCTGGTCACGCGGCTGCGGGCGTTCCGCCGCCACGGCATCCACGTTCTGGGGTCGTTCATCTTCGGGCTGCCGAGCGATACGGAAGCGACATTCGACGAGACGGTGGCGCTCGCCCAGCGCGCCGATCTCACGTTCGCGCAGTTCGTGCTGCTGACGCCGTTTCCCGGCACGGTGGACTTCGAGAAGTGGGCGGCCGAAGAGAACCGCCGCGGCACGGCCATCGATGGCATCCCGCTCACCCAGCACTGGCTGATTCCCGAAGGACGGCGGCCCCGGCTCTACACGCCGCATCCGACGATGTCGCTCGAGCAGATCCGCGTGGGCACGCAGCACGCGTGGGATCGCTTCTACAGCTTCAGGCAGGTCTGGGCGCGCTCGCGCGTGGTCGAGAGTGTGCGCGCGCGAATCGCGTTCGTCCTCGTGTCGAAGCTGTACCGGCAGATGTACGCCAACACCGGCATCGCGACCGACAGCGCGCGCGTTCAGCGGTCGACGCGGTGGGCACGCTTGATCGGCATGGCCTGCCGGCGCCTCTTCCTTGGAAAGCCGATGCCGGACCTGGCCTTTCCCGGGGAGTTTCCCGCCTCGAGGTGAGCCGTCAGTCCGCACGCCGCAGTGACGCGACGGGTTGCCACGGCATCCGATTACACTCGATCCTGAATGTCAGAAGAATTCCGGATCGGTCTCGACACGTTCGGCGACATCACGCTGGCGCCGGACGGCACGCTTGAGGACCGTCGCCGCGAAGATCGCCACGACGTCACGCGCCCTTCGACTGTCGCGGTTCGATATCAAGTACAGCGCCGGCACGCTGCCCCACGACACGTTGATGAAGAGCATCGAGCTGATTGGGACCGAAGTGGCGCCCAGGGTACGCGAGCTGATGGCCGCGTCCGAAACGACAAGGCGCTGACGGAATCGCGGTGACGGCGTCCGAGCTCCTTGCCGCTATCGTCGCCGACGACGCCGAGGCGGTACGGCTCGTACGAGCAGCGCCGGAGATCGCGAGGGCACGCGTCGTCGACGAGCGCCTCGTCGAGGAAATCCCGCACCAGTTGTACGCAGGCGATACGGCGCTCCACCTCGCCGCGGCGGCGCTGCGGCCGGCGGTGGTCGCGGCGCTGATCGAAGCCGGAGCGGACGCGAACGCGGCGAATCGCCGTGGAGCAATCGCGCTTCATTACGCATGCGATGCGCGGCCCCGAGCGGGAAAGGCGTGGGAGCCGGCCACACAAAGGTCGGTCATCGAGCTCCTCCTCGACGCCGGGTCCCACATCGAGCACAAGGACAAGGCGGGTGCGACGCCGCTGCATCGCGCGGTTCGCGCG
>JBKPTE010000107.1:0-14388 GCA_046735335.1 Acidobacteriota bacterium | reverse complement strand
CCGCTCGACGGCGCCCGGCTCGAGCGCCTGAAGCCGGTGGCCGAACAGTTGAAACACGCCTGATGCCTCGCCGCTCTCCGGAAAGCCTGCGCAGTCACCGCTGGTTCGGCAAAGACGACGTGCGGTCGTTCGGGCATCGATCGCGCGCGAAGCAGGCCGGCTTCACCGCGGAGGATCTTTCCGGCAAGCCGGTCATCGCGATTCTGAACACGTGGAGCGACGCAAACCCGTGCCACACGCATTTCCGCCTGCGCGCGGAAGACGTCAAGCGCGGCGTCTGGCAGGCGGGCGGCTTCCCGATGGAGATCCCGCTGCTCACGCTCGGCGAGACGTTCATGAAGCCGAGCACGATGCTGTACCGCAACCTGCTCGCGATGGACGCCGAAGAAGCCATACGCGCCTACCCTGTTGACGGCGTCGTCCTGCTCGGCGGCTGCGACAAGACGGTTCCCGCGCTGTTGATGGGCGCTGCGAGCGCGAACCTGCCCGCCATCTTCGTTCCCGCGGGGCCGATGCTGCGTGGCAACTGGCGCGGCCAGGTGCTCGGCTCCGGCAGCGACGTGTGGAGGTACTGGACGGAACGGCGCGCCGGCAATCTGGACGAGTGCAGCTGGCGCGAGATGGAAGACGGCATCGCGCGCTCGTTCGGCACGTGCATGACGATGGGCACGGCGTCGACCATGGCGGCTGCGGCCGAGTCGTTGGGCATGACGCTCCCCGGCGCCTCGTCGATTCCGGCTGCGGACTCGGCGCACCCGCGCATGGCCTCCGCTGCAGGGCGGCGGGCCGTCGAGATGGTGTGGGAGGACCTGCGGCCGCGCGACATCCTCACCGACGCGGCCTTCGAGAACGCCGTGACCGCGACGATGGCGCTGGGCGGCTCGACGAATGCGATCATCCATCTGGTGGCGATGGCCGGCCGCGCAGGAGCGCGGCTGGATCTGGATCGCTTCGACGCGCTGTCGCGGCGCACGCCATTCATCGCGAACATCCGTCCATCCGGCGCATTCCTCATGGAGGATTTCTACTACGCCGGCGGGTTGCGTGCGGCGCTCGAGCAGCTTCGCGATCTCCTGCACCTGGAGTGCACGACGGCCAACGGGCGGACGCTGGGGGCGAACATCAGCGGCGCGACCGTCTGCAACGATGACGTGATCGCCTCGCGCGAGCAGCCGCTCGGCCCGGAAGGAGGCGTCGCCGTGCTGCGCGGCAACCTCGCGCCCGACGGCGCCGTCATCAAGCACACGGCGGCCGAGCGCCGGTTGCTGCAGCACGCCGGACCGGCCATCGTCTTCAAGAACTACGACGACATGGACGCGCGCATCGATGATCCCGCGCTCCCCGTGACCCCCGAGTCAGTGCTGGTGCTGCAGGATGCGGGGCCGCTCGGCGGACCGGGGATGCCCGAATGGGGCATGCTGCCGATCCCGAAGAAGATCCTCGCGCAGGGCGTGCGCGACATGGTTCGGATTTCGGACGCGCGGATGAGCGGCACGAGCTACGGCACGTGCGTTCTGCACGTCGCTCCCGAATCCTTCGTCGGGGGTCCGCTCGCGCTCGTGCGGGACGGCGACCTCATCGAGCTCGACGTCCCCGCGCGCCGTCTCACGCTACGAGTAACGGACGATGAAATCGCTCGCCGCCGCTCGGAATGGAAGCCCAGGGAACCGCAGTACCCTCGCGGCTTCGGCCGCATGTACGCGAAACACGTCACTCAGGCGGACAGAGGCTGCGACTTCGATTTCCTCGAAGGCACGGAACCGATCGCCGATCCCGAAATTCATTGATCATACGGGGCTCCGCTCCGAACCCAGGCTCGGTCGCAGAATCGACCGCTCAGGAATTTTAGAAGCCGTTGCCCTTCGCTTTGAGTCGCACGCGCATCAGATACATGTCCGCCGTGATGTAGAGCGAATGGCCGTCGTCGCCGAACGCGACGTTGCTGGTGGCCTGTCCCGTCACGATCGTGCCCAGGTGTTTTCCCTGCGGTGTGATGACCAGCACGCCGCCCGGACCGGTCGCGAAGAGATTGCCTTCGCTGTCGATCTTCATGCCGTCGGGCAATCCCTGACGGCTCTTCGTCATGCTCGTCACGTCGAGCAGCACGCGGCTGTTCGCGATGGTGCCGTCCGGCTTCACGTCGAAGACGCGCCAGATCGCGGCGTCAGGATCGGACTGCGCGATGTACAGCAGCTTCTCGTCGGGTGAGAACGCGAGCCCGTTCGGACGCGTCATGTCCTTCGCGAGGAGCGTCACTGCTCCGCTGTGGCTGCGGCGGAAGACGCCCGCGTACGGCAGCTCGCGTTTCGGATCGTCCCACTGCTTCTCCATCCCGTACGCGGGGTCGGTGAAGTACACGTCGCCGTTGCTCTTCACCACGAGATCGTTCGGGCTGTTGAAGCGCTTCCCGTCGTACTTGTCCGCGAGCGTGATGTACTTCGGTTGGGGAGCCGACACCGGCGCGTCCATCTGGGCGATCCGGCGATCGCCGTGCTGGCACATGACGAGGTGGCCGCTGCCGTCGATCGTCAGCCCGTTGGAGCCAATCTCACCGCCGCGCGGCGGCCCGCTCGTGTAGCCGGCCGGTTTCAGGTACGGCTTCGCGCCTTCCCCCTGCTTCCACCGGTAGATCACGTTCTGCGGGATGTCGGAGAACAGCAGGAACCCGCCGCTCTTCACCCACACTGGTCCTTCGCTCCAGTCGTAGCCCTCGCCGAGGACCTCGATCTTCGCGTCGGGCGCGATGAGGCGATCGAGGGCTGGATCCAGGCGCTCGATCTTGCGTTCGGTGTTCTGAGGCGGAGGCGTTTGCGTCATGGCGGACACGTGAAGCAGCGCGCCCGCGGCGAGCGCACCGGTCAGGACGATGAACATCTTCTGCTGCATGGCGCTGCGTATCATATCGGCTTGTCCGCCGGAGCGCGACTGGTTCGGTCGGCGCGAAGGCGGGAGGTTGGAGGTTGGACCCGAAGGGATCGTATCTGTAACGCCAACTGCCGCATCGAACCGGTGATCTTGCGCCTCCGACGCGCACCGTGCGATTGTCATGGCGCGATGGAGGGATGGTGAGGACGTATTCGCGCGTGCTGCTGCCGCTGTTGCTGCTCGGGCTGGCGGCGGTCCCGTCGCTTCAACAGTTCCATCCGCCGCCCGCGCGCGTCACGGCGGGCGGCGCTGAAGGAAGAGCGGCGCTGACCCCGTCGACCATGGAGGTCGCGCGGATCGGAGACTACGAGCTGACGTTCACTGCCGGCGGCTCTGGTATTGCCGCAGGCGGCACACTGCTCGTCGCGTTTCCCAAGGCCTGGTTCACGAATCCATATCCGATCGTCAAGCTGGTCCAACAGAAGGACCCGGCAGGCCCGCACTATGTGTCGGTGGCCGCCTCCCGCCCGGGGACGCGCCTCGGCCTCTCCCTCGACAAGATCAGCTTCGCAGGGAAGATCGAGCGGTTCAACTGGATGATGACCGTCCGGATCGACGGAGAGCCGCTGAAGGCCGGAGACACCGTGCAGGTCAAGCTGTCGCGAACCACCGCACCCTATGTGCCGGGACGCGATCGCGTACGGATCGCGATCGATGCGGAGGGCAAAGGGACCTATCGCGAGGTGGACCGCGGCGCCGCCTATGACGTGTCTCCCGGTGAGGCGGCGGACGTGGCGCTCGTGGGACCGAGCGACGCGGTGGTCGGCAAGCCGATCGACCTGCACGTGACGGCGTTCGATCGGTTCTGGAACGTCACCGCGTTGCCGGCAGCAGGATCGGTTGCCGGACTTGGATCGACGCTGCGCCTCCAGGGCGGCGATCCCAGCGCCGTCGTGCGCTGGACACCCGCGAAGGCGGGGTTCTTTTTCCCGGACGTGAGCCTGCAGCCCGCGGCCGTTGGAACACCCGCGCTCTCCGCGCACGGGAATCCTATCCGCGTGTGGGAGCGGGAGCCTGCCGATCGTCTTTACTGGGGAGACCTGCACAGCCACTCCGAAGTCAGCAAGGATGGCATCGGCGCGAACCCGTTCGCGTACGCGCGCGACGCCACACGGCTCGACTTCTTCGCTGAGACGGACCATGCAGACGATGACGGCCGCGGTTCGCCCGGGGAAGGCATCCGTCCCGAGGAGTGGGAGGCCCTGAAAGATCAGGTGCGCCGCTTCTACTCGCCGGGCGCCTTCGCCACGCTGCTCGCCTACGAGTGCAGCCTTGGCGCGCCGTACGGGCACCACAACGTCTTCTTTCGATCGCTCGACGGCTTCCCGTGGAGCGCGACCGACATGCGATCCGTGCAGGAGCTCTGGAACCACATCCGCGCCGGCGAGGCGCTGACGATTCCGCACCACATGGGGATCTCGTGGCAGGACAACGCCACACCCCCGTCAGGACCGGAGCTGCAGCACGTCACGAAACCCGTTCGCCCCGCGGGCAACGGTCCGCAGGTCGACTGGAGCATCCACGATCCCTCGAAGCGTCCGCTGCTCGAGATCTACTCGCTCCACGGCCAGTCCGAACGATTCGCACCCGACGACCCGCTGGCGTACGAGAACGCAGGCTTCACGTTCGGGGTGAGCACGCCCGGCGCGCACTACGCGAGGGACGCGTGGGCGGCAGGCCTCGAGCTTGGAACGGTGGCGGCGTCCGACAATCACACCGCACAGCCCGGCCAACCGCAAGGAGGCCTGACCGCCGTCCGCGCGCCGGCCTTGACGCGGGAGGCCGTCTTCGACGCGCTGCTCGCGAAACATACGTACGGCACGACCGGCCAGCGCGTCTATCTCGAGTTCAACGCGTCGGGAGATTCCGGAACTGTGCTCATCGCGGCGCCGTCGCCGCTCAAGTACGCGGAGGTCATGCGCCTCGACCGCACGACGAAGCAGTACTCCGTAGCCGCACGGTGGGACGCGCCGGGTAAGCTGCTCCAGTCGAAGTTCCGCGATTCCGCTGGTGCCGGCGCTGCCATGTACTACCTGCGCGCGGAACTGACGGAACCCGTCCGCGGGCGTGCCGTTCGCGCGTGGTCCTCTCCGATCTGGATCGCGCGTTAGCCGCTTCTCCGCGTCGTCCGCGTAAGTCCGCGTCAGTCCGCGGCGTCACTCCTGCCGCAGCGCCAGAATCGGGTCGATCCGCGCGGCCCTTCGCGCCGGCCACAAGCACGCCTGAAGTCCCGCGGCGAGCACGATCGCCGACACGATCAGGAACGCGACCGGATCGAACGGCGAGATGTTCCACACCTGCCGCGCAAGGAGGCGCGCGGCCACGATGCTTCCAATCAGTCCAAGGACGAGCCCGATCGCGAGCAGCTGCGATCCACGCAGGATCACCATCCGCACGATCGTGCCCGGATGCGCGCCGAGCGCCATGCGGACGCCGATCTCGTGCTGCTGCTGGGCGACGGCATTCGACATGACGCCGTAGACACCCACCACGGCGAGGACGATGCCGACGATGGCGAAGACCGAGAGCAGCGCAAGGTTGAACCGCGGCGTGGCGTAGGCATCCGTGCGCAGCATGTCCTCGAGCGTCTGGACGGACGTCACCGGCTGATTCGGGTCGAGCGCATACACCTGGCTGACGAGCGCGCGCGTCACTCCTGCGGGATCCATCGCGGTCCGTACGGCGATGCGCTCGGGCACGCCGGTCGCGGTGAACGGCACGTAGACTTCTGGCATCACGGGATCGGCAAGGCCGTTGTTCGGCGTGTCTCGGACGACGCCGATGACCGAGAAAGCGTCGTTCTTCAGCGAGAACGGCGGTTGTCTGAGACGCGGCAGCGCGATCGACAATCCGAGGGGTTCGCGGCCGTCGAGGCGGCCCTGCACGAACCGCTCGTTGACGAGCGCGACGGGCTGAACGCCGTCAACGTCTGTCCGCGTGAAGAAGCGACCGGACGCCAGTTGGATCCCGAGCGTCTCGAAATAGCCGTCATTGATTTGATGCACGACGACAGGGTCCGTTGAGGAGGGCATGCCCGCGACGGTCACGGCGGTCCACATGTTCCCCAACGGGTGCATGCCCGTGTTCAACCCGACGGCGGCCACGCCGGGCACCGATGCCAGCCTCGGCATCAGGGTCTGGAAGAACGCGATTCGATGCGCCGCGTCCGGATATCGCTGCACGGGCAACGGCACGCGGAACGTCACGACGCGCTCCGGAGCGACTCCGAGCGGCACGTGCGCCATCGCGACGAACGTGCGCACGAGCAGGCTCGATCCGGCGAGCAGCACGAACGCGAGCGCCACTTCGGCGACCACCAGCGCTTTGCGAACGATGGCCTGGCTCGAGCTGCCCGACAGCCCGCGCCCGGCTTCCCGCAGCGCACTCGTCAGATCGCGCCGCGCGCCGTGGAGCGCGGGCGCCAGCCCGAACAGGATGCTGGTCACGGCCGAAAGGACGAGCGCGAACAGAAGGACGGAGCGGTTGAGGACGATCTCGGACTCGTCCGGAATGGTGTTCGGCGGAACGATCGCAAGAATCGCCGGGAGACCCGCAGACGCGAGCGCGACGCCGATCGCGCCCGCGGCAAGCGCAAGCATCCCGCTTTCGGTCAGAAGCTGCCGGACGATCCGGTGCCGGGTGGCGCCGAGGGCGGCGCGCACGGTCATCTCGCGCTGTCGCGCCGCCGCGCGCGACAGCAGCAGGTTCGAGACGTTCGCACACGCAATCAACAGCAGGAGCCCGACCGCGCCGAAGAGGACCCAGAGATCGTTGACGATCCCGCTCCGGAAGCTCTCCTTGAACGAAAGCAGGCCGACGCGCCACCCGTCCGGGAACTCCGATGGCTCCTTCTTCTTCAGATCCTCGATGATGGGCCGCAGGTCCGCTTCGGCCTGCGCGCCGGTCACGCCAGGTTTGAGGCGGCCGAGAAGGTGAACAGTTCGCACCCCTTCGGCCATCCGGTGGCGCTGAAACGTGACCGGAAGGTACACGTCGGCGCCGCGCCACATGAAACGCTTCGGCATGACGCCGATGACGGTGCGATCCGTGCCGTTCAACTGAAGATGGCGGCCAAGCACGTTCGGATCGCCGCCGAACTGGCGCTGCCAGAAGCGATAGCCCAACACCACGACCGGCGCCGCGCCGGCATGCGCGTCGGACGGAAGCGGCGTCCGCCCGAGCAGCGGAGGCACGCCCATCACCTCGAACGTGTTGAACGTCCCGACGTTGCCGCGGAGACGCATCGGATCCCCTTCGCCCGACCAGAGCACGTCGCTGATCGTCGACGCGATCACACCGTCGAAGATCGTGCTGCGCTCCGCAATTTCCAGGAACTGATCGACGGAGTACCCGAGCCGTCCGCCGCGCTGCGCGGCGTTCGAGACGCGCACGCTCATCAATCGATCGACGTCCTTGTACGGGAACGGATCGAGGATGACCGCGTAGACGACGCTGTAGATGACCGTCACCGCCATGATCCCGGTCGCGAGCGACAGGACGGCGAGCGCGGTGAAGCCCGGCGCCTTGCCGAACGATCGGGCCCCGTAGCGGAGATCGTCGAGGAGTTGGTCGAGAAAGGAGGACATGTCGTTCCCTCCCGTGCGGCGGACCTGAGAGGTCCGCCCTACGTCACAGGCGGCCCTGAGAGGTCCGCATGCGTGCCTTTAGCGGCCGATCTGCTGCCAGACGGTCATGCCGGCGAGCACGCCGAAGAAGAGGATAGACCAGATGAGCGCGGCGAGGCGGAAGGATCGGACGTGCAGCGGCTTCGGCAAGGCGCCTCTGTTCAGCGCGATCAGCATGCCGGAATAGAGGAACATCATCGTGCCGCCCACGCAGGCCGAGATCACCAGCAGCACGATCGGCTGATCGAGGCCCAGCAGCAGGATCGTGCAG
Source organism: Acidobacteriota bacterium (assembly GCA_046735335.1). Taxonomy (GTDB): domain Bacteria; phylum Acidobacteriota; class Vicinamibacteria; order Vicinamibacterales; family 2-12-FULL-66-21; genus JBKPQB01. The sequence goes on along the minus strand of JBKPTE010000107.1, from coordinate 6,567 downwards.
CCGAGCGCCACCAGGCCCCAGACGAGCCAGAAGTACAGCTTGCTCTCCGACATGTTCGAATCGCGCAGATACGCAGACTTCAGCACGTCGGCCGCGAGACGGCTCGTGTAGTCCGTGATGCCCATCGCGGATCCAAAGAGCGAGAACGCCCCGGTGGCCCAGAACAGAATCCCGAACCACGGCCCGACGATCGCCTGGAGCTTGTGCCCTTCGATCAGGAGGAACGCGGCGCTCGCGGGCAGCCCCTTCTCGCCGTAGAGGGTCGAGTGCGCCAGCATCGACGTCAAACAGATCGTCACGATGCTGACGAGGGCGAAGGTGAAAATCTGCTCGACGTTCGCGAAGCGCCACCAGCGCTGCCAGCGCGCGGTGTTCGGCGGCGTGAAGGGAAAGATGTAGCTCGCGACGGCTTCGGTCGACGCCTGCTCTTCTCCCGTGACGGGACTCACGAGGCGCGGCACGTACTGCCCCATGCCGAATCCCTTGTCGCGAATCCAGTTGCTCTGACACAGGTTCTGTCCGCCGCCGGAACCCGCGAACGCGACCGCGCCGAGCAGCAGCGCATAACCCAGCTCGCTGGGGACGTGTCCCACGCCAAGGACGCCCGCGGGCAGCGCGCGCCAGGTATCGGCGTGGACGGCAAAGATCAACCCGAGCGCCACGAGGACCAGGACGGCAATGACCTTGACGAAGATGAGCCGCTCCAGCGCGACGTAGACGACGGGGGCGAGCGTGAGCGCGACGCCGATGATCAGGAGAATCGCGATCGCAATCAGGCGCGCGTTGCCGCCACCGAACAGGAACGTCGCGAGCGTCGCGGAGCTGAGCGCCCACCCGGGCCAGAGATTGCCGAAGTAGACCATGACGGCAAACACGAGCCCCCAGTGTTTCCAGAAACGGTTGAAGCCCGCGAGCGCCGTCTCGCCCGTCGCGAGCGTGTAGCGCTCGATCTCGAGGTTGAGAAAGAGCTGCGTCAGAATCCCGAGCACGGCGGCCCAGAGAAACACGAGGCCGGCCTGCGACGCGATATAGGGCCAGAGGATGAACTCGCCCGACGAGATGCCGACGCCCGCGGCGACCACGCCCGGACCGACGATTTTCCAGAGGTTGCGCGGCGGGTCGGGAAGGTCGCGGACCTGGCGATCGCGCGTCCGCGGGTTCGTCAGGTCCGCCGCTGTGGGCTGCACGGCCGCCAGTCTATCAGGCAGTCCGCGGTCGTTGCCCGTCCATGCCTCCTCCATCGTCCGGCCGGCGCGCCTCGAGTGGCCAGCCGAACGGAGGAGCCATCCTTTAGCGGTAAAGTAAACGGAAAGTTTCGCAACTCCTTTGACAATGCCGGAAAAGTATGAAATAGTGCCGCGCCGTCAGATGTTCGATCTGCAACGGAAGGTCGCCATTGTGACCGGTGCGGGGTCGGGCATCGGCGCGGCGGTTTCGAAGCTCTTTGCGGCGCGGGGCGCGCATGTGGCGGCGCTCGATCTCGACCGGCCCGCGGCCGAGAGCACCGCAGCGGCCATCCGCCAGGCCGGCGGCCGCGCATCGGCCCACCACTGCAACGTGGCGGATCGCGCCAGCGTCGACGACGTGTTCCGTCAACTCGGGTCCGACCATCCGCGACTCGATATCCTCGTCAATAATGCGGGCATCTCGCACATCGGCACCATCGAGCAGACGACCCCGGAGGACTTCGATCGGCTGTTCAGCGTCAACGTCCGTGGCGTGTATCTGTGCTCGCGAGCCGTCATTCCCGGCATGCTGCAGCACGGCGGCGGCGTGATCCTCAACATGGCGTCGATCGCCGCGCTCGTCGGGCTGCCCGATCGCTTTGCGTATTCGATGACGAAGGGCGCCGTGGTGACGATGACGCGCACGATTGCCGTGGATTACATCAAGCGCGGCATCCGGTGCAACTGCATCTGCCCGGCGCGCATCCACACCCCGTTCGTGGACGGCTACCTCGCGAAGCACTATCCCGGCCGCGAGAAAGAGATGTTCGAGACCCTTTCCGCCGCACAGCCGATCGGCCGGATGGGCACGCCGGACGAAGTCGCGCAACTCGCCTTGTACCTCTGTTCCGACGAGGCCAGCTTCGTGACCGGACAGGCGTATGCGATCGATGGAGGGGTAACAGCGTCATGAAACTGGTCCGGTTTGGTTCTCCCGGAGAGGAGCGTCCGGGTGTTCTCCTCGAAGACGGCACGCAGATCGACATCTCGGAGTTCGGCGGCGATTACGACGAAGCCTTCTTCGCCGGCGACGGCCTCCGCGCGCTGAGCGCGTGGCTGTCGGGAAACGCCGCCGACGCACCGCGCACGCCAACGAACGTCCGGCTCGGTCCACCGATCGTGCGCCCGAGCAAGATCGTCTGCATCGGACTGAACTTCCGCGACCACGCGGCCGAGAGCAACATGGCGATTCCGCAGGAGCCGGTCCTCTTCTTCAAGTCGACGACGGCGCTGGCGGGCCCCAACGATCCGGTCGTCATCCCACGCCACGCGACGAAGCTGGACTGGGAAGTCGAACTGGCCGTCGTCATCGGCCGCAAGGCGTCCTACGTCGAGCCGGCAACGGCGAACGAGCATGTCGCCGGCTATGCCCTTCACAATGATTACTCGGAGCGTTCGTTTCAGCTCGAGCGAGGCGGGCAGTGGGTGAAGGGCAAGAGCGCCGACACGTTCGCGCCGCTCGGACCGTTCCTTGCGACGGCCGACGAGATTCCGGATCCGCACGGGCTGAAGATGTGGCTGACGGTGAACGGCGCAATGCGTCAGCGAAGCTCGACGGCGAACATGATCTTCGACGTCCCGACGCTCGTCAGCTACGTGAGCCAGTTCATGACGCTGCTGCCCGGGGACGTCATCAGCACTGGCACCCCCGCAGGGGTCGGGCTCGGCATGCGTCCCTCGCCGCAGTACCTGCAGCCGGGGGACGAAGTCGAGCTGGGCATCGATCGCCTCGGGCGCTCGCGCCAGAAGGTGCTGGCGTTCGCATGAACCGCGCCGTGCTCGCGGTGGATCTGAAGGACGATCCCGCCGCGATCGAGGCGTACAAGGCACACCATCGTCGCGTCTGGCCGGAAGTGATCCGCAGTCTCCGATCGGCTGGCATTCGCGCCATGGAGATCTATCTCCTCGGGCGCCGTCTCGTCATGATCGTGGAGACGGACGGACGCGACGTGCACCGCTGCTTCGCTGCGCACGCCGCGTCGCATCCTCGCGTCGTGGAGTGGGAAGCGCTCATGAAAGGCATGCAGGACGCCGTTCCGGGAACCGAGCCGGGCGAATGGTGGACGCAGATGGAGCGCGTGTTTCACTTGAGTGAGCAGGAAACCGCGTCCGACGCGGCGCCGTCCGCCGCCGTCACGAAGATCACGAAAGCCTGACCGTGTCCGCAGAGCGGGCCGCCAATGATGAATGATGGATTTCACGCAAGGCTGGCCGCTTCCATCGCATCCGCGCCCGATCGTCGTGATCGGCGCGGGGGGCATCGTACGCGCGGCGCACTTGCCCGTGTACCGGCGCCTCGGATTTCCCATCGCGGGCCTGTATGACGTGAACCGCGGGGCCGCCGAGTACACGGCCGCAGCGTTCGGCGTCACGACGGTGTTCCCCACGCTTGCGGACGCGTGCGCCTCCAGGGATGCGGTCTTCGACGTGGCCGTGCCCGGCGATCAGATCGCGGCGATTCTCGAGCAGATCCCACCTAGTGCCGCCGTCCTCATGCAGAAGCCGATGGGCGAGAATCTCGACGGGGCGCGCCGGATCCTGCGGATCGCGCGCGAGCGGGACCTGACCGCTGCCGTCAATTTCCAGCTGCGCTTCAGCCCCAACGTGCTCGCGCTGCGCGATCTCGTCGATCGCGGCACGCTTGGACCGCTCGTCGACGTCGACGTCAGGATCGTCATCGATCAGCCGTGGCAGATCTGGACGTTCATGGAGCGGGCCTCGCGGCTCGAGATCCTCTACCACTCGATTCACTACCTCGATACCGTCCGATGGCTCGCCGGCGATCCCGCCGGCGCGTATTGCCGCGCGGTCCGGCATCCCGAGATGCCGAAGCTGCAGGACACGCGCAGTAGCATCATCCTCGATTACGACGACCGCATCCGCTGCTCGCTCGTGCTGAACCACACGCATCGCTCGGCGGCGGGCTACCGGACGTCCGAAATGACGGTGGAGGGCATCCAGGGCGCCGCCCGCCTCACGTGGGGCGTCAACCTCTCTTACCCCACCGGGCCGGCCGACACGCTGGACATCACGCGCGCCGGCACATGGCACGGCGTCCCGCTGCGTGGATCGTGGTTCATCGAAGCCTTCGAAGGACCGATGTCGAACCTGCAGCGATTCGCCGCGGGGGAGGACTCGACGCTGGTCGGCTCCGTGGAAGACGCGATCAAGACGATGGCGCTCGTCGAAGCCTGTTACGAGTCGAGCGCGCGCGGCGGCACGCCGGTGCCGGCCGTGGAGTGACGGCCGGTATGCACGCCGTGCCTCGCATCGACGCCCACCAGCATTTCTGGCGGTTCAATGCGGCCGAGTACGAGTGGATCGACGACCGCATGACGGCGTTGCGGCGGGATTTTCTCCCGGCCGATCTGCGCCCGCTGCTGGAGGCGGCGGGATTCGACGGGTGCGTCGCGGTGCAGACGCGCCAGTCGGTCGAGGAAACGGCGTTCCTGCTGCGGCTCGCCGACGCGCATCCATTCATCGTTGGCGTCGTCGGATGGGGCGACCTGGAGAGCGCCGACGTCGAGCGCCAACTGGAGGCGGCCGCGAGGCATCCCAAGCTCGTGGGCATCCGCCACATCGTGCAGGCGGAGCCGGATGGCTTCACTCGAGGTGCAGCGTTCAGGCGCGGCATGGAGGCGCTGCAGCGTTTCGGCCTGGCGTACGACATCCTTATTTATGCGCGTCAGCTTCCCGAGGCCATCGAGTTGGCGGCGGCGTTTCCCGGACAACGTTTCGTGCTCGATCATCTCGGGAAGCCGGACATCCGCGGACACGGCTTCGATCCCTGGCGCAGGGACCTCGATCGGATCGCGGCGCTCCCGAACGTGTGGGCAAAGCTGTCCGGCCTGGTGACGGAAGCGGACTGGCACCGCTGGACGCCCGAGACCCTCCAGCCGTACATCGCCGCCGCGATCGACGCGTTTGGCGCGAACCGGTTGATGATTGGATCCGATTGGCCCGTCTGCACGGTCGCTGGCGACTACGCCGCGGTGATGCAGATCGTCCGCGACGCGATCGACGGCCGTCCGGCGGCGGAGCGGGATGCGATCCTCGGCGGAACCGCCTGCCGATTCTGGAACCTGCGCGTGCCGAGCTCGGGCCTTGGGAGTTGAGGAGTTGACATGATCCAGAAGTTGATTCGATTCGGTGTCCTTGTCCTTGTCCTCGCGTCTGCCGCGTGCGGCGGCAACAGGAGCGCCAGCCCCGGCACGCTGACGATTGCCGTGATCCCGAAGGGCACGTCGCACATCTTCTGGCAGAGCATCCACGCGGGGGCGAACCAGGCAGCCAAAGAGGCGGGCGCCGAGATCATCTGGCGCGGGCCGCTGCGCGAGGACGACCGCGATTCGCAGGTCTCCGAAGTGGAAGGCTTCGTCACGCGCGGCGTGTCCGGGATCGTGCTGGCGCCCCTCGACGAGGCGGCGCTTGCCGGCCCCGTCGCCGACGCGAAGGCGCGGAACATACCCGTCGTCATCTTCGACTCCGGCTTGAAGGGCGAGGATTACGTCAGCTTCGTTGCGACGGACAATGTCAAGGGCGGAGAGCTTGGCGGCGAGCGGCTCGCCGACGCCATGAAGGGCGCGGGCAAGGTAATCCTGCTCCGATATGCGGAAGGGCACGACAGCACGGCGAAGCGCGAAGAGGGATTTCTGAACGCGATGAAGGCGCATCCGAAGATCGAGGTCGTCAGCTCCAACCAGTACGTCGGCGCGGACGTCGAGGGAGCCTACAAGCGGGCGGAATCGATATTGAGCACGTACAAGAAGCCAGATGGCAGCCTGAGTATCGACGGCATCTTCACGCCGAATGAATCGTCGACGTTCGCGACGCTGCGCGTCCTGCAGGACAACGGCTGGGCGGGCAAGGTCCACTTCGTTGGGTTCGATTCGTCCGAGAACATGGTCAAGGCGCTGCACGATCGCGCGCTCGACGGCCTGGTCGTCCAGGACCCGGTCAAGATGGGCTATCTGGCGGTGAAGACGATGGTGGCGCACATCAAGGGACAGCCGGTCGAGCGGCGGATCGACACCGGCGTGCACGTCGCCACCCCCGACAACATGGATCAACCGGACATCAAGGCGCTGCTCCATCCGGACCTGGCCCAGTGAACCCGTTCGACTCGCGTCCGCTCGCTCAGGGCAAGCCCTCGTTCGACTCGCGTCCGCTCGCTCAGGGCAAGCCCTCGTTCGACTCGCGTCCGCTCGCTCAGGGCAAGCCCCCGTTCGACTCGCGTCCGCTCGCTCAGGGCAAGCCCCCGTTCGACTCGCGTCCGCTCGCTCAGGGCAAGCCCTCGTTCGACTCGCGTCCGCTCGCTCAGGGCAAGCCCCCGTTCGACTCG
>JBKPTE010000106.1:0-35089 GCA_046735335.1 Acidobacteriota bacterium | reverse complement strand
GTTGTGGAGCGTGCTGCGCGACCAGGTTGCGCACTCGGTCGGCGCCGATCAGGATGCGCGGCGCCTCAAAGGCGTGCTGGCGCGGCGGCAGGCGAAGTCGCAGGAGTTCTTCGCGTCGGCAGCGAGGCAGTGGGACCGCCTCCGCAAGGAGCTGTTCGGCCGCGCGTCCGCGCTGCACGCGCTTCCCGCGCTGCTGAATCGTGAATGGATCGTGGGCGATCTCGGGTGCGGCACCGGAGAGACCTCCGCCGCCATTGCGCCGTTCGTGGCGCGCGTGATTGCCGTCGATCGGAGCGGCGACATGCTCCACGCGGCGCGCCGCAGGCTGCGCGATCAACCGAACGTGGACATCCGGCGCGGCGAGCTGGAGACACTGACGATCGATGATCGCGCGCTGGATGCCGCCATCCTGATGCTGGTGCTGCACCACACGCCCGATCCCGCCGCCGTCCTGAAGGAAGCCGCGCGCGTGCTTCGGCCCGGCGGCGCGCTGCTGCTCTGCGACATGCTGCCGCACGATCGCGAGGAGTACAAGCAGCAGATGGGGCACGTGTGGCTTGGCTTCGGCAGCGAGCAGATCGATCGGCTGCTCGCAGCGGGCGGTTTCGAGAACAGCCGGATCGTGGCGTTGCCGGTGGATCCGGACGCAAAGGGGCCGGCCCTCTTCGTGGCTTCCGCCTTCACGCGGAAGCTGACTGGCGCGGAACTTCGTAGCGCGGAACTTTAGTTCCGCGAATCGTGAGGAGCAATCAATGAGTACAGCCGTAAGAGAACTGCACGCGTTCGAAGAGGCCGTGAAGGCCGGACGCGTTCCCTACAAGGTCAAGGATCTGAAGCTCGCGGAGCTTGGCCGCAAGGAGATCCGACTCGCCGAGCACGAGATGCCGGGGCTCATGGCGCTGCGCGCCCGCTACAAGGACGGCAAGCCGCTCGCCGGCGCGCGCGTGATGGGCAGCCTCCACATGACGGTGCAGACGGCGGTCCTCATCGAGACGCTGACGGACCTCGGCGCCGACGTGCGCTGGGTGTCCTGCAACATCTTCTCGACCCAGGACCACGCGGCATCTGCCGTCGTCGTCGGCAGGCCGGAAACGGGCGGAACGCCGGAGAACCCGAAGGGCACGCCGGTGTTCGCATGGAAAGGCGAGACGCTCGAAGAGTACTGGTGGTGCACGAACGAAGCGCTCATGTGGCCGGACGGCGGCGGACCGACGCAAATCGTGGACGACGGGGGAGATGCGACGCTGCTCGTCCACAAGGGCGCCGAGTTCGAGAAGGCCGGACGCGTTCCCGAGTTCGACCCCGACAAGGAGCCCGAGGAGTGGGGCGTCATCCTCGATCTGCTGCGCAACGAATTGACCGCGAACAAGGGCCGCTGGACGAAGGTGGCGGCCGCCATCCGCGGCGTCAGCGAGGAGACGACGACCGGCGTTCACCGGCTCTATCAGATGATGGAGGCGGGCGCGCTGCTCTTCCCGGCGATCAACGTCAACGACTCCGTCACCAAGAGCAAGTTCGACAACATCTACGGCTGCCGCCACTCGCTCATCGACGGCCTGAATCGCGCAACCGACGTCATGCTCGGCGGCAAGGTGGCGCTCGTCGCCGGCTACGGCGAAGTGGGGAAGGGCTGCGCACAGGCGCTGCGCGGGCAGGGCTGCCGCGTGATCATCGCGGAGATCGATCCGATCTGCGCGCTGCAGGCGGCGATGGAAGGCTACGAGGTGAAGACGGTCGAAGAGGTCGTGAAGACCGCCGACATCTTCGTCACCGCCACCGGCAACCTGAACATCATCACCGTCGACGACATGGCGCGCATGAAGCACAACGCCATCGTCGGCAACATCGGCCACTTCGACAACGAGATCGACATGGCCGGACTGAAGAAGCGCGGGATCGAGCGGATCAACATCAAGCCGCAGTACGACGAGTTCCGCTTTCCGGACGGCCACAGCGTCCTGATCCTCGCGGAGGGGCGGCTCCTGAATCTCGGCTGCGCGACGGGCCACCCGAGCTTCGTGATGTCCGCGTCGTTCACCAACCAGGTGATCGCGCAGCTCGAGCTGCACCAGCACAGCGGGAAGTACGAGAAGAAGGTGTACATCCTGCCGAAGCACCTCGACGAGGAGGTCGCGCGGCTGCATCTCGATCATCTCGGCGTGAAGTTGACGAAGCTCACGTCCGAGCAGGCGCAGTACATCGGCGTGCCGGTGGAGGGGCCGTACAAGCCGGAGCACTATCGGTACTGACGCGAAAGTAGGGCGGTCCTTTCAGGGCCGCCCTCAGCTGAGCGGGTACATGGCTTGCTGAGGCAGACCCGCTCAGTTCCCTTCCGTGAATAAGCTCTGCCTGTTCAGCTTGCCTGCGAGGCTCGCACGTCTCAACATAGAACTTCCCTGTCTACATCCAGCCGCTGAAAGGTTTGCGCGAGTGAAGACTCGATCTGTCGCCGTTGCGCTGTTCGTGTGTGTCGTGCTGTCCGTCGCCCATTCGGCCGCGGCACAGCCGCCCCCGCCGGGCATGTGTGACCCCGGCGCCATATACGGGACGAGCAGCGATTGCCGTAAGTTCCTCCTCGATTACATAGGCGCCGAGCCCGCGGGCGGAGGCATCGACGTCGCCTTCTGGTTCATGGAGGACGCCCGATACACGACGGCCCTCATCGCGGCGCAGCAGCGCGGCGTGAAGATCCGCGTCCTCGTCGACCCGCGCGCGAACGCGACGAACAGGTTCAACGCGGATCGGCTCGCCGAGCTGCAGTCGGCCGGCATCCCGATGCGGCAGCGCATCGCCAGCGGCATCCTCCACTGGAAGACGATGATCTTCGCGCGGCAGGGGGTCGTCGAGTTCAGCGGCGCGAACTACAGCGCCGACGCGTGGCGTCCGGCGGATCCGACCGATCCCTTCGGCAACTACACCGACGAAGCGATCTACTTCTCGACGAAGCCGTCCGTCTTCGCGAGCTTCCAGAGCAAGTACGACGACCTCTGGACCGACACCGTCAACTACTCGAATTACGCGAACGTCACGGGACCGCTGGCGCGCAGCTGGGGACCGCCCGTCACGAAAGATCCCGAGCTGAACTTCCCCCCGGGCGAGTCGTATGCGAGCCGCGCGCTCGCGCGCTACAAGGCGGAGGTGTCTCCGGCCGGCAGCATGGACGTCATCATGTACCGCATCACCGATGCGCGGCATGCGGACGCGATGATCGCGGCCGTCGCGCGGAACGTGCCCGTGCGCCTGATCACCGAGCCGGAACAGTATCGCGACGTCACACGCCTCTGGCATTCCTACAACATCGACCGCATGTACATGGGCGGCGTCCAGATCCGCCAGCGCACGCACCTCGGGTTGAACCATCAGAAGTCCGTGCTGCTGAACGGACAGCAGATGGTGATCTTCGGATCGTCGAACTGGTCGTCGGCGTCGGACAACTCGCAGCAGGAGCACAACTACTTCACGAGCGACCCGCAGATCTTCACCTGGTTCACGCAGCAGTTCGATCGCAAGTGGAACAGCCCGGACGAAAACGGTCCCTTCACGCCGCTCCCCCCGGACAAGCCGTCCAACAGGGCGCCGGCGAACGGCGCCACGGCGCAGCCGACGACGGTTACGCTGCAGTGGTACGGCGGCCCGTGGGCGCACAAGTACGACGTGTACCTCGGCACGTCGAGCAATCCGACGACGCTCGTCGCATCCGATCTTCCGCTCGGCCCCAGCGAGACGTCGACGGAGCTCCAGTCGTACACCGTGACGACCCCGCTCATCGCCGGCACTACCTACTACTGGCGCGTCGTGGGAAAGACGATGGCCAACATGACGGCGTCCGGCTCGACCTTCAGCTTCACGACGGCCGGTCAAGCGCCGCCACCCTCGGTCAACGGCACGCTGGCCCCGGGCGACATCCTGCTTTATACGGCGCACGCATCAGCACGCGCGGGCGCGTGGAACCTGGTGTCGGACGGCACCGCCGCGGGCGCGATGGCGATGTGGCAGAAGGACGCGGGAGCGGCAAAGCTGACGACCGCGAGCGCGAACCCCGCGAACTACTTCGAGGTGCCGTTCACGCCGCAGCCCGGCGTGCCGTACCGGATCTGGATTCGAGGCAAGGCCGACAACAACAGCTGGGCGAACGACTCGGCATTCGTGCAGTTCTCGAACAGCATCGACGCGTCGGGCAACCCGGTCTATCGCATCGGGACGACGTCCGCCACCGTCGTCAGCGTCGAAGACTGCAGCGGCTGCGGTGTCCACGGGTGGGGCTGGCAGGACAACGGATACGGGCTGAACACGTTCGGCCCGACCATCACGTTCGGATCGGCGCCGGGTCCGCAGACGCTCAGGGTCCAGACGCGTGAGGACGGCCTGCGCCTCGATCAGATCATGCTTTCACCGCAGGCGCCGTTCCTCACGTCGCCTCCCGGCGCGTACAAGGACGACGCGACGATCTACCCCGAGCGCACGACGGCATCCTCGCCGCCATCGGTGACGCTGCTGCGGGCGCCATATCTGCAGAGTGTCGGATCCGATCGCGCGACCATCGTGTGGACGACCCCGCAGTCAGGGCCTGCGTCGGTCAGCATCACGCCGGCTGGCGGATCCACGACGTCTGTTTCTGCGGCGAGCACGCTGTTTCCCAACAGCAAGACCGGACTGGCGGACTATTACCAGCACGTCGCGTCGATCACCGGACTCTCTCCGTCGAAGACGTATACGTACCACGTCATCGTGCAGGGCGCGGATCTCGGCTCGGCAACCGATCAGTTCACGACGGCGCCTGCGAAGGGGTCGGGGACCGTCCGCTTCGTCGCCATCGGCGACAGCGGAACGGGTTCGGACGATCAGAAGCAGATTGCCGCGCTCTTGAAGGGGGAATCGTTCGACTTGATGCTCCATGGCGGCGACGTGGCGTACGGAATCGCCAACGGAACGGGCGACGGATCGTACAAGACGCTCGAGGACTGGTTCTTCTCCATCTACGCGAGCATTCTTCGCACGCACCCGGTGTTCCCCGCGATGGGGAACCACGACGTCCGCGCCAGCAACAACAACGGCCAGCACTACCTCGACGATTTCGTACTGCCGAGCAACGGCGCGACGACCGCATATCCGGATCACGCGGAGCGGTTCTACAGCTTCGATTACGGCCCGATGCACGTCGTCGTCCTCGACACGGAGCTGGCGTTCCAGGACACGGCGCGCCGCGCGGCGCAGCTCGCATGGCTGGACGACGATCTGTCGAGAACCACGCAGCCGTGGAAGATTGCCGTGTACCATCGCGCGCCGTACAGCTCCGGCGGCGAGCACGGATCCGACCTCACCGTCCGCTCCGCGTTCGGCCCGATCCTGGAGGCGCGGGGCGTGCAGCTGGTGATCAACGCGCACGAGCACGATTACGAGCGCACCAACCCGATCAACGAATCGAACCCGTCCGCCGCCGGTGTGACATACGTCGTGACGGGAGGAGGCGGAGCGCCGCTCTACCCCGCGGGATCGAGCACGTGGACGGCGTATTCGGAGTCGCGATACGAATACCTTCGCGGGACCGCGGATGCGTGCAACCTGACCGTCGACGCCGTCGGCGAAGATTCGTCCGTGTTCGACAGCGTGTCGCTCACGCAGTGCACGGCACCGCCCGATACCGAAGCGCCGACCGCGCGAATCACGTCTCCTGCCGGGGGCGCAACGATCAGCGGCGTCGCCGCGGTCGACGTGACCGCGACCGACAACGTCGCCGTGACCGGCGTCGAGCTGCTCGTCGACGGCCAGGTCGTCAGCACGGATGGCGAGGAGCCGTTCGGGTTCGCGTTCGATACGACGACGCTCTCGAACGGTTCGCACGGGCTCGTGGCGCGTGCGTACGATGCCGCCAACCACGTCGGCCTGTCGCCCGTTGTGACGGTCACGGTTGCGAATGCCGCGCCGGACACGCAGCCGCCCGTGACCTCGATCACGGCGCCGTCGAACGGCGATACGGTCGCTGCTGGATCCACGGTATCGGCCAGCGCGAGTGACGACCGGGGCGTCGCGAAAGTGGAGCTCTGGCTGGATACCGCGCTCGCGTCCGCCGACACCACGTCGCCGTACTCGTTCGTGCTTTCCACGTCGTTGTCCGGCACGCACGTCCTCCAGACGAAGGCATACGATGCCGCGGGGAACGTTGGGGTTTCGTCGGCGATCAGCGTCAGCGTCACCGCGCCCGTAGCTTCCGACATCGTCCTCTACGCGTCGGATGCGACGATCACCGGCACGAAGTGGACGGTGGTGACGGACGCGACCGCCGCGGGAGGGAAGCGAATCCGCAATCCGAACGCCAGCACGGCCAAGATCGTGACGGCGCTCGCGTCGCCGGCGAGCTACCTCGAGCTGGCGTTCACGCCGGTGGCGAACCAGCCCTATCACCTGTGGATGCGCGGCGAGGCCGATTCGAACAGCTATGCGAACGATTCGGTGTTCGTGCAGTTCGCGGCGGCGGATCAGGCGGGGGATGCCATCGGCACGACCAGGGCGGCCGAGTACAACCTCGAGGACTGCAGCGGTTGCGGCGTGTCGGGATGGGGATGGCAGGACAACGGCTACAACAGCCTGGGACCCGACCTCGTGTTCCCGACCGGCGGGCTTCACACGATGCGGATCCAGACGCGCGAGGACGGGCTCTCGATCGATCAGATCGTGCTCTCGCCGAGCACGTACCGCACGGTCGCGCCCGGCGCGCTGAAGAACGACACCACGATTCTGCCGAAGTCCGGCGGCCCGCAGCCGATCACGGATACGACTGCGCCGACCGCGTCGATCACCTCGCCGGGATCGGGCGCGCAGGTGAGCGGCATCGTGAACGTGACGATCGCCGCCGCGGACAACGTGGCGGTGACGAGCGTCGACCTGCTCGTCGACGGCGGGCTGGCGGCAACCACGACGACTTCGCCGTTTGCGTTTGCGTGGAACACGGCGTCGCTGACCGGATCGCACACGCTGGCCGCGCGCGCGCACGACGCGGCAGGGAACAGCGGCCTGTCGACGGCCGTCACCGTCACGATCGGCAGCAACCCGCCGCCTCCAACGGGCGACATCATCCTCTACGCGTCGGATGCGGCAATCACCGGTACGGCCTGGGAGCGCGCTGCCGACGCGACAGCAGCGGCCGGGGTGCGGATCTGGAACCGGGATCACGGAGCGGCGAAGATTTTGACCGCTTCTGCATCGCCGGCGAGCTACATCGAGCTGACGTTCACCGCGACGGCGAACCAGCCCTATCATTTCTGGATGCGCGGCAACGCCCAGTCCGACAAGTACACGAACGATTCGGCATTCGTGCAGTTCAGCGAGCCCGACGGCACCCCCACGCCAGGCTCCGGCATCGGCACGACCTCGGCGCTCGAATACACGCTGGAAGACTGCGGGGGGTGCGGCGAGTCCGGCTGGGGCTGGCAGGACAACCGCTACAACGGCTTCGCCGCGAACATCGTGTTTCCGCAGAGCGGCGTCCACACGATTCGGATCCAGACGCGCGAGGACGGGCTGTCGATCGATCAGATCGTCCTCTCGCCGTCCACGTATCTGACCGTCGCGCCGGGCGGGCTCAAGAACGACACGACGATCCTGCCCAGATAGAGTTGGATGTCGGGCGCCTCTTCGTAGGGCGCCTCTTTAGAGGCGCCTCAGCGTACGACGCTCGAATTCAACTTCAGCTCGCGCGTCAGCCACTCGATCCGATCACGCGTCGCCTCGGCACTCAGCTCGTGCTGGGCGTTGTAGTACTTCACCGTCTTCGCATTGCCGGATCCCTTCGCGAGCGCAGCGGCCGCCTCCTTCGACACGAACTTGTCGTCGTTCGCAAACTGCAGCAGGATGGGCCGCGGCGCGACGCGCGGCAGGTACTTGACGGGATCGAGCGGCGCGAGCTTCGCGATGAAGCGCTCGCGCGCGGCCCCCTGGCGCGTCGGCGTGTAGAGGAACCAGTCGCTGAACGACTGCGTGCCCGCCATGAACACGAAGCGGGAGACGCGGCGGTCCGCCGCGACGGCCAGCGCGCCGTACATCGCACCGAAGTCATGGCCCACAAAGGCGATCCGCGCGGCGTCCACGCTCGGCTGCTGCAGCAGGACGTCGAGCGCGCGCCGCAGGTTCTTCACCTCCTGCACCGACATTTCGTAATCGCGGTCGCTGTTCCGCTTCGGAAACCACGACGGGTCCGACCAGGGCGTGTCGATCAGCAGCGAGATCGCGCCGAGGCGCGCCAGCTCGATCGCGTCCGGCAGGAACTGCGTCCGATTCGACGTTGGGTTCGGCGGTCCGTACCAGTGCACGAACAGCACCCCCGGCCGTCTGCCGGCCGTTGGCTGCGCGGGAGTTACGATCGTCGCGTCGTTGCGCGTGCCGTCGGCCTGCGCGTAGGTGATCGCTCGTACGACCACGCCCGTCCGATCCGCTGCCGCCGCCGGTCTGACGTTGATTGGCCTGGCGGCATCGTAGTCGAACACCGGCGGCTGTACGGGCGTCTGCGCCGCCGCGAACCCCGCGGTGATCAGGATGCTCAGCATGGGCGCAAAGACTATCAGGATCGCGACCCAGCTGTGACCAACGTCGCAGTTTCTGCAACCAAAACCGCCACAGTCCGGGGTCAGAGCACCGAGGTTGCAGTTCCGGCGACCAAAACCGCCACACTCTGGGGTCAGAGCCCGGTCCGGGGTCAGAGTTCGCGCGCGGAATCGGGGAAAATAGATTGTTCTTGGACTCCTGACCTCCCGTGATCTCCCTTCGTGGCCTCGTGATCTCGGCGCTGGTGCTCACAACGGGCTGCACGCGCGCGTATGCGCCAACGCACAACGCTACCCCGCGGAACGTGATCCTGATCACGATTGACACGCTCCGCGTCGATCGCGTCGGCCGCGGCCTGACCCCGTCGATCGACGCGCTCGCGGCGCGCGGCGTTCGCTTCACCAATGCGCGCGCGGTCGTGCCGCTCACGTTGCCCTCCCACACGGTCATCATGACCGGCGAGCTGCCGTCGCAGACCGGCGTCCACGTGAACGGGGCGGCTGGCCTGGCGTCAGGACACCCCACGATCGCGCGCGCTTTGAAGGACGCCGGGTATCGCACGGGCGCGTTCGTCGGCGCATATGTGCTGGATCGGCGATTCGGCCTCGCCGATGGGTTCGACGTGTACGACGATCGCGTCCAGCGCGATCAGCGCGGCACCATCACGCTGGACGCGCAGCGCCGGGGCGACGCCGTGGTCGATGCCGCCCTGCACTGGCTGACCGGCTCGAATCAGACGCCATTCTTCGCCTGGATCCACCTGTACGACCCGCACGCGCCGTACGAGCCGCCGCCCGAGTACCTCGTCCGCGCCAACCACGTCCCGTACGACGGCGAGGTCGCGTTTGCCGACGCGCAGGTCGGGCGCCTGCTCGACTGGCTCAAGACATCGGGCCACGAGGATCAGACCGTGGTGGTAGTCGCCGGCGATCACGGCGAAGGGCTGGGCGATCATGGCGAAGCAACGCACGGGATGCTGCTGTACGACTCGACGCTGCGCGTGCCGCTCGTCATGGCCGGGCCGAACATCGACAGCCGCCTGGCGTCTCTTCCCGTGTCGCTCGCGAGCCTCGCGCCCACGGTGATTGCGGTTGCTGGCGTTCCTCTGCCGCGCAGCATGCGGCAGCCGTCGCTGCTGTCGGCAGACAAGCCCGCCGATCCCGTTGCGGAGACCGACTACCCGCGCAGCGCCGGCTGGCACGCGCTGACGGCGCTTGCCGACGATCGGTGGAAGCTGATCGTCTCCTCCGAGCGCGAGTTGTACGACCTCGCGTCCGATCCGGGCGAGACGCGGAACGTGGCGGCATGGAAGGCGCCGATTGCGGACGCCATCGCCGGAGCTCTGGCTGCACGTGTGGAGCCCGGCCCCTCATCCTCCGCTTCGATTCCACCCGACGCCGCCGAGCGCCTCCGCGCGCTCGGTTACGTGTCCGGCGCGCCGACGGCCGCTAATGACAGCAACGCACCGAACCCCGCGACGCACATTGCGGCGTGGAACACGTTCGAACGCGAGCTCGGACGGTTGGCGGCCGGCGACGCCAGACGCGCGCTGCCCGGGCTCGCCGCGCTCGCGCGCTCGGGGCCGGACTCGCCGCTCTTTCAATTCACGTACGCGCGCGCACTGAAGGAGACGGGCCGCGTCCACGACGCGCTCGCGATCTACCGCAAGCTCGTTGCACGATGGCCGGGGGATGCGTCGCTCTATCACGATCTTGCCGTCGCGGCCGAAGCCGCAGGGCAGCCGAAGGAAGCGGCGCGGGCGGAGCAGGCGGCGCTCGCGCTCGAGCCATCCAACCCGGCGGCGGCGAACGGCCTCGGCTTGATCCAGATCAAGGCAGGCCGGACTGCCGACGCAATCAAGGCATTCGAGCAGGCCGTGAAGGGGGACCCGTCGAACGCGGTCTTCTGGACGAACCTGGGCAACGCGCGTCGGGATGCGGGGGACGCCGCCGGGGCCGAGCAAGCCTATCGCACTGCGCTGGATCACGATCCGCGGTCAGCGGATGCCGCGAACGGGATCGGCGTCCTTCTCGTCCAGGCGCACCGCGCGCACGATGCAATCCAGTGGTTCGAACGCGCGCTTGCGGCGTCGCCGCAGTTCATCGAAGCGAGGTTGAATCTCGGAATTGCGTATCAAGAGAGCGGCGCGAAGGACCGCGCGGCGGAAGAATACCAGCGGGTGCTGAAGAGCGCCGCTCCGGCGTCGCGCGAATACCGCGCCGCGAGCACGCTGCTGCAGCAGAAATAAAAAAGGCTGGCCCGCGGATGCGAGCCAGCCTCCTCCTCCCGATCGCGGATGCCGTCTAGAAGCTGAAGCGGAATCCGATCTGGCCGACGCGCTGCTCGGGCTGCTGGAAGTCGCCCGAGAAGTCCACCGGCGCCATGAAGTTCGGGTTCGGTGCGCCGGTGCCGAGCAGCCGGCCCGTCGTGAAGCCGGACGGGTTCCTGGCGTTGAACAGGTTGAACACTTCGCCAATCGCTTCGATTCGCGCACGGCCGAAGAGCCCGAAACTGCGCGACACGCGCAGGTTCATCTGAGAACGCCACGCGCCGCGTCCGCAGTTCCACGTCTTGCAGTCGCCAATCTCCTTCACCTTCGCGGTGCCATCCGGATTCAGACCGTCGAATGCGTAGGCCTTCACGGGGATATCGTTCCGCTCGCTGTTCTGGTTCAGGTCGAGGCCTTCGGTGATCGACACCGGAAGCGGCGAGCGGAAGAGGAAGATCGGTGAGACCGTGAAGCCCCACTTCTGGAAAATGCCGGCCAGCGTACCCTGGTGCCGAGCATCCGTCCGCGACGTCGGTCCCATGACCCGCGGATCGTCATAGAGTAGCGTCGCATCCTGCAGGTTGTTCGAGTTCAATTCGTCAGCCGCCGTTCCGATCTGGCTTCTGGCGCTCGCTAGCGTGTACGTCGCGGTGAAGTCGATCCCGTTCGTCAGCCGTCGTTTGATCCCGAAGATTCCTGCCGTGTACTTGCTCTTCGCCCGGCTGATGGCGGGACGAGTGCCAAGCGCGTTCGGCGTCAGGCCCGTGAACGCGAGGACACGCGGCGCGGAGGGCTGACCAACGGGCCGCACGTTGAGGCGCGGACGCGAGTTCAGATCGCGGCCGTCGGCCCGCACGAAGTCGACGCTGAAGACCATGTTCGGCGTCAGTTGATGCGACCAGCCGGCGGCGGTCTGCCGGGTGTAGGGCAGCTGCAGCCGCGGATCGACCCACTGCCCGAACAGCGGAATCGAGCTCGTGTCCGCCTGGTTCTGCGAGATGATGTTCGAGACCGGCTGTCCGATCCGATAGAAACTGCCGTCAGGGTTGCGGATCCCGCTCTGGTCATCGACGTTGAGCACGGTGCCGAAGCCCTTGCCCGTGGCATCGCTGGCCGCGAACAGGCCGTTCGAGTTCGTGTACGCCATGTCCATGTAGATGCCCCAGCCGGCGCGCACCACGTCCATGCCGTTTCCGCGGACGTCCCACGCAATGCCGAGACGCGGCTGCCAGTTGTTGCCATCCTCCTTCGGGTCCATGCCGAAGTGTTCGAGGCCCTTGATGCCTCGCAGCAGCCCTGCCTTCCCTGCGTTCTGGAACCGCACGAAGTTCGGGTTCTTCGACTGATCGAACTGCAGGCCGTCGATGAAGTCGTAGCGCAGTCCGATGTTGGCCGTGAGGCGGGACGCCAACCGCCAATCGTCCTGGACATAGAACGCGTACTGTTTCAGCGGGATGTTCGCGGACGCATCGCCGTCGTTCAGTGTCACGTTCGACAGCGGCCCGTTGGGATTGTCATCGAGGTGCGAGTACTGGAGTACGCCCTTCCCGGAGTTGAAGGTGATGAACAGGCGCGGCTCGTTGATGAAGTTGACGCCCGCCTTGAAGTCGTGGCCGAGGCCGCCCATCCCCGCCACGCGCCAGGAGAAGTCGTCACGGAACTGGAACTTGTGCTGTTCCGTCGTCTGTGGCGTGTTGATGCTCTGGCCCACGAACACCTGATTCGGGAACGATTGGTAGGGATCCGTGCTCGCGGCGCCGATGTGGTTCCGGAAATCGGCGTACTGGAAGATGAACTCGTTGAGCTTGGCGCCGCCGAGGACCCAGTTGTGGTTCACGTTGATTGAGTTGAACCTGTTGCTGCTGTCCCCCCATCCGTTTGGCGCCGTGCTCGCATCGGCACCATACGGCTGGCTGTTCGTGTTTCGCCCGTAGCGGACGGACAGGTAGTGCTGCGGGTTCATCTGCGACGTGACCTTCGTGGTCAGCAGGTTCTCGCGGTACGGCGTGGCGTAGACGCCGTCCAGTTCTGGAAACAGTCCCTGCGTGTTGACCGCCTGCGTCGTGTCCTGCTGCGTCCGCTCGAGCGCGACGAAGTAGTGCGCCTTGTCCTTCACGATCGGGCCGCCGAAGCTGCCCCCGAACTGGTTGCGGCGGTAGTCCTGCTTGTCGAGGCCGTTCGACTTTTCCGTGTAGGTCTGCGCATTCATCGACTTGTCGCGGAACAGCTCGAAGAAGCTGCCGTGCGGCTCGTTCGTGCCGCTCTTCGTGACGATGTTCATCGCGCCGCCGTTGCTGCGGCCGTATTCCGCCTTCGAGCGCGACGTGACGAAGTTGAACTCCTGGATCGCTTCGAGCGGGAAGAGCTGGAGCAGGCCGCCGACGGTGTCGTCGTTGTTGTCGCCGCCGTCGATCTGGTAATTGATGTTGCGGCCGTTCCCGCCGTTGATCTGCGGCGAGTACTGCGTGCTCTTCGTCGGATCGCTGTGGAACCCGAGGCCGACGCCCGGAATGGTGGCCGCGAGGTTCGCGAACTGGCGGCCGTTCAGCGGCATGTTCTCGATGCGCCGGACGTCGACGACCCCGCCGACCGACGAGTTGCTCGTCTGGATCAGCGGGCTTTCCGCCGTGACGCTGACGCTCTCGGAAACGCCCGCGACCGTCATGTCCACGTTCACGTCGATCGTCTGACCGACGTTCACGATCAGCCCCTTGCGATCGTAGGGCGTGAAGCCAGCGAGCTCCGCGCGCAGGTCGTACGTGCCGACCGGGAGCGCGTTCAGGCGATACACGCCTTCGGCGTCGGTGACCTCGGAGCGGGTGAACCCCGTCTCCGTATTCTTCGCGGTCACCGTGACGCCTGGCACCGCGGCCTTCTGCGCGTCGACGATGCGCCCTTGAATGCTGCCGGTCGTCTGCTGCGCGAAGGCAGGGATGGTCACCGCACACGCGCAGAGCGCGATCATCGCAACGATGATCTTCTTCATGCCTGTCTGGCCTCCAATAGATGTTGGGAATCGGCTCCGAGCCGCTTGGGACGAGCGACGAAGCAAGCCGCACACCAGCAGCGAAGGGACGAACGGGCCGTCTAAGCTGTTGAAAACGTGGAACGTCGAGACGAACGGCCAAAATCCGTGACGGGCCGATCCAAACTTCCGGTTCAGCTTGGGACGAAGATCCGGTTTTCCGTGTTGAAGCGCGGGCTCTATTGGACGGCAGCCAGAAGGCGTTCGACCTCCGGCCGCTGCGGCGCGTCCGGGGGCAGCCGGCGGAGCAGCTCCTCGGCCTCTTTCGCCGCATCTCGCTGCCGGCCGAGCCGCGCGTACGCGATCGCGAGCGAGAACCGGGCCTGATGGAGGTCGGGATCGAGGGTCAGAGCCCGCTCGAGATAAGGGAGTCCCAGGGCCGGCCGCCCGTGGTCCGAGATCACGATCCCCAGGTTCGCGAGGACGGTGGGATCGTCTGCATCCGCCTGATTGGCCCTTCGAAGGGTTCCCTCCGCAGCCGCGGCATCGCGGGCCTCCAACTGACAACCGGCGAGTCCCAGATACGCATCCGCGCCGGGGAACGCCGCGGAGATCGCGCGCGAGAAGAGCGGGATCGCGTCCCGGCAGCGCCCGCTGCTCATCAGGAGATAGCCAAGGCGCACGTTCGCCTGCGAGTTCTCCGGATCTTCCTTCAGGATCGCTCGGAGCGCCCGTTCCAGCGCCTCGCCGTGGAGCTCGCCCGAGGTCACCTGCGCGATGCGCGCCGCCTGTGCGCGGCGGTCCTTTGGATCCGGGCGCGCGCCGCCGCGATCGCGTCCGCCGGAAATGTACCCGAGCGCCTGCAGGCGCCGCTGCGCCTCCGCATCTGCCGCTGATGAAACGGCAGGCAGCGTCGCGGGCGAGACGGCGTCCACCTGCCGCGCCATGTCCGCCGCGCGCGTCCTCTGCTCCTTGATCATGTTGCGGGTTTCACCGGGATCGGCGGTCAGGTCGTAGAGCTCCGGCGTTGGCGCGGCAATGTATTTCCAGCCGTCCGCGCGAACCGTTCGAAGCGGGCTCCAGCCGAAATCGAGCAGCGGCGCGAAGGACTCCGCATAGAGGCGTCGCGCTCCGAGGTGGCCGCCGGTCAGGACGGGCGTGAGATCGACGCCGTCCGAGTCGAAGGAGCCGAGCTGCGCGAGGCGCGCGATCGTCGGCGCCACGTCGACGAGCGACACATCGTCGGTGACGTGCGTGCCGCGGGGGACACCTGGACCCGCGAAGATCAGCGGGACGCGCAGCGTCGTGTCGTAGACGAAGACGCTGTGGCTGATCTCCCCGTGCTCGCCGAACGCTTCGCCGTGATCGGCGGCCGCGACGATCAGCGTGTCGTTCCGCCCATCGTGCAATCCATCGAGCAGCCTCGCCATCTGGCGATCGGCTTCCGCGATGTCCTCGTCGTAGCGCGCAGCCACAGGGCGCTGCGTGGCGGCAGGGTCCGCCGGATTGCCGTACGGCGCGTGCGGATCGAAGAGGTGAACCCACAGAAAGAATCGACCGCCGCGATGCTGATCCAGCCAGGCGAGCGCCTCGTCGACGACCGCCCGTCCCGGACGCTCGTTCGCGAGCCGTCCACCGGGTCCGCGCGGCATGCGATCGCCGTACGTTCCGAAGCCCTTGTTCAGCCCGAAGCGCGAATCGAGCGGGAACGCCGCGACGAATGCGCCTGTTGCGAAGCCCGCGTTCGCGAATCGCTCGGCGAGCGTCGGGACCTTCACGTCGACGCGCATCCCGTTGTCGCGCGCGCCGTGCCCGGGTGGGTAGAGTCCGGTCATCAGGCTGGCGTGCGACGTCAGCGTAATCGGCGCCGCCGCGAACGCGCGGTCGAAGCGGACGCCGTCGCGCGCCAGTCCGTCGAGCGCGGGCGTCTTGGCCGACGTATAGCCGTACGCACCCACGTGGTCGGCGCGCAGCGTATCGATCGTCACGAGAACGACGTGCGCCGGTCCGTTCAGGGCCGCGTCGGATGCAATGTCGTGGCGCGGTCCTTTCCGGGCTGCGTCGGATGGGGCACCGCCTCCACACGCAGACGCGAAGAGCAGCAGGATGAGCCAGAACGATCGATGAGAACCGTGCACCTGGGAACCGTCCGCAGGATAACATCGGAGAACGCGTGACCAAGACGCTCCACGTCCTGAACGGCGATTCGACGCGCATGTCGCTCGAGGGGTCGTCCGTGCGCGGGACGTTCCTGGTCTACCCGGACGTCCTCCACGATGGGCCCGTGCCGGCCGTCTCCGGCGACGAGTGGCGAAAGGCGAGGAGCCGGTTCATCGCGGCGGGCGGACGGTGGAAGGAAGACGAGGTCCTTCGCGATTACCGCGCGCGCGACGCCGCGCTCGCGCGCTACGGCGACTACGACGAGGTCGTCTTCTGGTTCGAGCACGATCTCTACGATCAATTGCTCCTGATTCGGCACCTGCACTGGCTCTCGCACGTCAGCGATCGCCTCGAGACGGCGTTCAGCCTGATCTGCATCGGCGAGTTCCCTGGGGTTCCCGACTTCGCGGGCCTCGGGCAGCTCTCGTCGACTCAACTCGCCTCGCTGATGGAGGTGCGCCGGCCGATCACCGCGCCGCAGATCCGAGCCGGCGCGCGCGCGTGGGAAGCGTTCTGCTCGCCGCACCCCGAGCACCTCGAGCCGCTCGCGGCGGCACACTCGTCCGAGCTCCCCTTTCTGAGCGGCGCGCTCCAGCGGCATCTCGAGGACTTTCCGTCGACGCGCAACGGCCTGTCGCGCAGCGAGACCCAGATCTTGCGCGCGATCGAGCACGGCCCGAAGTCGCCGGAGGCGGTGTTCTTCGATGCCGCGCGGATGGAGGAGCGCGTCTTCATGGGCGACCTGACCTTCTGGGTCATCGTCGAACGCCTGGCGAAGTGCACGACGCCGCTCGTCGATCTGCACGTGCACGCGCGTCACGGGCGTCTGCCGTCGGGAACGATGCGCCTGACGAAGGCCGGCGCGTCGGTGCTGTCCGGGCGCGACGACTTCGTGCGCCTCAACGGGCTCGATCGCTGGATGGGCGGCGTGCACCTGACGACCGCGCGCCACTGGCGCTGGAATGGGGCACGGCTGGTCAGCGTCGAGTGCTGACGCTGTCACGATCTCACGCAGAGGACGGAGAGGAGCAGAGAACGCCACAGCACGCCAGCCGTCTGCCCTCCGCCAGACCGGCCTGCGGCCGGTCCCTCAAGGTCGTGGAAGCGCCGGGCCGCCGTCGCGCCTGCTGTCGCGTTCCGGCGAGGAGTGCGCTGTGGCGCGCACGGGCATCCGCCGCTGGGCCGCCGTCTCCGCACGGCGGGAAATCGTCTCGGGCTCGTACTCTGACGCAATCGCGGCGACTACGGACGCGCTTCGATGACGGTCGCCAGGTGTAATGCACCTGTACGGGCTCTCAGGCAGCGCACGGATCACAGGGAACGAACTCGCCGCGGTGAATCGCCTCGCCGATTTCCGGCCGCCCGACCGTGCCGCCCTTCGTCCAGGCACGACTGTGGCGCGACGTCGCCGTGCTCCACGGCGTCCGGCCGCGGATGGCCGTACGCACCACCGCAGCAAACGACCCGCGGGAGAGGAGCGTCCGCTGCTGCGTTTCGGCGATGCCCTTCGGAGCGAGCCGCTTCACTCCGTGTCGGAAAGCGCGCGCGCCGATTCATCGCGGCGCGTTCCGCCCCGGTGATCCGCACAGCCTGTAACCAGCAAAGGCGGTCGAGGGCGTCGGTACAGATGTCGACGCTCACCATCCGCTACGCGCCGCGGGATCGAAAGGCATGAGGCGCGCGCGCTTTCCCGGCGAGCGGAGAGGGCTCGCTGGAACGCGGCAGCAGACGCGACCTGCCGCAGGGCGACGGCCCCCCGGCGCTTCCACGACCTCTTGCCGCGCGCAGCGCGGCCGCGACTGCCAGATCGTGGCGGGCTGCCACCAGGACCGCTCCGCCCCGCGTCCTCTTGCCGTCAGCGTCCTCCGCGTGAGATCCGTGACCGGGCGCCTGCTAAGATACCCGGAGCCCGATGGCTTCGACGCCGCCGCTCCGCATCCTGTTCGTGTGCAGGCAGAACAGGAGACGCAGCGCAACGGCGGAGCGGGTCTTCTCGAAGGACCCGTCGCTCGAAGTCCGCTCCGCCGGCACGAGCGACGCGGCGCTCGTGCAGGTGAACGGCCGGATGCTCGAGTGGGCCGACGTGATTTTCACGATGGACGGCCAGCAGCGGCGCGCGCTCGAGAGCCGCTTCCCGAGCCACGCGGCGTTCGAGCGGCTCATCTGCCTGGAGATTCCTGACCACTACCCGTTTCTGGATCCTGAGCTGGTCGCGTTGCTCGAACGGCGGGTGCAGCCGCATCTCGAGCGTCTCCGCTCGCGCACATGACGATGTCCCGACCCGTCTCGACGAAATCCTTGCAACCGATGGCGCGTCCGGCGCTGCGCCTGTCGGCGGCGTTCGCGTTTGCCGCGGCCGCGGTCCTTTCCGCCACCGCGCAGCGTGGCAGCGAGGCGCCCCCAGCCGAACGGCACCTGCGCAACGTGCGTCAGCTCACGTTCGGCGGCGAGAACGCGGAAGCGTACTTCTCGCCCGACGGCACGCGCCTCATCTTTCAATCGACGCGGGACGGCTACGCCTGCGATCAGATCTTCACGATGAAGATCGACGGCTCCGATCTCCGGCGCGTCAGCACGGGAACGGGACGGACGACGTGCGGCTACTTCTATCCGGACGGCAAGGAGATCCTGTTCGCGTCTACCCACAAAGCCTCCGCCGCGTGTCCGCCGCGACCGACCTACGAGCGCGGATACGTCTGGCCCATTTACGACGGCTACGACATCTATCGGGCGAACGCCGATGGATCCAACCTGCGCGCGCTGACCACCGCGCCCGGTTACGATGCCGAGGCGACGATCGCGCCCGACGGTGTCATTGCGTTCACGAGCGTGCGCGACGGCGACATGGAGATCTACACGATGCGCGGCGACGGTTCTGACGTCCGCCGGCTGACGCACCGTCCCGGCCCCGACGGCGGGCCGTTCTTCTCCTGGGACGGGCGGCGCATCGCGTACCGCGGGCGTCCGCTCCCGCCGGGTCCGGAGCTGAACGACTACCTCGCGCTGCTGAAACAGCATCTCTGGCGTCCGACCAAGCTCGAGTTGTACGTCATGGATCGCGACGGTGCGAATGGGCGGCAGCTCACGACGCTCGGCGCCGCGAGCTTCGCGCCCTCGTGGCATCCCGATGGGAAACGGCTGATCTTTGCGTCGAATTACAAGGACCCGAAGGGGCGCGACTTCGACATCTTCCTGATCGATCTCGACGGCACCGGCATCGAGCAGGTGACCTTCAACACCACCTTCGACGGATTTCCGATGTTCTCGCCCGACGGACGTCACCTCGTCTTTGCGTCGAATCGCAACGCGAAGAAGGAAGGGGAGACGAACGTGTTCATCGCCGACTGGAGCAAATAGACAGCTTTCGCGTTCGAACCACCAACTCCAACCTCCAGCTGCCAACCACCAGCATCCAACCTCCTCCCCGTACGGTTCCACAACTCGACCGTCTTTCAGGTCTCCCGGATCGCGCGCAATTCCATCGGACCGCCGCTTGCAGTGATCGTTCGTTTCGAGCGCTGCATGAGGTAGTCGATGCAAACAACAGAACGAGCAAGGTACACGCGAAACGAAGATTCTCACGAGGACGGCAGCCGCCTGGCCCGGGGCCTCGGCTGGTTCAGCATTGGCCTCGGGCTTGCCGAGGTTGCTGCGCCGCGTGCGGTCGCGCGGCTGATCGGTATCCGAGAGGACGACAGCACCAATTCCGTGATGCGCGCGATGGGATCGCGCGAAATTGCGAACGGCGTCGCGATTCTCGCGCAGCCGGATCGCGCCCGCTGGCTCTGGTCCCGCGTCGGCGGCGACGTCGTCGATCTCTCGGCGCTCGGGACGGCGTTCAGCCAGGATGATGCCGATCGCCGCCGCCTGACCGCAGCGACCATGGCGGTGCTCGGCGTGACGGCGCTGGACGTGCTGTGCGCGGGAAAGATGAGCGTGCACGGCGGACCGGAGAGAGCGTCGCGTCCGTCCGGCGTCCGCGTCGAGGAGGTGACGACCATTAACCGGCCGATCGAGGAGGTGTACGGCTTCTGGCGGAATTTCGAGAACCTGCCGCGCTTCATGCGTCACCTCGAGTCCGTGCAGAAGATCGACGAGCGCCGCTCGCGCTGGCGCGCCAAGGCGCCTGCGGGCATGACGGTCGAGTGGGAGGCGGAGCTAGTGCAGGACGTGCGCGACGAGTGGATCGCGTGGCGCTCCATCGAGGGCTCCGGGATCCGGAACAGCGGGTCCGTCCGCTTCGCCCGCGCCCCCGGTGCTCGCGGTACCGAAGTGCGCGTGCAGCTCGAATACAGTCCGCCGGCGGGCCCCCTCGGCCGGGCCGTCGCTTACCTGTTCGGCGAGGAGCCCGAGCAGCAGATCCACGAGGATCTGCACCGCTTCAAGCAGCTGATGGAGACCGGCGAGATCCCGCTCTCCGAAGGATTCGGCCTGTGGCGCGCCGCGCAGCCGTCGACGCCCGAACGGATCAAATCCCTTGCAGGAGTCCACTGATGAGAGCGAACTGCTGGTACGGAAAACAGAACGTCCAGGTGGACGAGGTCCCCGACCCCAAGATCCTCAACCCGCGCGACGCCATCGTCCGCGTCACGAAGACGGCGATCTGCGGCTCGGATCTGCACCTCTACAACGGCCTGATTCCGACGATGAAGCGCGGCGACGTGCTCGGTCACGAGTTCATGGGCGAGATCGTCGAGCTCGGAGACTCGGTCAAGAACCTCACCGTCGGCGACCGCGTCGTCGTGCCGTTTCCGATCGCGTGCGGCCGGTGCGCGCAGTGCGAGCGCGAGATGTACTCGCTCTGCGAGAACTCGAACCCGAATGCGTGGATGGCCGAGAAGTTGTGGGGCTACTCGCCGTGCGGCATCTTCGGCTACTCGCACATGCTCGGCGGCTACGCGGGCGGTCAGGCCGAATACGCGCGCGTGCCGTTCGCGGACGTGGGGCCGCTCCGCGTACCCGACGACGTATCGGACGAGCAGGCGCTGTTCCTCTCGGACATCTTTCCGACGGGCTACATGGCAGCGGAGGCCTGCAACATCCAGCCGGGCGACATCATCGCCGTCTGGGGCTGCGGGCCGGTGGGGCAGTTCGCCATCAAGAGCGCGTACCTGCTCGGTGCCGAGAAGGTAATTGCCATCGATCGCTTCCCGTACCGGCTGCGCATGGCGCGCGAACGCGGCGGGGCCGAGACGATCAACTACGAGGAGACGGACATCTTCGACGCGCTTCGCGAGATGACCGGAGGCCGCGGCCCCGACTCCTGCATCGACGCGGTCGGGATGGAAGGGCACGCGCCCGGCGTGGCCGGCGCCTACGATCGCGTGAAGCAGGCGATGATGCTCGAGACGGACCGTCCGATCGCGCTGCGCGAAGCGATCCTCGCGTGCCGGAGCGGCGGGACGATCTCGGTCGCCGGCGTGTATGGCGGCTTCATCGACAAGTTTCCGATGGGCGCCGTCGTGAACCGCTCGCTGACAATCCGCTCCGGCCAGACGCACGTGCACCGCTACATGCGTCCGCTCCTCGATCGCATCCACAACGGCGAGATCGATCCGAGCTTCGTCATTACGCACCGCATGAAGCTGGACGAAGCGCCGAAGGGATTCGAGGTGTTCGTCGAGAAAGAGGACGAGTGTATGAAGGTGGTGCTGACCCCGTAAAGCGAACCACCTCGAGCGGGCGAGCCTGAATGCCGGGGAGATACTCGGCATTCAGTGTCCTATCCTGTCCGTTCCACGCACTTGTGTGCGTGGACTACGCAGACTGTCTCACAAACCCCCCGTCCCTGGCATCAGATGCGTCCTGCAGGTCTTCGGACTCGTTCACCACGGCCCTGAGTGCCTCAAGGGTTATATCAATGAGGACACCGTTCAGCCGGTAGTAAAGCGTCTCCGCAAAGACGCCGTGGAGGACGGCTTCGAACAACGAGCCGGCCGCCGTGCAGACGACCTGTCCCCGCTTCGGTCGCGCATCGAACCAGTCGATCAGCCGCATTTGGTCGTCGGACGTCAGCGACACCACATCTTCGACAACGAGGGCGCCGAGGTTCGCTGTCGGGAGCTTCAGCGGCGCTCGGGGGCTGCGGCGGACGACGGGATGGATCAAATCGGGCATCAACAGCGCGATGCAGGCTGTTGTCGCGGGCTCCGGTCCCTGCAGCAGCAGACTGATGTGGGCTCCGAGTGCGCGGTGACAGTCGTTCGCATTGCCCGCGGCGACGGCGTTCAGCCATAGGAGTCTTTCATGTTGGGGGCGCGTCATGGTGGGCTCCGTTTCGGTCGAGGACACAGCACCTCCCGAGCGCCACACTGTACGCTTCATTACAATTGACCACTGTTCTGTTTTGCACACCGCCCATCACCTGGCGCGAGCCGTCGTCTCGGGCGGGAGTGCGTGTGCTGCCTGGACTGGCGAAGTGTCCAAAAGGGAAGTTCCGGATTGAACAGGAGCGGTCCAGCGTCTGGCTGAGACGAGCGGCGAACGGAACCGGGGTACGATGTGCCATGAAGACTCTGACGATTGCCGTCAAACACGTCCCCGCCGCGCGGGAGCAGCCGTGCGATCACTGCGGCGCGCTCTTCAGCCCGGCCGAAGATTCCGGCTCCCGTGTCTTCTCGGTCAAGGTTCCGGAAGAGAACGTGTTCGGTGCGCTGCTGTGCGGCGGCTGCTATTCGAAGTGGGCGCACGGCTTGACCGTGTCTCTGCACCAGAGCCGCGCGGGCTCCTGAGACGCAGCAGTAGCGAAAATAGATGTATGAGCGTTTGCGAGGATGGAGCGGCGAGTGCATGGAGGTGGTGCTCCGCCAGCCTCCGTACGTAACAAGGGCGCAGGCATCTCTGCCTGCGCCCTCGTTTGGTTTGCGGACGGACCTGACAATGTGCGTCGAAGTTGCCCGCGTTGTCCGCGTCTAGAACGAGAACCGGACGCCGAATCGGAACTGCCGCGAGCGGCCCATCGCCCAATTGCCGTCGGTCGACAGAATCTTTCCAAAATTGGAGCTGTTCACGTTTCCGTTCGGATTACTGAAGTGCGGCGTGTTCGTTGCGTTGAACGCCTCCAGCCTCACTTGCAGCTGCTGGCTCCCTCCGATCTTGAACGTGCGGAAGAGGCCCAGGTCGAGGTTCGTGACGCCCGGACCCCGCATGGTGTTGCGCCCCACGTTGCCGAAGCGGACGTCCGTGACCCGCGCGAATGCGGTCGTGTCGAAGTACGTGCCGTCGTCGCCGACATTGCCGAGGATCTCCACGTTGTCCTTCACCTGATCCGGCGTCTGGAGGTTGCCCGGCATGTTCAGTGACGTGCCGGATGCGGTGAGGGTGAAGGGCCGGCCGGAGTAGGCGGCGAACACGCCGTTCAACTGCCAGTCCCGCAGAACCGAACTGGCGGTCCCGCTGGTCGCCCACGGCTTCCCCGGGCCGAATGGGAGTTCGTACAGGAACCCCAGTTGGAAGTTGTGGGGCGTATCGAACGAAGCCAGTGCCCGGTTGCGGTACATCTGGCTCAACGCGTTCCAGGAGAATTCCGTCCAGTCCGAATAGCTCGCTTCATCGATCGCCTTCGACCAGGTGTATGCACCCTTGAGGAGCAGTCCCTTCGAAAGCTGCCGATTGATCGTGGTTTGCAGCGAGTGATAGATGCTGTGCGTGCGGCCATCCCATTCACGGGTTGTTGCGGTCCGTCCGAATTGGGCGAACAGCGGACGGCCTTCGTCCCCCGAGCCGGGGATTTGGGACGCGTTGATGTCGAGGAACGCGAAGCCTCTCACCTGCGCAGACCCGACATATCCAATCGACCCCAGGATGTCCCATGGCAGCTTCCGCTCGACGATCAGGTTCCATGACTGGATGTAGCCGCGGTGCAGCAGCTCGTTGGCTCTTGGATACCCGGTCTCGGCGACGTTCGGCAGCGGAACCCTGCCCTTGTCGATATCGGGACAGCAGATCGATGGGATACCGACATTGGGGCCGAGCGGGGCATTCGGAACTCCCGCCGCCACATAGGCGCGGTCCGTGGTGACGGGTTGATAACCGTTCACGCCGCTGAACACCGCGACGAGCGTGAGGGGATACCAGCCACGGAGCGACTGCGCACCCCACGGATGCGAGGCGTAGGTGATCCCGTACCCGCTCCGGATGACGGTGGAGTCCGTCACCTGGTAAGCGAAGCCGATACGTGGAGCAAACAGCTTCTTGCTGAAGCCGACGCCGTTGTCCCGGGGAATGCCGCCCTTCCCGCCGATCAGCGCTTCATTCGTGGTGGGATCGTATGACTCGATGCCCATTCCTAGCGAGCGCGTTCGATTGGGATACAGTTCCCAGCGCAGCCCCAGGTCGACGGTCAGCTTCCCGCTCGCGCGCCAGCGGTCGCGGATATAGGTCGCGAACTGGTTCTCGAAGCTGGTCATCTTGATGAACTGGCTGCTCTTCCCTGACACGTCCGGGGTCCCAAGAAGGAACGCGGCAAGGCCATTCCAATCGTTCTCGAAGGACGGCGTGTCTCCGGCAAATCCAACGCTCGCGTCGAGTGCGTCGGGATTCAACGCCGTTACGCCGGGGTCGAAGTAGAACGCGCCGCGAGGGCCTTCGCCCAGTTCCGGCTGCCAGTGGTTCATCAGGTGATGAACCCAGTCGAAACCGAACCGGATGTCGTGCTTGCCCTTCATCCAGCTGGCATTCGCGTTGCCGGTGAACGACTGGTCGTTCCGGAACAGTGGATTCCATCCTTCAGGATTGCCGAGCGCTGAATACCCCGAGACATAGAGAGGAGGCATTCCGCTCTCGCGTGGATCGGGACCGTTCGTGCCTGGAATCCCCAGGACGTCCAGCCCGAAGTTCGTCCCGAGGTCCGGCGGATGGACGTCCTGGCCGAAGCGTGTCCAGCCGAACACGCCGTCGATCAGAAAGGTGGGCGACACCGTGTACGTCTGCCCGATGCCCGCGATCTGCACGAGGGTGTTTCCTGTGCCAAGACCGCCGCCGCAGAGGCATTCGCCCCCGGCCGGGCCGAGGCCGAACTCCCCACTGACCTTCGCCTTCATCATGCTGTACTTGAACCACAGTTGATGGCGCTCGTTGCGGTTCCAGTTGACCTTCGTGTCGATGTTGTTGCGGTTCAGCGGCTGAATCCCCGTATTGACGTAGTTGTCGTTGTCCCCCTCCAAATTCGGCTGCGGAACCAGCGCCAGCATCTTCATCATCGGGACATTGAACCGCGCCTGGGGAATGACGTTGACCTGTCCGTTGCTCGAGAAGACGGAGCGGCCAGTTCCGTCGAGGTTCCCCGTGAAGGGATCAAAAATCATCCCTTCACGAAGCGGCGTCAGGCCGCCTTCCGTCGTCGGAATCAGAATGGGCTGGCCCGCCGCGCTGAGAATGGGAGATCCGAGGAAGCGGCTGAAGTTGCCTTGCCGAAGATCGGCGGTCGGCACGGAATAGCGATCCGTGAAGCTGACGCGCTCGAACGTGCCTTCCCAGTTGCCAAAAAAGAACAGCTTGTTCTTCTTGATCGGGCCGCCAAGATTCCCGCCGCTGATGCTTCGCTTGCTTTCCGGCTTCTCTGGCAGACCCGAGCGATTCTCGTCCCAGGTGAACGTCCGCATGGCGCTGTTGTCGAACATGGTGAAGCCAGTGCCGCGGAAATTGTTCGTCCCGGACTTCGTGATCACCGTGACCGCGGCGCCACCCGTCATGCCCTGTTCGGCATCGAAGCTGTTCGTGGCGATGTTGACTTCCTGGACGGCTTCCACCGGAGGCACGTAGACGGCATGGTGGGGCATCGTGACGAGGATGTCCGCGGACCCATCGAGGCGCGTGTTGTTCGCCCCGCGCTCCTGGCCGTTGACGTTGGTCGTGAGCGAGCGCCCCGGCGTGTCGGTGACGGCGTTCTGAAACCGCGCCGGCGTCGCGCCAGGGACCAGATTGATCAGCGACTGGTAATTGCGGTAGCCGGAGAGCGGCAGGTTCTCCATCGCCTTGGTATCGAGCGTCGTGTTGACGTCTGCACGGGTCGTCTGCAGCGCGACGCTGCTCGCCTGGACGCTGACCTCCTCGGTGAGCGCGCCGACTTCGATCTTCGCGTCGACGCGGGTCACGCGGTTGACCGAGACGTTGATGTCCTTCTGCGTGTACGGCTTGAAGCCGCTCGCCGCAACGGCGAGCTCGTAGACGCCTTCCTGCAAGTTCGGGATCGAGTAGTAGCCGGCCTGGTCGGTCGTCGCTCCTCGGGCGAGACCGGTGGATGTGTTGGTCACGGTGACGGTCGCGTTCGGGACGACTGCGCCCGTCGCATCGGTCAGGGTACCGACGATCGATCCGTACAAGACCTGTGCGGATGCCGTCGTGGCTGTCAGGATGAGGCCGATGGCCATCGCGGCCACTGCCCATCGAACGCTACTCGCGAGTTTCACGGGTGCACCTCCCAATTAGCACCTGAGCTTGGGTCGCGCTTGTTCAGGGGATCGAATGACGAAATTGCACCGGTTAGTACACGCCACTTCGGATTATTTGCAAGCAAATTCGTACGGGCGCGTGAGTGCGTCATTAGACGCGCCAAAGGATGCGCCCGTTCGCCGATTCGTCCCGTTTTTTTGCTCCCTCCGCACGTACCTGGCGATTCGCCATTCCTCGTTGTTCGTCTTTCTCCATTCGTCATTCGTCGTTGACGTACCGTCCCCTATTCGCTGCTGCCTCATCCTTCCGGCACGGCGTTTGCGGGGTGGTTCGCCCGAATGCCGTCGGTGAAGTCTCTCAACGGCTGGATCACGTTTGCGGGCTGCGTCCTGGCGGTGGCGGTGCTGTACTGGGCGCAGGCGGTGCTCGTCCCCGTCTGCCTCGCCATCCTCCTCACCTTCGTCCTCACCCCTCCCACCGTGTGGCTGCAGCGGAGCATCGGCCGGCTCCCCGCCATCATCACCGTCGTCATCCTCGTCTTCTCGTTCCTGGGCCTCGCGGGCTACGGCGTGTATCGCGAAATGTCCAGCATGGGTGACGCGCTGCCAACCTACCGCAGCAATATCCGGGAGAAGATGCGGGACATCCGCGGCCTGCAGTCCGGCGGGTCGATGGGGAAGCTCGAAAAGACGCTCGACGAGCTGAAGGGGGAGGTCGGCGCCGCGCCGCCAGCGGGAACGACGACGCAGCCGGTCGTCGTGACGACGGATCAAGTCGCAGGGTATTCCGCGATCGGGTGGCTGGGGCCGATCGTCGAGCCGCTGGGCACGGCCGGCTTCGTGATCACGCTCGTGCTCTTCATGCTGATCGAGCGGGAGGACCTCCGCAATCGGCTCATTGGACTTTTCGGCCAGGGGCATCTCGCCGTCACGACGAAGGCGATTGAAGAAGCGGGCACGCGCGTCAGCCGGCAGCTCCTGCTGCAGACGCTCGTCAACCTTACTTACGGCACCATCGCGACCATCGGCCTGTATCTGCTCGGCGTCCCCTACGCGCTCTTCTGGGGCATGGTCGGCGCCGCGCTGCGGTTCATTCCATATCTCGGTCCGATTGCCGCGGCCGGCGGTCCGGTCGTCCTCGCGCTCGCGGCGCTTCCCGGCTGGACGCGTCCCCTCGAGGTTGCGGGCTTCTACGTCCTCCTCGAGCTGTTCACCAATCTCGTGCTCGAGACCGTGCTCTATGCAGGCGCGGCGGGCGTCTCGCAGGTGGCGCTGCTGATTGCGGTGGCGTTCTGGACGTGGCTGTGGGGCCCGCTCGGGCTGCTCATGGCGACGCCGCTCACCGTGTGCGTGGTCGTCATCGGGAAGCACGTGCCTGGACTTGGGTTCCTGAGCACGCTGCTCTCGGACGTGCCGGCGCTCAGCGCGGAGCGCAGCTACTACCAGCGCGTCCTCGCGCGGGATCAGGCGGACGCCGCGGATCTCGTCGAGCGCTTCCTCGAGGAGGAGGCGCCGGAGACCGTCTACGACTCATTGCTCGTTCCCGCGTTGAATTACGCGGAGCGGGATCGTCTCGAAGAGCACCTCTCGTCCGACGAAGAGGCGGCGGTCATCGACACGACGGGCGAGATGCTCGACATGCTTGGGGCCCGCGCCGGGCTGCATCACGCCGCGCCGTCCGGAGCGGTTGTGCGGGTGTTCGGGTATCCCGCTGGCGGCGCCTCCGACGAGCTCGCACTGCGGATGCTCACGCAGTTGATGGCCGACGTGCCGGTGACGTTCGAGCTCGCGAGCGCGCACCTGCTGACGTCCGAGTTCGTGTCGTACGTGCAGGAGCACGAGTTCGCGGTGGTCTGCATCGCCGATCTGCCGCCGAGCCCCTCGTCGAAGACGCGGTACCTCGTGAAGAAGCTGCGCGCCGCGCTGCCCGATCTCCGCATCGCGGTCGGACGATGGGCGACCGCCGAGCTCGCGGACGACAATCAGCCGATCCTCGACGCTGGCGCGTCGCACGTCGCGACGACGCTGCTGGACACGCGGAAGTATCTCGTGGAAGCGGCGCAGGCGGGAACGATAGCCGCGTCCGGCGGGACCGACCGGTTGAGCGCCTGACGCCCAAGCTACCGGCTACTTGTCGACGCGGTGCAGTTCACCGAGCTCCGGTGTCGAGCCGGTGACCCATCCTTTTACCAATTCGAACAGCACGACGGGCTGCGGCTTGTTCATTTCGAGGAACACGGCCGCATGAATGTCGACGCCGATCAGCACCATTCGCGGGTCGTCCTTCGTGCCGTGGCGGGGATCTCCTTCTTTGGGAAACCAGACCTGCCAGTCCGGCGCGTACAGCTCGTGAATCTTCGCGCGATCGCGCGAAACCCTCGCGATGCCCGACACCGAAATCCACTCGCGCGTCCGGTCCTTGTAATACGCGAGGTTGACGTGCGGGTCGGCCGAGAGATCGTGGAGCTTCTCCGCGCCGTCGAGCGTGACGAACCAGAGGTCAGCGCCGCTTGCGCGCTTCTGTGTCGCCATCGCCCTGGACTGGAGATGTCCGTCTGGCCGCCGGGTTGTCATCATCGCGATTTCAATCTCGTCGATATGGGTGTACAGCGTCTCGAGATCCTGCCCCACTGTTCTTCCTCCGTCTGACGTGTGATCGGTGTTTCTACCGAGCGCGCGACGGCCGATGACCGTCGCGCGCGACCTTACGCGCGAACGCCGCGGTCCGTGTAATCGGAACCGAGCTGCTTCACGAGCTTGTTGTAGAGGCCGAGTATCAGCAGGGTCGGAGCCCATTGTCCGACGAACACGCTGGCATGCCGGTGCCCCATCAGCTGCAGGGTGGCGGATGTCGCCATCGACCCGACGGCTGCCCACAGGAAGGTATCCGAGGGTAGCTTCGCGGTCTGTTCCTCGATGCTCCGGGCGACGGCGCCCTCCGAATGATCGAAACGCGGTGACGTTGACGGTGTCATGTGCACAGTCCTCCTGCCGCTCCCTATTCATACTCGGCGCCGTCTACGGCTTCGATCCATTCTCGTGCGCTCCTGCCGCAAGACGCCGCATTTTCATGCGGCCGCAAGGAACGCGGCTTCGAGCCCGAGCACGATCGCCGGTCCGAATGTGGCATACGGTGATGCACATGGAAACGATTTACGAGCGTCCCGAGGACTACGACCTCGAGCACGAGGGAGACGATGAGGACATCGCGTTCTATACCCGGCTGCTCGAGCGGTGGCGTCCACGCCGGATCATGGAGCTCGCAGCTGGCACTGGGCGGGTCACGATCCCGCTCGCGCGCGCCGCGGCCTCAGCAGAGATCGAAATCGTCGGGCTCGAGCGGGACGGACCAATGCTCGAGGAGGCCCGTCGAAAGCGCGCGGAGCTCGACAAGCGGGAGCGCTCGTGTCTGACGTTGATGCCCGGTGACATGCGCGCGTGGAAAACCGCGGAGCCCTTCGACCTCGTGATTGCTCCGTGCTCGTCGCTCTCGCATCTGCTGACGCTTGACGACCAGCTCGCGACCTGGATGTGCGCGCACGAGAACCTCGGCGACGGCGGGCGATTCGTTGCGGATCTGACGATGCCGAACCTCACGGTCTATGCGGATTCGATGCAGACCCCGCCCCGGACACTCGTCGAAATGGACGTCGACGCACGCGATCCCGCGAGCGAAACGAGGCTGCTGCGGTACAAGACGACGCGGTACCTGCCGCACCAGCAGCGCGCCGAGATTCGATTTCTATATGACAGGTTTGCCGATGGGCCGGATGTGGATCGGTACGTCAGCGACTTCGATTGCCACGTGTACTATCCGCGCGAACTCGAGCTGCTGTTCCGCTCCGCGGCATTCTCGATCGAGACATGGTTCGGCGACTACAGCATGCGCCCGCTGCGGGCCACGAGCCGGCAGTTGATTGCAGTCGGCCGCAAGTAGAGGCGCTCCTACTTGTATTCCTTGGCGGTCTCCGCAAGCGTCATCAGCACTTTGTCTGCCGGCAGCTTCGACCGCAGCGCCGCGAGTTCGTCCATGCCGCTGGCGAGCGGCAACGCGATCTGCCCGCCGTCGATGGCCGATTGGTACAGCGCCGAGACGATCTCGAAGCCCTGATACGCGTGCTCGAACCTCGCCGGATGCGGGGCGCGCTCATCGTCGAGCCAGTCGGCCATCTGCTGAACGTACGGCGCCATGTCGTGCTCGTAGTCCATGCCGCCCGGGCCGGATCGCACGCCGGTACTCGTGACGGCTCGCCAGCCGCTGCCGGTGTGCACCTCCGCGTACCCCTCTGTCCCCAGCGCGCCGATGCGGACCTTGCGCCACCAGTACGGGACCTCCGCGACGTCCGGCGCGCCGGCGCCGCAGTCGAAGAGCCCCCGCACGCCGTTGCGAAAGTGCACGACGCCCGCGACGTAATCGGGCGACGCATGCGCGTCGCTCAGCTTGCTGCGTCCGGCCGCCTGGCCCATCGCCCACTCCGCCGGTTCGTAGTCGTTGAACCACGACGCGTAGTCGACGAGGTGGCTGAGCATGTGCGCCGCCCACCCCGTGGCGGTGCCGTAGACGGTGTAGACCTTTCCGATCTCGCCGCCGGAGATGATCTCCTTCACCGTCTTGTAGTGCTCGCCGTAACGGTGCTGATGGCTGACGACGGCCTTCACGCCCGCGGCGTCCAGCGCCTGCTTGATGACGATCCCCTCGTTGCTCGTCAGCGCGATCGGCTTCTCGAACGCGATCAGCGTCGCGCCGCTCTCGATGCCCTGATAGATGAGCGGC
Organism: Acidobacteriota bacterium; assembly: GCA_046735335.1. Classification (GTDB taxonomy): domain Bacteria; phylum Acidobacteriota; class Vicinamibacteria; order Vicinamibacterales; family 2-12-FULL-66-21; genus JBKPQB01. The sequence continues at coordinate 3,992 of JBKPTE010000106.1, read as the reverse complement.
AGCCGTACGTCGGGCGGCGTGCAGAAGCAGAACACGTCGGGCACGACCTCGCGGGCCATGGCCGCCGCGTCCGTGCCCGTCTTCACGTGACCGAGCTTCGCTGCCGCAGCGTCCAGCCGCTTCTGGTCCCTGCTGACGATCCCGGCAAGCTCGAACCTGGGATTTGCCGCGAACGCCGCGGCATGGTGCAGGCCGCGCTTGCCCATGCCGACGACGATCGCGCGGTAGCGGTCGCTCACTTTGCCGCCTTGTCCCACTCGAGAACCTTCGAGACGACGTAGTCGACTTCGGCGTCGGTGAGCTCGGGATACATCGGCAGGCTGATGCAGCTCGCCGCGTTCCGCTCGGCGTTCGCGACGGATCCGGCGATGCGCGCGCCCTTGCCCCAGGGATAGCCGTCCTGCTTGTGGATGGCGATGGAGTAGTGCGTCTTCGCATCGATCCCGTTCTGGACGAGGAAGTCGAGCAGCTGATCGCGATGCGCCGGATTCTTCGTCTCGATCACGTAGAGGTGGAACACGTGGCGATAACCCGGTTTCACGTACGGGAGGTCGATGCGCGTCGCGCCTTTCAGGCCCGCGGTGTACCTCGAGGCCCAGGAGATCCGCTGATCGTTCCACTGGTGAATGTGTTTCAGCTTCGCGCTCAGGATGCCGGCATGGATGTCGTCGAGACGGCTGTTGAAGCCGAAGCTGTGGACGTTGCGCTTGGTCGAGCCGTGGTTCCGCAGCTTGCGAACGTGCGCGTCGATGGCCGGATCGTTCGTGACGACCGCTCCGCCGTCGCCGAAGGTCCCGAGGTTCTTCTGGACGATGAAGCTCGTCGAGACGGCGTCGCTCAGCTCGCCGATCCTGAACCCGTCGCCCGCGGCGTCAACCGCCTGGGCGTTGTCCTCGATCACGCGCAGCTTGTGCTTCTCGGCGATTTTCCGGATGGCCGGCATGTCCGCGCACTGGCCGTACAGGTGCACGGGGATGACGGCCTTCGTCTTCGGCGTGATCGCGGCTTCGATCTTCGCGGGGTCGATGCACTTCGTCTGCGGGTCGCAATCGACGAACACGGCGGTCGCGCCGGCAACCCAGATGGCCTCGGCCGTGGCGAAGAAGGTGTTCGGGTGCGTAATGACCTCGTCGCCCGCCCCGATTCCCATGGCCATCAGGGCGAGCCAGATCGCGTCGGTCCCGTTGCCCGTTCCGATCGCGTGTTTCATCCCGTGGAACGCGGCCAGCTCCTGCTCGAACTGCTTGAGCATCGGCCCTTGCACGTACTCGCCGCTCTCCACGACGCGCCGGATGTTCGCGTCTATTTCCGACTGGATGTTCTTGTATTGCCGAACGTGGCCGTAGAACCCGACCTGCATCATCACTGGCATCAGCACTCTCCTGCGATCGTTGGAATGGATCCCGGAAAGTGTACATCGAGACTGCCGGTGAGCGATCGTCACCGGAGGCTCGGGGCCTCAGCGAACACCGCGGCTGGGCTCAGCGCGCCGCGAACACGTACTCGTGCTGGGCGTCGCGGAACATCAGCGTGCGCGCATCGCCGGAGCCGCCGACGACGAATTCCAGGCCGTCCATGCCGGGACTGATGGTCACGAACGACGTCGTGCCGTCCTGGTTCTTCCGGGAGGCGACCTTGCTCTTCCACTCGCCGAAATCGAACCACGTATCCGCGTCGGTTTCGACGGTGACGTCGATATCTCCCAGCGCGGCATTGCGATAGCCGCGCGCGAGCGCGCGCGCCGCGTCCGCCGCCGCCGGGACCGTGAGCTTCGGCCGCTCGGCCGCAATCTGCGCGTGCATCGATTGCGCGGCGGTGGCGAGCCGCGCATCCGCCTCCGGCGCCCCGTCGAACAGCACCTCGAGCAGCTTGCGCCGGAACGGCCCGAGCATGAGGCTGCCGGTATCGGAATTCGTCAGAATCACCGCGCCCACGTTGTGATCGGGGAGAAAGATCATGTCGGTCTTGTAGCCGATCATGCTGCCGCCGTGGTGGACGACGGGAATGCCCCACGTCGAGTCGACCTGAAGCCCCATCCCGTACGTTTCGTCCTTTCCGATGGGAACCTGCGGCGCACGGCGGATCAGCAGCGGCCCCTCGCCGATGTACCGCGTGCCGCCGGGCAGCATGCCGCGCGCCAGCTCCATCGAAATGTAGCGCAGCACGTCGCGCGCGCTGCTCCACGCGCCCCCGGCGGGCCTGACGGGGACGATGGCGTAGTTGACGTCCATGATTGCGGCGGCCGACTTGTCGTCGATGTCCTGCGAATGCGGCGCGGCGTGATTGGCGGCGAGCGCGCGCGTGAAGTCGAACGTCGTCGACGACATGCCGAGCGGTCCGAACACGCGCTCGGCCATCGCCTTGTCGTATGCGTCGCCCAGCGGGAGATCGGAATAGGCGACATGTCCGCCGACGTACCCGGCCGCCGCCGCGAGGCCGTTCGAGTACTGGAACATCTCGCCGAACTTGCTGGTCGGCTGAACCGTTCCAAGCACGCGCAGCGCCGACTCCGGTGTCGCGTCCTTGAATTCCATCAGCCACTCGAAATCCTGCCGGGGGAGTCCCGTGCACGCGCAGATCAGATGGCGGATCTGCACCTGACGCGTTGTTTCCGCGTCGCCAAGCTTGAACGACGGCAGCACGCGCGTCACCGGCGTGTCCCACGAGAGCCTGGCTTCCTCCACGAGCTTCGCCAGGAGCAGCGTCGTCATCGCCTTCGTGTTGGACGCGATCATGAAGAGCGTGTCGCCGTCGACCTTCTCGGGCTTGCCAAGCTCACGCACGCCGAACCCGCCCGCGAATACCACGTTCCCGTCCTGCACGAGGCCCAGGGCTACGCCCGGGACGCCGAGCTGCTCGCGGCCGCGCTCGATGAACTCCGAGATCTTCGCGATGCGTGCGTCGTCGAGCGCGTTTGCGCGCTTCCCCTCGAACGTCTCGCGCGTGTAGCCCTTCGGCAGCAGCCGGCTGAAGATGAGTGCCACCTGCGCGAGCCGCTTCTCGCCCGTCGGTTCCGACATGTCGTAGATCGAGACCGTCCAGACGTCGCCATGTCGGCGGACGGTCGCTGACACGTTGCGTCGATCGTTCGGCGACGTCTCGTAGGTGTAGGTCCGGCGGTTCTGCCATCCATCCTGGTCAGCGAGAGGCGTAACCACTTTGAGCGGCCACTTCGCGTCGGCCCGATACGCCGTCCAGGCGGTAGCCACCGCCGCATCCGCGTCGGGCGCGTGCACGTCGACGAGCGCGATATGCGAATCCGATTCAGGCGGTGTGAGGATCGTGGCGGAGCCGCGGACAATCACCGACCAGCCCGCCGGCGCAATGAACGTCGCGCCTTCCACCGTCGTCCGGGGTGTGTCGGCCGCCAGTGCCTGCGCGCGCGAGGCCCGCGGCGACGTGACGAGAAGTGTGAGGAGAATGCCGAAGAGGACCCGCCAGCGAGAGGACGTCATAAACCCTCCTGGCGCGGACGGCTGATTGGAGCCAGACGCGCGCATGTCGTGGGACTCCGCCGACGGGGCGGATCATTGGCGAATGCTTCGAGAGTGTCAAGCGCTGAAGCATCCTCCTGGAGGCCGGTGATCAGCGTGACGCCGTTACCGCGTCTGGACGCACGACGCGGCTTCCGCGGGGTCATCGTCGACGTTCTCGTCCCCAGGCAGTTCCAGCAGACCGATCGGCGGCAGCGCCGGCACCAGACCCTGGAGATCTCCATACATCCCAGCGACGTTGAACGTGACCGCCTCGAGCTGCTTCGCGCGCCGCGCCCACTGCCGCTCGGCCGCGCGGCGCTCCTGATCCAGGTCGGCCTTCATCAGCGCAAACGCGTCGACGACGGCTTCGACGCGCTGGCGGAATTCGACGCCGGAGAGATAGCGGTAGAGCAGTTCGAGCGCTTCGTCTTTCGTGGATGCGGCATTGCGCGCTTGTGCGAGCGCGAGGAGATGCGCCCGCAGCACACCGGCAAGAGCGCCGGCGCACGTGAAGTC
>JBKPTE010000105.1:0-39972 GCA_046735335.1 Acidobacteriota bacterium | reverse complement strand
CGTTCGCGAGCCCGATTGCGGCGAGCGACAACCTGCTGCTCGTTTCCGTGCTCGTTTCTTCAACGACGCTGCTCTGCAGCGCCTGGCCGGCGCGGAGCGCCGCGCACGCGGACCCAATCCACGCCCTTCGATCCGACGGGTGAATCGCCGGTGAACCGCTGGTGGGGCCTCGCATCCGTCCTGCTCATGATCGCGGCCTGCGGCCATGGCAAAGGCGTAGCCGACCCGATCCCCGATCTCCCGCTGCCGAGGCAGCGCACAATCCTCCGTCAGGAGCTCGGATTCCGGTGGCCCCTGACGGTAGGGATCGGCACGCTCGCATGCGACGGCACCGGAGCGATCCTTTTTCGATCGGCCGGTGTCACATATGTCGTGAGCGGAACCAGGCCCGGCGCGCTGAGCCTTGCGTCCCTTCGGGTTCCGGAGCCTTCCCCACCGCCATCCCATCCGTTGAAGCGGGTGCCGCAATCCACACGAATGGATGCGTTCGCCTCCATGGTGCACTGCCAGGCCCGCAACCAGGCCGACCGCGCGTGCGAGGGTGCCGTGCTGGCCCGGTTCGGCTTGTCGAGCGAAGAGTGGGCGCTCATCGACGCGGAGGGAGACGAACGCAAATGGCCGCCGCTCACGCGCGGCCTCATGCCGCTCGACGCGATGATTACTGCAGGACGGGCGCTCTGCGCGGGCGGAGCAGGACAATGACCGCGGACGGCGGCATGCTCGAAGCACAGCACCTCGTGAAGAGATTTCACGGCCACGCCGCCGTGATGGACGTCAGCTTTACGCTGAGACCAGGCGAGATCCTCGGGTACCTCGGGCCGAACGGCTCCGGAAAATCAATCACGCTGAAGATACTGACCGGCCTCGTCGAACCGACGAGCGGGAAAGTCATGTACTCGGGTGCGGATGTGACAGGCGGGAGCATCGAGTTCCGGAGGCGATTCGGATATGTCCCGGAGGAGCCGCATCTGTACCCGTTCCTCTCCGCGCGCGAGTACCTCGATCTCGTCGCGGGATTGCGGAACCTGCCGGTGAGTCTCACGACGCCGAAGATCGACGCCCTGCTGGAACGATTCGGGCTCGATGACGCCGCGGAGCAATCGATGAGCGCCTATTCGAAGGGCATGAAGCAGAAGACGCTCCTCATCGCCGCCCTGCTGCACGACCCTGAGGTCGTCATCCTCGACGAACCGGAATCGGGGCTCGACGTGGGGTCGATTCTCGTCCTGCGCGAACTGTTGCGCGTGCTCGCGAGCCGAGGCAAGGCAATCCTGTACAGCTCGCACGTCGTGGAAAACGTGGAGCGCCTCTGCACGAGGGCAATCGTGCTTGCCGCCGGCCGCGTCATCGTGGACGGCAGCATCGATGCGATCCGCACCGTGGCGCCGTCCGGGTCGCTCGAAGAAGCCTTCGCTGCGCTTGCCTCGCAGCACCCGCGCGCCGTCGCCGCCGACATCGCCGATATCGTAACCGGCGACCGAGAACGTGGGCTTGAACGGGCGGCATCACGATGGCTGCCATAGAAGGACCCGTTGCGGCTCCGCTGAAGCTTCTCCGGGACCGCCGCAGCCTTGGTGAAGGCATGCAGGGCCGTACGAACCGCCTGCTCGTCCGGCACTTCCTCGCTCAATTCGTCGAGAACGACTTCTCGCCCGAGATCGATCGGCATCAAGTCCTCGCGCTCGCTGCCGCCGCGCTCATCACGTTGCCGCTGTTCGTGACGATGTTCATGGGCGTCAAGTACCTGATGCGCCCGCTTCAGGCGCCCGGATGGACGGCAACCACAGCGGCGGGCGATGCCATGGCCTTCTGCGCCGCCTCGATGCTCGTGAGCGCCATCCTGGCGACGCTGGAGTGGGAGGCGCTCGCCCTGACCCCGCGCGATTCCTTCATCCTCGGGGTGCTGCCGATACCGCGGCGGGAGATCGTCCGTGCGAAGCTCGCGGCGCTCGTCACGTTTGCCGCGGCGTTCGTGATCGCGCTCAACGCGCTGCCGACGCTGCTCCATCCGGCCCTGATGGTGGCCAACCTGCCGCTGAACGTCCTGATGCTGCTGCCGCTCATGTCCGCGCACGCGCTCAGCACGATCATGGCCGGCACGCTCGGGTTCGCAGCGGTCGTGGCGATACGCGAAGGATTGTTTCTCGCGTTGGGTTCCAATCGCTTTCGACGGATCGGCGGCCTGACCAGATCGGCGCTGCTTCTCCTGCTGCTCGTGCTGCTCGCGCTCGTGCCAATCCGGCTGTCCGGCAATGCGGACTGGATGTTCGCCTCTACCGGCGCGCCGGTGCTGCTGCGGCCCGTCGGCTGGTTTGCCGCAACCGACGCAGTCATCACGGGCCGGGTGTTGGACCACGTGGCGGATCGCGATCTTCCCGACTGGATGTCGGTGGAGGAGCTGGAGCTTCGACGACTGTATTGGGGCAGCTTGCCGGCGCTGACGCGCCAAGCGGCACTGGGAGCGCTGGTCCTCGGATTGACCCTCGGCGTTTCCTTCGTGCTTTTTCTCTGGAATGCGCGGCGTCTGCACGTGCTGCCGGAGGGACGTCGCGCTCCGACGCTCCTGCCGCGGTGGCGCGTCAGCGGCCGAGTCCCGATCCTCCCTCGCCCGGCGAAGCGCGCCGGGCTCCTCTTCTTCATCAAAACGCTGTTCGGAAACGCGGTACATCGGCTGTATCTGATTGCATCGTTCGCTGCTGCCGTTGCGCTGCTGGTCGCGATGGCGCCCTCTCCCAACGAGAGCGGCGGCGCGCTGCTCGACACAGGCGAGCTGGCGCTCCAGACCCTGATCCTTGCAGTCCTGATCGCCGGCCTGCGCGCGTGTCTTCACACCTCGGCCGATGAGCAGGCGAGCTGGGTGGTCAACGTGGCGGACACGGGAACGCGGCGCGACTTCCGCGACGGCGTGCGGCTCGGCGTGCTCGGCGCCATCGTGATCACGGTCGTCGTGCTGATGCCTGTGCACGCAGCGGCGTGGGGCTGGCCGCTCGCGTTGACGCACGCGCTGAACGGCGCGCTGGCCGGCTGGCTGCTCGCGGAAGCGGCATGCGAGACCGTCGAAGAGCCCTTGATTGCGACGATTCCGCCGAACGACGGCTTGAACACGATGGGAGTGGTGTTCCTTGGCGCGATCGTGATCCTCGTGTTCGTGCTCGCCCGAATCGAGCGCGTGTCACTAACGACGACCGCCGGCCGCGTGTTGTTCCCGTCGGTGATGCTGCTACTCGCGGTGGTTGCGCGTCAGATGAACCGGCGGTCTGCCGTCAATGCCGGCTCCTAGTGCCCTGACCGCTCGTCAATGGCGGTTGCTAGTCGCTTGTCGATGCCGCTGGTCCCCAATGGCGCCGTCGAGAACCGGCGTTCGTTCCGATAGAACCGCGACTCCACTCGACATCGAGCCCGCGGCTCTGCATCGCGGTCGATCCATCGAGGCGGGATGGCGTTGGTGGTGGAACCCGGGGCGGCGGGGTGCAGCACACGATCCACCGACCCGGACGTCTCCGTGTTGTTCCATGCCTCCCCGAGATCCGTGTGCTCCGTGTTGTTCCGTGGCTCCGAAATCCGTGTGCTCCGTGTGTTCCGTGGCTCCCCAAGATCCGTGTTGTTCCGTGTGTTCCGTGGCTCCCGAAATCCGTGTGCTCCGTGTGTTCCGTGGCTCCCCAAAATCCGTGTGCTCCGTGTGTTCCGTGGCTCCCGGAAATCCGTGTGCTCCGTGTGTTCCGTGGCTCCCCGAAATCCGTGTGCTCCGTGTGTTCCGTGGCTCCCCAAGATCCGTGTGCTCCGTGTGTTCCGTGGCTCCCCAAAATCCGTGTGCTCCGTGTGTTCCGTGGCTCCCCAAAATCCGAGTGCTCCGTGTGTTCCGTGGCTCCCCGAAACCCGTGTGCTCCGTGTTGTTCCGTGGCTCCCGGGCTTCAGTGCATTCCGTGGCTCTCCGCGTGCTCAGCGGCCGATTCGAACCGTCGATCCGGGACGAGCCACATGAGAGCGACGATGGCGTAGAGGACGAAGGAGATCCAGCGGTCCGGGAACGCGAGCGGGATCGCGACGGCACACAGGGCGGCGGACACCTTTCCTTTGCGATCGTCGCCCACCGCGGCGCGCAGCCGCGACTGCGGCCCCTGGGACCGGATGATGACCGACTGCAGGATCGTCCAGGCGATCGCCGCCAGCAGCAGGACGAGGCCGTACAGCGCCGCGGCCAGCGAGCCGCCGTGCGGCAGCCACGCCGTCACGAACGGGATGAGCGACAGCCAGAACAGCAGGTGCAGGTTGGCCCAGAGCATCGGTCCCGTCACATGCGTGACGAGATGAAACATGTGATGGTGATTGTTCCAGTAGATGCCGAGGAAGACGAAACTGAGCACGTAGCTCCAGAACACCGGCGCCAGCGGCCGCAGCGCCTCCCAGCCCGCATGCTCGGGCACCTTCAGCTCCAGCACCATGATCGTGATCAGGATGGCGACGACCCCGTCGCTGAACGCTTCCACTCGCCCTTTGGTCATCGTGAGTGATTCTCTCCTGATCCCTGGCCTCCTGAACCCCTGCGATGCGCCGCGGCACGGCGCTCGCAGTGTCCGCGGGGCAAGGGTTGGGACGATCGGCATCGCGGATGCCGAATCCCTCAACAAATTCACGCAATCGTGCGTCTAAGCTCCCATCTTCCCTTAGCGGAAGGATGTCCGATTACGGCCACTGCTGCCCGCAAACGAACAGAGAGACCGACATGGAAACGTTCGTCAAGGACCTGAAGCATTCGCTCCGCATGTTCGCGCAGAGCCCGGCGTTTACGATCGCGGCCGTCGCCGCGCTCACGCTCGGCATCGGCGCCAACACCGCGATCTTTTCCGTCGTGAACGCCGTGCTGCTGCGGCCGGTCGCCGTGCCCGACCCTGACCGCGTCGTCCTTTTCATGAACGTGTCGCCACGCGGCTCCGGCCCCGCGGCATCGCCGGCCAAATTCGCGCACTATCGGCAGCAGACGGACATCGTCCAGGACGTCTCCGCGTTCAACACCGGCGTGATGAACTACACGGGCGGCAACTTCCCCGAGCAGCTCCGATCGGGCAGGGTGTCGGCGGACTTCTTCAAGCTGGTCGGCGCCCCGATGGTCCTCGGCCGCAGCTTCACCGCGGACGAGGACAGGCCGAACGGACCGCGGGTGACCGTCATCTCCCGGCGGCTCTGGGAGACGCGCTTCAACGCGGATCCGAACATCGCCGGAAAGACAATCTCGCTCGGCAGCGAACCGTACACGATCGTCGGCGTGCTCGGCGACGTCGACTTCCGCGAATTCGGGCAGACGCCGCAGGTGTGGGTGCTGTTCCAATTCGACCCCAATACAACCGACCAGGGGCACTATTTCCAGGTGATGGGGCGGTTGAAACCGAATGTCACGCTGGAGCAGGCGAACGCGCGCATGCAGGCCTCGGCGAACGAATACCGGAAGAAGTTCCCGGCCGCGCTCGGTCCGCAGAACTCGTTTGGCGTGAAGCCGCTCCGCGACGCGATCGTGCGGGACAACGTGCGCTCGTCGCTCAAGGTGTACGTCTACGCGGTGGCGCTCGTGCTGCTCATCGCATGCGCCAACGTGGCAAACCTGCTGCTGGTGCGCGCGACGGGACGCCGCCGCGAGATCGCCATTCGCGCGGCGATCGGCGGCTCGCGGCTGCGCATCATCCGTCAGCTGCTGACGGAGAGCATCGTCCTGTCGCTCGCGGGCGGTGCCCTGGGGCTGTTCCTGGGGTGGGCAGGGATCCGCGCCCTGCTCGCGATCAACACGGCGGGTTTGCCTCGCATCGGCGAGAACGGCACCCTCGTCAGCCTCGACTGGCGCGTCGTCGCCTTCACGATTGCCATTGCGGTCGTGACAGGCCTCGTCTTCGGCCTGATCCCTGCCCTGCAGACGTCCCGAACGGATCTGACAACAACGCTGAAGGAGAGCAGCGGGAGATCGGGGACGGGATTCCGTCAGAACAAGATGCGCTCCGCGCTCGTGGTCGTCGAGGTGGCGCTCGCGCTGGTGCTGCTGATCGGATCCGCGCTGCTCATTCGAACCGCTGTCGCGCTTGGCCGCGTGGATCCCGGATTCGATACGCACAACGTGCTCACGCTGAAGATGTCCCTCAAGGGTGTGCAGTACGAGAAGGCCGAGGCCGTCGAGCAGGTCGTCCGCAACGGCGTCGAGAAACTCCGCTCCATCCCAGGCGTCGTCACGGCAAGCGCGACGTGCTGCGTGCCGCTGCAGGGCGGCTACGGGCTTCCCTTCCGGATCGTCGGACGGCCGCTCGCTGCAGATGCGCAGGGACCGTTTCACGGCGGCGGCGGCTGGATGACCGTCTCGCCTGGCTACTTCGAGGTGTTCAAGATTCCCGTGCGGCGCGGCCGCACGTTCAACGAGCGCGACATGGGCACGTCGACGCCGGTCGTCGTCATCAACGAAGCGATGGCCAAGCAGTACTGGCCCAAGAGCGATCCGCTGAACGATCGCCTCGTCATCGGAAAGGGCGTCATGCGCGAGTTCGCGGCGGAAGGCGAGCGGCAGATCGTCGGCGTCGTCGCGGACACCAGGAGCAACGGCCTGGACAGCGACCCGCAGCCCCAGATGTTCATCCCGCAGGCGCAGGTGCCGGACCTGGCCAACGCGCTGAACGTGAGCCTGACGCCGATCTCGTGGATCGTGCGCACGCAGGTGCCCCCGCAATCGTTGAGCGGCGCGATTCAGGATCAGCTTCGCCAATCGACCGGCCTGCCCGTGTCGGACGTGAAGTCGATGGACGAGATCGTTTCGCTGTCGGTGTCGCGCCAGCGCTTCAACATGTGGGTGATGAGCGTCTTCGGCGGCTGCGCGCTGCTGCTCGCCGCGATCGGCATCTACGGCCTGATGGCGTACTCGGTCGAGCAGCGCACCCAGGAGATCGGGATCCGCATGGCGCTGGGCGCGCAGGGATCCACGGTGAAGAACATGGTCGTGCGGCAGGGCATGCTGCTCGCGATTGCGGGCATGGCCGTCGGCATCGCCGGCGCGTTCGGGCTGGCGAAATTCATCGCGTCGTTTCTCTTCGGGGTGACGGCGCGCGATCCGATCGTGTTCGCGGGCGTCCCGCTGCTCCTGAGTGCGGTCGCGCTGATCGCCGTCTGGTTCCCGGCGCGGCGCGCGAGCCGGATCGATCCCATCATCGCGCTGCGATACGAGTAATCGGCGCGATCAGAGCAGCGCTGCCGCGATGCGCTCCCATTCCGCGCCGAGCGAATCGCGAGCTTCGGGTTTGCCCGCGCGGTTGTACCAGTAGCGCGCGTTTCCGGCGTCGCCTTCCTTGCGGTGCAGGTACGCGTGGATCCACGCGCCCGTTGGATCCGCGATGTCCTGCGCCACGCGGTGGGCTTCGGCCCAGTCTCCGTGCGCGTCGTGCCACAGGGCGAGCAGCGGCGGCGCCAGCCCGGCCGGCGGCGCACTCGCCTGAGCGCTGTCCCTGAATTCCTCGAGCGTCATCGCATTCCCCTGACAGCAGATCCTATCCTGCGCGGGACGGGATATGATCCTGCCGCAATGACCGGTGCTGCCGCGGCTGTGGTCCGCAAAGAGAAGAAGGTGGTCCGTCGTTTCAGAGAGGCCGGCGCAACGAGTACCTCCACGGCGCAGCCGCTGGAGCAGGTCGGCGTCACGAAAGGCCTCGGGCTGCGACGGCTGCGCGAGCGGGCGGTCATTCGCGAGGCGGCTCCCAACCGCTGCTACCTCGACGAGGAGGTCTGGGAAGCGGTCCGGCGCATGCGCCGCCGGGTCGTGGCGGTCGTGCTCGTCATCGGAGTCGCCTTGCTGCTGACTGGCGTCCTCGCCAGGTGGCTCGCACACTGACATCGGCACGATCCTGCGCCGCCGATGCGTCCCGACGAGGTGTCAATCGCCACGATCACATGGGCAAGGGATCCCGCGGAAGAGGCGCTGCTCCGGCAGGCGCTCGTCGCGCTGGCGGCCTTCGAAGTCCCCTCCATCGTCGCCGATGCGCGCTCGCCGGCGCCGTTCGTGGAATTCGTCGACGCGCTCCCGCACATGCGCGTCGCGTCCGTCGAACGCTTGGGTCTGGTGCCGCAGGTGAAAACCGCGCTGCGCGGAGCAGCGGACCGCGGGACGCCGTTCATCCTCTACACCGAATCCGACAAGCTGCCGTTCTTCGAAGGCCCGCTCGCCTCGTTCCTCGAGCGCGTGCCCGCGGACGCGGCGCTCGGAGCCGCGCTGGCCTCGCGTTCGCCGCGCAGCTTCGCGACCTTTCCGTCGACGCAGCAGCGGACCGAGCGCGCGATCAACGATTTGTGCGCACACATCACCGGCGAACCCGGCGACTACTCGTACGGACCGTTCGTCCTCAACCGCCTGCTGGTGCCGCTCATCGAGCAGATCCCGGACGATCTCGGGTGGGGGTGGCGCCACTTCACGTTCGGCATCGCGCACCGCCTCAATCTCCGGATCCTGCACGTCTGCGACGACCTCGAATGTCCGCCCGAGCAGCGGGACGAGACTGAGACGGACCGGGTCCATCGACTGCGCCAGTTGAGCCAGAACGTCGAGGGACTCCGGCTGTCCCTTCTGCACAGCCTGTAAGTTGTGCGGCGCATCACGTCTGCGCCACAATCACTCGTCTGCGAGCGAAGGAGATGCGCCGATGATTGCGTCCGTCCTGTGTGCCGTGTTCGTGCTGACCTCCGCGGCGGCACAGGAGAGCGCGCCTGCGACCGGCGACGATGCGGTTGCGACGCTCACGCAGCTCGAGACGACGTGGAACCAGGCGCACCTCCAGCTCGACGCTGCGCGGCTCTCGGCCATCTTCGCCGACGACGCGAGCGTGGTCGTGCCGGGGATGCCGCCGATGACGAAGGATCAGGCGCTCGCGTTCCTCCGCTCAGGGCGTATGAAGTTCGATCGCTACGAAACGTCGGATATCCACGTTCGCCCGTACGGCGACGCCGCCGTCGTCACCGGACGACTGCAGCGGACCCGCACGGTCAACACGCAGAAGGTCGAGGACGACTGGCGCTTCACGAAGACGTACATCCGTCGGGGAGGGACGTGGAAGATCGTCGCCTTCCACGCGTCCAGCGATAATCAGTAGGGGCGGCCTTGTACGCAAAAACAGCCGGAAACCACCCAGCAGTAGTTTCCGGCTGTCCATGCGCAGAGCGGCTGCCTGCCGCGCCTACTCTGCCTTGAGCGTCACGAAGATGTTCGTGCCCTTCCGGTTGATGAGCACCAGCGACGCCTTCGCTTCGTTGCGATCCAGCGCCGACTTCAGCTCCGCGACCGTCTTCACTGGCTGGTTGTTCACCTTCACGATGACGTCGCCCGCCTGGATGTTGCTCTCGGCCGCGGCCCCCGCGGGATCCACGTCGGTCACGAGGACGCCCTGCGTCGTTCGCGGCACGCCGGCCTCTTCGGCGAGATCCGGCGTGAGCGGCTGAACGCCCATTCCGTACTTGCCCTGTCCCTGCGAGTCCGACGACGAGTTCGACCGTTCGCGGGTGCCGGAGAGCTCACCAAGCGTCGCCTTCACGGTGTCGGTCTTGCCGTTCCGCACGACCTGCATCGTCACCGTGCTGCCGGGGGTTGTGCTCGACACTTCGTTGCGGAGCTGATTGCTGTCCGCGACCGGCTTGCCGTTGAACTGGGTAATCACGTCTCCCTGGTGGATACCGGCCTGTGCCGCCGGAGATCCGTCCTCGACGTTGCTGACGAGCGCGCCCTTTGCCGACGCGAGTCCGAGCGCCGACGCCATGTCCGCCGAAATGCCCTGCACCGTGACGCCAAGCTTCGCGCGGCGCACCGTGCCGTTCTTGATCAGCTGATCCATGACGTTGCGCGCCATGTTCGACGGAATCGCGAAGCCGAGGCCGATGTTGCCGTCGCTGGGCGTGAGGATCTGCGAGTTGATGCCAATCAGCTGGCCGCTCGTGTTCACGAGCGCACCGCCGGAGTTGCCGTGGTTGATCGGCGCATCCGTCTGGAGGAAGTCCTCGTACGCATCGGGATCGCCGGGCGTCGTGCGCCCCTTCGCGCTGATGATGCCTGACGTCACCGTCTCGCCAACGCCAAGCGGGTTGCCGACCGCGAGCACGACGTCGCCGATCCGCACGGCGTCGGAGTCCCCGAACTGCAGCGTCGGCAGGTCCTTCGCCTCGATCTTGACGACCGCGAGATCGCTGGCCGGATCCGTTCCGACCACCTTCGCCGTGAAGCTGCGCTTATCGGGCAGCTCCACCTTCACCTCGTTGGCGCTGTCGACGACATGATTGTTCGTCAGGATGTAGCCCTCCGGGCTGACGATGACGCCAGACCCGAGTCCACGCTCGACCCCGCGAGGCATCCGCTGACCCGGCCCGAAGTTGGGTCCGAAGAACCGCCGGAACTCTTCAGGTATCTGGCTGTCAGTGGGAACCGCTGAGGCGCGCTTCTCCACTCGAATGGTGACGACCGCCGGCATGATCTGCTCGACGATCGGAGCGTACGAGGCAACCGGGACCGCAGGGGACCCGGCGGGCGCTGAACTGGCAATCGGCGCGGGCGTGGATGCGGCCCGGGCCTTCACGTCGGGCGCCTTCCAGGCCGCCAGCGTTACGCACGCAAGCGCGACGGCTGCGAGGCCACCCTTCTTCAAAGTCGTTCTGTGCATGTTGCTGATCACCTCTATCTGGTAAGACGATCCGCAACATTGCGAGGCCCTGTCGGGAACATTACATCGGTGAAAGGTTGCGTCTATCGCGGCAGGCGCACGGTGAAGACGGAGCCGTGGCCGGGCTGACTGGCCGCCTGGACGGTGCCTCCGTGCGCCTGGACGTAGGCCTTCACGAGGCTGAGCCCCAGGCCGAGGCCTCGCTCGGAGCGGCTTCGATCTGCTCTGTACAGACGATCCCAGATGCGCGGAAGGTCCTGCGGCGCGATGCCGCTGCCGGTGTCCGCCACGGTCACCACGGCGGCACAGTCCTCCGTCCCAGCTCGCACGGTCACCGATCCGCTCGGCTCCGTGTACTTGATCGCGTTGTCGAGGAGATTGGCGAAGGCCTGACGCAACCGGTCCCGCGCGCCGCTGATCGTGACCGCCTCGCCGGGTTCGAGGCTGACGCGGATCCTCTTCGCGTCCGCGACGTCCTCGTACAGCTCGATCACTTCCGAGAGGAGCGCGCGAAGGTCGATCGGCTCGCGCTGGAGCCGGAGCACGCCGGTCTCGGCCTCCGAAATGTCCATCAACGTATTCAGCATCGACACGATGCGGTCCGACTCTTCGAGGCAGTCCGCCAGCGCCTCCCGCTGCGCGGCGGCATCGCCCGACTCGAGCGCGCGCTCCGCGATCCCGCGCATGCGCGCCATCGGCGTGCGCAGATCGTGCGCGACGTTGTCGAGTGACTCCCCCATCGCGTTGATGAGCGTGGTGATGCGATCGAGCATCGCGTTGAACAGGGCGATGAGCTCGTCCACCGCGTCGCCGCCGGACAGCCGCTCCGGCACGCGCTCGTTCGTCCGTCCCGTCTGGATGATCCGCTGGACGACGTGAATCAGGTCGTAGACGGGCTGCAGGGTCGAGCGCGTGAGGAGCAATCCGCCGGTGACGCCGACCACCAGGCTCAACGCCGCGACCCACCCGACGATCGTGCGGAACTCGCGCAACAGCGCGAGCCGGATCTCGTTGCTCTTGCCGACCTGGAGGATCGTGCCGTCGATCAGGCGCGCGGACGCGACTTCGAGGACCGCGTCGCGGTCGCGCGCGGGCACCTCCGACAACCCATCATTGCGGTTGCCGAGCTGATCGATCGCGAAGTCGCCCCAGCCGGGCGGCATGGATGCGAACAGCGCGTCTGCATCCGGTCCGAGGACGCGCACGAACAGCCGCTCGCGGCTTCCGGTCCGCGCTTCGAGCTCCACCGATCGCTGAAGCGCCGGCAGCCCGCCCGCGGCATATCGAGACGCGTACTCGCGCAGCGTCGCCGTGATGATGTCGTGGTCACGCTGCGCCAGCGACGAGGCGAGCAGCGCGTACGTCAGGCCGACGAGCAGCACCGTGCTGCCGATGAAGACGGCGGCGTACCAGAGAGACAGCCGAAGACCGAGCGTTCCCCGCACGTCAGCCTCGCAGCACGTATCCGACGCCGCGCACCGTGTGCAGCAGCTTGCGCTCGAACGGCCGATCGATCTTGTCTCGGAGCCGTGAGACCAGTACGTCGACGACGTTCGTGCTCGGATCGAAGGTGTATCCCCAGACGTGCGACAGGATCATCGTCTTCGAGAGGACTTTGCCTGGATTGCGCAACAGGTACTCGAGAAGCGAGAACTCGCGCGGACGGAGCTCGATGGTCTGCCTACCCCGGTGTACCCGTCTGCTCAAGAGGTCCATCGAAAGGTCCGCTACCGCGAGCCGTGTCGGCTCCGACGCGCCCGTCGCCCGGCGGATGAGCGCCTGGACGCGGGCGAGCAGTTCCGCGAACGCAAAAGGCTTCGTCAGGTAATCGTCGCCGCCTGCCTGGAGGCCGCGCACGCGGTCGTCCACCGAGCGCCGCGCGCTGAGGATGAGAACGGGCGTCCGCACGCCGCGCGCGCGCACGGCGTCGATGAGTGCGAAGCCGTCGAGCCTCGGGAGCATCACGTCGACGATCGCGGCGTCATAGGGCTCCCTGAGCGCGCGCTCGAGCCCTGTCTCGCCGTCCGCGACGCGGTCCACGGCGAAGCCTGCCTCGCGCAGCCCCTTCTCGACGAAGTCGGCAATGGTCTCGTCGTCTTCAACGAGGAGAATACGCACACTCCGATCGTACTACTCGTCTGCCAACGCCGGTTTCGTCGCCGGCAACTGCAGTTGCCCGCGACGGGACGCGCAACTGAAGTTGCGCGCTACGAAACGGTCTTCTGGCTGCGGGCTACAGCCAGGGCGAGGACGACGATCCCCCACGCGCACATGGCGGCAGCCTCCGGCCAGAGAAGCGACAGCCCGATGCCCTTGAGGAAGATGCCGCGGACGATGACGAGGAAGTAACGGAGGGGGATCAGGAACGTCGCGTACTGAATGACGCGCGGCATGTTCTCGATTGGGAAGATGAACCCCGACAGGTAGATCATCGGCGTCAGGAAGAAGAATGTCGCGGTCATCATCGCCTGCTGCTGCGTGTCGGAGACGGTCGAAATGAACAGCCCGAGGGCGAGGGTGCAGAGCACGTACAGCAGACTCATCGCGAGCAGCAGCCACAAGCTGCCGCGCAGCGGCACCTCGAACCAGAAGACGGCGACCGCGGTGACGAGCAGGACGTCCACGAGCGCGATGACCCCGTATGGCAGCAGCTTGCCAACGATGAGCTCCCACCGGCGCAGCGGCGTCACGTTCAACTGCTCGAGCGTGCCCAGCTCCTTCTCCCTCACGATCGCCATCGCGGCCAGATTGGCGGTCACGAGCAGCAGCAGAAGCGCGAGCACGCCGGGGATCATGAAGAATCGACTCTCCAGCTGCGGGTTGAACCAGATTCGCATGCGCAGATCGATCGGGGTCGCGGGTCGGGGATCGGGGTTGAGGCCCGGGTTCTGGGTTCGAGGGTTCGGGGGCTGTTCGAGCAGTTCCAGTGCGTACTCGCCGATCAACGACGTCGCGTAGCCGAGCGCGACGGTGGTCGAGTTCGAGTCCGTGCCGTCGGCGATCGCCTGGACTGCGACGGGCCGGCCGGTGTGGATCGCGCTGCCGTAGCCGGACGGGATCCCCAGCGCCATCCACGCACGCCCGCGCTGCAGGTACTGATCCACCTCGCCCACCGTGGTGACCGTGTCGATGACGGTGAAGTTGCGCGATGCGTCGAAGCGCGCGATGAGCGACCGGCTCTCGGGCGAGCGATCGCCGTCGGCGACGACAATTGGCACGTCCCGCACGTCCGTCGAAGCAGCATAGCCGAGCATCGTGAGCTGGATGATCGGCGCGATGATCACGATCCCGAACAGACGCGGGTTCTGGTGCAGCTCCAGGAACTCCTTCCACACGAGGCGGCGCAGGCGCTGCAGGCGTGGAGCGCCCATTCAGCGCGCCTCCCGCGCGAGCCGCACCGACGCGAGCGCCAGCATCGCGATCGCGTAGATCGACAGCGCCATCATCTGCGGCCACAGCAGCCAGAGCGCGGTGCCCTTCAGGACGATCCCGCGAAGCGCGACGAGGAAATACCGCGCCGGCACGACGTAGGTCACGAGCTGCAGTGCCGTCGGCATGCTGGAGATCGGGAAGATGAACCCGGACAGCATCAGCGTCGGCAGGAACGACGAGAGCATCGCCGCCTGGAACGCGACCTGCTGCGTCTCGGCCGCGGTGGAGATCAGGAGCCCCGTGCCGAGCGCACCCGCAATGAACAACGACAGCGCGACGAGAAGCGCAAGCCAGTTGCCGCGCATCGGAAGCCCGAACAGCAGCATCGCCGCAAGGATGATGAGCGCCGCGGACGCGAGCGAAATCAGGAAATACGGAATGCTCTTGCCGACGACGAACGGGAACGTGCCGATCGGAGCCATGCGCACCTGCTCCATCGTCCCGACCTCCTTTTCCCGCACGATCGAAAGCGCCGTCGAGATGACCGCGGTGATCATCAGGATGTACGCGATGAGGCCGGGCACGAGGAACAACGTGCTGCGCAGCTCCGGGTTGTACCAGATGCGCGGTTCGACGGTGAGCGGCGCAACCGGACCGGATCCCGGCGCCAGCGCCGCGCCCGCGCCACGGACGATGCTTGCCGAATAGCCCATGACAGTGGTTGCCGTATTGGCGTTGTCGCCGTTGATGAGCACCTGCACCTGCGGGGATCGGTGCGTGAGCAGGTCCCGCCCGAATCCCTCCGGAATGACGAGCACCGCGCGCGCCCCGTTCGTGTTCAACAGGTGGTCGATTGCATCCGGCGAATAGACGTCGGCGACACGGTCGAAATAGCTCGAGTTGACGAACGCCGAGACGAGCGCCCGGCTCTCCGGCGTGCCGTCGCGATCCTGCACGGCGAGCGCGATGTGGCGGATGTCCCAGTTGAGCGCGTAGCCGTACAGCAGGAGGAAGAACGCCGGCACGAAGACGAGGATCAGGAGCGTGCGGCGGTCGCGCGCGATCTGCCGCAGCTCCTTCCGGTAGACGGCAAGGGCTTTTCTCACGCGGCGCTCCCCGCGCGGTCGATGACGTCGAGGAAGACGTCCTCGAGCGACGGCGCCACCGGCGAGACACTCGTCACTGTCAGGCCGGCCGCGCGAAGCCGATCGGTCAGCGCGTCTGTGCCGACCGTCGTGGTCCGCAGCACCGCGTGCACCGCCGTGCCGAACAGGCTCGTCTTCTCGATCTCGGGCATCGCATCGAGCAGCCGCATCGCGTCAACCGGTCGGTCGATGCGGACTTCGAGGATCGGGCGGCCCGCAAAGACGCCCTTCACTTCGGTGGTCGTCCCGATCGCCGCGAGACGGCCCGCGTGAATCAAGGCGACGCGATGACAGCGCTCGGCCTCGTCGAGGTAATGCGTCGTCACGAGCACGGTCACGCCGGAGCCGGCGAGCGCGTCGATGAGGCGCCAGAACTGGCGGCGCGAGAGCGGATCGACGCCGCCCGTCGGCTCGTCGAGAAAAAGGATCACCGGCTCGTGCAGGATGGCGCAGCCGAGCGCGAGGCGCTGCCGCCAGCCGCCGGCGAGATCGCGCGCGAGCGTGCGCTCGCGCCCGGCAAGCCCCGCCATGTCGAGCACGAACCGGCGACGCTCGGCGAGAACGGCGTCGGTCAGCCCGTAGATGCCGCCGAAGAAGCGGATATTCTGATCCACGGTCAGCAGCTCGTACAGCGAGAACTTCTGCGACATGTACCCGATCCGGCGCTTCACGGCCTCTGGATCGCGCGTCACGTCGACGCCCCCGACCAGCGCCGTTCCCGATGTGGGCTTCAGGAGGCCGCACAGCATGCGGATGGTCGTCGATTTTCCCGCGCCGTTGCTGCCCAGGAACCCGAAGATCTCCCCCCGGCGGACGTCGAAGCTCACATCGTCGACCGCGACGAAGCGGCCGAAGCGGCGTGTCAGGTTGCGCACCTCGATGGCGTTGTCGGCGGCCACGCTCGTTCTCGCTATCTGCCCAGCGCGCGATCGAGCCGTGCCTGGGCGACGCGGGCGTTGGCCACGGCGCGCGTACGATCGAGCTCGGCCTGCAGGCGGGCGACCTGCGCCTGGAGAACGTCGGTGCTGGTCGCCACGCCGACCCGATTGCGCTCGGTCGTGACGCGTTCGGCTTCACGCGCCGCGCGGACTTCGTCGTCGGCTGCCGTAATCGCCGCCACGCTCGAGGCGGACTCGAGCTGACGCTGACGGACTTCGAACGTGACCTGGCGATCGAAGTCTTCGACGCGCAGGTGGAGCGCACGCGCGGTGGTGCGCGCCTCACCTTGATCGGCGCTCCGGCGTCCCGCATCCCACAAGGACCAGGAGACGTTCGCGGAGAGATCCCACGACGTTCGGAACTCCTCCTGACGCGGGAATATGCGCGGGTTCGGCCGCGCGTAGTCGTATCCGGCGGCGAGCGTGAGCTGCGGCTTCGCGGCTGCTGCGGCGGCCGTCACGCGCTCGTCCGCGGAGGATGCCCGCGCTTCGAGCGCGCGGCGCTCCGGACGCGCTTTGAGGGCCTGGCCGACCAGCGAGTCGTTCGGCTGCACCGCCGCGGGAGCCACATCCGTGTTCGCGACGGGCTCGATCGGGCCGGTATTCTCGATGCCCGTCACGCGCCGAAGGTCGGCGTCGGCCGTGGCGCGCAGGTTGGCCGCTTCGACCGCGAGCAGCCGCTGGTGCGCGGCTTCGGCCTCGCCGGACGAGACGTCGTTGGGAGGAATCAACCCCTGCGTCAGTCGATTGCGGAGATCGTTGACCTGCGCGTTGATCGCGTCCAGCGACCGCGCCAGGACGGCTTCGGTCTCGCGCGCGGTGACGAGGGCCCAGAACGCGCGCGTGATCTCCAGCCGCAGATCCGCGCGCGCGGCATCGAGGTCAGCCCCGGCCGCGCTCCGCTCCGCCGCCGCGGCACGTTCGAGTGCATCCGTCCGTCCGCCGCTGTAGATCGGCCATTGCAAATCCAGGCGCGCGCGATAGTTGTCGGGGATGTCCGGATAGACGACCTGCGGCGCGCGCCCGGGCGCCGCAATCGCGAACTCGTCGACATGGTTCGTCCGCGTGTAGCCGCCCAGCAGCGCGACGGCTGGACGATCGGCAGCACGCCGCGCCTCAACGGCAAAGCCGGATCCTTCGACGCGTGCCTCCAGCTCCGCGACGCGCCGGCTGCTCGCCAGCCCGCGCGACAACGCCTCCTCGAGCGTGAGCGGGAGCGGAGGCGGCGCCGTCTGTGCGCACAGTCCTTCCGGGACGATTGCCATCAGCAGCAGCAACAGCAGTCTCGATCTCATAGGCAATGCCATCCGCGCTAGTCCGCATTGTCCGCGTGAGTCCCGCGGCCCGCGCGAGTCCGCGACCCGCGTGAGTCCGCGCCCTCCGCGGCCCGCGTGATCAGCTCGATGAAGACGTCCTCCAGCGATGCGGGAATCGGCCGCACGTCGGACTCCGATCGTCCCCGTGCCTGAAGCGCGGCGCGGACGGCCTCCGCTCCCTCGGCCTGACCGATTCCCGAGAGCCGCACGTGCAGGCGGTCGCCGAACGACTGCACGTCCGCGACGCCAGGCACGTTCGCGAGGACATCGGTGGGGGGCCGGCGGCCGTTCATGGTCACCTCGAGCAACTGCCCGTGCAACAACTCCTGGAGCGCGGCGGGGCGCTCCAGCGCGAGCAGGCGCCCCTCGTGCAGCAGCGCGACGCGCGCGCAGCGCTCGGCTTCGTCGAGGTACGGCGTCGCCATCAGAATGGTGAGGCCGCGCGCGAGGAACTCGGAGAGCAGCTTCCAGAATTCGCGGCGCGACACGGGGTCGACTCCGGTCGTCGGCTCGTCGAGCAGCAGCACGCGCGGCTCGTGCACCAGCGTGCAGGCGAGCGCGAGCTTCTGCTTCATGCCGCCCGAGAGGCGGTCGGCGCGCCGCGCGCGGAACGGCGTGAGCTGCGTCATGTCAAGCAGCCGGTCGCGCGCCGCCCCGAACCGCTTCACGCCGTGGATTTCCGCAAAGAACGCGATGTTCTCGTCGATGGTCAGATCGCCGTACAGGCTGAAGCGCTGGGAGAGATAGCCGATCGCGCCGGTCATCTCGCGATGATCGCGGACGGGGTCGCGGCCGAGCGTCGAGACGCGCCCCTCGTCAGGGCGCATGAGCCCGCCCATCAGCCGGATCGCCGTCGTCTTGCCGGCGCCGTCGGGTCCGATCAGCCCGAACATCTCGCCCCCTTCGACGTCGAGCGAGAGCGACTGGAGGGCCGTCACCGTCCCGTAGCGCTTCGTGACGCGATCGAACCGAATCGCCGTCTCGCTCATTGCGCTGCCCCCAGGTCGGCTTCGACCGGCATCCCCGGCTTCAGCACGCCGCTGCTGTTGTCGGCGGACACCTTCACCCGGTAGACGAGTTTCGATCGCTCTTCCGCGGTCTGCACGTTGCGCGGCGTGAACTCCGCCTTCGGCGAGATGAACGTGATCGTGCCGTCGATCCGCTGGCCCGCATCCGTCACGAGCGTCGCGTGTCCTCCGATCTTGAGTCGAGGCACCTCCTGCTCGTCGACGTAGACGTTCGCCCAGGCGTGATCCAGATCTGTGATCACGACCATCGGCGTCCGCGGGGCCACCAGTTCCCCCTGATCGGCCAGCTTGGACGTGACGAGCCCGCCCACAGGAGACTTGACGACCGCATCGGCGAGGTTCTTGTGCCGTGAGGCGAGCTGCGCATCGGCCGCCGCGACGCGCGCGCGGGCTGCGTCGATTTCCTGCGGACGGGCCCCGGCCTTGACGCGCGACAGCGCGTCGGCCCCTGCTCTCGCCCGCTCCTGCGCTGCCCGCAGCCGCGCGGCCGCCACATCCCTCCTCATCACCGCGTCGTCGCGCTGCTTGACCGATCCCGCGTTGACCTTGAGGAGTGATTCGAACCGCTGCACGTCCGCCGACGCGGCATCGAGCTCTGCCTGCGCGCCAGTCACCTCCGCATGCGCCGACTGAAGCTGCGCGCCCGCCTGTCGAATGTCTTCGGGACGCGAGCCGGCGAGGAGCAGCCTCAGTTGCGCTTCCGCCTGCTGGCGCTCTGCCGTAGCCCGCTGGATCCCAATTTCGGTATCGGACGTGTCGAGGCGCGCGATCACATCGCCCGCGCGCACGCGATCGCCTTCGGCGACCTTGAGCTCCGTGATGCGCCCGCCGACCTCCGGCGCCACGCGCACGTCGGTCGCCTCGATGTAGCCGGTCGCACGATGCGCATCCTGGTCTCCGCCGCGGCGGCATGCCAGGGCACCCCCCGCGGAGAGCAGCACGACGAGTAGCGGAAGCGTGAGCGTTTCGATGCGTTGCGTCATGCGAGTCGTCCTTCGAGCACGGCGAGCGTCACGCGCTGGATGTGCCGTACGAGATCGGCCTGCGAGATCGTGGATGCGCCTTTGGCGCCCGCGCGCTCCAGCTTGCGCCGGACGCCGGCGGTGGCGAGGAAGAACATGAGCGGCGCGATGATTCCAGCCTGTACGATCATGGGGTTGGCCGAGTGGAAACGCCCCTTCCGGCGCCCTTCCTCGATGATGCGGCCGAGCGCCACGAGCACGTCCCGCGCGTAGCCGAGCGTGGCGGCGTCGACGTGCTCGCCGCCTTCGGCGATCTCACGCAGCCAGATGGCCGGAAAGTGCGGGCGCGCCTCTCCCTCGATCGCGATCGCCTCGATGAAGGCGCGGACCTTCGCGTCGGGCGCCGCGTCCGAGGCGACGACGTCGCGGACGCGGGCGAGGACGGCGTCGAACATGTCTTTGAGGATTTCGCGGTAGAGAGCGGCCTTGCTGCGGAAGTGGTAGTAGATCATCGCCTTGTTGAGCCGGGCGGCGCGGGCGATGCGGTCGACGTTCGCTCCGGCGTAGCCGCGCCGGGCGAACTCCGTCGCGGCGGCGGCGAGGATGGCGTGGCGCGAACCAGTGCGGCGGGTCACAGGAAATCAGGATTTAATTAACTGGTTAGTTAACCTACTCCGACGATATTCCCGAAAGAGCAGGCTGTCAAGCTGCTGGCGGACGTTCCACCTTCGGGGTTCGCGCTCCGGTGCACGAGCCAACCTCCTCCGCGTCAGCCCTCAAAGCAGCTGTGAGAGGCGCGCGTACCCGGCTCGGCTGACGGGCAGCCTCGTGCCATCGCGGAGAATGGCGATCCGGCTGTCCTTCGCATACAGCTCCACCTTCGCGAGGCGGTCGATGTTCAGGATGTACGAGCGATGGATCCGGACGAAGCGGGCCGGATCGAGCGTGCCCTCGACGGCGGCGAGCGTCTGATCCTTGAGGAACTGCTTGCCGGCGGACGTGAAAGCCACGTAGTCGTCCTGCGCCTCGACATAGTCGATCGCGTCCAGGGGCAGCACGTGCACGTTGGCGCCGTCCCGGATGAGAACGCGCCCGGACGCGCCGGCCTTCGGCTTCGCATCGCGCGCGAGCGCCGCGGGATCGGCGATGCCAGGCGCCGTTCGCGCGCGCAGGCGCTCGCGCGCGCGGCCCATCGCCTCCTGAAACCGCTCGGCGCTGAACGGCTTCAGCAGGTAGTCGACCGCATGGACCTCGAAGGCTTTCAGCGCGTACTGATCGTAGGCGGTGATGAACACGACGTTCTGATCGCGACCGAGCAGCTCGAGCACTTCGAAGCCGTCGAGTTTCGGCATCTGAACGTCCAGCAGCACGAGGGCAGGCTTGTGCTCCGCGACCGCCTTGACCGCCTCGAAGCCGTTGCCGCACTCGGCGACGATCTCCAGCGCCGGCTCCGCCGCGGCATACTCGCGCACGACCGCCCGCGCCAGCGGTTCGTCGTCGACGACCACGATTCGAAGAGGCTGATCCTCCACTTTCGTCAACTCCTGTCACGATCACACGCAGCGCTCGCAGACGAGCAGAGCGTGCGAACAAGGGCGTTCGCGCGGTCTCCACGCGCGCAGGATGCGCGCGGCGAACGCCCTCGCCGTCGTCCGCAATATCTTCGCGGCCTCATGGCCTCTGCGATCTCCGCGTGAGATCCGTCGTGACCGCGCTCATACCTCCACGGGAATCTCCAGACGCGTCCGGAAGCGTCCGTCGGCCTCCTCGGTCCGGAGCACCGCCTCCGTCCCGTACAGCGTGTGCAGCCGCTCGCGCACGTTCGAGAGCCCCAGTCCGGTGCCGCGCCCCCGCGGGCGATCCGCATCGCACGGATTGTCGATCGAAACCGTCAGCGTCGCAGGGCCGCGCGACGCCGCGATCCGCACGACGCCGCCGTCGACCACGTGCGCGATGCCGTGCGTGACGGCGTTCTCCACGAGCGGCTGCAGCAGCAGCGGTGCGATCAGGCAGGCTTCCGCCCCGCTCGCGTCGACGTCGACCTGCAACCGATCACCGAACCGCACCTGCTCCACCGAGAGATACCGCGTCGCGAGCGCGATCTCGCTCGACAGCGGGATCCGCGCGCGGGCACCGAGCGAGAGCGTCTCTCGCAGGAAATCGGCGAGGAGCAGGCACATCCGTCGCGCGGCGGCCGGGTCGACGACTGTGAGCGCGCTGATCGACTGCAGGCTGTTGAACAGGAAATGCGGATCGATCTGCGCGCGCAGCGCGCGCAGTTCGGCTTCCTTCGCAAGGACCTGCAGTTCCAGGCCGCGCCGTTCGGCATCACGGCTGGCCTGGAACGCGGCTGCGAGATAGCTGACCGCGATCGCGAGCAGATACAGGAGAAAGCCGAACGCGAACAGCGTGGGGGCCGACTGCCGGAACGGGACGGCCGAACGCGCCCACCCGAACCCGATTACCGCGATGAGCCAGCCGCGGGCGGCCAGCAGCCACAGCGCGCTCGAGAGAAACGCGGCCGCGCACGCGGTGACGATCACGCGCGCGGGATCGACACGATCGACCGGCAGGCCGCGGCTGGCATACCACGCGGACAGGCACAGGAACCCGTACGCCACGGCCAGCGGTACCGCGAACACCAGCGCCGCCGGCCACGCGAACCCCTGAAGCGTGAGCAGCGCGGCAAGCAATCCGCCGAGCGGCAGCCAGATGGCCACGTACGCCGCCACCCGCCCGGGCCGGACGAGGATCGGGTGCATCGCCGATCAGTGCTTCACCACGATTCCGCCCATGATCGCCGTGCCTCGAATGACAAGACGCTTCGGCGAGGCGGAGGCGCGCGTCTGATCCTCGAAGCCTCCCATCAACGGCGTCACGCGCGAGACGACGGTCCAGTCGTTGGGGACGCGAATCTCGATGCCTCCCCAGAACGCAAACACGTCGATCACGGCGTCGTTGGGACCGATCGACGCCTGGCGCAAATCGATTTCGCAGCCGCCCAAGATCGCCGTCAGCTCTCCGCCCTGGAACGCCGTGGAATTGTTGCCGCGCACCACGCCGGCCATGATCGCCACCGCGCGCACGAACGCGTTGTCGTCCACCGGGCGAGCGCGTCTGGCGCCGCCGAACCCTTTCCAGACCATGTAGGCGCCGAGAAACACGAGCAGCAGCGGCCACACTTCGTACAACCGGATCCTGATGGCGACGATGCGCTCGGCCAGCATCCAGGAGCCGAGCACGACGAGGACCAGCCCGCCGATGACGCCCTGCCCCGCCCGCGCCTGCCACAGCTTCAACAGCCCCACGGCCACGAGGCCCGCCGGCCAGTACCGCAGGTACGCGCTCGCGTCGATGATGTCCAGGTTGTCGAGCGTGAACAGCACGCCCACCACGATCACGATGACGCCGAAGAGCGCCTGCGGCGTGAAGCGCGGACGCGGCGGCCGCGCCTCGTGCGGATCGTTGGGACTGCCGGCGGCCGTGAACGGCGCGTCCATGTCAGCGCTCTTGCCCGCCGCTGCGACGGGCCCGCGGGAGCATCTCCCGCGCCACCATCAGGACGCCCATCGCGACGATGAGCAGCGGCCAGGAGGTCCGGTACGTCAGGCCCCAGAGCTCGACGGCGTTCACGAGCAGCCACACGCCGATCAGGATCGGCCACAAGCCGCGGAACGGACCGCCGCGCCGGCCGCACTCGCGCGGTTCGATCATCTGGACGGCGCCGATGAGAATCAGCACGAACCCCGGAATGAGCTGCGACGCGTGTCCCGCGATGACCCGCGTGCGATCGAGCAGCATCAGGATGCCGACCCCGAGCAGGATGACGCCTCCCGTCACGCGGCCCGCATGGAAGCGCCTGGTCTCGTGCTCTTGCCTATCGGTGTTCTCGGTTGCCATTGGTTCGTCCCTCTCCGATCCCACCATACGCAGCCGGAGAGGTGCGGGCCGCCCCTTTCCGGCGAATGCCGCCCGGAGGGCGGCGAATGGCGGTCCCTGCCTGATATCATGGCCACCCCATGCACAGAATTGCCGGCCGGATCTCCGCCGTCCTCCTCGTGTGTCTCGCCATCGCCACGGCGTCGACGGCCGGTCCCCTGCAGGACGATCTGAAAGCACGGCGCGCGCGCGCGCTGGAGCAGTTCGGTCCGGAGACGCTGGCGATCTTCTGGAGCGCCCCGCCGCGCGTCTACTCGCTCGACGTCGACTACGAGTACCGGCAGGACAGCAACCTTCTTTATCTCACGGGCCTGGATCAGGAAGACACCATCCTCGTGCTGATGCCCGGCAACAGGACGAACCGCGAAATCCTCTTCGTTCGCGATGCGGACGCGCGTCGGGAGCACTGGAACGGCCACAGCCTCACGCCGGCCGAAGCATCGGAGCAGACGGGAATCGAGACGGTCCTGACGGCAGGCCAGTTCGAGCCGTTCGTCGCGACCGCGCTCGGAGGCCAGCCCGGTCCGCTCCTGACGGCCGAGGAGGGACAGAAGTTCTTCGACGCGCTGCACACGGCCCATGCCGCGCTCGCGCTGTTGCTCGAACCGCAGCGGAACCTCAGTGACCCGCCGGGACCCGCGCGTCAGTTCGCGGCGCGCATGCGCGATCGGTTTTTTGGCTTTGACGTGAAGGACGCCACGCCCGTCCTCGCGGCGCTGCGGCAGATCAAGACGCCGTACGAGCAGACGGTGCTGCGGCGGAGCGTCACGATTTCTTCCGATGCGCACAAGGCCGGCATGCGCGCGGCGGCACCGGGCAAGTGGGAATACGAGGTGGAGGCGGCGATCGAAGGGGTGTACCTGAAGAACGGCGCCATGAGCTGGGGCTACCCGTCCATCGTCGGCAGCGGCCCGAACGCGACGATCCTGCACTACGAGAAGTCGGCGCGGCAGATGCAGGACGGCGATCTGCTGCTGGTCGACGCCGCCGCGAACTATCAGGGATTGACGGGCGACATCACCCGCACGTATCCGGTGAACGGCCGCGTCACGAAAGCGCAGCGCGACATCTACGAGATCGTCCTTGCGGCGCAGAATGCCGGCATCGCCGCCGCGACAGCAGGCAACCACGCCGCCGATATCCAGAATGCCTGCGACGAAGTTCTGCGCGCGGGCCTCGTGAAACTCGGGCTCGTGACGGAGCCGACCGGCACGCAGTTCAAGATCTGGGCGACGCACGGCGTGAGCCACTGGATTGGCATGGACGTCCACGACGTCGGCTCGCGCACGGCCGCGCTCGCGCCGGGGATGGCGTTCACCATCGAGCCGGGGATCTATATCCGCCAGGCGGCGCTCGACAACCTGCCGCGCACGCCCGACAACCTGACCTTCATCGAAAAGGTGCAGCCGCTCGTCGACAAGTACAAGAACATCGGGGTCCGTGTCGAAGACTCGTTCCTGCTGACGGATTCGGGCCTGGAGAATCTGTCGGCCGCCGTCCCTCGAACGATCGAGGAGATCGAGCGCTTCCTCCGGCCCACGGGAACGGCACGGCGGTAACGACGGGCGGGTTATTTCGGATCGAGTCCCGCGTCGCGGCGGGCCTTCTCGAGCGCGGCGAGCGCGTCCATGACTTCCTTGCGCGCCGCTTCCTTCTCGCGTTCTTCCTTCGCGTCGCGCAGCTTGCGCATGGCCTGCTTCAGCGCCCACTGCTCGGCGAGCGTGAGCCCGACTTCGGCAGCAAGGTACTTGCCCGTGAACCCCGCATAGGGCTGCGCGAGCTTCGGCGTGACCATGTCGAGGAACTCCTGGTGCGTCATGCCGCCGTACGGCGTCGGCCCGATCCAGAACTTCTCGCCGAGCAGATCCTCGAGCGTCGGCTTCTTGCCGAACACCTCCAGGCGGAACACGGGATGCTGCTCCTTCAGCTCGATGGGCTTGGGTGCGGCGAGCGCGCGCTGGATGCGATCGATCGAGACGGGGAGGTCCTCCGGCTTCAGCTTGTCGTTCGTGGCGGATGTGTGTGCCTGGGCAGCGGGTGCGGGCGCCGGCGGCTGCTGCGACTGCGGAGCGCCGAGCCAAAGAAATGTCGCGAGCACCGCGAAGGCCGCCATGGTGGTTTAGACGTCGTTGTCGGGTTGCCGGCTGTCCACGGTTGGGACGCCGCCTGTCCGCCGCCGAACACGCGCGCGTCACCCGGTTGAGTCCATTATGAACTGAAATGGCTGCAGCCTCGCCGTTTACCGGTACGCGCAGGTCCGGCACGGTACTGGCTGAGCGTGAGCCATGTAGCACGGCACACGAGATCACGGTCGACGGCGAGTGATTTCCTTGTGATCTTCGTATCTTCGTGATCTTCGTGATGAGCCGTCGGCCGTGACAGCCGAAGGATGACATGATCAGGTTTCTTCACGACACCCGATTCGCGCTCCGCCTCATGTGGAGGGCGCCCGCGTTCACGCTGATCGCGATCGCGACGCTGGCCCTCGGCATTGGCGCGAACACGGCCATCTTCAGCGTGGTGAACGCCGCCCTGATCGCGCCGCTGCCATTCCCGGAGGCCGATCGCCTCGTGGCCGTCTGGACGACCGTACGGCGGCAGACCGTTGAGCGCCGCGGCACCTCGTATCCCGACTTCCGCGATTTCCGCGAGCGTGCGCGCGCGTTCGATGCGATCGCCGCGTGGTCGAGCGATTCGGTCACGCTCGCCTCGTCCGGCGATGCGCCGGCGCGCCAGATCCAGGCTGAACTCGTCTCTCCCTCGTATCTCTCCATGCTCGGCGCCGCACCTGCCGCCGGGCGGCTCTTCACGGCGGCGGAGGACGAAGAGAACGGCAGCCATGCAGTCGCGCTGATCTCGTACGCGTTCTGGCAGCGGCAGTTCGGCGGCAAACCGGAAGCGATCGGCTCGACCGTGCGGCTGAACGATCGGGCCGTGACGATCCTCGGTGTTCTTCAACGCGGGTTCACAGGGTTGAGCGACAACGCCGATCTCTGGATGCCGATGGGACTACTGGACGTCTCGCAACCCGGGCGTGCGAAAGGCTTGTTCCAGTCGCGGGGGGCGCGGTGGCATCAGATGCTGGCGCACCTGCGGCCTGGCGTCTCGATGGCGCAGGCGTCCGCTGACGGGTCGCGTGTCGCGCGGGAGCTCGAACAGGCGTATCCCGATACGAACGTCAACTACGGCGCTGCAGTGTTCCCCTTGAAGGACGAGATCGTCGGCGATCTCGAGCCGCTGCTCGTGACGCTTCTGGCGGCGGTTGCCTTCGTCCTGCTGATTGCGTGCGTCAACCTGGCGAACCTGCTGCTGGCGCGGGCATCGGTGCGCCAGCGCGAAACCGCCATTCGCGCCGCGCTCGGTGCCGATCGCGCGCGGCTCCTCGGACAGTTCTTCGCGGAGGGCATCCTGCTGAGCGTGCTCGGCGCCGGCGCGGGGCTGCTGCTCGCGATGTGGTCGGTCGACGCGATCGTCGCGACGAGCGGACAGGCGCTTCCCAGCTTCGTCCACCCGCGGCTCGATTGGCGTGTGCTCGCATTCGTCACGGCGATCACTTGTCTCTCGGCGCTGCTGCTCTCGGCGCTCCCTGCGGTGCAGGGCACGCGCGCCGATCTGAACGACGTCCTGCGCCAGGGGGCGCGCGGATCGGCCGGCGGCCGGCGCAGAACGCGCCTGCGCTCCGTCCTCGTCATTGCGGAAGTCGCCTTGTCGCTGCTGCTGTTGATTGGCGCGGGCCTGATGATCCGGACGTTCCTGAACGTCCGGTCGATGAACCTCGGATTTCATCCGGAGCAGGTATTTACGGCGCGCGTCTCGCTGCCGCAGAAGTACCCGACCAGCCGTCTGCCCGAGACGATCGCGGAGTTGACGGCGCGTCTCGGCGCGCTCCCGGGCGTCCGTCGTCTCGCGGTCGGTTCGGATGCGCCGCTCGACGGCAACTCGAGCGCAGTGATCGTCTCGCCGGAATGGCGCGCCGCAGGCAGGCTCGATCGCGGCGTCCGGGTGTACACGCACGCCGTGACGCCGGGATTCTTCGATGCGCTCGGCGTCCCTCTGCTCACAGGGCGTGATTTCGACGCGCACGATACGGAAGGTCATTCGATTGCCATCGTGAGCCGCGCCTTTGCGTCGAAGGTGTGGGGTGACCGCGCCGCGATCGGCCGCCGTTTCAAGTTCGGGCGCGGCGATTCGAAAGGGCCATGGATCGAGGTCATCGGCGTTGCTGCGGATCTGCGGTACCGATCGCTCGTTGCCGACCCGTCGCGCGAGCCCGAGGACCCGGACATCTACGTGCCGTTCGCCGTGCAGCCCGATCGCTCGGCCGCCATCGTCGTGAGGACGACCGAGGATCCGGGTGCGCTGGCGTCGACGATCCGTCAGGGACTGCTTGCGTTCGACCGGGACATCGCGCTCTTCCGCGAACGTACGATGAGCGGCCTCGTCTCGGATCGGACCTCCGGCATTCGCGTCAGCGCCGGCATGATGACGTTGTTCGGCGGCGTGGCGCTGCTGCTGGCCGCGATTGGCGTGTACGGATTGATCAACTACTCGGTCTCTCAACGCAAGCAGGAGATTGGCGTGCGCATGGCGCTTGGCGCGGCCAGAGGCGAAATCTACCGCCTCGTCCTCGGCGATGCCGTCCGCCTGAGCGCGAGGGGCGTCGCAATTGGCCTGATCGCGGCCGTACCGGCGGCTCGTCTTCTGCGCTCGCAGTTGTATGGCGTGAGCCCGTCCGATCCGTTGACGTATGCAGGGATCGTCGTGCTTCTGATGGGCGTCGCGGTCGTGGCGACGCTGCTGCCAGCCCGCCGCGCGGCGCGCGTGGACCCGATGATTGCGTTGCGGGCAGAATGAGGAACCATGATCGACGGCTGTCACGGCTGACGGCCAACCACGGTGGCCTTTGCGGTCCTCGTGATGAGCCGTGGGCCGTGACAAAGGCCACAAGATGAGCAGCTTCCTGCAGGACATCCGATACGCGCTGCGCACCATGAGGAAGGCGCCGGGGTTCACGGCCATCGCCATCCTGACGCTGGCGCTCGGCATCGGCGCCAACACCGCCATCTTCAGCATCGTCAACGCGCTGCTCCTGAAGCCGCTGCCCTACCCTGACGCGAATCGCCTGGTGATGGTCTGGCAGGATCTGCGCGCTCGCGGCGGCCCCGCGACCGAGTGGACGGGTCCGGCCAATCACTTCGATCTGAAGACGCAGGGGAAGATCTTCAGCGGAGTCACAACTATCCGCGGATGGAACGCAAGCCTCGCGGATGGATCCGTACCGGAGGCGCTTTCCGGTGAGCAGACGACGTATGAGTACTTCGACGTGTTGGGTGCGCGTCCCGCCCTCGGGCGCACGTTCCGCCCGTCCGACGATGTTCCGAATGCGCGACGGGTGGTCATCCTGAGCCACGCGCTGTGGGCGCGGCGCTTCGGAAGCGATCCCGCGGCCGTCGGACGCGTCGTCTCGATCAATGGCGAGCCGCACGAGATCATCGGCGTGATGCCCGACGCCTTCCGTCCGGCGCTGGCGCCCAACGCGAACGTCTGGCGTCCGCTGCGTTGGAATCCGGTCAACGCGCCGCGCGCCCTGGCGATCTCGCACACCGTCGCGCGCCTCCAACCCGGCGTGTCCCTCGAGGCGGCGCGATCCGCGTTGTCGCTGCTCGCGAAGCGGCTGGAGCACGATTATCCCGAGACGAACACCGGCAACGGGCTGAACCCGGAGCCGCTGCAGGAAGTGTCGGTCGGGAGCATGCGGCTCGCGCTGCTCGTTCTGCTCGGCGCCGTGGGGTTCGTGCTGCTGATCGCGTGCGTGAACCTCGCGAACCTGCTGCTCGCACGCGGATCCGCACGCGCGCGGGAGCTCGCGGTACGCCGCGCGCTCGGTGCCGACCGCGCACGCATCGTTCGTCAGCTTCTGACCGAAAGCGTCCTGCTCGGCGTGACGGGCGGCGCCGTGGGCGTCCTGTGCGGTGTGTGGGGAATGTCGGCGCTGAAGGCGCTCGCGCCCGCCGGAACCCCGCGCATGGACGAAGTCACGATCGACCTGCGCGTCCTCGTGTTTGCGGCGATCCTCGCGACGGCAACGGGCCTGCTCTTCGGCCTCGTCCCCGCCTGGCAGGCGTCGAACGATCGCCTGGCGTCGACGCTGAAAGACGGATTGCGGGCAACCGCTGGAACCGGGGGCGCCCGCGCCCGACGCGTGTTGATCGTCGCCGAGCTCGCGCTGGCCCTC
This sequence comes from Acidobacteriota bacterium, assembly GCA_046735335.1. Taxonomy (GTDB): domain Bacteria; phylum Acidobacteriota; class Vicinamibacteria; order Vicinamibacterales; family 2-12-FULL-66-21; genus JBKPQB01. The sequence goes on along the minus strand of JBKPTE010000105.1, from coordinate 10,379 downwards.
GTGCTGCTGGTCGGGAGTGGTCTGCTGCTCCGCACCTTCGTCGCCCTGCAGCAGGCCGATCTCGGGTTCAACCCGCACGGCGTGCTCACCGGATTCGTGCTGCCGCCCCCAACCGCGTACCGGACCGCCGACCAGCGCCGCGCGTTCTACGATCGCCTGCTCGAGCGCGCGGCCGCGCTGCCCGGCGTCCAGCAGGCGGCGCTGTCGTCCGTGATTCCGCTCGGCGGCGACAGCGATACGAATTTTTCGATCGAAGGCCGGCCGCCGGCGCGCACCAATGCGGACGCACTGATTACCTGGTACCGCGACGTCAGCGCGAGCTACTTCTCGGCCATGAGCATCCCGCTGCGTCGCGGCCGGCTGTTCACGCCGGGCGAGTCGGCGCCGGTCGTCGTCATCAACGAGACGATGGCGAAGCGCTTCTTCCCGACGGAGGACCCGATCGGGCAGCGGCTCGACTTCGGCGACAAGCGCCTCTTCACGATTGTCGGCATCGTTGCGGACGTGCAGGTCCGCGGCGCGCGCGAAACGAACGAGGTGGAGACGTACGTCCCGTACTGGCAGGCCCCGGAAGCGGGCACGAACCTCGTGCTGAAGTGCTCGATCGCGCCCGCGGCGCTGATCGAGCCGATGAAGCAGGCAGTCAAGGACGTCGACCCGACGATTGCGGTAGCCGGCATCGCCAGCATGGAAGCGATCGTCGGCGAGGCCAACGGACAGCCGCGCTTCTACGCGACGATGGTCGGGGCGTTCGCGGGGCTTGCGCTGCTGCTCGCCGCGGTCGGAGTGTACGGCGTGATGGCGTATTCGGTGTCGCAGCGGACGTCCGAGATCGGCGTCCGTCTCGCGCTCGGCGCCGGGGAGCAGCAGATTTGCCGGCTCGTCCTCGGCGACAGCCTGCGTCTTGCGGCGGTCGGTCTCGTGTGCGGCGCGGCCGGCGCGCTCGCGGCGGGACGCGCCATCCGGAGCCTCCTCTTCGGCGTCCGCAGTGGCGATCCCGTCACGTACGCGGCGACGGCGGCGCTGCTGGTTGGTGTGGCCCTGCTGGCGAGCTACCTGCCCGCGCGGCGCGCGATGCGCATCGATCCAATGACGGCGCTCCGGACAGAGTGAATCGCGTGTCGGATCTCACGCGGAGCCCGCAAGGGGCAGAGATCGCGAGAACAAAGCGGACACGTCTGACGTGGCGGCCGCGTCCTCTGCTCCCCTGCGCGCTCGGCGTGAGATCGTCGTGACAGCGGTGCGTTTATACTGAATCGGTTCGCAGAACCACCTGCCCGTGGACCCCGTCTAACTGGTAACGACCATGGCCTTCTTCAATCGCAGCGCACAACCGGCGGCCACCGCCGACACCGTCATCCCGGAAGGGCTCGCGCCGAACGTGCTCGTCGGCCTGAGGAACATCGAGAAGAGCTACGCCCACGGCACGAGCCGCAGCTACGTGCTGCGCCGCATCACGCTCGATATCAAGGAAGGCGAGTTCGTCTCGATCATGGGCCCGTCAGGCGCGGGCAAGTCGACGCTGCTGCACATCATCGGCATGCACGACAGCGCGTGGACGGGTGAGTATTACTTCGTCGATCAGGCGGTGCACCGTCTCGGCGCCAAGGAGCGCGCGAAGCTGCACAAGCAGTACATCGGGTTCGTGTTCCAGAGCTATCACCTGCTCGATCACCTCACCGTCTACGAGAACCTCGACATCCCGCTCTCCTATCGCGACATCCGCAAATCGGAGCGCGAGAGCATGGTGTGCGACATCCTCGACAAATTTGCCATCGTGGGGAAGAAGGACCTGTATCCGAATCAGCTGTCAGGCGGCCAGCAGCAGCTCGTCGCCGTCGCGCGCGCGGTCATCTCGAACCCGAAGGTGATCCTGGCGGACGAGCCGACCGGCAACCTGCACTCGAGTCAGGGCAAGGAGATCATGGAGCTGTTCAAGCGGCTCAACGAGGCGGGAACGACGATCGTGCAGGTAACGCACTCGGAGACGAATGCATCCTACGGCAGCCGGATCATTCATCTCCGAGATGGATGGATTGTCGACGAGTGACGCGCGCTACCAGCGCGGCTCTTTCCTCCGTCCGCCGCTGAAGTCGCGATCGTCGAACCGGCCGCCACCTCCGCCGCCGCGGCCGCCGCGGCCGCCTCCGCCTCCGCCAAAGCCGCCTTCCGGCTTCGGCCGCGCTTCGTTCACCACCAGCGCCCGCCCTTCCATCTGATGTTCGTGGAATTCGTTGATGGCCTTCTGCGCATCCTCATCGGTGGCCATTTCAACGAACGCGAACCCGCGAGCACGACCGGTGGCCATGTCGCGCATGACGCGAACGTTGTCCACCTTGCCGGCCCGGCTGAAGAGCTCGGTGAGCTGATCTTCCGAAGCCGAGTAGGGAAGATTTCCGACGTAGAGTCTCCTGCCCATGCTGTCACGTACTCCTGCTGAACGCGCGGCCCTGTTCACTCCGCGACGATTCACGGGGGAGTGCAAGCGACACGCCGCCGCGCGGACGGTCGCGGTCGGAAAGCTCACGCGATTTGCGGTGCGGGAGGCGTAGCGTAACCTGCGCAGGCAAGAGCGGGGGCTCTCAGTTAGCGTCGGGAGTATAGCAGGATGCGTACCCGGCCGCCGGCGCACCTCAGCCGTGCTTTCCTGGAGCGGCCCTGCCGGTTTACAGTGGAATTGGTGCAACGCAAATCACGATTTCGGCTGGTCCTGCTGGGCCTGCTACTGGCCGCGACGGCTGCATGCCGCGGCCGGGCTCCCGAGTACCCGGTGCGCGGCCAGATCACCGCCATCGCTCAGGATCGCTCGCAGCTGACGCTCTCGCACGAAGATATTCCCGGGTTCATGCCCGCGATGACGATGGCGTATTACGTGGATCCGAAGGCATCCACCGCGTCGCTGACGCCCGGCGATCTGATCACGGCAACGCTCGTCGTGCCCACAGGTGCGCCCCCTTACCTGACGCACATCGAACGGACCGGGCACGCGCCCGTGAAGGCGGATGCCCCAGCGTCGCGCGTGATGGATCTGCTCGATCCCGGGGACACCGTTCCCGATACGGAACTGCAGGACCAGGACGGGCACACGAGGCGCCTGTCCGACTGGAAAGGAAAGGCGATCGCCGTCACGTTCATATACACCAACTGTCCGATGCAGGACTTCTGTCCGCTGATGGATCGACGCTTCGCCGAGGTCCAGAAAGCCGTCGCCGCCGACCCGGCCCTCGCCCCCTCCGTTCACCTCGTCTCCGTGAGCTTCGATCCGGCGCGCGATACGCCCCCCGTTCTGAAAGCGCACGCGAAGACGCTGGGCGCCAACCCCGAGCTCTGGAGCTTCCTCACCGCACCGGAGCCGGCGATCGAGACGTTCGCGTCGCGATTCGGCGTCTCCGTCATGCGGGAAGGGAGCGACGCGTCGATCACCCACAATCTCCGGACGGCGGTGATCGATCCGGCCGGACGCCTGGTGAAGATCTACTCCGGCAGCGACTGGTCGCCCGAGACGCTTCTCGGCGATTTGCGGAATGCGGGCCGGCGGTAGTCGACCGCCGCTCGCAGCCTTCACGCCGGCGGAGCGCCGCCTCCTGCGTCGCCTCACGACGCCGTCGCGTGTCCAGCACTATCTCAACGCGCTGCCGTACAACACCGAACCGCCGCCCGGGCGCGCCACGCTGCGCAGCTTTCGGGGGGTCGTCCGACACGGCACCGCGCATTGCCTCGAAGCCGCGCTCGCGGCGGCCGTGATCCTCGAGCAGCACGGGTATCCGCCGCTCGTCCTCAGCTTCGAATCGATCGACGAACTCGATCACGTGCTGTTCGTCTATCAGCGAGCAGGACGGTGGGGCTCGGTCGCGCGATCGCGCGATCCGGGACTGCACGGGAGAAGGCCGGTCTTCCGGACGGCGCGTGCGCTGGCGCTCAGCTACGTCGACCCCTACGTGGATTTCAGCGGCCGCATCACCGGATACACGGTCGTCGATCTGCGGATGCTCGACGGATACGACTGGCGCCTGTCATCGCGGAACGTGTGGAAGGTCGAACGCATGCTGCTCGCCGCGCCTCACCGCCCCATCCGATCGTCCGATGAACGGATCGATCGCCTCCGACGCCGCTATCGGGAATTCCGTGCAAAACACGGACGCAAGCCGCTCTTCTACAAGGACCGGCACACCTGGACGGCGGTGCCGGACGGCGAATGGTGACGGTTCTCAGGTTCTCAGGTTCTCAGGTTCTCAGGTTCTCAGGTTCTCAGGTTCTAAGGTTCTCAGGTTCTAAGGTTCAGTCCAAATCGAAGTCCCTGGTTGGCTTGGTGATGGGCTCGTCGCGCGCCTGGCGCAGCGCTTCTTCGAAACGTTTCGAGAGGGCGTCGCCGCGCGTCCGCTCGGCCGCGACGGACTGCTGAAAGAGCTTCTCCCGCCGGGCGGCTTCCTCCGCCAGGATCCGCTGGGCGTCGTCCAGCTCCGGCCGATCGCCCGAGGGCGGCTCGCTGTGGCGTACGACCCGCTTCAGGTTGGCGTCGATCACCAGCGTCGCGTGACAGCAGGGGCACGGGACTTCGAATTCGGAGGTCAGTTTCGCCATGGCCCCGTTATGATACCGCGATGATTCACGCGCGTCAGGCCGCGTGGCTGCTCGCCGGCACGGCGTCGCTCGCCGTCGCGGGGTACATGGCCCCGGCGCGCGTCAGCGGACGCGTCGCGACGCCCGATGGTCGTCCGCTCATCGGCGTCGCGGTCGCGATGGCGCCCAGTGACGAAGGGGCTCCCGTTCGACCCCAATCCGCGACGATCGCGCCCGACGGCAGCTTCAGCTTCAGCGACGTGCCGCCCGGCAACTACGAGATCCGCGCACGCGGACAGACCGGGAAGGACGGCCCGACGCTCTTCGGCACGTTTACCTTGAGCGTCGCCACGCGCGACATCGCGAACGTGGAGGTGGCGCTCCGCGAAGGCGGGACCCTCGAAGGGCACCTCGCGCTGCATCGTGCGCGCGGCGTGCGTCCTCCCCCGCTCTCGTCGCTGATCGTGCGGGCCCCGCTCACTGACGGCAGCGGGTTCGGCGACGCGCTGACCGGACGCGTGACGAGCGGCGGCAGCTTCGCGATTCGCGGCCTGATGGCCGGAACGCACCACGTCCTCATCGAAGGCCTGCCGGACACATGGACGGTCGAGAGTGTGCGCCTTCGCGGGCGCGACGTCACCGGCGCGCCCTTCGACGTCGCCGGGCGCGAGCGGTTCGACGATGTGCGCGTAGTGATGACCGATTCGATGACGCGCGTCGACTTGCACGTAGAGGACCGGAGCGGTCCCGCCGCGGACGCCGCTGTCGCCGTCTTCGCTGCGTCGCCCGCGTTGTGGATTCACGGCGGAGGCCGCGTGCGGTTCACGCGCACGGACGCGGCTGGTAACGCGGCGATCACGGGTCTTCCCTCCGGCGCCTACCTTGCTGCCGCGAGCCGGTCGATTGACGCGCGAGCGACGCCGCTCGCTCGCACGCTGGAGCCGCTTCGCAGCGGCGCAACCGCGTTCAGCCTCGCCGCTGCGGGCGCCGGCGCGCGCCTGGCGCTCCGCCTCGACGAGAGTCCTGCCGCCCGCGAATGAGCTGGCTCTCGATCGCGGGCGCCGCGTTCCTCATCTGGCTCGTCGTCGTCTTTCTCTTCACGCCTGCGATCAACTACCACCTGGCACGGCGGACGTCCGTCCACGATCGCGATTTCCTGTACACGATCCAGTCGACCTGCCAGGCGGCGCTCCATCACGGCAATCGCGTCACGGTCCTCACCGACGGCGCGGCGTTCTACCCGGCGATGCTCGAGGCGATTCGCGGGGCCGCGCACTCGATCAACATGGAGTGCTACATCGTCCAGGAAGGCCGCATCGCGGACCAGTTCATCGACGCGCTCGCCGAGCGCGCGCGCAACGGCGTCAACGTGACGATCGTGGTAGACGCGATCGGCAGTTTCAACATGTGGGGGCGTCCCGTGGCGAGGCTCCGCGCCGCCGGATGCCGCATCCAGGCCTACCAGCGGCTGCGCTGGTACTCGCTGCACCGCTTCAACAACCGGACGCACCGCGAGCTCCTGATTGTGGATGGGAGGATTGCGTTTGCCGGAGGCGCGGGGCTCGCCGACTGGTGGGCGTATCCGACCGAGGGCCGGTCGCGGCCGTGGCGCGACACGATGGCGCGCATCGAGGGGCCGGTCGTCGCGGCACTGCAGGGCGTCGCCGCGGAGAACTGGCTCGAATGCTGCGGCGAAATCCTCACCGGGGCGGACTACTTCCCGTCGCTCTCTCCGCAGGCCGAGACGACGGCGTTCGTGGTCAAGAGCTCGCCGTCCGATCGTGCGACCGCGTCGCGTGTGGCTTTCCAGCTCCTGATGGAAGGGGCCGATCAGAGCGTGCGGATCAGCACGCCGTATTTCCTGCCCGATCGCGCGCTGCGCCGCGCGCTCGTGAACATCGCGCAGCGCGGCGTCGAGATCACGGTCATCGTGCCCGGCCGCGAGACCGATCAGAAGTGGGTACGTCTGGCGAGCCGCCGGAGCTGGGGGGCGCTGCTGAAGGCGGGAGTGCGGATCTTCGAATACCGCGGCGCGATGACGCACGCGAAGGTGCTGCTGGTCGACGGCCTGTGGGCGGTGATCGGCACGACGAACATCGACAACCGCTCGTTCGAGCACAACGACGAAGTGAACGTCGCCATGCGGGATCCGGCGGTCGCGGCGCACCTGCTGCAGGATTTCGAGCGCGATCTCGCGTCGAGCGTCGAGATGACGCTCGATCGGTGGCAGCGGCGGCCGCTCTGGGAAAAGGTCATCGGATCGGTCGTCTGGATCCTGGAGCGGCAGCAGTGAGTCTCGTCAGGGGCCAATGCGCAGATTCGCGACCAGCGGCAGGTGATCCGAGGCCATGAGCGTCTTCCGCGTGCGCGGCATCTCGACGCTGTGTACCTCCACGCGCCCCTCGTAATAAATGTGATCGAGATGGACGACCGGGAACAGCCCCGGGTAGGTGCGCCGTCGCCGGAGGTGCGTACTGATGTCGACGCTTTCGAAGAGCGACGACAGCGTCTTCGTCGCGAGGCCCTTCATCCACTCGTTGAAGTCGCCGAGGATCACTTTCGGTCCGGTGACGCGCCTGTCGTGCACGAAGGACGCGAGCCGGCCGGCCTGATACCGCCGCTCGAGGACGGCGGTCCCCAGATGGACGTTGTAGATGTGCAGGGGCCGCCCCCCGATGTCGATGTCTGCCCGCTGGCACGCGCGCGCCTCGCACGTGCGCCATGACAAATCGTATTGGCTGTGATGGACGATCGGATAGCGGCTCAGGATGACGTTGCCGAACTGGTGCTGGCGAAGCATGCGGACGCACGTCATCACCCACCCCATTCCGAGGCCCGCGCCAATCTCCTCCGCGTGACCCGCGCCGGCGGGACCGGGGCCCAGGACTTCCTGCAGCGCGATGACGTCCGCATCGATGCTCCGCAGCACGTCCACGATCCGCGCAGGGATGACACGGCGATCCATCCCGCGGGAGCGATGGATGTTGTAGGTTGCGATGCGAAGGTCAATCATTGCGGATCGCCACTCGTCAATCCCGTCGGCAATCCGCAATCGTCAATCGTCAATCGTCAGTGGCAATCGCCACTCGTCAATCCCGTCGGCAATCCACAATCGCCAATCGCCAATTCAATCGGCAGTCTGCAATCGGCAGTCTGCAGTGGACTAGCCTTCTTCTTCGTATTCCTCTTCTGCGGGAGGACCGGGGCGCGTCGGCGGACGAAGCGCTTCGCGGTAATCGAACAGCGGAAGGCCGGAGACGTGGAGCGAGAGCGGGCAGCCCGGCGCCTTCTGATCGACGACGACCGTCACAGGACTTCCCTCGACGCCGTCGCGAAATGCGAGACGGCAGCCGCAGGCGAGGCGCGCGTGCGTGAACCCTTTCAACATTCGACCAGATTGTACTACAGGAAGGCGCGCGCGGCGCGCCTGCGAGGAGCGGAGCCCCATTCTTAGAGGAGCGCTCGAATCTCGTGCTCGAACGCCTCCTTCGACGCCGGACCGATATGCTTCGTGCAAATCGTGCCGTCGCGCGCGAGCAGGTACGACGTCGGCACGCCGTAGAACGGACCGTAGGCGTCTTCGATGTCCGACTGCATCAGCAGAATCGGATACTGCATCTTCCATTCTTTCGCGAACGGGCGCAGCGTCTCGGGCGAGTCGTCGATCGAGATGCCGGCGATCACGAGGCCCTTGTCCTTGTACTCGGAGTAGAGCTGCACGAACGCGGGGATCTCGGTCTTGCAGGGGCCGCACCACGTCGCCCAGAAATTGAGGAGCACGACCTTGCCCTTGAAGTCGGCAAAGCGCACCGGCGCGTTGTTCATGTCCTTGAGGACGAAATCGAGCTTGCCCTTCGCGCCGTCGGCGTCGCACGCCTGCCCTTCGGGCGGCGCGCCCCTCTCGGAGCGCGCGGACGTGGAGGCGATCCGCTCGCCCCGATGTTCCCGCACCATCGGCAGCGTCAACAGCGCGAGCGCCAGCGCCGCGGCGCCGGCGACGATCCACCCTGGTTTCATGATCGGTCCCTGCTACTTCGCATGCGTCTTGACGTATCCGACAATCGTCTCGAAATCCTGTGGGTGGCCGTTGGCGAGGACGGCATACGTGCGCCCGTTCGCCGACCAGATGGCCGTTTGATGCCCCATGCTGTCGAGGACGCGGTCGCGCCCGAGCACCTTGGGCAGGACGTAGACGGAGAGCGGCTCGCCGTGCCACAGATACATCAAATGGGCCACTCGGCCGTCCGTCGAGAGGCAGCGTCGCACATCGACGAGCCGCAGGTTCTCGGCAGGCTCGGTCTCCGGCACCGTGATCGCCCACCCCTGGCGGGACGCCCACCGCGCCTCGAGCGCGCGCGCGTCGGGCAGGGCGCGCGAACGGGGTGAAATCTTGAAACACTTCACGTGATCGAGCGTCAGGCCGGCCGCGAGCGCTTCGACCCGGTCGTTGAGGCCGAGCGCGAACACCGCGGCAATCGCCAGCAACAGGGTTGCGGCCACCGACAACGGCACCCACCGGCGGATTCCGCCCGGCGCGGCGCGCACGGACGCGCGATGCGCGGCACAGCGCTGCCTGAGACCCGGCGGCGCGGATGTCCGGAGCGTGCCGCGCTGCTCGCGAACGACCTCCCGCGCCGTCCGCTCGGCTTCCATCCGCTCGCGGCAGGGCGGGCACTTCGCAAGGTGCACATCCGTGTCGCGGCGGGCCTCGGGCGATGCCTCGCCGTCCACGTACGGCGTCAGACGCTCTTCGAGATCGCGGCAGTTCCGGATGTCACCCATGATGCTCGATGGTCAGCGCGAAACGAGGCGCCGGGCGGCATCCGCCCGTCGCATCTGGAGGCCTTCGTACAATGCGCGGCGGCCGCGCGAGATTCGCGACATGACGGTCCCGATCGGCACGTCGAGGACGCGGGCGATATCCGCATACGCGAGCTCTTCGACGTCCCGAAGCCAGACCGCCTGGCGAAACGCTTCCGGCAGCGCGTCGAGCGCGTCCTGCAGATCGCGATCGAGCGAGGCGCGCGTCAGGATCTGCTCCGGCGTCTGCCCGCCGGGGGCGTCGTCGGCCGCGCTTTCGACCGCCTCGCTGTCCACGTCCACCGGATTGCGCCCGTCGTGCCGCCGCATGTTGCGAAACGTGTTGTGGAGGATCGTGAACAGCCATGCCTTCAGGTTCGTGCCCGGCTCGAACTGGTGGACGGAACGGAACGCCTTCAAATAGGTGTCCTGCACCAGGTCCTCGGCGTCCTGCGGCCGGCGGGTCAGCCGCAGCGCCGTCCCGTAGAGGCTGTCGAGATGCGACAGCGCCGCCTCGGCGAACGCCTCGTTCCCCTCGCCGGCCGCAGGCTCGCTGGACGCACGGGGAGGACGGCGGCGAAATACCATTGCGCGAGGCCCGCAAGCGCCCACTGGAGAGAACACCAGAGGGGCGCGGATTTATTCCCCCAAGTGTAGCAGGTGCGCTGAATGGCTCCGGGGGAGGACACGGAAACGTTCGCGATGGGGGACAGTGCGACCGGGGCGCGCGCCGAAAGGCGCAAGTTGGGAGCTGGACCGCGGGTACGTGGCTTGCTCTGCGCTCGCGAAGCCCCTGCCGCGGGTGTGCCGGAACCCCGCGCGTCCTCGACGTGGCTCGGGACGTCCCTGAGCCCGTCGAAAGGCCGGAGACCGCAGCGTTGCGACAACCGTCCTAGCTACAGTAACATCGCTCCACCGAGGTGAACCATGCGTACGTGCACGTGGCGCGGCGTCCGACTGCCGTCGTTTGCCGTCGTCTTTGCTTTTGTTTTCATCGCCGGCACCGTCGCGGCGAGCGC
>JBKPTE010000104.1:0-33316 GCA_046735335.1 Acidobacteriota bacterium | reverse complement strand
GCGACGCCAGTTCCCGCGCCGAGGCCGGAACAGCCCGCTTCCGCCCGCGCCCACGCGTCCGCGCACGCTCCCGTCCAGGCGCCGGAGGGGCCACCGGCACCCGCAGAGGCCGCACAGGCGCTCGAAGAACCAAGCACGCACGCGCCCGCACCCGCCGACCCGATCAGCGAATCAGCGGTGCTGGCGGCGTTCGAAGCCGAGGACGAACCGCCGCCCGCCGAGGCGCCGCGTCCGTCCATTGCCGAAGCGCGGCTCGGCAGCGAAGGGCTGCTGCGGCTGCGCGCGCGCTACGCGGAGATCATGGCGCGCATCTCGGAGCGCCAGCTCGACGATTCGGCGCGAGAAGAGCTGAAGGCGCTCGCCGAGCGTCTAAATCCAGACGCATGGGTGACGGAAGACGAAGTTCGCGCCGGACTCGATTCGTACGAGAGCGTCCTGGCAACCCTGCGGCCGCTGGTCGGCGCGCCGCGCCGGAAGCGCCGCCGCCGCACTCATTCGTAAGTCGTTCAGAAATCTCGCTATAATCATCAACATGTTTCCAGTTCTGGGCCGGCGAATGCTCTCGATTCCTGTCGGCCTGCTGCTGCTCGCCGCCGGTCCGGCGGCACAGTCATCCGCTCCTCAAACACCGCCTGCCGCCGCGCAGAAGCCCGCCGCACCTGCCGCGGCGACGCCCGCGCCGCAGCAGCCGCAGCGCGAAGTCTTCCGGCGCAGCGCCGATCTCATCACCAGCGACGTCATCGTCCGCGGCGACAACGGGCAGTTCATCGCCGATCTGACGAAGAACGAGTTCGAGTTGTACGAGGACGGCGTGAAGCAGGATCTCGTCACCTTCGTGCTGACGCACGGCGGCCGGAGCTACAACATCGACGTGGCGGCGCCCGCGGCGCCCGTGCAGGAAGGCATTCTGCTCCCGCCCGCGCGTCCCACCAACGACGCGGCCGGCCGGATCTTTCTGATCTTCGTCGACGATCTCCACCTCGATTTCCGGAACACGGGCCGCATCCGCGATCTGTTCAAGCGCATCGGCAAGGAGCTGGTGCACGAGGGCGACATGTTCGGCATCGTGTCGTCGGGTCCCTCGTCGATTGCGATCGACATGACCTACGATCACAAGCGGCTCGACGAGGCGATGAACAAGATCGCCGGCAACGGGCTGAAGCCCTCGGACATCATCGACACGCCGGATGGATCGCAGGGGCCGCCGGAAGTGCGCTACAGGGCGCACGTCGCGTTCTCGACGGTGTACGACACGCTCAAGAGCCTGGAGCAGGTGCACAACCGCCGGAAGGCGGTCATCTACGTGAGCAACGGATACGACTTCGATCCGTTCGCGACGTCCCGCGAGCGCGCCGGCGCCGAGCGCATGGGCATGACCTGCGACCAGTCGGTGCCCGGACAGGCCAACTGCAACTTCCCGAGCAACGGGGACGGCAGCGACAACAGCTCGGGATCGGACGTCAACCCGTTTTCGATTTCGCGGCAGAACAACGAGTTCGCGGCGGCCGATCTCGCGGCGGAACTCGCGGAGCTGACGCGCGAAGCGAACCGCGCGAACGCCACGCTGTACACGATCGATCCGCGCGGCCTCGTCGGCGGGCCCGACCTCGACGAGAACGTGGATCAGGTCGAGTGGCAGAACCACATCCGCGAGACGCAGCAGAGCCTTCGCGTGCTGGCCGAACAGACCGGCGGCATCGCCGTCGTCAACTCCAACGACTTCGACAAGGCGCTCAAGCGCATCGACGCGGAGACGAGCGACTACTACGTGCTCGGGTATTACTCGAGCAATCCGGATCCCACGAAGAAGCGGCGCAACATCGAGATCCGCGTCAACAAGCCCGGGCAGCACTACGACCTGAAGTACAGGACGTCGTACACGCTGAAGCCGCCGCCAGCCCGATCCTCATCGAAGTAGGGCGGCCGAAGTAGGGCGTCCTCTCAGGACCGCCATCGTGGGCGGTCCTTTCAGGGCCGCCATCCTCGCGCGATATAATTTCAGGCTGCATTCTTTCCGGTACTACCCATCAGAAAGTGGAGAACAGGTGATGAGACTCTGTCCCAAGGCCGCGAAGCGCTTGGCGGCGGTCCTGTGTCTCGTGCTGCTGCCGCTCGCGGCAGCCGCGCAGACGGTAACGACGGGCAACATCGCGGGAACCGTGACGGATGCGCAGGGCGGCGTCCTCCCAGGCGCGACCGTGACGGCCGTTCACGTCCCGACCGGCACGAGCTACGAGGCGGTGACCGGCGCCGACGGGCGGTTCAGCATCCTCAACGTCCGCGTGGGCCCCTACACCGTGTCCGTCACGATGTCGGGCTTCAAGGAGCAGAAGGAGGAGAACGTCGACGTCGCGCTCGGGCAGGAGCGCACGGTTGATTTCAAGCTGCAGCTGGCGAGCGTCACCGAGACCGTCGAAGTCGTCGCGCAGAGTCCCGAGATCGATCTCTCGCGCGCGGGAACGGCGGACAACATTTCGAACGCCGTGAAAGAGAACCTGCCGACGATCACGCGAAGCCTGACGGACATCGCACGGATCAGCCCGCTGTTCGTCGCGCAGGGAAGCGGCGGCGGCGACGGCCCGGCCGCCCTCTCGGTCGCGGGGAACAGCTACCGGTACAACTCGCTGCAAATCGACGGCGCGGTCAACAACGATCTCTTCGGCCTGGCGAGCTCCGCGGGCACGCCTGGCGGCACCGCCGAGACGCAGCCGATCAGCCTTGACGCCATTCAGGAGATTCAGCTCGTCGTCACGCCATACGACGTCCGCCAGGGAGGCTTCTCCGGCGGCGGCATCAACGCGATCACCAAGAGCGGCACGAACGACATCCACGGGACGGCCTTTTTCTTCGGGCGCAACCAGAGCTGGGTGGGCAAGGGCGTGACCGGCCAGAAGATCTCGACCTTCCGGGATAAGCAGGGAGGCGGAAGCCTCGGCGGCCCGATCGTCCAGAACAAGGCTTTCTATTTCGGCACGGTGGAGTACGCGCGGAAGGCGCGGCCCACGGGCTTCTGCGTGACCGGCTGCGGCCAGACCTTCCGCGAGCCGGCGCTGTTCGATCGGTTCGTGACCGACTTGAAGACGAAGTACAACTACACGCCCGGATCGGATCCCGGCGGGGAGTTCACACGCGGCACGGACAGCGACAAGTACTTCGTGCGGGGCGATTTCAATGTCGCGCGCGGGCACCAGCTCACGATCCGCGACAACTACATCAGCGGCTTCAACGACATCAGCCCGATTTCCACGACGGCCTTCCGCACGCCGGATGCGTTCTACCGCTACGTCAGCAAGACGAACTCCACCGTCGGGCAGTTGAACTCGCAGCTCGGAAAGGGCGTCAACGAGCTGCGGCTCACCTACACCCGCGTGCGCGATCATCGCGAGAGCCCGATCGGCAATCCGCCGTTCCCGCAGATCACGGTCATGCTGGGGACCGCGACCGTCGTCTCGGGCACGGAGCAGTTCTCCGCGAGAAACGCGATCGATCAGGACATCGTGGAGCTGAACGACGCGTACACGCTCCTCAAGGGACGGCACACGCTCACGCTCGGCACGCACAACGAGTTCCTGAACCTGAAGAACCTGTTCATCCGCGACAATTTCGGCACGTACTTCTTCAGCAGCATCGAGAATTTCGAGTCCGGCCTGGCGCAGCAGTACGACCACAGCTTCTCGGCGACGGCCGATCCGCTGCAGCTCGCGGCATTCAAAGTGCGGCAGTGGGGGTTCTACGCGGGCGATCAGTGGCGCGCCGCGTCCAAGCTGACGCTGACGTACGGCGTCCGCTTCGACGTGCCCCGGTTCCCGGAGAAGCCGAACGCGAACCCGATTGCGGAGCAGAATTTCGGATTCCGCACCGACGTCGTGCCCAACACCACGGAGTGGTCGCCACGGCTGGGCGTCAACTACGACTTCAGCGGAAACGGCACGCAGCAGGTTCGCGGGGGAGTCGGACTCTTCACGGGCCGCCCCGCGTACGTGTGGATCTCGAACCAGTTCGGCAACACCGGGATCGACTTCACGCGCATCGGCGCCTCACGCAACACGGCCAACCGGATTCCCTTCGTGACCGATCCGCTCGACCAGCCGGCCACGGTGCAGGGAGCGCCGGCAGGCACGTTCACCAACGAGATCGACCTCATCGATCCCGATTTCAAGTACCCGTCAGTCCTTCGCGGCAACGTCGGGTACGACCATACGCTCGCGTGGGGCTTCGTCGGATCCGCGGACTTCGTCTGGTCGAAGACGATGAACGACATCAAGTACCAGAACCTGAACCGCGGCGCGGTGGCGGGCGCGACGGGCATCGGCGGACGCCCGTTCTTCGATCGCCGGTTCACGACGCTGAGCGACGTCATCCTGCTCCAGAACACCGACAAGGGCTACGCCTACAACTTCGCGTACGAAGTGCGGCGTCCGTTCACGAAAGGCATCTTCGTCCAGGGCTCGTACTCGTACGGCATCGCGAAGTCGATCATGGACGGCACGTCGGACCAGGCGGCATCGAACTGGGGCAACGTGTACGTGCCGGGCAATCCGAACGACGCGCCGCTGTCCCGGTCCAACTTCGATCCCGGCCACCGCGTGACGCTGACGGCGAGCTACGACATGCCGTTCGCGAAGATCGTCAAGCCGGTCGTCTCGGTGTTCTATTCGGGACAGTCGGGACGCCCCTACGCGCTCGTCTACAACGGCGACGTCAACGGCGACGGGCGCACGAGCAACGACCTCGTCTACCTTCCGACGTCTTCCGACGCGCTGACGTATACGGGCGGGACGTATCAGGATTTGCTGAACTGGATCAACGGCGATTCGTGCGTGGCGCAGTACGTGGGGCAGATCATGCCGCGCAACGCCTGCCGCTCGCCCTGGACGAACACGCTCGACGCACGCTTCGCCGTGCAGCTTCCGTACAAGCGGTTCAGAACGGAGGTCACGCTCGACGCGCTCAATCTGATCAACCTGTTCGATTCGAGCAAGGGACTCGTGCTGTTCCCGCTCTTCAACGACATCCTGCAGCCGACCCCCATCCCCAGCACGCCGACGCTGTCGTCGCCGGTGACGGGGTACAACATCGGGACGCTCGTGTCGCCGAACTTCTCGCGGTTCCTCAGGGACGATCTCCGGTCACGGTGGCAGCTCCAACTTGGGGCACGGGTACGGTTCTAAGGTTCTAAGGTTCTAAGGTTCTAAGGTTCAAAGGTTCTAAGGTTCTCTTGGGTTCTACTGTTCAGGGTTCGGGAGCGAGGATGGGGTTGAGCCGGTGCTCCAGCATCACTCCATTCCGGATCCCGAGCCCCGGGTCCCGATCGCGTCTACCACTCTCTTGACGCGCGCCACGGCCTCTTCGAGGTAGTGCTCGTCCATCTCGACGCCGACGAAGTCGACGCCCAACTGCGCGGCGGCGATCGCGCTGCTGCCCAGCCCGAGGAAGGGATCCATCGCAACCTGTACTCGTTCGACGCCGTGCAGCTTGAGGCAGTACTCCGCCAGACGCGGAGGAAAGGTCGCCGGGTGCGGCCGATCCTTGTCGCGGTCCTGAATCGTGTCGTACGGGATGAACCACGTGTTCCCGCGGCACCGCCGGTTCGAGCCCGCTCCCTTCCATCGCGTGACGTTGGACTGATCCTGGTAGGGGACGCCGATCGCGCGGCGTTCGAGCGGCGTATCGCCCGAGGGCGTGAAGTGAAATACGAACTCGTGGCAGTCGTTGAGGAACCGCTCGCTGTTGATCGGCTTGTAGTGGCCGACGCTCAGATCCGCGCGCAGGTTCGTGGCCGCGCCGGCCGCATCGCGATCGATCGCGATCGACTTGATCCAATGCACGGTGTTCTGCAGCCGTACATGGCGCCGCGCCGCCTGGGCGACGTCGAACGCCGTCCAGGGGTCGGTCGGCTTCGCGCCGACGTTCAGGAAGAGCGAACCTTTCGGCGTCAGCGATCGCGCTGCCGCTTCAATCCAGGCATTCGTCCACGCCAGATAGCGTTCCCTCGGCAGCGTGTCGTCGTACGTCCGGTAGCGGACGCCAAGATTGTAAGGAGGCGACGTGATGATTACGGAAATGGCATGCGGGTCGAGGCCGCGGAGCACGTCAAGGCAATCGCCGCGGTAGAACCGCAGCGTTGCACGATCGGTCCGGATCTCGGTGTGAGGCGTCGGAAGCTGCGGCGGCTTCCAGGCGAGGGGCATCGGGACGAATGATAACGCCCAACTCCACGACGCCCAACTCCCCAAGTTGGGTTGGGAGCGGAGTCGCGCAACTGGGAGTTACGAGGCCTTCGAGATCGGCAGCGGCGCGGGGGTCCCGAAGCGCGCGGGGGCGAGCGTGTGGTTCCGGCGGTGCGCGGAATGCGCGCAGCCGTGGCCTTTTTCTTCGACGTAGATCACTTCGCGGTGCGTCGCCACCTCACGATACCGGCCCGTGACGCAGCCGCAGGCGAGCGTCGTGAACCCGAGCAGGCGAACGAGACTCATCATGGCGACCTCTCCCGACGCGGCCAAAATGAGCAACTTCTGTACCGATGAGGTGATCGAAAAAGAGCCGCAGCGTGCCGCGCCGCGATCGGCAGAAGATCAATTATTTCGCGTTCATTTCACGCGAAGGGATCCAGACCGGAGAGAAAAGTCGCGGATCAAGGTGACGTTTTAGGGCACTCGCGAGTGACAAACTTTGAATCCTCCGGCCAAGGCATTGGATCATGCGCCCGCGCTTCCGTTCTTGATGGCCTGGAAGCGCTCCAGATCCACGCGGCGCTGCCGCGCGACGCGCCGGCGCGCCGTGCCGATTCTCAGCGCGAGAAGCAGGTGGAGGACGCCCGCGACGATCAGTTCCGGCGGGGCTCCGCCGAGCGCGACGGGGAGGTAGTTGAGCGCCGTCGCGACGAGAAAGATCGCGCTGAACAGCGCGTCGGGGCCGCCGCGGGGATAGCGCTGCCCGAATGCCATCGCAACGTGCTCCCAGCCGCCATCCCGCTCGTGGAAGACCTGCAGGTACCGCCCGATGCGCTCGACATTCAGGTGAAGGGCGTAGATGCTCTCGAAGCCGGCGGCGAGGACGACGAGCGGCCCGAGCGCCGCGATTGGGAGCGCGACGACGGCGGTGGTCGCAATCGCCGCGGCGGCCCATAGCCCGATGGCGATCGGGAGGAGCAGCATGCGCGCGGTGCCGCGTTCGCGGATCGTGGCGCGCAGCGCCTGGTATTCGGAATCTTCACGCGTCGACACGGCGGGGGATTATGTCACGCGGTCGGAGGTTGGACCCGTGGCTTCCGTCTTCAGACGGAAGGCGAGCGAAACGCTCGAGCTGGAACGGCTCTTGTATATGCCGCGCCAGTGGTTGCGTGTCATCGAGTTTGTTGTTAGACTCTTTGACGCCCCACCGACAGCTCCAACGGTTGCCTCCCAGCCAGCCGCTTGGCCGTACATGGAGGATTCTTGCGCCTGATCCGTCCTCAGCTGGTTGCCCGCGTGCTCACTGCGGCGCTGGGTGTATCTCTCATCCTGCCTGCGACATCCGCCGATGCGGCCCAGCGCCGATCGACGGTCCGTAAGACCTCATCGACCGCCAAGCGGAAGCCGGCCTATTCGGCCACGACCGCCCGCTCGCGCCGCGCCACGCTGGCGCGCGCGCGCGCCGTCGCCCGCGCCAGGGAAGCGTCCCGTCTCCGGGCCCTCCACGAGGCGATGACGCCGCGGTTCAAGACCGACGCGACGGGGGCGCTCGTGCCCGACGTCCGCGCTGCCGCGGCCATCATCTTCGACCCGGCGACGGGCCAGATCCTCTACGAGGAGAACTCGCAGGACAAGCGCTCGATCGCGAGCATCACGAAGGTGATGACCGCGCTCGTCTACATGGAGGACAACCCGGACCTGACGTCCGAGGTCACCATCGAGCGCAGCGACGTGTACGCCGCGTCGACGACGTATCTCAAGGCCAAGGATCAGATCACGGCGGGCGAGCTGCTGCACCTGCTGCTGATCGCGTCGGACAACGGCGCCGCCCGCGCGCTCGCGCGCACGTCGCACGGCGGCACCGCCTCCTTCGTCGAGCGGATGAACGAGAAGGCGATCGAGCTCGGCCTGCAGAACACGAGCTTCGCCGATCCGTCAGGTCTCAATCCGGACAACGTCTCGTCCGCGTTCGATCTGTCGCACCTCATCACCTTCGCCGCCAACGACGAGCGCATCGCGTCGGTCATGCGCACGCCGACCTATACCGTCACCACGAACCGCCGCACCATTCCGATCCACAGCACGAATCACCTGCTGCTCAGCGGCGACGTGGACGTGATGGGCGGAAAGACCGGCTTCATCAGCAGGGCGGGCTACTGCCTCGCCACGCTCATTCGTCTCCCCCAGGGCAACCCCGTCGCCGTCGTCGTCCTCGGTGCGCGGTCGAACAACGGGCGGTTCTGGGAGACGCGGCACCTGTTCAACTGGCTGTCGGAAAAGGCCGGCGGGATTCTCGGCAAGCAGGGCGAGAGCGAGTAGAATTCGCGAGCGCGCAACCCGTAGTGCCAACTCGTAGCGCGCAACTTCAGCTGCGCGCGCTCCTATCGATATCCCCTCTGAACCGCCGCCGCATCCAGGGGCAGCGTCGCAATCGCATCCACTACGGGCATCACGGGACGGGCGGCATGACGCCCGTCGAACGCCTTCACATAGCGCTGGCAGACGTCGCATGCGTTGAGACGGTAGAGCCCGTCGCGCGTGGCGAAGGACGTGATCCGCGAACGGTTCGCGTTGCCGCAGAACGGACACGCGAGCTGATGGAAGCGCCAGCGCGACAGACAGCGCGAGCAGATCAGCAGGCGCTCGGCCGCCGGCGTGATCACCGACAGATCCGGCTCCCCGCCGCAGAGCGGACACACCCCCAACGACCAGCCCTGGAACACCGTGCGCGCCATCACGGCGTCCGCGCAGCGTGAGAGGAACGGGCGCATCGCCTGCAGCAGCAGCGGCTCGAGCCCGGCAATCGCGGCGGACGGATCGCGTCCGCCTGCGGCCGCCGGCCTCGCCGCTTCGTACCATTCGCGGAGCGCGGCCGGCAGACGATCCGCATCCCGCGCGAGGGCGTCGACGCGACGGTAGTCGTCCGGTTCGATCGCGTCGTGCGTCCGCATCGCATCCGCGGTCGACCGCACGAGAAACCTCACGTCGCTCCAGTCGATCGGGACTTGATCGAACTGGAGGATCGGCTTCCCGGCGGCAACGATCGCGTCAAGGTGCTTGGGGTCCAGGTTGATGCCCGGGAGCGGCACGCGCGACTGGACGCGACGATGAAGCTGGAAGAGCTGGATCTGGAGGTCGACCGCCGACGCGAGCTCAGGCTGTTCTTTCTTGAGCCGCCGCAGCTCGACGACCTCGCGCGCGTCCCGCGCCTGGGGGGGATGGCGTTCCACGTAGGAGGATTCTAGCCGAGGTGGGTGGGTTGGAGGTTGGAGGTTGGCTGTTGGAGCTTGTCCCCCGTGGCTTCCGCCTTTACCCCGGACACACCGCTTTGGGCGGAAGCACCGCTTAGCGGGCGCACCGCCCTTCGTCCCGCCGTTCATCCCATCGTCCGTCTTCGGAAAATTCTCTGACGAACGAGCAGCAGAGAGGGACGTTTCCGGTATACTCCGCTGTTGAAAAATGCGGAGCTTCCGGATCCGCACGCCTGTCCCGATCTGCATCTGAGAGGAGCACACGTGTGACAGTCAGGCTGATTCACTGGCGCGGCGTTCTCGCGAGAGCCGTGCTGCTGGCCGCGGCGGCAACGCTCGTTCCGGTCCCAGGCCTCGCCAGCGACACGAAGGACGTGACGAAACGCAAGACGATCCAGATGTCGATGCAGGAGATCGTCAAGCGCGAAGCCGCACGCACCCCGGCGACGCGGGCCACCGCGGCGCGGGCGCAGACCAACACCTCGAAGGAATCTCCGGGGTTCTTTAGAAGCGGGCCCGGACTCGTGGCGCTCGCGGTGATGATCGCCGGGACGGGTTATGCCCTGTACTCGGTGAGCCACGATCGCGTTCATTCCCCGGCGGCCAAATAGGAGGATGTCGAAGATGAAGTGCGTTGCACGTCTATTCGCCATCATGTCGTTCGCGCTTGCGGCGGCGGCCGGTGCCGCGTACGCGCAGAGCCTCTACGGCACGGTTGAAGGCACGGTCACTGACGAGCAGGGCGCCGTCCTGCCTGGCGTGACGGCGACCCTCACGGGACCGCAAGGTGCCCAGACAGCCGTGTCGGACGAGAAGGGACAGTTCCGGTTCGTTGGCGTCTCCCCGGGCTTGTACCTGTTGAAGGTGGAGCTGCAGGGCTTCGTCGCGCAGGATCGGAATGACGTCACGGTCGGAATCGGCAGGACGGTCACGACTGATTTCACGCTGAAGGTTGCCGGCGTGACGGAGAGCGTCCAGGTCACCGGATCGACGTCGACCGTCGACGTCAGGAGCGCAGCGACGGACACGGTCGTGTCGAACAGCATGCTGCAGATGACGCCGCTGTACGACCCGACGTCGACGGGGTTGCTGAACGCGGCGCCCGGGATCAACAGCAGTTCCGCCTATGGCGCGCAGGGCAGCTACGGCAACGCGCTGCTCCTCGACGGCGTGGACACGCGCGACCCCGAAGGCGGATCGGCGTGGACGTTCTTCAATCAGAACCTCATTCAGGAGATTCAGATTGGAGGGTTGGGCGCGCCGGCCGAGTACGGCGGGTTCACCGGCGGCGTCATCAATACCATCACGAAGTCCGGCGGCAACGCGTTCTCCGGCTTGTTCTCGATGCGATACACGAACGATTCGCTGGCTGGGCAGAACGTCAGCCAGAGCGTTCTGGAGCAGAACCCCGGCCTCGGCGAGGCTGCCGTCACCAAGAAGCTGACCGACTATACGGTTCAGATGGGCGGACCGCTGAAGCGGGATAAGGCGTTCTTCTTCGGCAGCATTCAGCGCTACTCGGCGCACACGGATCCAAGCGGTCCCGTGGCCAATGCGACGGACATCAGCCCGCGGTTCAACCTCAAGTTCACGCTCCAGCCGACGACGTCGGACACGCTGATCCTCGGCACGCAGTACGACGTGTACAACGTCACCGGTCGCGTCGGATATTGGCCAACCGAGCAAGCCACCGACCAGCAGACCGTTACCGAAGATGCGCCGGAGTGGGTGTGGAATGCGCAGTGGCGGCGCGTGTTCAAGTCGAACACGCTGCTCGAGGCGAAGTTCACCGGGTACGAGGGGTTCTACTATCTCGACCCGATCGATCCCTCGCCCTTCACCTTTGACGGCGCCACGGGCGAATACTCGGGCGGTGGCGGCGGCCAGTACTACGCCGATCGCAGCCGCAACCAGGTTCAGGTCGCGCTCACCAAGTACGCGGAGAAGTACGGGCGACATTCCCTGAAGTTCGGTGCCGAGATCGAGCGCAGCCACGTGCGCGACCGCTATCAGCCTTATGGACCTTCCGGGTTCTACATCTATGCGTACGGCGGCGTCCCCTACTATCGCGAGAGCTACGGGTACGAGATCCAGGGGAACAACAAGCGGACATCCGCCTATGCGCAGGACCAGTGGAACGCCGGACGCGTCACGCTCAACCTCGGTCTCCGCCTCGATCGGATCCGCGGCGCGAGCCCGGTGCTGAACAAGGACGTGTACAAACCCGCTGCCTCCTGGGGGCCGCGCATTGGGGTCTCCTACGATCTGACCGGCAAGGCGACGACGGCAATCAAGGCGTTCTGGGGCCGGTACTTCGAAGGCGCCGCCAGCGCGTTCTACACGGCAGCGACCCCGGGCATTCAGGACTACGTGCAGACGCCAATCAACCCGGACGGGAGTCTCGGCACGCCGGAGGTGCTCGTCCCGGGCCAGGTCTACGGCATCAGCGACGACATCAAGCATCCGCGCACCGACGAGTTCAACGTGTCGTTCGAGACGCAGTTCCTGCGGGATCTGCGCTTCAGCGCCACCGGAATATGGCGGGATACGGGGAACTTCATCAACAACGTGATCTCGGAGGCTCGATTCAGACCGACGACGCTCACGAACCAGCTGACGGGAGACACGTTCACCGGCTACTACTGGTTCAACCAGGACGCCTCGAACGAGAGCTTCTTCATTCGCAACACGGAAGGGTTCCAGTACATTGCGACGGATGGCTCCGTGATCGCGACGGCGCATCCCGAGCGAACGTACAAGGCCCTCATGCTGGTCCTGAACAACTCACAGCGAGGCGGGTTCGGATACCAGGTGTCGTACGTGTTGTCGAAGGCCGAAGGAAACGTCGACAACAGCGGCTTCGGGAACTGGCTGAACGGCGTCACGTGGGATTCTCCGAACACGGCGATCATCAACAACTTCGGTGAGCTCACGAACTCGCGCCGGCACGAGTTCAAGGCGTACTTCACGTACCGTGTTCCGGTCATCGACGTGATGCTGGGCGGCAATTACACGGGGCTGAGCGGCCGGCCATGGACGCCCTACCAGCAGTTCAGCAGCGCGCAGCTGAACCTGCCTGTCACGTCTAGGCGCCGAATCTTCCTCGAGCCTCGCGGCTCCGAGAAGAACGACTTCATCCATCGCGTGGACGTGCGGGCGGAGAAGGCCTTCGATGTGACGGGACACCGCTTCGGTGTCTACGCCGACATCACCAATCTCTTCAACGCGGCCGCGGTCACAACCCGCGAGGACCGCTATCCGAGTACGACGATCAGCGGCAACACGGTGCTCTATAAGGCACCCACCGCGCTTCAGCTTGCGCGTCAGGTGACGTTCGGAGCCCGCTGGGGCTTCTGAACCGCGGACGATCGTGAAGACCGAAACCCGGGGGCTGCGGCTCCCGGGTTTGACCGCGGGCTCACGCGGACTATAAGGTTAGCGCCCTTCGGATTTGAGTCGCGCTTCGAGCGAGCGGCCGAGCGACACTTCGACGGCGCCGTCGCGCGCGCGGCCCTGGCGGTTGTAGATGTCGGCGAGCACGTAGTGGGCGAGCGGCGCGTACTCCGAGCGCGGCGCGTACTCGAGACCCTTTCGCGCGAGGCCGACCGCCTCGTCGAAGTTCGTGCCCGAATCGAGATACGCCTTCGCGAGGAAGATGTAGCCTTCGCCGAAGCGCGGGTTGCTCTCGATTGACTGCTTCAACGCCCCAATCTGCCCCTCGCGGTCCCCGACCTGCTCGTAGAGCCGCGACATGTTGAACGCCGCCTTGAAGTTCTCGGGGTGCGCCTTCAGCTCCTCGTAGTACTCGCGCTCGGCGGCGCGCAAATCGCCGCGCCCTTCCGCGATCAGCGCGAGATTGAAGTGCGCGAGGCGCAGCGTCGACTTGACGGCCAGCGCCTCGCGAATCAGGCGCTCCGCTGTCGTGGGATCCCCGCGCTGCAGCGCGATGACGCCGAGCGCGTTCTTTGCCGCGGCCGTTTGCGGATCGATCTCCAGCGCGTGCCGGAACAGCCCCTCGGCGCGCGCGGTGTCGCCGCGGTCCAGCCAGATTTCCCCCATCTGGTAATACGCGAACGGATCCTTGGCGTCCAGCGTGACGTAGTGCTCGAACCCCGCGAGCGCCGCTTCGTCGTTGCCCATTCGCCGGTACGCCTGCGCGAGGTTGAAGACGGCAAGGTCGTAGTCGGGTTTCAGCGTCAGGGTGTATTTGAAGTAGCCGACTGCCTTCTCCAGATCGCCGTGCTGCATGTGCTGCATCCCGAGCATGAACCACGCGTCGATCACTTCCGGATCGTCGCGGACGATCTCGTTCAGCAGCCCGACGATGCGGTCGAAGGGCGGCTCGCCCAACGCGTCACGATCCTTCGTGAGCTCCGTCGCTTCGCCGAGCTTGTTGAAGATCGCGATCTTGTCCTTGGGATCCGCGCGGCCGGTCCGTGAATCCGATGCGGTCGCGACGAAGGAACCCACGTATCCGAGCGCCGCCAGCCGCTGCCGCGCTTCTGGATCGACGTCGCCGGCGGGCAGGGCAGCCTTCGCCTGCGTGAACCCGCTTTCGAGCCGCCGCAGCTCGGCGATCAACCGGTCGCCGAGCTGACGCCGATCCGCGTAGAGGTTCGTCGATTCCCGCGGGTCCCGTTCTTCGTCGTACAGCTCGGGACGCGGCGCGTCGATCACCTTGTAGCGGCCCGACCGGAGGGCGTGCAGGTCGCTCCAGCCGTAATGGTGGAGCGGGTACATCGCCTCGGAGTACGCGTCGAGCCCCAGCTCTCTCGCCGCGCCTGCGAGCAGCGGCACCAGGCTGATGCCGGAGATGCCCGCTGGAGGAGCGATCCCGAGCAGATCGAGCGCGGTCGGCATGACATCGACCGAGCGCACCGGATCCGACACCTCACGGTGATGCGTGTTGCCGAACGGCGTGCGCACCGCGAACGGCACGTGCATCACGCTGTTGTAGACGAAGAAGCCGTGCGACGACTCGCCATGGTCGCCCAGGCTCTCGCCGTGATCCCCCATCACCATCACGACGGAGCGATCGTAGAGCCCGAGCGATTCCAGCTTGGCGACGACGCGCGCGACCTGGCTGTCCGCGAACGCGATCTCGCCGTTGTACGGATGCTCCTTGTAGCGCGTGGCGAACGGCTCCGGCGGCCGGTACGGGGAGTGGGCGTCGTAGAGATGGATCCACGCGAAGAACGGCGCGTCCTTCGACCCTTCGATCCAGGGGAGCGCCTGGTCGACGACCTCGTTGCCGGGACGCTGAATCGCCGCGAGGGAAATCGCGCGCGACTCGCTGAGATCGAATTTGTCGAAGTACGTGTCGAACCCCTGGTTGACGCCCCACTTCGAGTCGAGCACGTATGCGCCGACGAACGCGCCCGTCCGGTAGCCATGCGACTTCAGGATCTCCGCGAGCGTCACCTGCTCGGGCCCGAGGAAGAAGCCGCCGTTGTCGCGCACGCCGTGCTCGGGCGGAAACTTGCCGGTGAAGATGCTGGAGTGAACCGGCAGCGTCAGCGGCGCGACCGACACGGCTTGCCGGAAGAGCACCCCTTCGCGCGCGAGGCGATCGAACGTCGGCGTCTCGATGTTCGCGTTTCCGTACGCACCCATGCGATCAGCGCGCGTCGTGTCGAGCGTCACGAGCACGAGGTTGAGCCGGCCGCGCGCGACGCCCGACGGAAGCGCGCCGAGATCGATGCCGCCCACGCTCCGCGCCGGGCGCGGCATGACGTACCACGCCGACACCGCGACGGCGACGAGCAACGCGAGCACGACAAGGCCCCAGGCGATGCGTCGCCCGCGGACACGAGAACGCATGTGTCTAATCGTAGCGCGATGTGCGGGTGCGGCGTGCGATGTAGGGCGGGTCTCTTAGACCCGCCGCACCGCCTGTATTACACTCACCGATCGTGCCTTCGCCGGAGCAACCGCTCGATATCCTCATGATCGCCTCCGAGGCGCGCCCGTTCGCGAAGACGGGCGGTCTCGCCGATGTTGCAGCGGCGCTCCCGGCGGCGCTCGCGCGGCTCGGCCACCGCGTCACGCTCGTCCTGCCGCGGTACCGCGGAGTAGACGTCGCGGGCGCGTCCGCGCAGCGCGCCGACATCCCGTTCGGCGCGAATCGCTACCCCGTGACGTTCTTCGACAAGCGAATCGAGGAGGGCGTCACCGTCGTCTTCGTCGATGCGCCGGACCTCTACGACCGCGACGGTCTGTACGGGATCGACAACACCGATTACGCCGACAACGCGTTCCGCTTCGCGGTCCTGAGCCGCGGCGCGCTGGAATTCGCGCGCCTCCGGGGCGCCAGTCCGTCGGTGATCCATGCGCACGATTGGCAGGCCGGGCTCGTCCCCGTCTATCTGAACACCGTCCTCGCCGGGGACCCCGTGCTCGGGGGCGTGCGCAGCGTGTTCACGATCCACAACCTCGCGTTCCAGGGGTTGTTCCCGCCCGACGTGCTGCAGTGGATCGGATTGCCGGCGGATCTGTTCCGCGTCGATGCGCTCGAGTTCTGGGACCGCGTGAGCTTTCTCAAAGGCGGCATCCAGTTCGCTGACGTGATCACGACCGTGAGCCCCACCTACGCCCGCGACATTTTGACGCCCGCCTTCGGCTTCGGGTTCGAAGGCATCCTGGCCGCGCGCACGCAGGACCTCGTCGGCATCCTCAACGGCATCGACACCATGACGTGGGACCCCGCCAGCGATCCGTACCTGCCGGCCCCCTTTTCCGCGGACGACCTGTCGGGAAAGCGCGCGGCAAAGCGCGCCCTGCTCGAAATGGCCGGCCTGCCGTCCGACGATGCGGCGCTGGAGCGGCCGACCATCGGGATGATCTCGCGGCTGACAGAGCAGAAGGGCTTCGATCTGATTCAGGCCGCGTGGGATCCCCTGGTCCGCTCGGGCGCGTCCTGGGTCATGCTCGGGAGCGGCGACCCTGCATACGAGGCGTTCTGGCGCGCGGCGCGCGACCGCCATCCCGATCGGCTGGGCATCTACATCGGCTTCAACGAGCGGCTTGCCCACCTGATCGAAGCGGGCGCCGATCTCTTCCTGATGCCGTCGCGCTTCGAGCCGTGCGGGCTGAACCAGATGTACAGCCTCCGGTACGGCACGCTGCCTATCGTCAGGGCCACGGGCGGGCTCGAGGACACAGTCGTCGATGCGGATGCGCCGGGCGGAAACGGCTTCAAATTTGCGGAGTACAGCGCCATGGCCCTGACGGAAACCGTGCGGCGGGCGCTCGACGTCTACCGCAGCCCCGCACGCTGGACGAGCTTACAGCGGCACGCCATGGCGCAGGACCACTCCTGGGACGTTTCGGCCGGGGAGTATGTCAAAGTGTACAGTGGATTTCCAAACCGAAAGGACATCGATGGCATCCGAAAAAGTGCAGACGCTGACCGACGGCAACTTCGAACAGGCGATCAACGCCGGCAAGCCGGTGCTCGTTGATTTCTGGGCGGAGTGGTGCGGCCCCTGCCGGCGCCTTGCCCCGACGGTCGACGAGCTGGCCGGCGATTACGATGGAAAGATGGTTGTCGGCAAGCTGAACGTGGACGAAAATCCGAATGTCTCGGGGCGGTTCAGCATTCGCGGGATCCCGACCTTGCTGTTGTTCAAGGGCGGACAGGTCGTGGAACAGGTCGTCGGACTCGCCGACAAGGCGTCGTTGAAGAAGGTGATCGACAAGCACGTCAGCTGAATCTGCCGCCGAGCGTTTGAATGATGCGGAACGTCATCATCATCGGATCCGGGCCGGCAGGGCTGACGGCCGCGCTCTATGCGGCGCGCGCCAACCTGAAGCCGCTCGTCATCGAAGGCCTCGAGGCCGGCGGCCAGTTGATGTTGACGACCCTGGTCGAGAACTGGCCCGGGTATCGCGACGGCATCATGGGCCCCGAGCTCATGGCCGAAATGCGCGCGCAGGCGGAGCGCTTCGGCGCCGAGATCATCCGCGGGCACGTCGCGGCGGTCGAGCTGTTGCGTCATCCCTACGTCGTGAAGACCGACGATGCGGAGTACGAATGCCGGACGCTCGTGATCGCCACGGGCGCGTCAGCGCGACTGCTCGGGCTCCCATCGGAACGCGCCCTGATAGGCCACGGCGTCTCGACGTGCGCGACGTGCGACGGGTATTTCTTCCGGGGCAGGCCGATCGCCGTCGTCGGGGGCGGGGATTCGGCGATGGAGGAAGCGATCTTCCTGACGCGGTTCGCATCGCAGGTGACGGTCATTCACCGCCGCAGCACGCTGCGTGCGTCGAAGATCATGCAGGACAAGGCGTTCGCGAACCCGAAGATCTCGTTCGAATGGAACAGCGAGGTCGAGGAGGTGCTCGACACGGGCAAGGGGGAAGTCACCGCGATCGTCCTGAGGAACAACGTGACCGGCGACCGGAAGGAGATTCCCGTCGAGGGCGTCTTCGTCGCCATCGGCCATACGCCGAACACGGCGCTCTTCCACGGACAGATCGAGACCGACGCGAACGGCTACATCCTGACGCACGCCGGCACGCGCACCAGCGTTCCAGGCGTCTTCGCCTGCGGCGACGTGCAGGACCACGTTTACCGCCAGGCGATCACGGCAGCCGGCTCCGGCTGCATGGCGGCAATCGATGCCGAGAAGTATCTGGAAGGCTTGCCTCAACACATGGGCGAAGCACAGCTCAGCGCCTGATCCGACTGAAGATTGCCGACTGCAGATTGCCGATTGCATTGACAATCGACGATTGTCGATTGGGGATGGGATTGGCGATTGTTCGATTTGATTGACGATTCGAGATTGCGGAATTTATTGTCGAATGGCGACGAGAGAATCTCCAGTCCCCAATCCAATCCTCAATTCCTCAATCGCCAATCCAATCGGCAATCGCCAATCCCATCCCCAATCGCCAGTCCGCAGTCGGCAATTCAATCTGCAGTCTGCAATCTGCAGTCTTCAATCGATCCAGCCTCCTCCGAGCACAATGTGTCCGTCATAGAACACCGCGGCCTGACCGGGCGTGATGGCGGTCTGCGGATCGTCGAACGTGACGCGGACGCGATCGTCGGGCAGCGGCTCGATACAAGCCGGAGCCTCGCGATGACGGTAGCGAATCCGCACGTCTGCGCGAACGTGCCCGGACGGTATCTCACCCGAAATCCAGTTCACGCGTGACGCGGTCAACGTGGTGCGCTCGAGCGCCTCGCGCGGGCCAACCGTCACCGCCGCCTGCGCCGCATCGATGTCGACGACGTAGAGCGGCGTGCCGGTGCCGGACAGACCGAGCCCTTTCCGCTGCCCGATGGTGAAATGGTGCACGCCGTCGTGATGCCCGAGGACGCGTCCCTCGCCGTCCCGAATCGGGCCGGCCGGAATCGCCGCGCGCTTCCCGACGAAGCCGGAGTGCTCCCCTGGCGGGACGAAGCAGATCTCCTGGCTCTCGTGCTTCTCCGCGACGCTCAACCCGAGCCGCCGCGCCTCGTCGCGGACGGTCGCCTTGTCCAGCGCGCCGACGGGAAAGCGCGCATGCGCCAGCTGCGCCTGCGTGAGCGTGAAGAGAAAGTACGACTGATCCTTTTTGGGATCCGCGCCGCGCTCGAGCAGGTACTTGCCGATCAGCGCGTCGCGATGGACCTGCGCGTAGTGTCCCGTCGCGACGGCCTCCGCGTCGAACGCGCGCGCGCGCTCGACCAGCGACGCGAACTTCAGGTCGCCGTTGCAGTGGACGCACGGAATGGGCGTCCGTCCCGCGGCGTACTCGCGCACGAAGTCCGAGACGACGTGCTCCTCGAACTTGCGCTCGAAATTGACGATGTAGTGGGGGATTCCGAGGGCGAGCGCCACGCGCCGGGCGTCGTGGAGGTCGTCGAGCGTGCAGCAGCGCCCGAAGCGGATCTCTCCCTGGTTGCCGCCATCAGACGTTGCCGCCTGATCGTACAACTGCATGGACAGGCCCACGACCTCGTGGCCGTCGCGCGCGAGGAGCGCCGCGGCGACCGACGAGTCGACGCCACCGGACATGGCGACAACGATTCGCACCTTACTTAACCGGGGGGCTTCGCCCCGCCGACCCCCCATCGCCGTCGCTCGCGGGGGGCCCTAGCCCCGCTCCGCTCCGCTCCGGCGTGGCGCGCCCCTGGCGCGCCTGATAGACATTCAGCGTCTTACCAGTGTTCTCAGCTTCTCGACGAGGGTCGGAAGCTTCGCGAAGAGTTGATCCACTTCCGCATCCGTGTTGCCGGCCCCGAGGCTGAAGCGGATGGAGTTCTGCGTGCGGTGCGCGGGAAGCCCCATCGCGCGCAGGACGTGAGAGGGCTCGAGCGTCCCCGACGAGCACGCAGAACCGGTCGACACCGCAAATCCCTCGAGATCGAGCGCGATCAGCAGCGACTCCGCTTCCACCCCATCGAAGCTGATATTGGTGGTGTTCGGCACGCGCGCCTCGCGCGCGCCATTGACCGCGGTGCCCGTCACGCGCTCGAGCACGCCGCGCTCGAGCCGATCGCGCAGGGCTGCGATCTCGGTGAGTCTCGCCGCTTTCGTCCGCGCAAGGTCCGCCGCAACCCCGAGGCCCACGATGCCCGGTACGTTTTCCGTGCCGCCGCGCCGGTTCCGCTCGTGCTTTCCACCCGTCATCGTGGCGACCAGGCGCGTGCCCCGCTTGATCCAGAGCGCGCCCGCCCCCTTCGGACCATTGATCTTGTGCGCTGACAGCGACAGCAGATCGATGCCCAGGCGCCGGACGTCGACGGGAATCTTTCCAACGGACTGGACCGCGTCCGCATGCATCAGCGCGCCGGCGCGATGCGCGATGGCCGCAAGCTCCGCGATCGGCTGCACCGTCCCGATCTCGTTGTTCGCGTGCATCACGGACACGAGGGCGGTTTCCGGCGTGATGACCTCCTCCAGTGCCTTTGGATGGACGATGCCGGAGGCGCCGACGGGGAGGAGCGTGACCGTCCAGCCGCGGCGAGCCAACGACTTGACCGTGTTCAGAACTGCTTCGTGCTCGATGCTGCTGGCCACGAGATGCCGGCGTCCGGTCGGCTCGAGCGCCTCGGCGGCGCCTCGAATCGCCAGGTTGTCCGCCTCCGTGCCGCCGCTAGTGAACACGACCTCAGCCGGCTCCGCACCGATCAGGGTCGCAACGGACGAGCGCGCTTCGTCCAGCAGCGCCTTCGCGCGCTGGCCGAAGTGATGAACGCTCGACGGATTGCCGAAATCTTCTGTGAGGGCACGCCGCATCGCCTCGACCACGGCAGGGTCGGGCGGCGTTGTGGCGTTGTGGTCGAAGTACGCGCGGGACATGGCCGGAAAACACAATTGTACTACCGACGGTAAGTCTCAGCAATAAAAGGACTAGACACAGCCGAGCCGGTTCCTTATACTGTCGCGACCCGCTGCCCAGCGACCAAAAACAGAACACCCTGCGAGAGACCAACTTCGGAATTTGGTGGAGAGTGCGCCATGTGGAAACGGGATGACGCGGTCAAGCCGACGCCCCCAGCCGGCCCCGGCCCCGCGCCGGTGCAGACCGTCAACACGCCGCCGGCCGCGGAACCGGTGCGGACAGTGAGCGACCGCGGAACAGAGAGGGAGAGGACGACCGTGAACATCGGCAAATCCGTCGTAATCAAGGGTGAGCTGAGCGGAAGCGAGGACCTCACGATCGAGGGACAGGTCGAGGGGAAGATCGAGCTGCGGCAGAACGTCCTCACGATCGGGGCCAACGCCCGCATCAAGGCGCAGGTATTCGCCAAGTCCGTGATTATCCTCGGGGAGGTCACCGGCAACGTGACCGCGAGCGAGAAGGTCGACATCCGCGACAACGGCTCGGTCGACGGCGACATCGCCTCGCCGCGCGTCGCGATTGCCGAAGGAGCGCACTTCCGCGGCAGCATCGACATGCAGCGCACGGGCGCGAAGGCTGGCGAGGCCAAGAGCGAAGGCAAGCCGGCAACGGCAGCGGCACCCGCCCCGGCGACCGCGGGCGCAGGCGCCGGCCGATAAGGGTCTCACGGGTTCAGCAGCCGCGGCGCTCGTGAACCCGTGTCCCCTCAGCAGCCGTGTCGATCTCCGATCTGCTGAAGTTCGGCGGTAAACGGTCCGAGGTTCCTCCAGGCGGCGCGGCGGACGGCTCCGGCGCGAAGGGGAGCGATCTCGTGATGCCCTCGAAAGCGCTGCCGAAGTTCGTCGGTGCGCTGGCGGGGCGCGAGTCGCCAATCCTCGTCGACTTCGGACCTGTCGTGGGCCCGAACGTCGCCTTCTTCGGCGAGCAGCTTGGCTGCAAGCTGTTCATCGAGGACCTCTCGGCCGACATCGAACGCCACACACGCGCCGGCACGCGCGAGACGCTGCCCGAGGCCTTGTCCAAGCGCCTGCCCAAGGCAGACGCGACCGTCGACGGCGTCCTCTGCTGGGACATCTTCGACTTCCTCGAGCGAGCCGCCGCGCAGGCGCTGGCGCGCGAGGTCGTGCGCGTGCTCCGCCCCGGCGGGGCCGTGATGGGGTTCTTCTGCAACACCGGCGTCGATCGTGCGCCGTACACGAAGTACGAGATCGTCGAAGAAGCGTCCCTTCGCCATCGACCGCACGCAGGCTCCGGCGGACCCAAGTACGTGCTGCAGAACCGCGACATCATCCGAATGTTCGAGGGGCTGATCGTGTCGGACTCGTTCCTGCTGAAGAGCTCCACGCGCGAAATCCTGCTGCGCAAGCGGGCGTGACGTGCGCCCCATCGTCGCGCTGCTGACGGATTTCGGAACGCGCGATCATTACGCCGGCGCGATGAAGGGGGTCATCCTCGGCATCGCGGCCGACGTGACGCTCGTCGACCTCACCCACGACATTCCGCCGCACGACGTTCTGGTCGGGGCCCTCGAGCTCGCGGCCTGCTACAAGTACTTTCCCCAGGGCACGATTTTCGTCGCGGTCGTCGATCCGGGCGTTGGGTCCGTGCGGCGCGCGATCGCGGTGGACACCGGTGACCACCGGTTCGTCGCCCCGGACAACGGCGTCCTCACGCTCGTGCTGAAGGAAGCGCCGCCCAGGAAGATCGTCGAACTGACGGAGCGCCGCTACGCGCGTCCCACGGTCAGCCGCACGTTCGAGGGACGCGATCGGTTCGCGCCGGCGGCCGCGTGGCTGGCCAAGGGAATTCAGCTCTCGGCGCTTGGACGCCCGCTCTCCGATATCCACCATGTCGACGTCCCGGTTCCCGAGGTCTCGGCCGATTCGGTCGCGGGGGTCGTCCTGCGCGTCGACCGTTTTGGGAATCTCGTCACCAATGTCGATCGGAAGACGGCGGAGCGGTTCCTCCAGGGCCGACCCGTGGTCATCACGGCGGGAGCCCACCGTATCGAGCGGCTCGTGGCGACCTACGCGGAGCTTCCCGCGCAGGGCGTCGGGGCGCTGTTCGGCAGCACCGATCACCTGGAGCTCGCCGCGCCATCGGCGAGCGCCGCCGAGCGCCTGGGCGTCGGACGGGGAACGACGGTCACGATCGCGCGAGCCGAACCGTGAAATGATCGAGCGATGATCAATTTCGACCTCACCGAAGAACAGCAGCTCCTCGAAGGGTCCGTCCGCGAGTGGGGCGCGCGCGAGATCGCGCCGCGCATCCACGATCTCGATCGCGAGCACCGGTTCGATCGCGGCATCCTCCCGCAGATGGCGGACCTCGGTCTGCTCGGCTGCTCCGTGCCGGCGGAATACGGCGGGGCGGGCATGGACTACATCAGCCTTGGCCTCATCAGCGAAGAGCTGGAGTACATCGATACCTCGCTGCGCGTCATCATGTCGGTCCACGCGGGCCTCAATTGCCTGTCGCTCCTCACGTGGGGCACGGACGATCAGAAGCAGCGCTTCCTCGTGCCGCAGGCGCAGGGGAAGAAGATCGCGACGTACGGGTTGACCGAGCCGGCGGCGGGCAGCGACGTCCGCGGCATTCAGACGGTCGCGGTGAAGAAGGGCAGCCGCTATTACCTCACGGGCGAGAAGATGTGGATTTCGCTCGCGGATCTCGCGGACAACTTCCTGGTCTTCGCGTGGAGCGATCTCGAGAAGAAGAAGCAGCGGGATCCGTCCGGCATCAGCGCGTTCATCATCGAACGCGGCTTCAAGGGCTTCTCGAGCGGCACGCTGAAGGAGAAGTGGGGGATCCTCGCGGGCAACACCGGCCACTTCAAGATGGAGGAGGTCGAGGTGCCGGAGGAGAACGTGCTCGGGAAGATCGGCGAAGGGTTCAAGGTCGCGATGTTCGCGCTCGATCAGGGCCGCTACACCGTCGCGGCGGGCGCGACCGGGCTGATTCGCGCGTGCCGCGACGCGAGCGTCAAGTACGCGAAGGAGCGGACGACGTTCGGCGTCCCCATCGCCGATCATCAGCTCGTCAAGGAGATGATTGCGCAGATGGAGTCGGACTATCAGACCTCGCGGCTCCTGTGGCTGCGCGCGGGCTTCCTCAAGAACCAGGGACGGCGCAACACGCGCGAGACGAGCCTGGCGAAGTGGTTCGCGACGGTCGCATCCGAGCGCGCCGCCGGCGACGCCGTACAGGTCCACGGCGCGAACGGCTACTCAGACGAATACCCGGTCGGGCGCTTCTACCGCAACTGCAAGGGGGCCGTCATCTACGAAGGCACGCGCGAAATCCACAAGCTGATGCAGGCGGACTACGTGCTCGGCGAACGCCAGGACAAGGCCACGCGCTGCGAGCTGCCCGCTATCAAGTGACAAGCCCCACGCACCCCGATCTCTCGCTCGAGTTCCTGCGCGTCGTCGAGCAGGCGGCGATCGCCTGCGCGCACACGATGGGCCAGGGAGATCCGCACAAGAGCGACCAGGCCGCCGTCGAGACGATGCGCCGAATCCTCGACTCGGTGCCGATCGACGGCACGATCGTGATTGGCGAAGGGGAGCGCGACAAGGCGCCGATGCTGTACATCGGCGAGAAGGTCGGACTCGGCGGCCGATCGAACGAGCGCGATCTTCCGTCGGTGGACATCGCCGTCGATCCGCTCGAAGGCACGAACCTGTGCTCGACCGGCGCGGCGAACGCGATTGCCGTGCTGGCTGCCTCGACCAAAGGCGGCCTGCTGCACGCGCCCGATCTCTATATGGAGAAGCTCGTCGTCGGACCGATGGCGAAGCAGGGGGTCAGCCTCGACGCGCCCGTCGCCGACAACCTTCGCGCGATCGCGGGCAACCTCGAACGCAGCGTCGAAGACCTCGTCGTCATCGTCCTGGATCGCCCGAGGCACGAGAAGCTGATTGCCGAAATCCGCGCGACCGGCGCGCGCATCCGCCTGATCGCGGACGGCGATCTCTCCGCCGGGATCGCGGCGGCGGTGGTCGGGAGCGGCGTGCACGCCGTCATGGGGATCGGCGGGGCTCCGGAAGGCGTGCTCACGGCTGCGGCGATGCGCTGCCTGAACGGCGAGATCTACGCCCGCCTCGTCGTCAACTCGCGCGAACACGAAGAGCGATGCGCCGCGATGGGCATCAAAGATGTCCGGCGGGTGTATACGTCGAAAGACCTGGCGTCCGGCGACGGCATCGTGTTCGCCGCCACGGGCGTCACGGACGGTACGCTCATGCGCGGCGTCCGGTTCTTCGGCGACGGCACCCGCACCAGCTCGCTCGTGATGCAGAGCGATCCTCCTCGCGTACGCTTCATCGACACGATTCACGTCGAGCAACGGCAGCTGGTCAGGGTCAGGTTCTGAAAACAGTCGTAATCGACAGCGTGTCCCCTGAGCCGCAGCTGCTGGCGCAGGCAACCGCCGCGCTGGCCGACGGAGAGATCGTCGCCTTTCCGACGGACACGTTCTACGGGCTGGCGGTCGATCCACGCAACGAAGATGCCGTCACGAGGCTGTATCGCCTCAAAGGACGGAGCACGACGTCCGCGCTCACGCTGATCGCCGCGGACTCCGAGCAGGCCATGCGCGCGGCGACCTTCAGTCAGACCGCACGCAGGCTGGGGCAGCGCTGGTGGCCCGGTCCGCTCACAATCGTCGCGGAAGCGCTGCCAGTCATTCCATCCAGAACGCTGGCCGGCGGGCGTACTGCCGGCATCCGCGTACCGGATCACGTGGTTGCGAGGGGCATCGCGCGCGCGTTCGGGTTCTGCATCACCGCCACGAGCGCGAACCAGTCGGGCCAGCCGCCTCTGATGGCCGCATCGGAGGTCCGCCGTTCGCTGCCGGACGTCGATCTCCTCGTGGACGCGGGTGACACGCCCGGCGGCGCGCCGTCGACGATCGTGGATGCGACGGCCCATGAACTCCGGCTCGTGCGGGCCGGGGCGATCCCGTGGGAGCTCGTGCTAGAATTTTTGAAATAATGCGGGAACGCGCGGCGCTCGTTGGCCTCTTCAGGAATGCCCCGCGCGAGTTCGATCCCGAACACTCCCTCGACGAGCTGGCGGGGCTTGCGGCGGCGGCGGGCGCCGAGGTGGTCCTTCGCGTCCTCCAGGAGAAATCCCGGCCGGATCCGGCCACGTTCCTCGGGAGCGGCAAGGTGGCGTCGCTCGCGGTCTCGTGCGACGAGACGCGCGCGGACCTCGTCATCTTCGACAACGAGCTGAGCCCGGCGCAGCTCCGAAATCTCGAGCAGGCGCTCGATCGAAAGGTGATCGATCGCACGCAGCTGATCCTCGATATCTTCGCCAGGCGTGCGCGGACGCGCGAGGGCAAGCTGCAGGTCGAGCTCGCACAGTTGCAATACCTGATGCCGCGGCTCGTGGGCGCCGCCACCGCGCTGTCGCGGCTGGGCGGCGGCATCGGCACGAGAGGCCCTGGCGAAACGAAGCTCGAGACGGACCGCCGGCGGATCCGTCACCGCATCAGCGTGCTCTCGAAGGAAATCGACACGGTACGCCGGCGTCGATCGCAGCTGCGCGAGCGGCGGCACAAGGCCGCAGTGCCGACCGTCGCGCTCGTCGGGTACACCAACGCGGGAAAGACGACGCTCTTCAACGCGCTGACCGGAGGAGATGCGGTTGCCTCCGACGCGTTGTTCGTCACGCTCGATCCGCTCGTCAGAAAGGTACGGCTGCCCGATCAACGAGAGCTGCTCGTGTCCGATACCGTCGGGTTCATCGACAGGCTGCCGCACTCGCTGGTGGCGGCGTTCCGCGCGACGCTCGAGGAAGTATCGGGCGCCGACCTCCTGCTGCACGTGATTGACGCGTCGAGCACCGACCGCGAGCGCCGCATGTCGGCCGTTCGCAGCGTGCTTGGCGAAGTGAATGCGGACCGCGTGCCCATGCTCGACGTCTTCAACAAATGCGATGCGCTCGACGCCGCCGAACGCGCACGCCTTGCCGCGCTGTACCCTGGCGCGCTCTGCGTCTCGGCCATCACGGGGCAGGGACGCGAGGACCTCATCGCCGCGATGGAGTCGCGGCTCGCGCTCGACACGGCGACGGTGACCATGGAATTCGGCGCGGAGGATGCGGAGGACCGCGCGCGGATCGCGCAGCTTTACAGGCTCGGACGCATCCTTCGCCACGTCGCGACCGACGGGAAGGTAACGATCGAAGCCGAGGTGCCTCGGCGGCTGCTCGACCGGCTCCGGCCGGCTGTTCACGCGTCGTGACGCCGATGCGCCCGGGTGCTCTCGCCGGCAGGCTCGTGGCCGTCTTCTGTGCGGCCGTCCTCGCGGCGGCAGCGTGCGCGCCGAAGCGCCTCCCGCCGCCGCCGACGGTCACCACTCCGAAGTTTCCCGAGTTCGTATTCCCTGTCGTTCCCGCCGGCGCCGCTGGGCCCGCGATCAGCGCGCAGCATCGGACCGGCTGGGACTACCTGCAAGCCGGCGATCCGCACGCTGCGGACCGAACCTTTAACGCAATCCTGAAGGCGGTGCCCGGCTTCTTCCCGGCGGAGACGGGCCTGGGTTATTCGGCGCTCGCGCGCCGCGACGCGCAGGCGGCGGTGACGCACTTCGACCGTGCGCTGTTGAAGGACGCCGCGTATGCGCCGGCGCTTGCCGGCAAAGGAGATGCGCTGCTCCTGCTCGGGCGGACGGATGCCGCGCTCTCGTCGTTCGAAGCGGCGCTCGCGGCCGATCCGACGCTCACCGCGCTCAGAAGCCGCGTCGACGTGCTGCGGTTCCGCGATGTGCAGCAGGACATCGCGCTCGCGCGCAAGGCGGCGGACAGCGGCCAACTCGACGAGGCGCGGAAGGCGTACGAGCGGGCGATTGCCGCATCCCCGGAGAGCGCGTTTCTCTATCGCGAGCTGGCGGCCGTGGAACGGCGCGCCGGGAGCATGGGCGCGGCGCTCGATCACGCCACGCGCGCCGCGGCACTCGACCCTGGCGACGCTCGCGCGCTGACGCTGATCGGCGAAATCCACGAAGCGAATCACGACTGGCAGAGGGCTGCCGACGCCTACGCCGCCGCGAGCGCGCTGGAGCCGGCCGATGCGCTGGCCGCGAGGGCCGACGCGATGCGCGAGCACGCGGCATTCGAGTCGATGCCCGAGGAATACAAGAGCATCGAGCTGTCGCCGGCCATCACCCGCGCGCAGCTCGCCGCGCTGCTCGGCGTCCGTCTCGAAGCCCTCCTGCGTTCGGCGCGGTCCGCGAATGCGCTCGTGATCACCGATACGCGCGGCAACTGGGCGGCCCCCTGGATTCAGGCGACGACCAGGGCCGGCGTCCTGGACGTCTATCCCAATCACACCTTCCAGCCGTCGGCAACGGTGCTCCGCGGAGATCTCGCGCACGCCGTCAGCCGCGTCCTGGCGCTCATCGCCGCGCAGAACCCGCGGCTGGCCGCGTCCTGGAGGGATGCGCGTCCGAAGTTCAGCGACGTCTCGCCGTCGCACCTCAGTTACCCTGCCGTCACGCGCGCGGTCTCGAGCGGCGTCATGTCCACGCTCGAGGGGAACACGTTCCAATTGAGCCGGCCCGTATCGGGCAGCGAGGCGCTCGCGGCCGTCGCTCGGCTCGACGACCTCGCCAGGACGCGGTGAGATGAACCTCACCGCCGCGAATCAGCTCACGATCACGCGGATGCTGTTGATTCCCGCGTTCGTAATCCTGCTGCTGTACGGCTATCGCGGCTGGGCGCTCGTCACGTTCTTTGGGGCCGCGCTGACCGACATGCTGGACGGCCTCATCGCGCGCTGGACCGGGCAGAAGACCACGCTGGGCGCCTGGCTCGATCCCATGGCCGACAAGCTCCTGCTCGTGACGATGTTCGTCATGCTGACGCTGCCGGACATCGGGTCGGCCAACCGGCTGCCGCTCTGGTTCACCGTCCTCGTGATCAGCCGCGATGTCGCGATCGTGGTGACGGTGGCGGTCGTCAACCTTGCCGTCGGGCGCCGCACGTTCCGGCCCTCGATTTACGGGAAGATCGCGACGGCGATGTATGTCGTGACGGGCGTTGCGGCCCTGTACTTCAACTACGTCGGCCGCCCGTCATCGATCGTGCAGGCGCTGGTGTATGCGTCGCTGGCCATTACCTTCATCTCGGCCGGGCATTACGCCGTGCAGGTCGTGCGAATGGGGCATTGACCCGGGTCTGAGAGACCCGGGTCTGAGAGACCCGGCCTACTTACAGGCTGCAGGTTGGAGCGCGCATCAGTTGTAGGGCGGGTCTCTTAGACCCGCCGATCGCGACCGATCAAACCTTCGCCCGGAAGTACTCCAGCGTCTTCGTGAGCCCTTCCTCCAACCCCACCTTCGGTTCCCACCCGAGCAGCGTGCGCGCCTTCGTGATGTCAGGCTGGCGGACCTTGGGATCGTCTTCGGGCAGCGGGCGGTAGACCAGTTTGCTCGTCGATCCCGTCATCCGGATGATCGTTCGCGCGATGTCCTCGATCGTCATCTCGTGCGGGTTGCCGATGTTGACGGGCTCGTTCAGGCTCGACTCGGTGAGGCGCAGGATGCCCTCGACGAGATCGCTGACATAGCAGAAGCTCCGCGTCTGCTTCCCCGTGCCGAAAATCGTGACGTCTTCGCCGCGAAGCGCCTGGCTCATGAACGCCGGCACGGCGCGTCCGTCGTGCAGACGCATGCGCGGT
This sequence comes from Acidobacteriota bacterium, assembly GCA_046735335.1. Classification (GTDB taxonomy): domain Bacteria; phylum Acidobacteriota; class Vicinamibacteria; order Vicinamibacterales; family 2-12-FULL-66-21; genus JBKPQB01. The sequence goes on along the minus strand of JBKPTE010000104.1, from coordinate 3,866 downwards.
CCGTAGGTGTTGAAGATCCGCACGATCTTGGCGTCGAGCCCGTGATAGCGGTGATACGCGGTCGTCATCGCCTCGGCGAACCGCTTCGCCTCGTCGTACACGCCGCGCGGCCCTATCGGGTTCACGTTGCCCCAGTACGTCTCCTTCTGCGGATGTTCCAGCGGATCGCCGTACACCTCGGAGGTCGACGCGAGGACGAAGCGCGCCTTCTTCTCCTTCGCGAGGCCGAGCGCCTTGTGCGTGCCGAGCGCGCCGACCTTGAGCGTCGGAATCGGCAGCTCGAGGTAATCGATCGGGCTCGCGGGGCTCGCCCAGTGGAGGACCACGTCGACCGGACCCTCGATGTAGATGTAGTTCGTGACGTCGTGCTTGATGAACGTGAAGTCGCGGTTCGCCAGGTGCGCGATGTTTGCCGTGCTGCCGGTCAGCAGGTTGTCGACGCCGACGACCGTCCACCCGCGATCGAGCAGCGTCTCGGAGAGGTGCGATCCGATGAATCCGGCGGCGCCGGTGATGACGGCTCTGGGCATGGGAAAGAGGAATCCTCTCCGCGGCGTCCGTGCAGTCCGCGGCCTAGAAGGCGTGGCGGTGGAAGCCGCGGATGAGCGTCAGCCACATGATCTTCAGGTCGAGCGCGACCGACCAGTTCTCGATGTAATACAGGTCGTATTCGATGCGCTTTTCGAGCGACGTGTTGCCGCGCCACCCGTTGACCTGCGCCCAGCCGGTGATCCCCGCCTTCACCTTGTGCCGCAGCATGTACTGCGGGATGCGGTGCTTGAACTGCTCGACGAAGTAGGGCCGCTCGGGCCGGGGTCCCACGATCGACATCTCGCCGCGCAGCACGTTCCAGAGTTGCGGCAGCTCGTCGATGTCGAACCGGCGCAGCCATCGGCCGACCGGCGTGCACCGCGGGTCGTCGTCGCGCGCCCAGATCGGACCGCTCTCGTCCTCGGCCCCCAAGTACATCGAGCGGAACTTGTAGACCTCGAAGGCGCTGCCGTCGAGGCCCATGCGCTCCTGCTTGTAGAAGACGGGGCCATTCGACGTCCTGCGGACGAGGAGCGCCACCAGCGCGAACGGAGCCGCGAGCACCGACAGCGCGGCGAACGAGATCGCGACGTCGATCGCCCGCTTCAGCACGCTGTTGAAGCCGCGCAGCGGGACGTCGTTGAGGCTGATGATCGGGACGCCGTCGAGGTTTTCGAGCCGCGCGCGCAGCGCGATGAACTGCAGCAGGTCCGGGACGACGTGAATGTCGATCCCTTCGCGATTGGTGGCCTCGACCAGCCCCAGCATCTTGACGTGCTCGTCGAGCGGCAGCGCGACGTACAGATGATCCACGCGCTCGCGCCGGATGATGTCCGCCGCATCCGCCAGCGTCCCCATCAACGGAATTCCGCGGTAGCCGATGTGATCGCCGACCGCCCGGTCGTCGAGGAAGCCCGTGATCTTGAACCCGAGCTCCCGATGCTCGAGCACCTTGTCGGCGACAATACGTCCGAGGTCGCCGGCGCCGGCGATCAGCACCCGCTTGAGGCCGATCCCGGCGCGCCACCGCCGCTCGAGCGCCTCGCGCACCAGCTCGCGCGAGGCGTACGAGAAGCCGACGTTGATGATCAGGAAGAAGACCCAGACGCCCTGCGACACCTCGTACAACCCGAGGTCCTTCGCCGATTCCGCCACGTAGTACGTCTGGACGTAGAGCGTCCCGCCCAGCCCGAGCACGACGGCGAGGATGGTGCCGACGAAGACGCCGAAGAAATCGTCCACGCGCGATCGGCCGCGGCGGAGCCGGTAGAGCCCCTGGACGTGATACGCGATCGGAATGAGCAAGCCGATGAACGGCGCGATTCGCAGATATTGCGCGAACGGGGGGACCCCTTTGATGACGGGAAGCCCGGTCTCGAAGCGAAGCAGGTACGCGATGACGAAGGCAACCATCCCGAGGACGACGTCGGTCAGGATGAAGGACGCAACGAGCAGACGGTTGTATCGCCGCATCATTGTTCATCCTCGCCTCTCGGCCACGCTCGAGGGGACCGTGAGCCTGCCGAACGGTCGCGGACGGCAGAGTTGCGACGACGAGGGTTCTTGGTATGCGACTCTGCCATCGTTTCGCGACTTGCGGCGTCCTCGCGGATGGCAGAGTTGCGGCGGCGGGGGTTCTCGGTATGCGGCTCCGTGACGCTTGCGGGAGTTGCGGCGACATCAACGACTTGCGCGAATTCACGCTGGAAGCGTGCGCGCGAGAACTGCTCGGCGTGACGGCGGATCGCGGCGGGATCGAATGCCGTCGACGGAATCGCCGCGACCGCGTCGGCGAACGCGTCAACCGAGTCGTCGCTGACGAGGAAGCCTGTCTCGCCGTCGACGACGCTTTCGACCGCGCCGCCGCGCGCGAGCGCGACGACGGGGCGCCCGCAGGCCATCGCCTCGACGGGCACCACTCCGAAATCCTCCACGCCGGGCATCAGCACGGCGCGGCACCGTTGATACAGATCACGAATCTCCTCGTCCGTCAGCCACCCGCGGAACTCGACCCCGTCGTCCGCCATCGCGCGCAGCCGTGCCTCTTCGGGCCCGCGGCCGACGATCGTCAGCCGCGCGCCGGCGCGCCTGCACGCGCGGATCGCGACGTCGAGGCGCTTGTAAGGCACCATCGCGGACACAATCAGGAAGAACGGTTCAGGGCGCCGAGCGGGATCCGGGCGGTAAAACTCTGTATCTACAGGGGGATACACGACAGTCGCCTCGCGATTATAGTATCGGCGGATGCGGCCCGCAACATAGATGGAGTTCGCGACGAAGCGATCCACGCGGTTCGCCGTCGCCGCGTCCCAGCGCGCAATCCTCGCCAATACCCGCCTCAGCAGCGTCGATCTCCATCGTCCAACCTGATCCGGCCCGAAATAGGAGTCGAACTGGTCCCACGCGTAGCGCATCGGCGAGTGGCAGTAGCAGATGTGCGGCGTGCGCCCCGGCACGACGACGGACTTCGCCGCGCAGTGGCTCGTGCTGATGACGAGGTCGAACTCGTCGAGGTCAAATTGCTCGATGACCGTCGGGAAGAGCGGAAGGTATTCGCGGTAGCGGGTCGCCGACGCTGGCAGGCGGTTCACGATCGACGTGACGATCCGCCGTGATTCCAGCGCCGGCGACACCGAGCCGGGGACGTGCACGAGCGTGAAGATGGGGGCGTCGGGATAGAGCGCGGCGATCGCCTCGAGAACCTTTTCGCCCCCGCGCATGCCGGTGAGCCAGTCGTGAACGAGCGCGACGCGGCTCACCCCTGCATCACCTCGCCGTAGATCTCCCGTACGCGGCGGATCGAGCGCTCCCAGGAGAACTCGCGGGCGCGCGCGAGGCCGCGCGTTCGCAGATCGGCGCGCAGCGTCGAATCCTCCAGCACGCGCCGCATCGCGGCGGCAATCGCGCCGGGATCGTACGGGTCGATCATCAACGCGGCGTCGCCGACGACCTCGGGCAGCGACGAGACGTTGGACGTGATGACCGGCGTCCCGCTCGCCATGGCCTCGAGCGGCGGCAGCCCGAACCCTTCGTAGAGCGACGGGAACACGAAGACGGCCGCCAGGCGGTAGAGCGCGGCGAGGGTCTGGTCCGGCACGAACCCGAAAAACCGCACGTACTTGTGCAGTTTGTGGCGATGCACCGCGCGGCGAAGACTCGCATATTTCGAGATCTCGTCGCCGATGATCAAGAGCTGCACGTCCTTCAGGTTGGGGTCCTGACGGAGCAGGTGAAACGCTTCGATCAGGCGCTCGAGGTTCTTGTGAGGCTTGATGTTGCCGGCGTACAGCACGAACGGCGCGTTCAGCTGATACCGCTCGCGGACGCGCCCGATG
>JBKPTE010000103.1:0-48946 GCA_046735335.1 Acidobacteriota bacterium | reverse complement strand
CCCAAGATGAGATTTCCCAGGCCGCAAGGCCTCTGAAGGCTCCTGGAAGATGACCAGGTGATAGGCTGGGTGTGGAAGCGCCGCGAGGCGTGGAGCTAACCAGTACTAATCAGCCGTGAGGCTTGACCATTATTTTCTCTCTGTGGCGGAGAGACTACCGTTTGCAGGATATTCATCCGCCTTCGCCCTTCGGGCGACCGGCGAGACCGCCGTCATCATGCGATGACGGCGGGTTGGCTCTTTGACATCGTCTGGGACGATCCGCCTTCGCGCCTGACGGCGCTTCGGCGAGACAGGCCGGGAGGCCTGCCTCGACGAAGTTCGCGCAAGCGAGCGAAGTCGGGACCCCAGGCAACAAAGATCGCCGCCGCGGCCTGCGGATCGGAGTGTCACTGGTCACGCGACAATCCCATCGCCAATTGACAATCGACAATCGTCGATGCAATCGGTAATCTGCAGTCGGCAATCGGCAATCACTTTCCCGGTGGTCATAGGAGCAGGGTCACACCCGTTCCCATTCCGAACACGGAAGTTAAGCCTGCTACCGCCGATGGTACTGCGTGGGAAACTGCGTGGGAGAGTAGGTCACTGCCGGGATTATTCGTCGAGGCCGTCGCTCATGGAGCGACGGCCTCTTTTGTTGTCATTTTCGTACCACGCGCGCCGAACCCGGACGAGCCCCACCACCCCTGTTCCCAGCAGGAGCAGCGTCGCCGGCTCCGGCCGCCGCCCCTGAGAACACATACACCATCTGATCTTCGTCGGCGAAAAACAGCGCCCGCGCGCGGAGCGCTGATCGGGAGCGCTTACCGCGTGCCCGCCTGCTCGTTGGCGCGCACGCCCGTCACAATCAGCTCGATGAGACCCGCTGCAGGAAGCCGTTGCAGCGCCGCGTCCGACTGCTCGCTCAGGTCGTACGCCCGAATGATGTTCACCAGGTGCCAGTCGGAAAGCGCCCCAAGCTCGCTTCGGAGCAGCCCTTCTCCCTTCCGGTACACGGAATAGGGATTCAGCACGCTCTCGACGCGCGCGCCCGGGGCATCGTTCACATCGGCAGCCGGACCATCGAAAACGGGTGAGCCTGGCGGCGCGGCCGAGGTCCGGACAAGGGGTTTGAGTGCCCGCCGGAGCGCCCCTTCGAGGTAGACGGGCGTGAGACCCGTCGCCCAGTACGCCGCATCGGTGCGATTGGGCTGCGTGGTTTCCCGCGGAGAGCGTACCGGCTCGCCGCCGCTCACCGGCAGAAACTCGATCCAGCCGTGCCACAGCCCGTCGGTTTCAGCTCTTCCGCAAGCGCGCGCCATGTAGCCGACGCCACCGTCACTGATGATCGTGTCGGGGAACTCGAGGAGGACTTCTGCAGCACTTCCCATACGCCTGCGCGAGTGCAAGAGTGTGACCTACCGCGCGGCTGAGCTCGATCGCTCGCGGGCGACGGGATGGACACGATTGCGGTTCGATCACGAAATGGTGAGAGAGTGCCGCGTCGCTATCAAGAAATCCCACGCCATTCGATGCATCGTGCCAGGTACGAGGCTTGCCCCCGCCGCGCCGTCACCTTCCAAGTTCAACCCCGCAGGAGGCAGGTCCATGCAGAGCGGCGCACACATCGGGTCATCCCTCGTCATCAAAGGAGAAATGTCCGCGCGCGAGCCGGTATCGATATCGGGACGCGTCGAAGGCACGATCGACGTGTCGGGCCACACCGTCACGATCGAGGTTGGCGGGCTCGCGCAGGCCGACGTCGCGGCGGCAGGTATCGTCGTCGCCGGCTCGGTCAAGGGATCGCTCGTGGCGGAGAACCGCATCGAGCTGCGGAGCACGGCGGACGTCGAGGGGGATGTGACCGCGCCGCGCGTCTCGGTGGCCGAAGGGGCGTACCTTCGCGGCAAGGTGCACATCACGGGCGAGGTCGGAAACGCGCTGAAGATCGCCCGCGCGTCGTAGTACCCACAGGAGTTCAGGAGATCAGGCTCCTGGCCTCCTGACCTACGTGATCACGCGCGGCGGAGAGCCGCGGGGAGCAGCTGGTCGAGATGCTCGTCGCGAACACCGCGTGGCTCTCCCGACAGCGTGCGCCGGACGATGTCGTACGTCTGGCGGTCGGCGGGCGGCGACTGCTCGAAGACCAGACTCGTCTCCTGCAGCAGCGCATCGCGCCGCTTCGTGATCGACGGCACGTCGAGGAGATCGTCGTGGACCTCCGTGAGAAGCGCGCGGTATTTCTCGCAGAGCAGCCACAGGCGCGCGGCGGTCGAACGGTGCGCGTAGATCCTCGGCTCGGGATCGAGCGCGACGTACAGCGCACACGCGACGAATCCGAGCGCAGAGAACGCACCCGCGCTCAGTTGAAAGCGCGGACCGCGGCCGTGCGCGAGGAGTACGGCGACAGCGGCGGTCGCGACGAACGAGAGCATCACGATCTTCGTGTACAACGCACGACGCGACAGCCGTGCGGCTGCGTCCGCGTGCCCCTCGTACGCGGTGACAACGCTTCCAAAACTGAGACGGATGTGGTCGACGACCGTGAGCTGAAACATGGTCCCTCTTCCGCCAGCTCGCAGGTGTGAGCTCGCTGCGGATGCAAGCAGGGAGCCAGCACGATATCGTGCGCGCGGTTACATCGTCGAGGCGCGCGGCGGCCGGTGGTGCTGATTTCGGCCCAATTCCGCACATTGTCGGGCACGCGGCTTGCGCATCTGCTCGTGGACAACCTGCAACGAGGAGCGCTGTCATGAACTTTTGTGCAGCGGTGGTGTGGCTGGCGCTGTGGGGCGCGCCGTCTTCAGCGGGCGTACTCAACGTGGACTGGGCGAACGCGATCGGCGCCGACGCGCCGATTGCCGCGGTGCGGCGCGAATATGCGACTGCCTTCAATGCGCACTCGACCGGTCTGCGGCACCTCTATACGTCGGACGCGGTGGGGATCTTCGCGGACGGCACCGCGATTTCCCGCGCGCTCAATCGGCCCGTCGATGAAGTGCTCGCGCCCGTGACCGTCACGCTCGTTCCCGGCCGCTTCGTCGTGCAAGGGGATACGGGATCGGAGGCGGGCATCTTCACCGAAACGGGCGGAGGCGACGATCCCTCCGCGCGTGTGGAGGGCATGTACGTCACCATCTACTCCCGCGGCGCCGACGGGGAGTGGCGCATCGCGATGGAGCTCCGCACCAGGGGTGGAAGAGCTCCGCTGGCGCGGTGGTGATCGGTGTCGCGGCCGACCGCTGGTCACGAAGATCTCGCACGCGTGGCTTCCGCCTTCAGGCCGAAGATCCGAGGTCGGTGGTGATCACGCGGTGACCGGCCGACGCGGATCGATCCCTGCCCAGCAGACGGCCCCCGCAATGTAGAGCAGGCCGGTGAAGTACAGCGGCGCACTCCACGTCGAAAAGTGCTGGACGACGTAGGCGAGCAGGATTGGACTGAGAATCCCGCCGACGGCGCCGGAGGAGTTCATTGCGGCGCTGACCAGGCCGGAATGCCGGCCCCCGATGTCGAGGCACGTCCCCCACGACGCACCGAGCAGAAAATTCGACGAGGCCGCGGCGAGGGAGATGAGGATTGCGGCGGCGATCGCGTTGCCGACGAACGTGCCCGCGATGAGGAAGATCCCCGCCGCGCTGAGCGACGCGGCTCCAATCACCGCGCGGCCGGCGCGCAGGCCGAAGCGCGCGGTCATCGCATCCGTCGAGAGTCCGCCGAGGATGTCCGCGACGGCGCTCAACGTGAGCGGGAGTCCGGACAGCACGCCGAGTGTCAGCGACGACAGACCGCGCGATTCTCTGAGATACGTCGGCAGCCACGTGATGTACAGATAGAAGCCGTACACCTGCGTGAAGTACATGAGGCAGAGCAGCAGGACGTTGCGATTGGCGAGCAGGCGCCAGTCAGCGCCCAGGTAGTGCCCGTGCGCGCCATAGGTGCGTCCGCTCTGGATGTATGCGAGCTCCGCCGCGTCGACCGCCGGATGTTCCTCGGGCTTGTCGCGGAACCATCGATACCACGCCAGCGCCCACACGAACCCGACGGCGCCGAACAAGACGAACGTGGCGCGCCACGGCAGCACGAACAGCAAGGCGGTCACGATCACCGGCGTGATGCCGCCAGCCAGGTGCGCCCCCGCGAAGAAGATACCCTGCGCGGTCCCGCGCTCGCGCAGCGGAAACCAGTGCGAGAAGGTAATCGCGACGTTCGGCCATGCGCCCGCTTCCCCGGCGCCGAAGAGGAACCGCGTCGCAAGCAGCGACGCGTAGCTGAAGGCGGCGCCGGTCAGCATCGTGAAGGTCGACCACCACGTCACGATCCGAAGGAGCACGCGGCGGGTCCCGGCGCGATCTCCCCACTGCCCGGTGGGAATCTCGAAGATCGCGTACGCCAGCGTGAACGCGCTGAAGACGAAGCTCATTTCGACCTGGCTGAAGCCGAGATCGCGTCGCATCGCCGGCGCGGTGATCGAGATGCACACGCGATCGAGGTACGTCACCGCGGCGAGCAGCACCGCCATGCCGAGCACGCGGTAGCGAATGCGGGTTCCGGCGGCGGGAACGGCGGGCGCGACGGGCGGCGCGGCGTGTGACGGAATGGGCGTCTCCGGTGCGGGCATTCAGCAGAGCGAATGACCAATGGAAAATATATTCAGAATCGTCGTTCGTATCGACGGTTTTCCGGATCGCACGACCAAAATTTTGCGCATTCGAAAAGGCGCCAGACGGCCTCCTCGAGCCCAGCCGTATTGTCGCGGCCCGTCAATACGTGAACACAGGCACCCAAAATTACCGGGAAAGCATGCTGTGTACGGTGCGTCTCTGGGACTTGGCCCCGGAAAGCGTTGGGGCCGATCTCTTGCAGGGCCGCGTCGGCATGCCGCGCTGCCTGATCATCGACGATGACCGTGACAGCCGCGAGGGATACGCCGAATACCTGCAGGTGTTTGGGTTCGATGTGCAGGTTCTGCCCGACGCACGCGATGCGCTGCGGCAGATCGTCGCGAATCACCCGGATGTCGTCATTCTGGATCTTCGGATGCCGTTCATAGACGGCTGGGAATTCGTCCGCCGGCTCCGCCGCCGCCTTCCGCACTGCAACGTTCCGGTCATCGCCGTCTCCGCGTGCGCGTTTCCCGAGGATCAGGCGCGGGCGCAGGAGTGCGGGTGCGATGCCTTTCTGGCGAAGCCCGCGACGCCGGATCGCGTCCTTGCGGCCATCCGCGAGCAGCTGCGCCTCCGCCGCAAGACATGACTCGGTCCACCGCTGCCGGGGCGCAGCGAACGACTCCGCGCCGCGGGCGTGGTAAAACAGTCGCGCGTGCTCGCGCGTCATCCGCGAGTTGCCGGCGGTTCGCCGCGAGCCCCACGAGGCAGCGATGTTCATGCACAGGACGGCCATCCCCGCGGCGATCGTTGCCGCCCTCGCGACTGTTGCCAGCGCGCAGGAATCCACCGCATCGCGGGCCATTCAGAGCGCCGCAGCCAGGGACGGCGCGAACCGCGGCGCGCCCGACGATGCGGATCGCGCGAAGCGCCTCTTCGTCAGCATCGACCCGGCGGATCATTCGGCGGGATACGACTTCGCGCGTGACGAAGCGCGCAAGGCGGAGATCGACCGGCGCTACCGCCAGGTCACGGCCGGCGTCGTCGATTTTCAGAAGGTCACCTACCGTAGCCGTATAGGGGATCTCGACATCCCCGCATATCTTTTCCAGCCGCTGAAGAAGCGCGGGCCGCGCGGCCATGCGGCGATGGTGTGGGTGCACGGCGGGGTGCACGGCAACTGGGACATCACCATGTGGCCGTTCGTCCGCGAAGCGGTGGAGCGCGGCTACGTCATCATCTGCCCGGAATACCGCGGCAGCACCGGCTACGGCGAGTCGTTTCATCGCGAGATCGACTATGGCGGCTACGAGGTCGATGACGTGCTGAGCGCCGTCGATTATCTTTCGACGCTGCCGCACGTCGACATGGATCGCCTCGGCATCATGGGCTGGAGCCACGGCGGCTACATCACGCTGTTCTCCGTCTTTCGGGAGCGGACGCCGTTCAAGGCCGCCGCGGCCATCGTCCCGGTCACGAACCTCGTGTTCCGCCTGTCGTACAAAGGCCCGGCGTATCAGCGCGAGTTCGCGACGCAGAAGCGCATTCGCGCGCTGCCGTTCGAAAAACCCGATCTGTACATCCAGCGGTCGCCGTTGTACAGCGTCGACAAGCTCGAGGTACCCCTTCTCGTCGACGTCGCGACGAACGACACGGACGTGAACTTCGTCGAAGATCAGCAGATGATCGACGCGCTGCGATCGCGGAAGCCGCACCTTGCGGAAACCAAGATCTACGTCGATCCGCCGCCTGGCGCCGCCGGCGGCGGGCACACCTTCAGCAGACGCGTCGATTCGAAGACGCTCGCGCGGCAGGATACGCCTGAGCAGATCGATTCGTGGAACCGCACGTGGGCGTTCTTCGAGTGGAACCTGCGTCCGTATATGGACAAGTCGACGGCGTGGCACCCCTGAAGGAGTGCTTTGCAACAGCGACCTATTTCCCTGCGCCGAGCTTCTCCATCTCGTCCATCACCCGGTTCATCTTCTGCAGCGTCAACTCCAGCGGCTCGTTCGTCGTCATATCCACCCCCGCCTCCTTCAGCAGATCGATCGGGTACTTCGAGCCGCCCGCCGAGAGGAAGGTGAGATACCGCTTCGTCGCTGCTGGATCGTCTGCGAGGACCTTTTCCGCGAGCGCGGAGGACGCGGTGAACGATGTCGCGTACTGGAAGACGTAGAAGTTGCGGTAGAAGTGCGGGATGAACGCCCACTCGTGGGCGATGTAGTCGTCGACGGTGCAGATGCCCTTGTCCTGCCCGTAGTACTTCCGCGTGATGTCCAGGTACAGTTTGTCCAGCGACTCGCCGGTGAGCGGCTGGCCCTTCTCGACCATCTCGTGCGCGCGCAGCTCGAACTCGGCGAACTGCGTCTGCCTGAACACCGTTCCCTTGATGTTTTCGAGATAGTTGCCGAGCAGTGACAGCTTGGTCGCGTTGTCGCTGATGTTCTTCAACATGTAGTCGATGAGCAGTGCCTCGTTGAACGTCGAGGCGACTTCGGCGACGAAGATCGGGTAGCTCGCGAGCGGGTAGGGCTGCGTCTTGTTCGAGAAGTAGCTCTGCATCGTATGACCCAGCTCGTGGGCGACGGTGCTCATGTCCGTGTACTTGCCGTTGTAGTTGATCAGCATGTACGGATGGACGTCGTACGCGGAGCCGTTCGAATATGCGCCGGCGCGCTTCCCTCCGGTCGGATAGAGATCAATCCATCGCTCGTTGAAGGCGCGTTCCGCAGCCGCGAGGTAATCCTTTCCGAGCGGAGCCAGCGCCGCGAGGACGTTCTTCTTCGCTTCATCGGCGCTGTAGGTGAGATCCACGGAGGCGACGAGCGGCGCGTAGAGATCGTAGTAGTGCAGCTCCGTCAGCTTCATCATCCGTTTGCGGAGCTGCAGGTAGCGGTGAAACGTCGGCAGACCCTGATTGACGCCATCCACCAGCCGCGTATACACGCTCGCCGGAATGTTCGCCGCGTCGAGCGACGCCTCGAGCGCGCTGTCGTAATGACGCGCGTTCGCGTAGAACACGTCCGTCTGGACCTGCGCGTTCAACGTCGCGCCGAACGTGCCGTGATATTTCCCGAGCGCCTCGAAGAAGGCGCTCATCACCTTCTGCCGATCCTCACGGAGGGGGACCGCGCGGGCCGCGCTGAACCCCGCAGAATCCAGCCTGACCGACTTTCCATCGCTGAGCGTCACCGTCGGATAGGGAAAGTCCGCGTCCGAGAAGATGCCGAAGATCGTCGCCGGCGCGTTGCCGACGACGGCGGACGAGGCGAGCAGCCGTTCCTCGGCGTCAGACCCCGTGTGCGGACGGCGGCGCTGTATGTCGTGCAGATAGAACTCGTAGACCTTCAGCCGCGGCTCGCTCGAGACGAACCCGTCGATCGCGGCCTGATCGATCTTGAGAATCTCCGGCTCGACGAACGCCGTCTCGGCCCCGAGCTGCGACGCAACCTGCACCATCTCCTGAACCATGCCCTGGTACTTCGGCACCCGCGTGTCCTGGTCCGAACTCAGGCTGACGTACGCGTCGAGGCGCGAGACGTCCTTGTTCAGGCGCGTGGCGAGGTCGAGTGCGTCGGCGAGACGCGCCGCCGACGTGCCGAGCGTGCCCTTGAAGGGACGCATTGAGGGGATCTCGGCGACGGTCTTGTCCTTCGCGGCACGCCACGCCTCGTCGGACCGATAGAGATCCTGAAGGTTCCACTTGTACTGGTCGGGTATGCGGCCGCGGTCCCGCTCCTGCTGCCCGGCAGCGGAGGGAATCGCCAGGCTCAAACAGACAATCGTGGCGAAGCGCGATGGGCGCAGGAGCATACAGGTGCCTCAGAAAGGACGAACCTGGAGCATAGCCGCCGATCCGGGTGCCGCACAAGCGCCGCGCCGTGCGCGGACGCCGTGTGGCCTCGACCCTGCATTACGGAAGGTCGGAGGGATTGCGAGATGAAGCTCGGCTATACATTCGCGGCGGTTGTGCTGGCAGCGGGGCTCGCGTCGGCGCAGACCGTGGAGCACAAGTCCAAGAGCCAGGTGAAGGTCGAAGACGGCGAGGAAGTCACCCTCACCGGCTGCGTGGAACATTCGTCGGACGGTACGTATGTACTGACCAACGCCGCGGGCAAGAAGGGGGCGCTCGGGTCGTACGTGCTCGCCGCGACCGACGACGACAGCTTGGACGACATCGACAAGCACGTCGGCCACCGCGTCGAGATTACCGGTAAGGCGGCCGATCAGGGCAAGGGCAAGATCAAGGTCGAGACGAAGACCGAGGGCACGACGGGAAAGACTGAGAGCAAGTCCGAGGTGAAGGGCGATCTGAAAGGCCTGCCGTTCCTCGGCGTCAAGTCGCTCAAGATGATTGCGACGGTGTGCCCGTAATTGTTTGGGGGGCTTCGGCGCTCGGGCCCGCCAGGCGCACTGGGATATTTTGGCGGGCCGATTCGTAGAGAGCCGTGATCACGGAAATCGTGCGCCGCGATTCGCTGAGCGGCACGCGAGGAGGAGTGCCGTCGAGCGCCGCGGCGGCGAACTCCTCGATCTCGCTCGTGTAGGACGGCTGCGGGTCGAAGGGCAGATCGGCAGCCACATCGTGGCGCACGAGCGTCAGCCGGCTCTGCGGCCCTGCTTTGAACGGGCGCTCAATGAGTACGACCGCGTCGCTGCCAACGATGTCAATTTCTGCGCGGAACGGGGCTCTGAATCCGGAGTCGAACTGCGCAATCATCCCATCGTCGAACCGCAGCAGCCCCGCGAACTCGACGTCGACGCCTGACGCGCGCGTCTGCCAGCCGAAGACCTCCACTGGCGCGCGCCCGGCCAGCAGACATGCGTAGCTCACGGGATAGCACCCCACGTCCCACAGCGATCCTCCGCCGAGCGCCGCGTTCAAGCGGATGTCCCTACCGCGCGTGAGCGGGAACGTGAACGCGCCGCGAATGGATCGCAGCCGTCCGATCGTGTGGTCGCGCACGAGCGCTTCCGCGGCGAGCGTGAGCGGGTGGTGGCGATACATGAACGCTTCGGCCGCCACGCGGCCGGCGCGCGACGCTGCCGCCGCAACACGGTCCACATCGTCCACCGTCAGCGCCAGCGGCTTTTCGCAGAGCACGTGCTTGCCTGCCTCGAGGGCCTGGACGGTCCAGTCCACGTGAAGGCTGTTGGGCAGCGAGATGTACACGGCATCGATGTCGTCGTCCGAGAGCAGCGCCTCGTAGCCCGCCAGGGCTCGCGGGATGTTCCACTCCCTTGCGTATTCGTGCGCACGATCGGCGGTCCGGCTCGCGACGGCTTCCAGCGAATTGCGCGACGAGGCTTGAAGGACGGGAATAACGGCGCGATTGATCCGTGCCGTGCCGAGCAGGCCCCACCGCAGGCGCGTCATCGCACGACGTGCTTCGACATGAGCGCGGCGACCAGCCCGGTCGTTCGCATCGAGACCGGACTATTCTACCCAGCTTGCGCTACCCGTCCGCTTCTGAGGGATTATGGTGAGATGTCGCAGCCCATCGATCCCCGCGTCACGATCGGGCACGTCCACCTGAAGGTCGCCGATCTCGATCGCGCGATCGCGTTCTATTCCGGCGTTCTCGGCTTCGAGATCACCTCGCGCATGGGAGACGCGGCGGTGTTCCTCAGCGCGGGCGGCTACCATCACCATATCGGATTGAACACGTGGGAGAGCCGCAACGGAACACCCCCGCCTGCGAACAGCACCGGCCTGTATCACGTCGCGATCAGATATCCCGACCGCCGCACCCTCGCCGAGGCCCTTCGCCGTTTACGAAGCGCGCGCGTCCCGCTCGAAGGGGCGGCCGATCACGGCGTCAGCGAGGCGCTGTACCTCCGCGATCCCGACGGCAACGGCATCGAGTTGTACCGTGATCGGCCGAAGAACGAATGGCCGCACGCCCCTGATGGTTCCGTTCCCATGACCACGGAGCCGTTGGACCTCCAGGCGCTGCTTGCGGAAGCTGCACAGGAGACACCCGAGCCCGCGCGGACGCCGGACGTCGAGGCGCTGACGCCCGCGACGCGCGCGCGTCTGAGCGAGCTGCGCTCGCGCCTCCTCACGCTGCACAAAGCGCTGCTCGACGATGCGCGGGCGGCGTACGAAATGGATCGCGGGCGCATCGGGTCGAAAGGCGCGCTGCTGCAGCTCGTCATCCACGATCCCTGGTTCGCCTGGCTGCATCAGATCTCGGAGCTCGTCGTCCGGATCGACGAAGCGACGAGAACGGAGCCCGCGACTGACGCGGACGCGCGGGCGCTGCTCGAACAGGTCGACAAGCTCCTCGTGCCCTCGGAAACGGGCGATACGTTCGCGCGCCGATACTACGAAGCTCTGCAACGCCAGCCTGCGGTCGTGCTCGCACACGGCGACGTAAAAAAGGCGCTGAGAAGCGTCTAACGTTGGAGGTTGGAGGTTGGAGGTTCGGTTGGCATGGCCTCTGCTATTCCTCGCCAGGCTGAGGAGGACTTATGCGCTGGAGCACCGGCGATCGCAGCAACGTCGAGGACATGCGGGGCTCGTCGGGCGGCTACGGCATGGTCCCGATCGGGATTGGCGGATTCATCCTGCTCGCGCTGCTGAGCATGTTCACCGGCGTGAACTTCTTTTCTCTCCTGGGTGGCGGCGTGCCCTCGTCCGGCACCGTCGGGACGACCGGAGGACGGACGGGCAGCCCGTCGGAAGAAAAGATGGTCGACTTCGTCGACGCCGTGGCGCGCGACGCGCAGGAGACCTGGAGCCAGATTCTCGGCAATCGCTACGAACGCACCAGCGTCGTCCTCTTCACGGACCAGATCCAGTCGGCGTGCGGGTTCGCGCAAGCGGCAACGGGTCCGTTCTACTGCCCGCGCGATCGCAAGGTGTATCTCGACCTCGGGTTCTACGACGAGCTGCAGCGGCGCTTCGGCGCGCCCGGCGACTTCGCGCAGGCCTACGTCCTCGCGCACGAGATCGGTCATCACGTGCAGACGCTGGTCGGCACCGAGACACAGGTGCGCGAACGGCAGCGTGAGGATCCCGGATCCGCCAATGCGCTCTCGGTGCGGCTGGAACTCCAGGCGGACTGCTACGCCGGCGTGTGGGGGCACGAGGCCGCGCAGCCGGGGCGCGCGGCCCAGGGCGAGGTCGAGCTCGAGCCGGGCGACACCGAAGAGGGCCTTCGCGCCGCCGCGGCGATTGGCGACGATCGGCTTCAGCGGCTGGCGAACGGCCGCGTGATGCCCGAGAAGTTCACGCACGGCACGTCGGAGCAGCGCGTCATGTGGTTCAAGCGCGGTCTGGATTCCGGCGATCCGAAGGCGTGCAACACGTTTCAATGATGGGACCAGCCGCGGGTCGAACTGAGCACGATGGTTCTGTTCGTCCGCTGACCGCGTCGAGTTTCTGCGATACGCTCTAGTATCCAGCCCCCGACTCCCTCTACCACCGCAACTGCCGCCGCTGAAGTGCCGGCGAACGCCGCTCCGCCCGCCGCGGCAGCGCCCGTCACGTCGAAGTTCGATCGATCGATCGTCGAGGGACCGATTTCGCGGGCGGTCTGGCGGCTCGCGTGGCCGACGGTCCTGCAGAACATGATTGGCGGTCTGCAGGGGATCGTCGATCACGTCATGGTCGGGCACTACGTCGGCTACACGGGCAACGCCGCAATCGGGGTGGGGTGGCAGATCTTCCTCGTTGTCGTCGTCTTCATCAGCTCGTTGTACACGGGCATGGGCGTGCTCGTTGCGCGATGCGCCGGCGCGAACCAGCCGGAGAATGTCGATCGCGTCGTCTATCAGGCATTCCTGACGTCGATCGTGCTGTCGCTCGCGGTGCTGGCGCCGCTCGGCTACGTGCTGTCGCCGTCGCTGCTGCAGATCGTGCACGCGTCGCCCGAAGTCCGGGCGGCGGCGCTTCCGTACCTGCGCACGATGTTCGTCTGCAGTCTGGGGCAGCTGCTGTATTTCATGCTCGCGGGCGCGCTGCGCGCGGCGGGCGATGCCCGGACCCCGCTCCGGATCGGCGTTTCCATCGTCGGACTGAACATCGCGCTGAACATGGTGCTGATTCGCGGGATGGGTCCAATCCCTGCGTTTGGTGCCCAAGGTGCGGCGCTGGGGACGTCGATCGCGTCCTTCCTCGCGTCCGGCGTCGGCATCTGGCTGATGGCGACCGGACGCGTCGTGGTGCATTTCTCGCGTTCGATGCAGAAAGCGCCCGACTGGGAGGTCATCCGATCGCTGTTCCGGTTCGGCCTGCCGGCCGGCGTTCAAGGCGTCGCGATGAACGTGGCTGGCGTGCTGCTGCTCCGCTTCATCGGATCGCTGGAGTACAGCGCCGAGGCGCAGGCGGCTTACGCGGTGGGCTATACCGAGCTGTTCTCGTTCATCACGTGGACGTCGGTGGGCCTGATGGGTGCCGCCGCCGCGATTGCCGGACAGAATCTGGGGGCCGGCCATCCGGAGCGCAGCGTTCGCGCCGTCCAGGTCGCGGCGCGGTTCGGGCTGCTCATTGCCGCGACGATCGGGCTGCTCTTCCTCGTTGCGTCCGATCAGCTGCTCGGGTTCTTCGGCCTGGCGGATCCCGTCGTCCTGAGGCTCGGGCGGGAGCTGCTTCGCTACCTCAGCGTCTCGGGCCTGTTCATCACCGTGGCGCTCACCTACACCGGCGGGCTGCAGGGGACCGGCGATACGCGAAGCCCCCTGTTCATTTCGCTTGCGTCCCAGATTGGGGTCCCGATCGGCCTGTGCACGTACTTGCAGCTCGCGGGACGGCTCGATGCGTCGTGGATCTGGCTCGCGATCGTGCTGGGCCACTGCACGCGCGCGCTGCTCTCCACGTGGGTCTTCCACCGCGGCCGCTGGCGCACGATCTCGGTGGATGTGAGCGCGACGAGTGGCCGTCCGCGCAACTAAAGTTGCGCGCTACGAGGCGTTCGTAGCGCGGCACTTCAGTGCCGCGGATCGGCCCGCGGAACCGGCCGCAGCAGGAGATCCTGAAAATCGAAGCTGAAGTCTGTTTCGGGCGAGACCGCCTGCATGCGCGCGCTTTCGATGGAGCCGTCCGGCTGGAGCGCGAAGGTGATGAAGGCGTCGGCGCGCAGCTCGCGATCCGTCCAGCGCGCGACGAACGCGTCGTGCTGCCAGTGCTCGAGCGTGCCGGACAGGGCCGGCGTGTGATCGAATTGGATGGTCAGGGCACCGTTCGACTGACGGATCGTCACGTCGCCATACCACGCGTCCCGGTACGTGCCCGCATAGCGCGGCAGCGGAAGCGAAGGCCCTGAGCGGACGTCGCGATCACCCGCGGTCTTTCGATCGGCCGCGGCAGCTCCGCTCCGTTCGCTGTCCTCGAGCGCCTTCAACGCGGCAATCCAGTCGCGCGGCGGCGCACCGAGATAGAAATCGAGGACGTGGTTCGCCACGGAATCGAACGCCTCGCCGGCCTCCTGGTTCGTCAGGATCGCGACGCCCAGCCGGAGGTCCGGAATCATCGCCACGCGCGACACGTATCCGGGGAGCCCGCCCGTGTGCGTCACCAGCTTGTGGCCGCGATAGTCGCGCAGCCCGAATCCGAGACCATACCCGTTGAAACTCGGCTGGATGTCTTTCAGTTCGGGACGCGGTTCGCCAATCCCGATCGGCGTCACCATCGCTGTCAACTGGCGCGCCGTCGCTTCGCTGAAGAGGCGTGAGCCATCCGGCAGTGCGCCCTGCGCGAGCTGGACGTTCAGCCACCTGGCCATGTCGTCGGCGCAGGAGTTGATGCCGCCCGCGGGGTTCGTGTTGTCGCTGTCGAACGGCGCGATCGGCCGGACGCGGCCGTCGACGCGCGCGTGCGGCGTCGCGACATTGCCTCCGGCCGCCGCCGCGGAATGCCGCACGTTGCTCGACGTCATGCCCGCCTTCGCCAGAATCCTGGACTGCACGAAGTCTTCCCAGGACTCGCCGCTCACCGCTTCGATGACCTCTCCCGCGACGAGATAGAGGACGTTGTCGTACGCGTACGCGCTGCGGAAGCTCGTCTTCAGCGGCAGGGACCGAAGCCGCCGCGCGATTTCGCGGCGATTGTACGTCGAGGGCGGCCACCACAGAAGATCGCCGGCCCCGAGCCCGAGGCCGCTGCGATGCACCAGCAGATCGCGGACCGTCATCTCGCGTGTGACGTACGGGTCCGACATCTGGAACCACGGCAGGTAGTCGATCACGGGCGCGTCCCATTGGACCCGTCCCGCTTCCACCAGCAGTCCCAACGCGGTTGCCGTGAACGCCTTCGTGTTGGACGCAATCCCGAACAGCGTCCGCGCATCGACGGGCGCCGGCCGGCCAAGCCTGCGGACGCCGTAGCCTTTCGCGACGAGGACGCGTCCGTCCTTGACGAGCGCGAGCGACAGGCCGGGGACCTCGAACGTGCTCATCGCCCGCGCGACGAACGCGTCCAAGTCCGGTGGAGCCGTCGCGGGCGGCTGCGCGGCACGCGCCACGATCGAAAGCGTCAACGCTGCGGCTGATGCGAGAAAGGCAACGCGATGGCGGCGGATCATGCGTCGTATGGTAGCTCAGCCGTCCACCTCAGCACGGAGGTTGCATCTCCGCGGCGCGGTGCGCACCCGAAACATCATTCGTTTGTTCATCGCGATCATCGGCGGCGCTCTGGTGACGCTCTGGGTGGTGGCGGCGGTCGGCTCCCGTACGTCGGTGCTGCGCAACGCGCTCGTCAGCGCGCTCGAAGAGCACTTGAACGCTGACGTCGAGCTGCAGAGCTTCAGCGCCACGAACTTTCCGCTCCTGAAGATCTCGGGCGAAGGCCTGCACGTGCGTCTGAAGAATCAGGTGCAGCCGGCGCCGCTCGTGGAAATTCGCCGCTTCGAGGTATCCGGTGCCATCTCAGGGCTGCTGCACCGGCAGCGCCGATTCAAGTCGGTCACGCTCGAAGGCCTCCGCATCACGATTCCGCCGCGCACCCCGAACGACCGCGAGGCCGGCGGCAAAGCGGCGTCCACCATCTCGGGGCCGATTCTCATCGATCACGTCGTCTCGACCGACGCCGAACTCGTGATCATGCCCGGCGACCCTGAGAAGCGGCCGCGCGTCTTCGCCATCCACGAGCTGCGGCTGGACGACGTCGGCTTCCATCGATCGATGCCGTTCCGGGCAACGCTCACGAATCCGACGCCAACAGGGCTGATCGAAACGTCCGGCGTGTTTGGTCCGTGGCGTGCCGACTCGCCGGGCCTGACGCCGCTCAGCGGACGCTACCAGTTCGAGCACGCCAACCTGGCCACGATCCACGGCATCGGCGGCACGCTGTCGTCGACCGGCGACTTCGCGGGGCAGTTGAGCCGTATCGACGTGCGCGGGCAGACGTCGACGCCGGACTTCTCGATCGACGTCGGGGCGCACCCGGTCCCGCTCGAGACGCAATTTCACGCGGTCGTGGACGGCACCGACGGCAACACGTACTTGAACCGCGTGGATGCGCGGCTCGAGCAGACGTCGATCACGGCGAGCGGGAGCGTCGCGGGTCAGAAGGGCGTGAAAGGCCGGACCGTGAAGCTCGACGTCCAGTTGCCGGACGGCCGCATCGAGGACGTCCTGCGGCTCGCAGTCAAGGCAGACCAACCCGTCATGACCGGCAAGTTCTCGTTGACGACGACGCTCGTACTCCCGCCCGGGGAACAGCGCGTCGCGGATCGGCTCGAGCTGGACGGACGCTTCTCCCTCGCGGAGACGACCTTCACGGACGAGGGGGTCCAGGCGAAGCTGATGGAAATGAGCAATCGCAGCCGGGGGCGGGATGCGGATGCAAAGATGAAGGGTCCGCTCGTGTCCAATATGGACGGCCGGTTCATGCTGCGGAACGGCGCCGTGCGGTTCTCCTCGCTGGTGTTCAAGCTCCCTGGTGCGCGCGTCAATCTGGCCGGCCGCTACGGCCTTCGCACCGAGGCGCTCGATTTCGAAGGGACCTTCCGAATGGACGCCAGCGTCTCAGAGGCAGCCGGCGGCGGATGGAAGGGCGCCCTCCTGAAGCCCGTCAATCCGCTGTTTCGGAAAAAGGGCGCCGGGACCGAGCTGCCGATCAAGATCACCGGGACGCGGCGCCAGCCGAAGTTCGGCCTGGATTGGGGCAAGGCGCTGAAGCGGCGCTAGCTTCTGACGTACGCTATCTGAAGGACGCAGGGCGCGGCACCCCTGAAGGGTTCCCTACACCGACGTGCCGGAGAGAGATATGCCCGAATTTCCCGTTACCAAAACCGACGAAGAATGGCGGCGCACGCTGACGCCCGAACAGTATCAGGTGCTGCGGCAGCACGCGACGGAGCGGCCCGGGAGCTGCGCGCTGAACACGGAGAAGCGCCCGGGGACGTTCTACTGTGCGGGGTGCGGCCAGGAGTTGTTCGCCAACACCACCAAGTTCAATTCGGGCACGGGGTGGCCGAGTTTCTTCGCACCGAATCCCGGCGCCATCGGTACAACGGTCGATAGCAGCCACGGCATGACGCGCACGGAAGTGCACTGTGCCAACTGCGGCGGCCATCTCGGCCACGTGTTCCCGGACGGGCCACCGCCAACGGGCGAGCGTTACTGCATCAATGGCGTGGCACTCGACTTCGTGCCCAGCGACGAATAGTCCTACCGATCAATTTTCTTCAGGCGGTCGAGCAGCGTGAGCAGATTGACGCCGCCTCCGTCCCAGGAGAACGAGGCGTCGACGCTGGGATTCTGCACGGCGCGCGCCTGCATGGCGCGCAGCCGCTCTTCTTCTTCCTTGAGGTCGTCGATCTGCCGCTGACGCGCGCGCGCCAGCCCGCCGTCCTGAACGAAGCTCGCGATCTGGTGCAGCTCGCCGCGATCGAGGAACGTCCCATGGCCGCGGCACACGTCGATGACGGTGCCGGATACCCGTTCGAAGTTCAGCCGGTTCATCATCTTTCCGCACACGAGGCACGGCCGGTATCGCACGGCGCCGGCGGGCGCGCGTTGCGCCGATCGCCACCGGCCGAGCACGGCCGCCTGCGCCTCGGCGCTGGCGCACATCCGGTCGAACATCTCCGCCGCAACCCACGTCCCATCACACTGCTGGCATTCGAGCACGTCGACGTCGCCAAGCTGTAGGCGGATCATAGTGCCCTTGCACCCCGGGCACCGCGCATCGGCGTCGACGCCGGGAGCGCGATCGCGCCTCGCGCCGCAGTGCGGGCAGAACGGTCCCCCCTCGAACATCAGGGCGAAGCACTTGGGGCAGCTCACGGTTGCGAGCCGGGCCTTGCAGTAGCTGCAACGCGCGTCGCCCGGCGACGCAGGGCTGCCGCAGTTCGGGCAGTGGAGGCTGCCGGCCGATTCTGGCATCGGTTGAGTAGAATAGCTCGGAACCCGTTCAACCCGGAGTATCTATGAGCCTGATGGACTTCATCAAAGGCGAACTGCTCGAAGTCATCGAGTGGACCGACGACTCGCGCGACACGCTCTCGTTCCGGTATCCCGACGAAGACAAGGCGATCAAAAACGGCGCGCAGCTCATCGTCCGCGAATCGCAGCAGGTGCAGTTCGTCTATCTCGGCGAGTTCGGCGATACGTTCGGCCCGGGGAAGCACTCGCTGACGACGGACAACATTCCCGTGCTGACGAAGCTGAAGTCCTGGAAGTACGGCTTCAACTCGCCGTTCAAGGCCGACATCTACTTCCTCAACACGCGTCTCTTCACGGGCAACAAGTGGGGGACGGCGAACCCGGTGATGATGCGGGACGAGGATCTCGGCATCGTGCGCGTGCGTGCTTTCGGCACGTACGACTTCCACATCGTGAACCCCAAGCTGTTCCTGAAGGAGGTGGCCGGCTCGGACCAGAACTTCCGGCTCGACGAGTTCGCCGACACCATGCGCTCGCGCATCGTCAGCATCTTTGCCGATGCGCTCGCGACGGCGAAGATCCCGGTCTTCGACGTTGCCAGCCGGTATACCGAGCTCGGGGAAGCGCTGCTGCCGCTCATCAATCCGGTCATCTCCGCGAAGTACGGGCTGGAGATGTCCAGCTTCATCGTCGAGAACGTGTCGGTCCCGCCGGAGGTCGAAACGGCAATCGACAAGCGGTCGAGCATGGCGGCCGTCGGAAATCTCAACGACTACGTGAAGTTCCAGATGGCCCAGGGCATGGAAAAGGGGGGCGGCGCAGGCGGAGTGGCCACGGAGATGGCGGTTGGCCTCTCGATCGCGCAGCAGATCATCCAGCAGCAGGGAGGGCTTCCGGGCGTCGGCGCGCCGGGCTCGCGCGGCGCGCAGCAGCCGGCGATGCCGGATCTGCTGTCGCCTGCCGACGCGGCCAAGGCGCTCGGCGTGGCGGAGACCGACGTGATGACCATCCTCGAATCGGGCGAGCTGCAGGGGAAGAAGATCGGCACGTCATGGCGCATCCGCCGCGCGGCGCTCGACGAATACCTGACGAAGTGAGGGCCCGCAAGGGCGGCGCGCACGGCGCGCCCGCGAGGGAGCGGAGCGGGGCACGGGGCCCCCGCGAGCGACCGAGCCGGAGTCCGGGGCGGAGCCCCGGCTAAACGCGATGAGCGTAGTTGCCCTCGAGAAGCATCCCTGTCCCGCGTGCGGCGCCCAGGCGGAATGGAATCCCACGAAGCAGAAGCTCGTGTGTCCGTTCTGCGGCACCGAAGCGCCGTACGAGATCAACTCGTCCGGCCAGATCGTGGAGCTGGATCTCGTGCGCGCCCTGCGCGAGATTCCCGACGAGGAGCGCGGGTGGCAGACCGCGCGCCGTACCGTGCAGTGCCGGAGCTGCAAGGCGGTGTCGGTCTTCGATCCCACACGGGTGGGTCAGCGGTGCGAGTTCTGCGGCTCTCCCGAGCTGGTCGACTACGAAGAGATCAAGTCTCCGATCAGGCCGCAGAGCCTCCTTCCGTTCAAGGTTTCCCAGTCGCAGGTGCGCGATCAGATCCGCCGCTGGTACGCGAGCAAGTGGCTCGCGCCCGGCGCGCTGAAATCGCGCGCGCTCGTCGACACGGTTCACGGCGTCTACATTCCCTACTGGACGTTCGACGCGAAGGTCGTGTGCCCCTGGGACGCCGACGCGGGACACTACTACTACACGACTGAGAATTACCGCGACAACCAGGGGCGGCCGCAGACCCGGCAGGTGCAGCACGTCCGGTGGGAGCCCGCATCAGGCGTACTGGAGCACTTTTTCGACGACGAGCCGATTCCCGGCACGCAGGGCATCCCCCGCGCGCTGCTGGCCCAGGTCGAGCCCTTCATGACCAACGAGCTCGTTCCGTACGACACGTCGTATCTCTCCGGCTTCGTCGTCGAGCACTACCAGGTCGTGCTGCTCGACGCTGCAAAGGCATCGGAAGAGGCGATGGAGCGGAAGCTTCGCGAGTTGTGCGCCGCCGAAGTGCCGGGCGACACGTATCGCAATCTGCAGATTCATCCGACGTTTTCCGGGCGGACGTTCAAGCACATCCTCGTGCCCGTCTGGCTGCTGACCTACACGTACGGGCCGCGCGTCTACCACGTGCTCGTCAACGGCGGGACGGGCCGGATTGCGGGCGACTATCCGAAGAGCCCGTGGAAGATCGCGCTCATCGTCATCGGCGTTATCATTTTCGTGTTGATTCTGCTGATGTCGCAGAACGGCTGAGTGTAACCGCGCGATGACCCGAGGCGTCGTAAAGATATGTTATCGGACAAGCAGAAGCTGCCCAAGCCGGAAGATGCGCTGAAGGGGCGGAACGAGCGGATGGCCGTTCCAGCGCGCCATCATGTCCTCGCGACGCCGCTCGAAGGCCCGTACCCGCCCGGCACCGAACGCGCGATGTTCGCGCTCGGATGTTTCTGGGGGGCGGAACGCAAGTTCTGGCAGATTCCGGGCGTGTTCACGACGGCCTCCGGTTACGCCGCGGGCTTCACGCCGAATCCCAACTATCGTGAAGTGTGCAGCGGGATGACCGGGCACGCCGAGGTCGTCCTGGTCGTGTTCGATCCGGCGCGCGTGACCTACGACGACCTGCTGCGCGTGTTCTGGGAGAGCCACGATCCGACCCAGGGCATGCGCCAGGGGAACGACGTGGGGACCCAGTATCGCTCAGGTATTTATTACTACTCCGACGCGCAGCGCGCCGCTGCCGAACGCAGCCTGAACGAGTACCAGCGCGCCCTCACCGCCGGAGGCTACGGCCGGATCACCACCGAGATTCTCCCCGCGCCCGAGTTCTATTACGCCGAGGACTATCACCAGCAGTATCTGTCCAAGAATCCGGGCGGCTACTGCGGCCTTGGCGGCACCGGCGTGAGCTGCCCGGCGGGTCTCACGGTCTGAACGAGCATCCGCTCGGCGCAACGTTCGCGGGTTTGCTGCTGTTCGTCATCGGCGTCGGGATCGCGGCCACCGCGTACGAGATCGATCGCAGGGAGCGCGACGCGCGGCGCGACACGATTCCCGCCGACGGGCAGGTGATTACCGTCCTCCATCGTCAGACGGAAGGCGGCGACGCGTATGCGCCGCTCATCGCGTTTTCCACACGCACCGGCGAACGCGTCAGCTTCACGGGCCCGGCAACGGCGGATCCTTCCGTGTACTGGATCGGGCAGACCCTCCGCATCATGTATCCGCCCTGGGATCCCGCGCACGCGATGCTCGATCGGCGTGGACGGCGGTATGCGCGCAATGCGCTCGCGTTCGGCGCCGCATTCGTCCTGGTTCTGCTGGGCGGCTATGTCGCGTGGTATGCACGGACGCGCGTGGCGCATGTCGACGTCGGCGTGCGCCGGCGGCCGTAATCGCGCGGATTCAGGAAGCACAGACGCTGCTCCCGAATCACAACCCGCTACGGGCGGCCATCGAGGTTGTGATTCAGGCGCGCTCTCCGTCATGCATCTATCAGAGCTTGACCAGCCGGGAGGCGGCTTCCTCGAGCGTCTCGTCCTTCTTCGCGAAGCAGAAGCGGAGCACTTTCGGCGCCTTCTGGTTGTAGAGAAACGCCGATGTCGGGATGGATGCCACTCCGTGCTCGCGCGTCAGCCGCAGCGCGAACGTCATGTCTTCTTCGTCCGTAATCGCGGAGTAGTCGAGGAGTTGGAAGTACGTTCCCCGCGACGGCAGCGGCGTGAACCGCGACTTCGCGATCAGGCGCAGGAACAGATCCCGCTTTCGCCCATAGAACGCCGGCAGTTCCGGATAACCCCGTGCCGCCGACAGGAACTCCGCAAGCGCGTACTGCATGGGCGTGTTCGTCGAGAACGTGACGAACTGGTGCACCTTCCGGAACTCCGCGCTGAGCGCGGCCGGAGCGACGGTGTAGCCGATCTTCCAGCCGGTCGCGTGATACGTCTTGCCAAACGAGCCCACGATGAAGCTGCGCGCGCGCAGCGGCTCATAGAGCGCCATGCTCTGGTGCCGGGCCTCGTCGAAGATGATGTGCTCGTAGACTTCGTCGCTGAGAATGAGGGCGTCGCTGCCTTCGAGCACGCGGATCAGCTCCTTCATGTCGCTCTCGCGCAGGATCGTCGCGGTCGGGTTGTGCGGCGAATTGAAGATCAGCATCCGAGTACGCGGGGTGATCGCCGCGCGCACCTCGTCCCAGGGCACGGAGTAATCGGGGTATCGAAGCGAAACGACGACCGCGCGGCCTCCGCTCAGTTCGACGGCGGGCACGTACGAGTCGTAGCACGGCTCGAAGACGATGACCTCGTCTCCCGGCTGCACGACCGCGGCCACCGAATCGAAGATCGCTTCGGTGCCGCCGGAGGTGACGGTGACCTCGGTGTCTTCGTTGTACGCCGCGCCGTAGAGGGCGGCGAATTTCTCGGCGATCGCCCGGCGAAGCGCCGGCACTCCCTGCATCGGCGCGTACTGGTTGCGTCCTTCGCGCATGTGGCGCGCCACGGCGTCGATCAACGCGGGGTCACAGTTGAAGTCCGGGTATCCCTGCGACAGGTTGATCGCGCCGGTGTCGGCCGCCAGCTTCGACATGACGGTGAAGATGGTCGTGCCAACCGATGGCAGCTTCGACTGAAGCCTCGTTCCTTCCACGATCTGACTCCCTTACTGATGATCCGGTCCGTGACCGTGGGCGGCAACGCGCTCGAAGACGCCCGTCTCGCGGTTCTTGCGGCACTCGTCCCACCTGAAATGCTGTCCGTTCATGGCCACGTAGACGCCGGGCGGCAGGACCTGCGCGAACGAAAGCGCGCTCCCGAGGTTGAACAGACCGTCGGAGCTCCCGAACGCATAGGGCACCATGGCCCCGGTGAGGACGATGGTCTTGCCCGAGATCTCTGCGGCCGCGATGGCGCGCGCCGTGTCGACGATCGTGTCCGTCCCGTGCGTGATGACGACCGCGCGCTCGCGGCAGCTCCGGCAGCGCTCGACGACGACGGCGCGGCTGCTGTCGTCCATCTCCAGGCTGTCGATCATCATGATGGTCTCGACTTCGAGCGGAAGCCGCGCCCGGCCGCGCCGGAGCATCTCGCCGACGTGTGTATCGCGAAAGAACAGGCGCCCGGTCAGCTCGTCGTACTCCTTGTCGAAGGTGCCGCCGGTGACCAGGATGCGAATGTCCGTCTGCATGCGCTGAGGCGCCCCGCTACGATTCCTGCAAGGGCACCCACGATTCTGTACTCCGTCAGGGGCGTCTCCCGGTACGCCCTGCGGCAACCTGCGGCATCTTCGCTCCGGAACACACGTTCCTGCAACCAGTTGGCGGAACTGCCCTGCGGACAGGACAACGCCGGCACCGTGCTTGCCCTTTCCGGCCGCCGAAAGGAGATCCCATGTTCGCGATGTATCTGTTGATCGCACCGCTCGTCGTGGGCACGCTGAGCTTCCTCTATATCAAGAAGCGCCGCGCGCGCCGCACGGGGCCCGCGCACTGATCGCACCGGGCGTCGAGCCCGAAAACGCCGCGAATTGCGCGGAATGCGCGGGACTGCCGCGGATTGCGCGGAGTTCGCGGGCCGCGCCGATCGTTCCGTGGCTCCGTGTCCTCCGTGTCCTCCGTGTATTCCGTGGCTTCCCAATCTCCGTGTCTTCCGTGTGTTCCGTGGCTCCCGATCTCCGTGTGTTCCGTGTGTTCCGTGTGTTCCGTGGCTTCCGACTTCCGTGTGTTCCGTGGCTCCCGGTCACGCAGCGCGGCGGAACCGCAGCGCGATTAGCGCCGAGGCCTCGATCAGAAAGCAGATCGTGATCGCGGACGTGGCCATGAACGCCGCATACGCGCTGCGTCCCATCACATCGTAGATGCTCAGCCCCGAGGCAGCGATCGCGATGGCCGTCGCGATGCGCAGCCCGCGAGGAAGCGACGGCAGCCTGTCGACGAGCAGCATCACGCCCGGCGTGGCAATCAGAAAGACGTAGTCCCATCCCTGCGGCGACAGCAGCGGAATCAGGATCAGCAGCAGAGCGGCTTCGAGCGTCTCCGACGAAGGCAGGGTGCCGCGTCCCGCCACCACCACGCCCGCAAGTCCGAGAAGGAGAAGGCCAGTGAGCGCCGCGAACGTGCCAGCCGCCGGCTGCTCGCCCATCCATCGGTGGAACATCGCGGCGAGCGACACGTTGTCCTGGTTGGTCAGGTTTGGCGCCGTCGACGTGCGCACGGTCCGCCACCAGTCACCCAGGAGTCGCACGTTGTCGTGCCATCCATAGATCACTGCCGGGAGGATCAGCGCGATTAGGAGCGCCCCGATCATTGCCGCGAACCCCGCGCGCGGCGATCGCACCGCGAGCCACGGCGCGAACAGCACCGCATAGGGTTTGACGATCACCGCCGCGGCGAGCAGAAGGCCCGCGGCGGCGTGACTGCCGCGCCGGAGCTGCAGCACCGCCAGCATCACCACGACGGCGAACAGCAGATTCACCTGCCCGAGCACGAGCTCGTGCGCGTAGAACTTCGCCATGGCGACAAACGTGATGACGAGCAGCAGCACGAGCGGGAGCCGCGGCGCCGGCATCGCGCGGGCGCTCAGCGCGAGGAGCACCGTTATCAGGACGGCCGAGCACCCGAACCAGACCGCCTTCGCCGCGCCGAGCGGCAGCCAGGCGAGCGGGACCGCGAGCACCGCAAAGGCCGGAAGGTACTTGAACTGGTAGTGCTCGTCTTCCGCGCGGTACAACGGCTGGGCCGAGGCGGCGCGGGACGCCGCCGTCCAGTAGACCTCGAAGTCGGGCATCTTGCGCGAGACCCGGGTCGTGTAGAGCGCGGCAATCGACACGGCCGCGAGCAGGATCAGCAGCGTGCGCGTCCGCAGGCTGCTCGCCCGGAAGCGTGGCATCCGCAGGAACATATCACGGCCATGCTAAAGTCTTTGTTTTCGGGGGCTTCGTGCTGGAATCGATTCTTCCTCCGTCCTACGAGCAGGCGCTCGGCCACGCGCGGCGCATCGAGCGCGCCTCGGACCGGCGCATCCGCGAGCGCAACAAGATCCGCTACCGTCTCGCGCACTGGCCGATTTGGATCTTCGTGTTCTTCATCGCGCCCGGTCCGATGACCTTTCGCCTGTTCGCTCACGGGTTCTCGTGGCAGATCGTCGCGTGGCTCGGTCTCGTAATCGCCGGCACCGGCGTTGCCGCGCTTTGCGGCAGCCTGCCAGGTGTCGAACCCCGCCCGTACATCATCCGTTTCACCGAAGATCGGCCCAACCCGCTGTACAGGCGCATCTGCTACACGCTCGCCTGGAGCGAAGCGATCACGTTTGCCGTCCTGAACATTTCGGGGCTGTCGTATGCCATCGTGACGGGCGCCTGGCGGCTGCAACAGATGTACTCGGCCGCCTACTTTCCAATCGCAGGGACGATCTGGGTGCTCGGGGCGCTCGGGCAGCTTCCGCGGGTGAAACGATCCACGAAGGGGGAAGGCCACGAACGGCGGTTCTTTTACGGGACCGTCTGGGCCGTCAGCATCGCGCAGCCCGTCTTGTGGCTGCAATGGAAGCTGCTGCCGCACACGCGCGCCGTCGACGTGATGAAGCTGACGGTCTTTCTCGCGATCCTCGGGTGGGTCGGCAACATGGCGCGGCGCGGCCTCCTGCCGCGCACCCGCCCGATCGTCCCGGGGGAGCTGGCTGTCTCCGATTGATCACAGAAGTTGAGGAGAGCCGTTCCGCGAAGCCAGGAGCTCACGCATGAGTACAGCGCAAGTCGATACCGCGGGCGTGATCGTGACGTGCGGATCGTGCGGGCAGAAGAACCGGCTGCCGTACGGACACCTTGGCAGCGGGACGCGCTGCGGCAAGTGTCACAATCCTCTGCCGCAACCCAGCGAGCCCATCGAAGTTCCCGACGCCGGCAGCTTCGACGCGCTCGTCGGGTCCTCCACGCTCCCGGTGATCGTCGACTTCTGGGCGCCCTGGTGCGGCCCGTGCCGGATGGTTGCGCCGGAAATCGCGCGCGTCGCGGCGGCGAACGCGGGCAAGTACCTCGTCGTCAAGGTCAACACCGACGCCGTCGCCGAGCTGAGCGACCGCTTCGGTATCCGATCGATTCCGATGATGGCGGTGTTTGAAGGCGGGCGGGAGCGCGCGCGGACCGCAGGCGCGAGGCCGGCGTCCGATATCGAAGCGTTCGTGCGATCCGCCCTCGCGCAGCGGTGATCACGCGATCAGGAGATCAGCCGATCAGGAGCAAATCAGCGGCCACCGTTCACGCGCTCCCGTCGCTTGCCGCACGCCTGGGGGCGTTCGTGCTCGAGCGGTATCCGTTCGCCCACGCCGCGGCGCAGGCCGCGATTGAATCCATCGAGGCGAACGCTGGCCCCGACTCCGTTCCCATCGAGACGATCCGCGCGGAGCTGCCCGTCCAACTGCGGCGACGACTCGCGAGCACCGCTGACGGATTGCCCGAGTCCACACCCCGCGTGCCGGCGAGCCGCCGATGGGCATCGGCCGTCGACGAGCTCGTCGAGGCCTGCGACGGCTTCCTTCGCCGCGCCGAGATAGAAGCGTCACTGACGAAGGAAGAGCGCCTCGAGATCCTGCGCGGCATGGCGCTGACGCGCGCCACCGACAATCGATTGAAGACGCTCTTCACCGGCGGCGAGGTGCGCTACGGGGACGCCGCGTTCCAGGGCAAGGGCTTCCGGTCGCTCGGGCAGGAGGCGATCTACGCGGCCGCGATTCGCCTGCGCCGCGGAGGGGCGTACCGCACCGAGCACGGCTGGCGCGGGGACGTCGTCGCGCCGATGATTCGTGACCTCGGGGTCACGCTCGCCATGCGGTCCGACGCGGATATGGTGCGACTGGTGCTCTCCGCGCAGATGGGCAAAGCCGGCCCGCCGATGAATGGACGCGACCTCCACGTCGGCGATTTCGACTCGGGGATTCTGCCCGCGACGGCGCCGCTCGGCATCGGGTCGCTGACGATTGCGGGACTGGCCATGGCGTTCGCGCGCGAAGCCGGCGGCCGCGTCGCCCTGTCGTTCATCGGCGAGGGCGGCTCGTCGCTCGGCGAATGGCACGAGGCGATCAACGTGTGCAGCGCCCGCCGCCTTCCTGCGATCTTCTGCGTGCAGAACAACCAGACGGCGCTCTCGACGCCGGTTCGCGATCAGTCCGCCGTCCGTGTGTTCGCCGACAAGGCCGCGGGGTACGGGATTCCCGGCATCACGATCGACGGCACGGACCCGGACGCGATTGCCGCCGCGTTCGCGTGGGCGGTGGAGCGGGCGCGTGCAGGCGCCGGCCCCGCGCTGATCGAACTGGTCTGCATGCGGATGTGCGGCCACGCGCACCACGACGACATGCTCTATCTCGGCCGCGACCCCGTGCCCGCGTGGGACTACCCGTCGACGGCGGACCAGGGCTATGTCGACCGGGAATCGTACGCCTACTGGTCGGCCCGCGATCCGCTCGCGACCTACGCGGCGCGGCTGGCGGCGGAGGGACTGACCGGCGGCAGCGATCTCGACGCGATCGAGCGCGAGATGGACGCGATCGTCGAGGAGCAGGCGCGAGCCGTCATCGAGGCGCCCTGGCCCGACGCGGCGTCCGCCGGCACCGGTGTGTTCGCCGGCGAACCGGCGCGGCAGCGCGTCGAGGTCCTCGAGCCGCGCATCCGCAATGCAGGGGATGAGCGGGAGCCGCCATCGGTCGAGCCGATCGGCGCGCACGACCCGCGCGGGAGCACCTTCCTCGAAGCGGTTGCCGCCGGCATCGCGGACGCGTTGCGCGCCGATCCGCGCGTCTTCGTCTTCGGCGAGGACGTGGGCGGCCAGTACGGCAATGCCTTCCTGCTGCTCCGGCCGCTGCTGGGCGAGTTCGGCAGCCGGATCGTCAACGCGCCGCTCGCGGAAGGGGCGATCATCGGCGTCTGCATCGGCGCGGCGCTCGGCGGGCAGCGGCCCATCGGTGAAATGCAGTTCAACGACTTCATCGCGACGGGGTTCAATCAGCTCGTGAACAGCGCCGCGAAGATCCGCTATCGATGGGGCGGCGCCGTCCCGATGGTGCTGCGCATGCCGTGGGGCGGTCTCAGACACGCCGGCCCGTATCACAGCCAGAACACGGAAGCGTGGTTCTACCGCACGCCCGGCCTGAAGATCGTCGCTCCGTCCACGCCGCTTGACGCGCGCGCCCTGCTCGCGAGCGCCGTGGCCGACCCGGATCCGGTGCTCTACTACGAGCACATCGCGCTGTACCGGGACCCGCGCGTCAAGCAGGCGCTCTCGAAAGAACCGCCGCCGCCGGTTCCGATTGGCACGGCGGCGTTGCGGCGCGCCGGAACGGATCTCGCCATCGTCTCGTACGGCGCGTACGTGCATGCGGCTCTCGCGGTCGCGGAGCGCCTCTCGTCGGACGGCATCGATGCGGCAGTGCTGGATCTGCGTACGCTGCAGCCGCTCGACAAGCGCGCGATCCTCTCGCTGGCGAAGGCCTGCAGCCGTGTGCTCATCGTCCACGAGGACACCCGTACGGGCAGCATCGGCGAGAGCGTTGCCGCGATCATCCAGGAGGAGGCCTTCGAGTACCTGGATGCGCCAGTGCGGATCCTCGCCGCGCTCGATACGCCGGTGCCGTATTCCCCGCCGCTCGAAGCGGCGTTCCTTCCCTCCGACGCGGAGATCGAGCGCGCTGCGCGCCTCCTCGCCGCCTACTGATTCGGAGTGCCCGAGCTCCCGGACGTCGAGCTGTACCTGAACGCGCTCCGTCGCCGCATCGTCGGACGCGAGCTGCAGGGTGTCCGCCTGACGAGCCCGTTCTTCGTGCGCACGGTCGACCCTCCGCCGGCGGCCTTTCACGGGCGGAGGGTGGCCACGCTGCGCCGGATGGGCAAGCGGCTCGTGTGGGGATTCGAGGACGATCTGTTCGCGGTGTTTCACCTGATGATTGCGGGGCGATTGCGCTGGCGCGAACGCGGCGCGGCCATCCCCGGGAAGGTGGGTCTTGCGGCCTTCGACTTCGACGAGGGAACGGTCATCGTGACCGAAGCGGGCTCGCGCAAGCAGGCGTCGCTCCACCTCGTTCGCGGCAGTGCCGCGGTCGATGCACTGGATCCCGGCGGGGTCGAGGTCTCCTTGCTCGACGAGCGCGGGTTCGGCGGGCGGCTGCGCCAGGAGAACCACACGCTGAAGCGTGCGCTCACGGACCCGCATGTCTTCAGCGGGATCGGCAACGCGTATTCCGACGAGATCCTGCATCGGGCGTCGCTCTCGCCCATGAAGTTGACGCAGACGCTGAGCGACGACGAGGTGGCGCGGCTCTTCGCATCCGCGCGCGCCGTGCTCGACGAGTGGACGAAGACGCTGATTCAAGAAGCGGGCGAGAGCTTCCCGGAGAAGGTGACCGCCTTTCGACCGGGGATGGCAGTCCACGGCCGCTACGGACAGCCATGCCCGCGTTGCGGCACGCCCGTCCAGCGCATCGTCTACGCGCGGAACGAAGCGAACTATTGCCCCGCGTGCCAGACGGGCGGTCGCCTGCTCGCGGACCGCGCGCTCTCGCGCCTGCTCCGGGAGGATTGGCCTCGGACGCTCGAGGAGCTGGAATCGAGCCGCCGCCGGCCCTGACCCGCTCCGTAGCGCGCAACTTCAGTTGCGGACGGTCGGTTGTGTCCAATTTGATCCGTGTCAATGTATCCCGATTGACACAAGCTCTGCTGCGCGCGATAATAGCCGCATCTCCCCACAGCTCTGTCTGACCCTGGCCAGGTGAGCCGCCTGTGACTCACAGGGCGAAGCTGCGCCCGCGCTTCCGCACCTCCCGTTCACGTATGCACACGATGGCCCCGGCGCGCGTGGCGCCCTGGGCGTCGCCCGATTCGGACGTACCGCCCGCTCTGGCAGGCGAGTCCGGCTCGATTCGAGCGGCGCGGGCGGCGCTCGTCTCTTCACACCCCGGGGCGTTGCTGATCCTTGCGGAAGAGGGGCTCGACTCGCCAGGCGCGGCCCGCTACGCACACGAGGCGACGGCCTCGCGCGGCCCATTCGTCCACGTGGACTGCGCGCAGCCCGACGCCGCCGCGCTGGAACGTGCGCTGTTTGGCGTGCGCAGCCGGACGCGGACAGCAGACCTCGACACGCTGGGCACCTCCGCGGCCCTCCTCGCTGCACGCCTCGGCACGCTCTTTCTCGAGCACGTCGGAGACCTGCCCGCGCACCTGCAGTCCCGGCTCGCGCGCGTGCTGCGCGACGGTGAGGCTCGAATCTCCGGACGCCAGCGCACGGCGCTGACGACGCGCGTCATCGCGGCGGGGCCGCCGAGCCTGACCGCCGACGCGAGGACCGGGCGCTTTCGACCGGATCTCCTCCGGCGATTCGCGCGCCAAATCACCGTCGCGCCGCTTCGCACGCGCCCCGAGGATTTCGCCGCCATCGTGCAGCGAATCGCCGCGGAGATCGCCGCCCAGGGCCGGCGACCCGCCCCGGGGTTCACGCAACCCGCACTGACGGCGCTGTCGGCGCTTCCCTGGAGAGGGAACGTCGCCGAGCTGCGCGTCATTCTGCGGCGCGTGATTCGCGGCGTGCCGGGGTCGATCGTCCGGCAGGAGGACGTGCTCCCTACGCTGCCCGTCGAACGAATCGTGGGCGGCGGTGCGGCCATGCTGACCCTGCGTGACGCGCGGCGGCAGTTCGAACGCCAATACATCGCCACAGTTCTGGAGCAGCACGAATGGCGCATGAGCGACGCCGCGAGGACGCTCGGGATCGAACGCGCGAACCTGTACCGCAAGACGCGGCAGCTCGGGATTTCACGGACCACGGCGGAGCGCCCGCGATGAGACGCTGCGTGCTGTGCTGCGGCCTGACGCTCGCCTCCGCGCTGCTGGCGCCGAGAGCGGGGCACGCACAGACGGCAACAGACGATCCGCTGGGCACGGCCATGATTCGCATTGGACCCGTCGGGATCAATCCGTCAATCGCGTTCCGCAACATGGGCGTCGACGACAACGTGTTCAACGATCCCGAGCAGCCGAAGTCCGACTTCACGTTCACCGTCACGCCGAAAGCCGAAGTGCTGTTCCGGCCGCGCCGGCTGCACCTCGCGTACACCACGGCGACCGATTACGTCTACTATCACGCGTACGCGAGCGAGCGGGGGACGAACCAGTCATCGCAGGTACGGGCCGAGTTCGACCTCGGACGGCTGCAGCCCTACGCGGCGGCTGGAGGCGCGAGCACCCGCGAGCGCTACAACCAGGAGGTTGATTCCCGCGCGCGCCATCACGACCGGACCTACGCGGCGGGCGCGGCGCTCCGGCTTGCCTCGCGCACGAGCGTGTCCATGGCGGCGCGGCAGACGAGAGTGGATTTCGACGAAGGCAGCGCGTTTCGCGGCGAGGATCTGGCGCGCGCGTTCAACAGCACGATCGACGCCGTGGAAGGCACATTCGGACTCCAGCTGACGCCGTTGACGGGCATCAGCCTGGTCGTCACCCGCGAACAGCAGCGTTTCGATCTCGATCCGGATCGCGACTCGGATACGACGCGGGTCACGCCGACGATCACGTTCAGTCCGGGGGCGCTGCTCAATGGATCGGCCGCCGTCGGCTATCGGCGCTTCAACGGCAGGTCTCCGTCGCTGGCGGACTTCAGCGGGCTCGTCGCGGTCGTGAACCTGAGCGCAACGATCCTCGGTCGCAATCGCCTGGATACGACCTTCGCGCGCGACGTTCGCTATTCGTACCAGCAGGATGTTCCGTACTACCTCGCGACCGGCGGGTCTGCCACCTTGACGACGCTGATTGGCGGTCCGTTCGACGTGAAGATCACCGGTACGCGTCAGGCGCTCGACTACCGCCAGTCGGAGACGCCGGAAACGCGCGGTTCGGCAGACACCTACACGTCTTATGGCGGCGGTGTCGGATATCGGCTCCGGCAGCGCATGCGCCTCGGTGTCGACGCCGAATGGGTCACGCGCAGCTCCGATAGGACGTCGAGCCGCGAATTCCAGAATCGCCGGATCTTTGCTTCGCTCAGCTGGGGGACGCCATGACGTGGGTTTGCTCGTTGATCCTGGCTGTGGCGCTCGGCGCGCAGACGTCGTCCCCGCCCTCCTCCGCGCGCTCCGAGTACATCGTCGGTCCGCAGGACGTCCTGAAAGTGACCGTGTTCGGCGTTGCGGAGCTGACGCGCGAGGTCACCGTCGACACCGACGGCACGTTCGACTTTCCGCTGATTGGACGGGTGAAAGCCGCCGGCTCGAGCGTGCACGGCATCGAGGCGGAGCTGAAGGAGCGGCTGTCGAAGGGCTTTCTCGTGAACCCGACCGTCACCGTGGACGTTGGCGCGTATCGATCGCAGATCGTCTACGTGCTCGGCGAGGTCAGAACGCCCGGGCGGTTGATGCTCGCGGGCAACGCGTCGATCATGAGCGCGCTGGCGGAGGCGGGATTCACCACGAACGCCGGCTCGTACGTCATCCTTTCGCATCGGCCGTCCGGCGCCGCCGCGTCGGAGGGCCCGGTGCTGCCTTCGGACGCGTCCGGAGGCCAGGTGAGGATCAGCCGCAAGGACCTCGAGATGGGCCGCGCGATGGACGTCCGGCTGCAGGACGGCGACACGATCTTCGTGCCGAAGGCAGAGACCTTCTTCATCAGCGGATTCGTCCGGTCGCCCGGGTCGTATGCGATCGACGGCGATCTCAACGTGCTGCAGGCGCTCGCGCTCGCGGGAGGCGCGACCGAGCAGGCCGCGCAGAACCGCGTCACGATCGACCGCGTTGTCGACGGCAAGCTCACGCGCGTGAAGATCAAAGGGCTCACGGATCCAGTGAGGCCCGGCGACACCATCGTGGTCCCGCGGCGCTTCTTCTGAGTCGATCGATGCGAGTGCTGCACGTCGCGGCAGGGAACCTGTACGGCGGCGTGGAGCGGATCCTGGTCGAGGTTGCGCGCGCCGGGACCGCGGCTCACGAGTTCGCGATCTGCTTCGAAGGGCGACTGCTCGATGATCTGCGCGCAGCCGGCGGATCGACGCACGTCCTCCGCGCGGTGCGCTTCAGCCGTCCTGCGACGCTGTGGCGAGCGCGCCGGAACCTCCGATCCGTCGTCGCCGCCGGCGCGTTCGACTCGGTCGTGTGCCATTCACCTTGGGCGTACGCGCTGGCGTCTCCCGAACTGCCGCCGGAGGTCCGCCGCGTCGTGTGGGCGCACGACGTCCTGGACGGCACGCACTGGACCGAGCGGCGCATCGCTCGAACACCTCCCGACCTCATGGTCTGCAACAGCCACGCGACGGCCGACGCGCTGCGCCGGTGGATCGGATCGGTGCCGCTCGAGGTCGTCCACGCGCCTGTTGCTCCCAATCCTCACCCAGCGGCCGAGCGCGATCGAATCCGGGACGAGCTTGGAGTCAGCCGCGACACGATCGTCATCCTGATCGCCAGCCGCTTCGAGCGCTGGAAGGGGCATGGCGTGCTGCTCGATGCCGCGACGCACCTCAAAGGGCCGTGGACGATCTGGATTGCCGGCGGTCCGCAACGCGGCCCGGAAGAGGTGCTCGCGAAGCAACTGCGTGCGATGTGCGCCGCGCCTGGCCTGAACGGGCGCGTCCGATTCCTGGGGGAGCGGCGTGATGTGCCGCGCCTCCTGCGCGGCGCCGACGTGTTGTGCCAACCGAACACGGCGCCGGAGCCGTTCGGGATCGTCTTTGCCGAAGCGCTGTACGCGGGTCTGCCGGTTGTCACGAGCGATGCCGGGGGCGCGCGCGAAATCGTCCATCGCACGTGCGGCGTGCTGGTTCCGATTGGAGACGGGCGGTCGCTCGCGACGGCGCTCCAGGCACTGATAGACGACCCCGCGCTGCGCGCACGTCTTGGATCTGCGGGGCCTGCGCGCGCGGCGTCCATCTGCTCACCGGCGTCCCAGGTGGCGCGTCTCGAGGCGCTCGTCACCGCGAACCCGCGAGCGAGAGCCCCTTCATGATCGCGGATGCCGTCGCGCCTCTCGTCGAATCGCACGCGAGGCTCAGCCTCGGTCGTGCTGACGAGGCCGTTCACGCGACGGTTCAGTCGATCTTCGAACGGTGCGCGGCGACGAACGGATTGCTGGTGGACGTGGGCTGCGGACGGGGGAACTTGTGGCGGCTCCTGCGCACCCGATTTTCCCGCTGCATCGGCGTCGACGCGGTCGATTACGACGGGCGGCCGGCAGACCTCGATTTTCGGCACGCCGACTTGAACGCGCCCCTTCCGCTGCCCGACGGCTGTGCGGATGCCGTCGCGGCGGTGGAGGTGATCGAACACCTCGAGCATCCGCGCGCGTTGATGCGGGAGCTCGCGCGCATCACGCGCCCTGGCGGCTGGGTTGTGGTGACCACCCCGAACCAGGCCAGCGCGCTGTCGATCCTCACGCTGCTGTTCAAGGAGCGGTTCGCCGCGTTTCAGGAGCGCGACTATCCCGCGCACCTGACCGCGCTCCTTCCGATCGATCTGCAGCGCATCGCCGACGAATGCGGTCTTCGGCGGATTGGCGTCCGGTTCACCGGCTATGGCCGCATTCCCATGACCGCAATGCACTACCCGCGGCGTCTGGCGGCAGCGTTGCCTCGATTGCTCTCGGACAACGTCGCCGTCTTCGGCCGACGGTGACATCGCAACCGATTCCGTCGTGACGATCGCGTTCCTCAGCGTGTCGCCGGAAATGGGCGGATCCGAAGTCTGCCTGCTCCAGCTAGTGCGTGGCATCCGCCGTGCCGAGCGTACCTGGCGGCTCGTGGTCGTGGTGCCTCGCGAAGGAACGCTCGCCCAGCGGTCCCGCCAGGCCGGAGCGGACGTTCGCGTTCTGCCGCTTCCGCCGTCGCTCGCGCGGCTCGGTGAATCCAGCATGCGCACGGGTTCGGCCATCGCGCGCAGCGGCGCACGTCTCGTCGCGGCGGCGACGGCGATGAGCAGCTATCGCCGGAGCCTCGCGCAGCTTCTCGCCGAGGTCGACGCGGATCTCGTCCACACGAACGGCTTCAAGCTTCACGTGTTGGGCGCTCGGGCGGCGCATCCCGGCACGCCGCTCGTCTGGCACGTGCACGAATACGTCAGCCGGCGCCCGATCACGCGCGTCCTGCTGAAGCGCCATGCATCACGCGCGTCGGCAATCGTTGCGAACTCCCGCAGCGTCGCGGACGACCTGCGCGCCGTCGTGGGAGCGA
Organism: Acidobacteriota bacterium; assembly: GCA_046735335.1. Lineage (GTDB taxonomy): Bacteria > Acidobacteriota > Vicinamibacteria > Vicinamibacterales > 2-12-FULL-66-21 > JBKPQB01. Next base: position 13,798 of record JBKPTE010000103.1, on the reverse strand, counting down.
ATGCGCCCGTGACGGCGATCCACAACGGCGTCGATCTCGACGAGTTCTCGCCGCATGGCCCAGTTGCGGATCTCGACCAGCTGTCCGGCGTTGCTCCCGCGCCGCCGAACACGATCCGCATCGGACTGCCAGCGACGTTCGGGCGGTGGAAGGGACACGATCCGTTTCTGCGCGCCATGCGGCAGGTGAGCGCAGTCGTCCCTGTTCGCGCCTACATCATCGGCGGCCCGCTGTACGACACGGCCGGGAGCCAATACACGCTCGCGGAACTGGAGCGCCGAGCCGCCGATCTCGGCCTGGCGAACCGTGTCAGGTTCACGGGCTTCATCGAACGTCCGGCCGCTGCGCTTCGCGCGCTCGACATCGTCGTCCACGCGAGCACGCAGCCCGAACCATTCGGCCTGGTGATCGCGGAAGCCATGGCGTGCCGGCGCGCGGTAATCGTCAGCGCGGCTGGAGGAGCCGCGGAGCTGGTCCGCGATGGGGTCGATGCGCTGACGCATCCGCCGGGTGACGTCGACGCGCTCGCGGCCGCGATACAGCGATGCATTGAGAGCGCGGATCTCCGGACACGGCTTGCAGACGAGGCGCATCGTGTCGCACAGTGCCGGTTCGATCCGGCTGCATTCACGGCCAGCTTCCGCGATTTGTATCGCCGCCTGGAGCCGGCCGCTGCTTCCGTGAAATGAGCGCACCCACGCAGGCCGTCGCGACGAACGTGCGGATCGGCGCGGCCGCGTCGCACGCACGCTGGGGATTTCCCGAGCTGTTCGTCATCAGCCAGACGGCGCTGCCCGCGTTGCTGTTCCTTCCCGGGACCCAGCCGTTCCGGCTGCCGATTCGGATCTCCGCCTTCGCGATCAGCCTTGCCGCGTTTGCGTGGTGGCAGATCGAATCGACGATCCGGGTCCCTGCTTCGCGCGCTCAGAGCTGGCTGGCGGCCGTCATGGCGCTGCTCGCGCTGATGCTGTTTCATCCGCAGACGACGACCCTCGTCGGCGGGGTGGCGCACATCGCGGTCTACTTCGCCGTGATGGCGCCGCTCTTCTGGGCGCCTGTGTTCATCCGGACGCCGGAGCGGCTCGCCCGCGTCATGTGGCTGCTGTTGATCTGCTCGGGCGTGAACGCGCTCGTCGGCGTCCTGCAGGTGTACGACCCCGCGCGGTGGCTTCCCGCGGAGTTCTCTCGGGTCCTGACGAACGACCCGACGCTTGGGCTTGCGCCGCTGACGTTCATCGGGCCCGACGGCCGTCGCCTCGTCAGGCCGCCCGGTCTCTTCGACACGCCGGGTGCGGTTGCCGGTCCGGGCATGTCGGCGGCGTTGCTTGGTCTGGTGTTCGCCACGAGCGCGATCCCCGCGTGGAAACGCGGGCTGTCCCTGGCATTGGCCGGTGCGGGGCTCGCGGCGATCTATCTGAGCCAGGTCCGGATCAGCCTGGTGATGACCGCGTTGATGATGGCGTCGTACGTGGCCATCACCGCGCGGCAGGGACGCCACGGCCGCGCGACGAAGTTCGGCATCCTCGCCGGCGGAATCGTCGTCGGCAGCTTCGTCGTGGCGCTGGCGCTCGGCGGCTCGAGCGTTCAGGACCGCGTATTGACGCTGTTCGTGACGGATCCGATCAGCGTGTACCAGAGCGCCCGCGGGACGCAGCTGACGATCACGTTTCGCGATCTCCTGTTCGAGCACCCCTTCGGCGCCGGTCTCGCCCGATGGGGCATGGCGGCGTCCTACTTCGGCGTGTTCACGCTCGACGCTCCGGCGCTGTGGGCCGAGATCCAGTTCACCGCGTGGATGATCGACGGCGGCGTCCTGCTGATCGCGCTCTATTGCGGCGCGCTCGTCGTCACGGCGCTCTCGCAGTACCGCGTGGCGATGATGCTGCGCTATCCGAAGCTTGCGACGTGCGCGTCCGTGGTGATGAGCACCAACATGGGGGTCGCGGCCCTCATCTTCAGCTTCACGCCGTTCAACACGCAGATCGGCCTGCAGTACTGGTTTCTCGCGGGGGCGCTGCACGGCGTGGCGAGCAGCCACGGCACCGAAGGCGCATGAGGCCCTGGCTCATTGCGTCGGGCGACTTCACGACGTCGGGCGGGATGGACCGCGCGAATTACGGCCTCGCGTCGTACCTTGCGCGGACGGGCCGGCCGGTCCATCTGGTCGCCCACCGCGTCGCGTCGGATCTGGCGAGCCAGCCAGGCGTCAGCGTGCATCACGTGGCACGGCCGTTCGGAGCGCACCTGATCGGCGCGCCGCTGCTCTCGCGCGCCGCGCAGCGAGTCTCGCGTTCGCTCGATCGCTCGACGTGCCGGCTGGCCAACGGCGGGAACACGGTGCTGCCGGGCGGAACGTGGATTCACTATCTGCATGCGGCCCATGCGCCGGCGGTGAACGGTTCGATCAGAACCAGTCTCGCGATGCGTGCGGGGCGGCGCTATCACCTGAAACGCGAGCGGACGGCAATCGAGCGAGCGGACGTGATCGTCTGCAACAGCGCGCGGACCGCCGCGGACGTGCGCGCGCATTACCGCGTGCCCGAATCGCGGTTGCGCGTCATCTATTACGGCGTCGACCGGGAACACTTCAAGCGAGCCTCCGCTCAGGAGCGTTGCACGGCGCGCGCCGCTCTCGGCATTGCCGCGAATCGATACGCCGCTCTGTTCGTCGGGGCGCTCGGCGATCGGCGCAAGGGGTTCGACGTTCTGTTCGATGCGTGGCAGGCGCTGAGCGCGGATCCTGCGTGGGACGTCGACCTCCTGGTTGCGGGCGACGGAGGCGAACAGACGTCGTGGATCGAACGCGCCCGCCGCGCCGGGCTCGAGGGATCGCTGCGCTTTATCGGCTTTCGTCACGACGTCGCATCGGTACTCGCGAGCGCCGACCTCCTCGTTCATCCCGCGAGGTACGAGGCCTACGGTCTCGCCGTCCACGAAGCGATCTGTCGCGGCGTCCCGGCGATCGTGACGGCAGGTGCGGGGATCGCCGAGCGCTATCCGCCGGAGCTTGGCGGGCTGCTCCTGCCAGATCCACCGTCGCCGCGCGCTCTCGCGACTGCGCTTCGCGCCTGGCGTGCACACGCGGAGGACTGGCCCGGGCGTATCGATCCGTTCGCCGCGCGCCTCGCATCCCGGTCGTGGGACCAGATGGCGGCGGAGATTGCCGCCGTGATCGAATCGTGAAACCCGCGTTCACCCCCATTCGCGAGTGCTGGATCTGCGGCGCCTCGGCGCTGACGCGAGTCCACGACGCATCCTTCGAGCTCGGCGAATATCGATCGCAGGATCCGGAACTGGCCGCGTACTCGGGAGAGTCGGTCGGCATCGTCCAATGCGCGGCCTGCGGGTTCGCGCAGCCATCCGCGCTTCCCGTGCTTGCGCGCTACTTCGAGAGGCTGTACGACCAGCGCTGGTCGCGCGACTGGATCGAACGTGAGCACGACGGCACCTACAAGGATCTGATCTTCACGGATGTGATCCGCCAGCTGCAGGCCAGGGTGCGGAAGCCGCACCGGCGGCTGCTCGACATCGGATCACATGCAGGCCGGTTTCTCGTCCTCGCCCGGCGCGCCGGATGGGACGTCGAAGGTCTCGAGCTGAACCCGAGCACGGCCGCCTTCGCGGCGGCTGCCTGTGGTGCGCGGATTCACCACGGCAGCATCCGCGCGTTCGAGACGGACGGGGAACGCTTCGACGCGATCACGATGACCGACGTCCTCGAGCACGTGCCGGAGCCGCGGCTGATTCTTCGTAAGGCGCGGACGCTGCTCGAGCCGGGCGGATGGCTTGCGATAAAGGTGCCGAACGCGCCCGCGCAGCGGCTGAAGGAGCGCGGGCGGGCTCACGTGCGGGCCGGATATCGCGCGGCGCTCGCCGACAACCTCGTGCACGTCAGCCACTTTTCTGCTGCGTCGCTCCGTGCCGCGCTCGCGCGCGAGGCTTTCGACGAGATCGCGATTTCCGCGGGCGCTCCCGAACTGCCGCCGAACGGCACGCTGGCCGCCCTTGCCGATCGCGCGCTTCGGCTCGGCACCTTCAGGACCGCGCGTGTGCTGCCCGGCGGCGTGCACACACCCTTGGCCCTCAACCTCCAGGCGTACGCCAGGCGACCCCGATGAGCGGAATCGCGGCTACGGACGCCGCGCGCCAGGTGGAGCCGCATCTGAGCGTCGTGATGCCGACGTTCAACAACGAAGCGGTGCTCCGCCTCGCTCTCGAAGGCTGGCGCCGGTTTGGCGGCGACGAGATCGAGATCATCGTCGTCGAAGACGGCTGCGGCGACGGAACGGCGGCATTTTTGGAACGCGAAGCCGCGTCGGCATGGGGCCGCGCGCATCTGCGGTGGATGCACGAAGACGATGCGCACGAGTTGCGGTGCACCAACCGTGGCCTGGCAGCGGGGCGCGGCGCGCTGCTGGCCGCGTGGCAGGACGACATGTTCCTCCGGGCGCCCTGGCTCGTCCCGGAGCTGCTGGCGACCTTCAGGACCTATCCGGATCTTGGGATGGTGAGCCTGGGCCGGGGACTCGATTGCGTTCCCTGCGACGATCCAATCGAACGCTGGGAAGATCTCACGGACTGGCGCCGGCTGCAGAGCACGATTGGCCACGGCCCGGCGAACTGGCTGCGCCTGCAGGAAGTCGATGCCGTGATCAGGCCCTGGGTCGTCCGGCGCACCTGTCTCGATCGTGTCGGCCTCCTCGACGAGGCATTTCGCCCGACGGAGTGGGACGAAGCGGATCTCGCGTTTCGAATCCGTCGAGCGGGGTGGCGCGTCGCGACGTATGGCTACGAGCGCCTGGGCGCGTACTTTCATCGCGGCAGCACCACGATCGGGACACCGTCACGCGCCTACCTGGATCGCGTGCTCGCGAACGGGCGTCTCTTCCACGATCGTTGGGACGATGAGATCGCACGCACACATGCGCGGCCGCGGCGCACGTGGCGACGTCAGGCCACGCCCGCGGGCTGGGCCGCAACGATGGTGCAATCCGTTCGCGCCGGCGCGAGACGTGCGCTGGGAGCCGCATGAGCAGAACCGCACGCGCGTCGCTCAGCGCCGCGTTCAGCTACGTCCAGTTCGGCGTCGCGCTCGTCGCGGGCCTCTGGGTCGTGCCGTTCACGCTCGGTCACATCGGCGCGCGGCTCTACGGGCTGTGGCTCGCGTCGGGCGAGCTGCTCGCCTACGCCGGCCTGACCGAGCTTGGCGTGCTCGTGACCCTGCCGTGGCTCATTGCGGAATCGGACGGCCGGCAGGATCGCGCGCGCATGCGGCACCTCGTGAGCACCGCGGTCTCGGCCGCGCTGCTGACGACGATCGTCTACGTCTTGTTCGTGGTCGGCGTGTGGGCGTTCCTGCCCAGAGTGCTTCACCTCGCTCCGCCGGAGCGCGCGCTCGTCATCGGCCCGATCCTGGTGATCGCCGCGGCGGGCTGTATCGCGCAGCCGCTCCGCGTCTTCGGCGCCGTGCTCGCCGGCCTTCAGGACGTCCGGTTCAACGGCCTCTTGAACCTCACGAACTGGACGCTCGGCTTCATGCTGACCGTGCTGCTGCTGCAGCGCGGGTACGGTCTGTACGCGCTGGCGCTGGCGGCTGCGGCCCCCCCGACGGTCAGCGGACTGTGGAGTATCGCTCGCGTCGCGTTCATCGCGCCCGACCTGCTGCGCGGATGGCCGCGTCCGTCGTGGGCGGAGATGCGTCTGCTCTATCTCGAGGGGCTGGGCACGTGGATCGGCGGATGGGGATGGCGGCTGATCGCGGCGAGCGACGGCCTCGTACTGGCTGCCCTCGGGCGCCCGGCGCAGGTCGCAGCGCTTGCCTGCACGCACAAGCTCGCGCAGGCGCTCGTGCAGCTCTCCTGGATCCCGTGCGACAACGGCCTCGTCGCGCTGGCGCAGCTCGCGGGCGAGCGTCACGAGACACGGCTTCGCGACGCCATTCTCGTGATGGTGCGCGTCTATCTTGCCCTTGCGGGCGCAGTCGCGTGCGTCGTCCTCGCCGCGAACCCGGCGTTCGTCCGCCGGTGGGTTGGTCCCGAGCTGTTTGCCGGATCATTCGCCAACGTCCTGATCGCTACGCTTGTCCTCGCGATGACGTTCGGCCACTCGATCGCGGTGATTCCGTCCGTGCTCGGCCAGCGGCTGCAGATTGGGTTCGCGACGCTGGCGTCCGGCGTGCTGCATCTCGTGCTCGCGGTCGGGCTGGGGGTGCCCTTCGGGATAAACGGCGTGCTGCTTTCCGGGGTCCTGAGCCATGGGCTGGTGTTCGGCCTGCTGGCATGGCGGCCCTTCTCACGCGCCACGGGCATGTCGGAGGCCGCGCTGCTTGCCGACGTGCTTCGCCCCTGGACGGTGCGCGCCGTTCCGATGGTGATGCTCGCGATCGCCTTCGAACGGCTCGCTGCGACGCCGCCGCTTCCGGTGACGATTGCCGCGGGCGGGCTGCTCGCGGCAATCGTCGTCTGGTACATGCGTCCGCTGTATCTCGAATTCGGCCCGATCAGAGCGCTGTACGAGCGGTACGCGCGCTGGCCGATGCGCATGTTCAGCGGCGCCGAGGCATCTTGACGGAGACGGTGATCGGCAGGGCGGAACGTTTCCGCCGCGGAAGCTGGCTCGAACGCGGCGTCGATCGTCTGCGCGGCAGTCGCCGGGTCGCGGCGCCGCTGATGCTCCGGCGCCTGCACGAAGCGGTGCTCGATCGCCTGCCTGGCGATCATCTGGTCTCGGTCCTGCCGTGCGGCGAGCGCGTGCGTCTCTCCGCCCGGCATCGATCGCTCAGCTGGAATCCCGAGGAATACCGCGCGTTCAGGGACGCTGTTCGCCCGGGAGCGATCGTGCTCGACGTCGGTGCCAACGTCGGTGCGTACACGCTCTTGTTCTCGCAGTGGGCCGGTCAGTCGGGTCGGGTCTTCGCGTTCGAACCGTCACCTTCGGCAGCATCCAGCCTCCGGCGTCACGTCGAGCTGAACGACGCCCGTAACGTGGAAGTCGTCGAGGCGGCCGTCTCGGATCGCCAAGGGTCGGCTGCTCTCTACGATGAGGGCGTCGCCGGACGCAGTTCGCTGATTGCGGTTGCGGATCATCGGTCCCCGACCACCGTGAAGACGATGACGATCGATGGCTTCTGCGGCGAGCGGTCGCTGGCGCCTGACGTGGTGAAGATCGACGTCGAGGGCGTCGAAGCCGATGTGCTGCGCGGCGCCCGTCGAACGCTGGCCTCCGGCACAACCGTTGCCTTCGTGGAGTTTCACCCGTCCGTATGGCGGTCGCGGAATGAGGATGCTTGCAACCTCGCGCGCGAGCTCGCGGCGCAAGGCCTGGAGCCGGAGCCACTCGACGCGCAGTTCGACGTCTGGTCGACGGAAGGCGTCAGCGTCCGGCTGCGCCGAAAGTGATGCGAATCCTGATCGTCAACGATGCGCGGTCCGGCGCGGGCGGCGTGGAAACGTACCTCGCGTCGCTGATTGAACCGCTCGTCAGGCGCGCGCACGCGGTCGCGCTGCTGCACGCCGGCTCCGCGCGGGAGCAGGGCCCCGTGACGATCGGCGTCCCCGACTCGTGGAGCGCCGCAGACGCTGGCGTCGACAATGCGATTGCGGGCGCTCGCGCGTGGGGCCCCGACGTTTGTTACTCGAACAACATGCGTCCGCTGGAAATCGACGAGCGCGTCGCGGCCGAGTGGCCGACGATCAAGATGATGCACGGGTACTTCGGTACGTGCGTCAGCGGGCTGAAGACGTTCGCGTTTCCACATGTCGTAGCGTGCGAGCGCCGCTGCGGACCGGCGTGTCTCGTGCATTACATGCCGCGCCGGTGCGGCGCCAGGAATCCTGCGGGCCTTGCGGCCGAGTACATGTGGTCGGCGAGACAGCAACGGCTGTTCGCGCGTTACGCGGCGATTGTCGTCGCCAGCCATCACATGCGGCGGCAGTATGCGGCGCAAGGCATCGCCGGCGAGCGGCTGCACGCGATTCCACTGTTTGCGGCTCCTGCGACCGCCGTCGTGCCCGGCGGCGCGCCAATCGACGTCCTGTTCCTCGCGCGCATGACGCGGCTCAAGGGCGGCGATCTCCTGCTCCATGCCGTGTATCGGGCGTCGCGATCGCTGGGACGCGCGATTTCGGTGACGCTCGCAGGGGATGGCCCCGAGCGCACGGCGCTCGAGCGGCTCGCACTCTCGCTCGGCGTGCGAGCGTCGCTCCCGGGATGGGTCGATCCGGAAGAGCGGGCGCGCCTCTTCGCGCGCGCGACGCTCGTCGCGGTCCCGAGCATCTGGCCGGAGCCCTTCGGTCTCGTGGGCCTGGAAGGGGCAGCGTTTGGCGTGCCGGCGGTCGCATTCGACGTCGGCGGGATCTCCTCGTGGCTGACCGACGGAAGCAACGGCTTGCTCGTTCCTCCTCGTACTGGTTCAAAGGGTCTCGGTGAAGCGATGGCCGCCGCTCTCAGCGATTCTGCCTTGCGGCGCAGGCTCTCGGACGGAGCGCGCGCGGTGGCGTCGCGCCTGACGGCCGAGGCGCATGTCGCCGCGCTCGAGGCCGTGTTCGCCGCGGCGGCCGCGGCCCGCGCCGCGTGATCTGGCACATCCTCACCGGCGAGTATCCGCCGTCCTGCGGCGGCGTTGGGGACTATACGTCGCTCGTCGCGCGCGGTCTCGCCGCAGCAGGTGACACCGTTCGCGTATGGACGCCGGCCGCTGAGGACGGGCGCGATGATCGTCAACGGACGCTTCCGGATCGGTTCGGTCCGCTCTCCCGCGACGTGCTCGGCCGCGCCTGGCTCGACGACCCCGGCATCGTCCTCGTTCAGTACGTCCCGAACGCGTTCGGCGCGCGTGGCGCTAACCTTCCCTTCTGCCGGTGGGTGAGGGAGCAGGCGCACAGCGGCTGCGACGTGCGCGTCATGTTTCACGAGCCGTACTTCTACTACTCGCTGAACCGTCCCTGGCGGAACGCGCTCGCGGCGGTCCAGCGCATGATGGCTGCCGAACTGATCAAGGCGAGCCGCTGCATCTACATGTCCTCGTCGAATTGGGTGCGGTATCTCTCGCCTTACGCTGCGCTGCCGGACTCGCTGGTCCTCCCGATTCCATCGACGATCCCGGAACGGGCCGATCCCCGGCGCGAAACGCACTTTCGCGCTTCAATTCAGGGCTCCGTGCCAGCGCCGGTCATCGGCCACTTCGGCACGTACGGCGAACACCTCGCGGCGGAATTGACGCGCGTGCTCTCGCCGATCGTGGAACGGCATCCCGACGTCCGGCTTGCGTTCATCGGAAAGGGAAGCGTCGAGTTTCTCGAGAGCCTTCAGTCCGTAATGCCGGCCGTTGCCGGACGCGCATGGGCGTCCGGCTGGCTCGACCGGCGGAACACGGCCGCCGCGCTTCGCGCGTGCGATCTGCTGCTCCAGCCGTATCCCGATGGCGTGACCACACGGCGCACGTCGGTGATGGCGGGGCTCCAGAACGGCGTCGCCACGGTGACCACGGACGGATTCCTGACCGAAAGCGTATGGCGCGAAGCCTTGCCCGCGGCACTTGCGCCCGCCGGCGACACGCAGGCGATGATGGCCGCGATCTCGTCATTGCTCGGCGATGCGGAGGCGCGGCGCACGCTTGCGCGTCGGGGACGCCACATCTATCGGGAGCGGTTCTCGATCGGCCGCACGATCGACGCGCTTCGCGCGAGCGTCGAGATGGGTGCTGGATGCCTGGTCTGAGAGACCAGGCCTACGACACGGCGACACGGTGAACCGGCCTCTTTCGGTGCTGCTCGTGGGGGACTACCCGCCGGACGCGACGCTCGGATCGCCGAAGGTCTTCATCAAGCTGCAGGCCGAGCTCCAGGCACTGGGCCATCGCTGTGATGTCATCTTCGGCGAAGAGATCGGCGGACCGCGGTTCCGACAAGTGAGGCAGGTCGTCTCGCCGTGGTACGCCGCGAACGCGATTGCACGCCGCCTCGATCGCGCACGTTACGACATCGTCGATGCGGCCAGCGCGGAAGGGTTGTGGTTCGCGGCGGCAAAGCGGATCGGCGCGTTCCCTGGAACGTCGTTCATCTGTCGCTCGAACGGGCTCGAGCACCTCAACTACCGGCGCATGCTGCTGGACGCGGAGCAGGGCCTGGCGCGAAAGCCGTGGACGCGGCGGATCTGGTATCCGCTGACGCGTCTCTCGCAGGTGGCCGCCGCCGCGCGGCTCGCGGACGGTCTCATCGTCCTCAATGATGCCGACCGCACCTACGCGATCGAGAACGGGTGGCAGCCGGAGGATCGAATCCACCTCGTCGCCCACGGCGTCTCCCCGGAGTTTCTGGCGGATCCGGCCAGCGGCGTACGGCGCGGAAAGGGACTCCTCTTCTGCGGGACGTGGGATCGCATGAAGGGCATCGATGCGCTCGTTCCCGCGTTCGAGCAGTTGTGCAGCGAACATTCGGGTCTTCCGCTGACCATTCTCGGGCCCGGGGTTTGCGAGTCCGCGGTGCTGCGCCCCTTTTCGGAGACGGCGCGCCGCTTCATCACGGTGATCCCGCGCGCGCCCGAACAGCAGGTGATCGAGGCATATCGAGAGCACGACGTTCTGCTGTGGCCGTCGACGTATGAGGGGTTCGGTCTCGTATTGCTGGAGGCGATGAGCCAGCGGATGGCTGTCGTGGCCACGCCTGTTGGATGCGCGCCGGCTGTCGTTCGCGACGGCGAAAACGGCGTGTGCGTTCGGGCGAGGGATGCACGTGCGCTCGCGGCGGCGGCGCGCCGCCTGATGGGCGATGCCCTGCTGAGGGAGCGCCTGGGCAACGCTGCGCGCGACAGAGTGAAATCGATGACATGGCATGCGACGGCGCTGCGGACGCTGGATGCCTACGCGCGCGCGCGCGAGGAGAGGAAGGCTGCGTGAGCCGTCTCCTCACCATCGGCATCACCACCCGGAACCGGCAAACATCGCTGCGCGCGTGTCTCGACTCGCTGGGGCTCGTAGCCGATCTCGTCCCCGAAGTGCTCGCCTTCGACGACGGCTCCGACCCGCCCGTGGCTGAACAGATCGCCGAGGTAGCCAACGGCGTGCACGTACGTGTGCTGACGGACGCATCACGACACGGCTACATCGCTGGTCGCAACCTGCTCGTCCGCGAGGCTTCGGGCGAGTTCGTGCTCCTCCTGGATGACGATGCGCGGCTGTTGACGGGCGAGGCCATCGTGCGCGGCGTGGACGTGATGCGATTGGATCCGCGAGTCGGCGCCGTCGGATTTGCCCAGGGCGAAGCCGATGGCCGCCCGTGGCCCGCGAGCATGCAGCCCTCGACCGCGAACACGGCCGCGCTCGTGCCGAGCTTCATCGGGTTCGCGCATCTCGTTCGGCGAGACGTGTTCCTGCACCTCGGTGGATACCGGGAGCAGCTCGGGTTCTACGGTGAAGAGAAGGATTTCTGCCTGCGGCTGCTGCACCGGGGATGGTTGACCGTGTACCTCCCCGACGCGCTCGTCGCGCACGTGCCGGACCAGGCGAGCCGCGACAGCCGGCGCTACCTTCGATTCGTCGCGCGGAACGACTGTCTGAATACGCTCTACAACGATCCGATCACGAGAGCGATCTGGGTGCTCCCGGCACGCATCGCGCTGTACTTCAGGATGCGGCGCGCGTGGAAGATTCACGATCCGTGGGGATGGGCGTGGCTGCTGCGCGAGCTGACGGCGCAGCTCCCGTCGGCGCTCGCGCAACGAGATCCCGTGTCGCGCCCTACGCTGGCGGCGTGGCGATCGCTCCGAAGGATCGAAACCGCGTATGCCGCGCCCGCTGCCACCGGAGCGCCGGATGCCCGCTGAACGACGACTTCTGACGATCGGCCACTCGTACGTCGTCGCGCAGAACCGGCGGCTCGCGCACGAGATGGCGCTGCAGGGGCGGGGACGGTGGCGCGTGACCGCCCTTGCGCCGGCCGCGTTTCGTGGCGATCTGCGCCAGATACGGATAGAGGCGATCGACGGAGAAGCCTCGGCCCTGCGGCAGATCGCCGTCCGTCTCGATCGCAGTCCGCACCTCATGTGGTACGCCGGTCTTCGCGCGGCGATGGAAGGACAGTGGGACGTCGTTCATTGCTGGGAAGAGCCCTACGTGCTCGCGGCAGCCCAGATCGCCGGGTGCGCGCCAAAGAGCGCCTCGTTCGTTCCGGCGACGTTCCAGAACATCGATAAGGCGCTTCCGTGGCCGCTGAGCGCGTTCGAGGAACGCGTGATGCGCCGGGCAGATGGATGGATTGCGTTCGGCGAAACGATTCGCGATACGCTCCAAAACCGAGCCGGCTACGGCTCGAAGCCATCGCACGTCATCACCCCCGGCGTCGATCTCGACGCGTTTGCGCCGAATGCCGATGCCGGTGCCGCCGCTCGTCAACGCTGCGGTTGGGCCGCCACCGCCCTCGTCGTCGGATTCGTCGGCCGGTTCGTGCCTGAAAAGGGCCTTTCAATTCTCTGCGATGCGCTGCGCGCCTCGAGAGCGGATTGGAAGGCGCTCTTCGTCGGCGGCGGTCCGCTCGAACCGGACCTCCGGCGCTTCGAGACGGAGCATCGCGGCCGCGTACACGTCGTGACGGGTGTCGCACATGCCGACGTGCCGCGGTGGATGAACGCGATGGCGGTGCTCTGCGCGCCCAGTGTGACGACGCCGGCGTGGCGGGAGCAGTTCGGCCGCATGCTCATCGAAGGCATGGGTTGCGGAGTTCCGCTGATCGCCAGCAACAGCGGCGAGATCCCGCACGTTGTCGGCGACGCCGGCATTCTGGTTCCGGAAGGGACCGCCGGCGATCTTGCTGCCGCGATCGACCGCGTGCTCGAGAACCCCGGGCTGCGGCGGACGCTCGGGGCGCGAGGCCGGGAGCGGGCGCACGCGCAGTTCTCGTGGCCGGTCGTCGCCCGTCAGCACCTCGACTTCTTCGAAGCGCTCGTGGAGGAGCGCGCGGCGGCATGATCCGCGCGACGGCGCGTGCCGCGGCGCGGCTGCTTCCGGAGCAGGCGCGCGCGGCCCTTGCACAGCGGCGATTCGGGTACTCCGCCGCAGGGTCGAATCTGCACGTCACGTGCGAGCCGCGCGGCCGCGCTCTGCACTACCGCGTGGACGATGTGCCGGTCGTTGTCCCCGAGAGCGCCGCGGCCGATGCGCGATTCCATTTCGTGGAGAACGGGGACAGCCGCGCCGAGATGGCGGCGTTCATCCGCATGTCGCGCGCGTCCAGGCGTGACGCGCTGCTGCTGGACGTCGGTGCGCACAAAGGGCTGTTCTCGCTCGTGCACCTCGCCTCCGGACCTCAGCATCGGGCGCTGCTCCTCGAACCTTCGACGCCGCTCGCATCCGAGTCCCGTGCGCTCCTCGAACTGAATGGCTCGGCCGCCCGTGCCGACGTGCGCTGCTGCGCTGCCGGCGACGCCGACGAACTGCGCTCCATGGTGACGGACGTGCACGGCTTCGCACGAGACGCAGTGCCTGGCGATCGCGATGCAGCCGAGGTGCCGGTGGCCACGATCGATCGCCTCTGCGAAACCAGTCACGTATGGCCGGCGATCATCAAGATCGACGTCGAAGGCGCCGAAGGCACCGTCCTTCGCGGCGCGCGGCGTACGCTGCTGCGGTGCCGCCCCGCGCTGTGTCTCGAACTGCACCTCGACCTTCTCGAGCGCGCGGGAGAAGACATCGAGGCCATCGTCCAGCAGCTCGAGGGAGCCGGTTACAACTTCTTCTCCACGACGGGACGACGAGTCCGCACGTGGCAGCTGACCAGGTCGCTCAAGGCCATTCTCCGGATGGTGG
>JBKPTE010000102.1:0-14903 GCA_046735335.1 Acidobacteriota bacterium | reverse complement strand
ACCAAGGCCTGATACCGAGCGAGCTACGAAATCGCAGAACGTGCAGCGCGCCCGCATGTGGAGCATGCGATTGATCGAACCAGATCGATCGCGGGCATTCTCGATGCCGGCATGAGGGACATCCTCACCCGCGTGAGGCGTGGAGAACTGACCTGGTATTCGTGCGGACGGACACCGCGGTCTGCGTGCGGACGCGGCCGGAGGCGCGGCCGTTGTGCCGGCGGTGCGCTGAGCACACACAAGTCTGGCTGCACGCTGACGAGACGCTGCGCGCATGCCGAGAGACACGCGCTCGATAAACAACCAACAATCACAAGGAGAACGCAATGCGAACAATCTACACGCCAACACCAATGCTGCCCGTTGACGATCGGCCTGTGCGCGATCCGTTGCCGCCGGATCCGCTCGTGACCAGAGACGAGATTTGCCGCTCGTTTAAGTGGACCGACCAGCAATGGGAGGCGGCGCAAACGCTTGGCTTCCCAGGACAGCCAGCGCACCTCTTTGACTCTCGCACCGGCCGGCGGACCGTGAAGTGGCGACAGCCGATCGTGAGGCAGTGGGCGGAGGATCTCAAGAGATTGGCCGCGGCGACGCGGCTCTAGAAAAGGCCGGGACTCCAGCGCCGTCGGTTCCCGGCCGCCACGTTCTGATCCCTCGGACCGTGGTCGCGTTGCCGGCGGCGCACTTTCACTAGATTCGCAGGTCTTTGACAACTGAATACGCGCCCCGTTATCGGCGGGGCGGCGTGTGCGCGAGGATCATTCGTTCAGGATTAGTGACCGAGGTTGATCGTTCCAGTGATCGAACCGGACGACACTAACGTTGGCAGATTGATGGAACGCTCGATGGAAATGCTGCCCGAGGCGTCCGCAAATCGTCCGGTGCCGCCCGTGATCGTGTGGGTTTCCGAAATGGCCGCGGTCGGGAACGTCACAACGGCGTGACCCGTCTCAGTCGTGAACAGTTGATCTCCGTTCGCTGCTGTCCAAGTGGCTGTTCCGGATCCCGTCGCGGTGGCGCTGTCAACCGTGAAGTTCGCCTCAAGGGTGAACCGGCCCAGGTGCGTGGCATTGCCGCTGCCAACGAGATGATGCAACGTCCCATCTTCTGTTTCGGTTGCGTCCAGGGTGCCACGGAACGGCAACTCTGAACCGCCTGTGGCGGCCGTTGCAGCGTTCCCAGCGCCGGCGGCGATCGAGGGGGACGTCGGTGCGTTGGGGCCGCCGCCCGCGCACGCGACGGCCAAGAAACAGAACCCGAGGACTCCATACTGAAGATGTTTCATTTCGGCCCACGCTTTCTCACGAACGTGAGAGGAACGCTCCGGGATGTCCGTTCTTCATCCCGGAGTCACTGGGGCAGGGATGGTCGCAGTGGTGGCGAATCTATATCACGGCTGGCTACCCCGGTCGCACAAATTATTCGTCGTCAGTTGAGGCGAGTGATTCCCAGTCGTCCGGCAGCATCGGGCCTGCATCCGCGGGCTGGCAGTTGGGACACGGCATGCCCCGCGCCGCCGCATGACTGGTCCGGGCCATGTTCGTAGGGATTCAAGAGCTTGTGCCGGGCGACATCTTCAAGACACTGGGGGTCACGCTGCAGGGGGGCTCCGTAGAGGAATGGGAGCAGTTCTGCGCGGCCTGACGTTTACGTACGTCTTGGGATTCGCTATGGGGCAACGCTTGCCCACATTCGGCCTGCAAGCGGGGGCGCCATGCCAGTCGTGACCTTCGACCAAACGCATCCGCGCCGGCCGCGATCCACACCCCCTCCGAACGAGACGTGTGCTCGGCTGGAGGCGAAGTTGCGCCGCCTCGCGGTCATCCGCCCGATCGCTGTCCGGGTGATTGAGCGACAGGTGGATCGCTTGCTGTTTCGGTACGACACCGAGGCGCGCGACGGTGCTGCGCGATGCGTCAAACTGGCAGTGCCGGATTCGCAGGCCGTTCGCTTGATCGAAATGTGTATCGATCGGGTGCTGGGTGAACACGAGAGAGGCTGAATGAGTCTGCGAAAGCGCTGCAATCGAACGGAGCCGGTGACGTTGCGGGATGGCAGCCCGAATCCGCTGCATTGCCCAACGTCACCGCGCTGCGATCATCACTGGCACTACGACTTCCAGATCACCGGGAAGCGGTATCGGAACACGACCGAGACTGCCGACAAGGGCACGGCGAAGAACATCGAGGCGCGCGAGCGGGCGCGCATTCTGGAAGGGCGCCACGGTATCCGCCGACTGCCGGACATCACGTTCCGGCAGTTCGCGGATGTGTATCTGCGCGACCATGCTGATCTGCACAAACGCAGCGCTGACCGGGATCGCGAAATTTTGAAGACCCTCAATCGGGCGTTCGGCTCCCTGATTCTCCACGAGATCACGACACATCGGATCGAGCAGTACAAGCGGGACGGTTAGCGGGCAAGTGGCGCGGGCATGGTTACAAATCCAATCCGAAGCCCCTGAAGCCGGCGACCGTCAATCGGGAACTCGATTGCCTAAAGTCGATTCTCAACAAAGCCGTCGAGTGGGGCAAGCTGCTCGACTCTCCCGCACGGAATGTCAAACGGCTGAAGGTGGACAACCGCAGGACGCGGATTCTGACGCCGGACGAGCAGCGGTGCCTGCTGGAAGCGGCGCCGCGCAAGATGCGGGCGCTGATCACGCTGGCACTCATTACGGGCGCCCGAGTGGGGGAGCTGCTCGCGCTGAAGTGGGAGAACGTCACGGACGACGCTTTGACGTTCCTAGAAACGAAGAACGGGAAGGCCCGAAGGATTCCCCTCTCCCCGGCGGCATCGGCCGTCCTGGGGGCGGTGGCGCGGCAGCATCGGTATGTCTTCACGAATGCCCGGACTGCTGATCGCTACACCACGAACGGCGCACTGCACGTTTTCGCCCGCGCTGTCGAGCGCGCCGGCATCAGGACGGGCGACGTGACGCTGCACACGCTGCGGCACACGGCGCTGAGCCGGATGATTGCGAAGGGGTACGACGATTACACCGTCATGGAGATCAGCGGCCATAGTTCCACCCGAATGCTCGCGCGGTACACGCATCCGACCGAGGCGCGGAAGGCCGATGCGCTCGGCTCGTTTGCGCTGCAATCCTCCCGGCCCGTCACAACCGCGTCACAATCGCCGGAGGGCGGGTCTGACGAGTTGGCGGAATTGAAGGAATTGCCAAGAAAGCTGGTGGACGGCAGGAGGCTCGAACTCCCGACCTCCGCGTTGCGAACGCGGCGCTCTCCCAACTGAGCTAGCCGCCCACTCTGGTTCTGAAAGCGCCGGCTGCGCGCGGCAGGGCTGCCGCGCTCGACGCGAACAGTCATTATAACACTGGAGAAATGTTACGGCAGCGGCCGGATCTCCGCCTCCAGGCGCGTCCTTCGTGACCGCGCCCGAGTGCGTGTTACAGATCGTCCCGTCGCGCGTGATGAGAATGGTCGTCGGCAGCGTCTCGACCTTCCAGAACGCGTCGAGGATCTCGGTGTGCCCTCGACCCTGCAGCACCGGATAGTTCATCTTCTGTGCGTCGACGTACGGCTTCAGCTTGTCCGCGGTATCGCCGACGGAGATTCCGATCAGCTGCAAGCGATCGCTCCCGTAGCGCTCCTGCAGGCTCCACGAATCCCGGAATCTCCACCTTGCACGGCGCGCACCACGTCGCCCAGAAGTTGAGGACGATCACTTTCCCTTTGAACGCCTCGAGCTTGACCTTGACGCCCGAGAGATCCTTCAGTGTCAGGTTGAACTTCGCAGATTTCGCTTTGGCATCGCAGACCTGCGGCGCCTGCGCCGGTTCAGCGGACGGGCGCGGCGGCAGGACCGCGGCGGGCGGCCCGGCCGCACGTGCAACCCACGCGACGAAAGCGAAGGCGCAGAGGCGCACGCTCATTGCCCTGTGCCGCTCGACGCCGGCACCACGGGACAGTCGATGTTTTTCGACGCGATGGTCGTTGTCGTTGCCGGCGACTTGCCCCGGAAGCGATAACCGTAGGACGCGAGGAAGATGTGGTTCGGGAAGGTCGCGTCACCCGCCGCGCCCGTGTAAGGATCGGGGAAGCGGTTGCGGTAATACCCGATCGGCACTTGAAATGCCCAGAACTGGTTTCCCTTCGCGTAGCTGACGCCCGGCTCCAGAACCAGTTCGACGCCGGGCCGCCGGAAGCCGTGGCTCGCGCCAATCAGGTCGTAGCGCGGGAGGCCTTCGATGCGCCACGCGAGCGTCCCGACGAAGCCCGTGTTCTTCACCGGCACGGCCCCGCCCGCGCGCACCATGAACTGATCGGGCACCGAATTGTAGAAGCGATCGGCGTTGCCGGTTGGTCGTGGTATTCGGCGGCAGCCGATTGATCGATCCGGACGTCGTGCCGTTCCGGTCGCGCGGATTGGCGAGATAGTTCGCCGACGCGAACAGCTGCGCGTGCGGGACCTTCTTGAACCCGGACAGCTCGAAGAGCAGCCCCCATCCGCCATCGCCCGGCTGCACCGACTGGTCGACGTATCGAAGGTCGTTGTTGTTGCCCTTGCGATCGGGATAGCGGTCCTTGTATCCCTCGTTGCCCGTCGGCATCTTCATGCCGAGGCCGATGGAGAGGTTGCCGCTCGAGAAACGGTTCGTCGGAAGCACCCACATGCGCGCGCTTGCCGAGATGTCTGCCAGGCCACGCGCGTTTTCGTTCGCCCGCGGGCCCGGCGTCGGCGACGTCGGACTCGGGATGCCCCAGGATGCGGACACGAACGGAGCGCCCACGCCCGCCGAAAAGCGCGGAGTGAACGTGCGGTTGATCGTCAGATCGACGGCGTGCTGCAGGTTGACCACGTAGGTCTGGAGCGTCTGGCGCTGCACCTGCTCGGCGGTGCCGTTGTAGTGATCGGTCGATCGCAGATTGCGCGTGGACAGCGTGATCTGCGTGTCACCCGGCTCCGAATACGGATTGGAGAGCCGAACACGGGCCCGTTCTGGCGGATGAGCACTCAACCCCGTGCGAACGCTGCCGGCGTTGCCGCCAGCATGCACGCGACGACCGTGCAGGCGGCGACGGCGGGGATTCTCAAGGGACCTCCTGGATCGGGCGCGAGCGCCGCACGCAAAGTCCTGCGAATCTACCGGCAGAGGATCGTACCGGCAATAACCGGAATCGGTTATGCCCGCTGACCTAAACGCGCGAGCCGTTCAGGACGTCGAGGTATTTCAGGGCCCCGCCCGTATTGAAGACGACGACGGTGTCGTCGGGAGCGATGAGGCGGCCGGATACGAGCGCCTTGACGGCGTGCAGCGCGGCGCCGCCTTCGGGCGCGGCGCTGATGCCTTCGCGGGATCCGATCTCCCGCATCGCGCGCACCATGTCGGCGTCGGAGACGGTCAGGGCCGTGCCGCCGCTCTCGCGCACCGCGCGCAGCACCAGGAAATCGCCGATTGCTTTGGGCACGCGCAGGCCGTCGGCCACGGTGTGCGCGTCGGGGAACGTCTCGGACCGGTCGCGGCCCTGCTCGAACGCCCGCACGATTGGCGCACAGCCTTCGGCCTGCACCGAGACCATGCGGGGGCGGCGCCCGTGGATCCACCCGATCGCCTCCATTTCGGCGAACGCCTTCCACATCCCGACCATGCCGGTGCCGCCGCCCGTCGGATAGACGATCCAGTCGGGGAGCCGCCACTGCAGCTGCTCGGCAACCTCGAACCCCATCGTCTTCTTGCCTTCGATGCGGTATGGCTCCTTCAGCGTCGAGACGTCGTACCAGCCGCGCGGCCTGCCCACTTCCGCGGCAACGCGGCCGGCGTCGGTGATCAATCCGTCGACGAGCGTGACGTCCGCGCCGTACAGCTCGCACTCGCGGATGAACGGCACCTTCACGTCCTTCGGCATGAAGACGTGCGCGTCGATCCCTGCCGCGGCCGTGTACGCGGCCAGCGCGTTCGCCGCGTTCCCCGCCGAGGGCACCGAGAGGGCGCGCACGCCCAAGTGGGCGGCGCGAGTCACGGCCGCCGAGAGCCCGCGGGCCTTGAACGAGTTGGTCGGGTTGAGCGATTCGTCCTTGATGAACAGACGCGAGAGGCCGAGATTGGCGCCAAGCCGGCGCGCGTGGATGAGCGGCGTCCAGCCTTCCCCGAGTGTCAGCGGCTCTTCGCCGTCGAAGAGCGGCATCAGCTCGCGATACCGCCACATGTTCGGCTCGCGCGCGGCGAGCGCCTGGCGCTCCCACGCGCGTGCGCCGGTCAGGTCGTAGCGCGCCAGCAGGGGAGCGCCGCACGTGCAGAGATGCTGTTCCTTGTGCGGATCGAAGGGCGCAGCGCCGCAGGGCACGCTGCACTCGAGATGGGTGAACAGCGACATCAGGTCAATGACGAACGACGAAAGACGAACGACGAATGCTGAATTCGCCGTTCGTCATTTTCCCAGCAGTTCGCCGTCCTTCTTCTTCTGGATGTCGTCGACCATCGCAACGTGCTGGTCGGTGAGCTTCTGAACTTCATCGAGGCCGCGCCGCTCGTCGTCTTCGGAGATCTTGTGGTCCTTGAGCAGCTTCTTCAGCCGTTCGTTTGCTTCCCGGCGGACCTGGCGCAGGCCGTTCCGTCCTTCCTCGGCGTACTTGTGCACGAGCTTCGAGAGCTCCTTGCGGCGTTCCTCCGTGAGCGTCGGGATAGGAATGCGAACCACCTTGCCGTCGTTGGTGGGGTTCAGCCCGAGGTTCGCCGTCCGGATCGCCCGCTCGATGGCCCCCATCGTCGTGGGATCGAACGGCTGGGCGACGATCATCGTGGGCTCCGGGATGGAGAGCGACGCCACCTGGTTGAGCGGCATCTGCGCGCCGTACGCCTCGACGTGGACGGCGTCGAGGATGCTGACGGACGCGCGCCCCGTGCGCACCCCGGCCAGTTCGCGGCGGACGTGGTCGATGTGCCCGTCCATCCGCTTCTTGACTTCCGCGTAGAGTCCCTTCAGATCGTTCACATCCATAAGCAGCTCACCTGTCAGTCTGCCTGTACGACCGTGCCAACGTGCTCTCCTTCGATCACGCGGCGCAGGTTGCCGGCCGTGCGCAGGTTGAACACGACGATCGGCAGACGGTTGTCCATGCAGAGGGAAATGGCCGTCGCGTCCATCACCTTGAGTCCCTGTTCGAGGACCTTCAGGTAGGAGATCGCGTCGTATTTCGTCGCGGTGGGGTGGAGCATGGGGTCGGCGGTGTAGATTCCGTCGACCTTCGTACCCTTGAGGATGACGTCCGCCTTCATTTCCATCGCGCGCAGCGCGGCGGCGGTGTCGGTCGTGAAGTATGGATTGCCCGTGCCGGCGGCGAAGACGACGACCCGCCCCTTTTCCAGGTGACGGACGGCGCGCCGCCGGATGAACGGCTCCGCGACGGCGCGCATTTCTATCGCGGTCGCGACACGCGTGTTCACGCCGATGTGCTCGAGCGCGTCCTGCAGCGCGAGCGCGTTGATCACCGTCGCGAGCATGCCCATGTAGTCCGCGGTCGCGCGGTCCATTCCGCGCGCGCTGGCGGCCAGGCCGCGGAACAGATTGCCGCCGCCGATCACGACCGCGGTCTGGACGCCGAGCTGCTGGATCTCGCCGATCTCCCGCGCGATCTGAGTCGTGACCGCGGGATCGATCCCGAACGGCTGTTCGCCCATCAGGGCTTCGCCCGAGAGCTTCAGCAGGACGCGCCGATAGGGCAGCATGGGCGCAATTATATCGATTGCAGATTGCCGAGTGCAGATTGCCGATTGAATTGTCAATTGACGATTGTCGATTGAGGACTGGAGTGTCGATTTGCGGATTTGATTATCGAGTGGGGATTGGAGATTGATTGCCGACTCAATCAATCCTCAATCCTCACTCCCCCATCAAATCGGGCAATCGGCACTCCCATCGCCAATCCGCAATCCCCAATCGTCAATTCAATCGGCAATCTGCACTCGGCAGTCGGCAATCGTCAGGCGGCCAGCTCGCCGACCTTCAGGCGAACGAACCGCGCAATCGAAATATTCTCGCCGAGCTTCGCGATGGCGGCCTGGACGAGATCGCGGATGCGCGTCTTCGGATCGCGGATCGAGAGCTGATCCATGAGGCAGAACTGCTCGTAGAAGCTTTCGAGCTTGCCTTCGACGATCTTGTCGACGACCTGCGCGGGCTTGTCCTTCACCTGCTCGCGGTAGATGTCGCGCTCCTTCTGCAGCACGTCGGCCGGGACGTCCTCGCGCCGTACGTACGTCGGGTTCGCCGCCGCGATGTGCATCGCGATCTCTTTCACGAGCAGCTGAAAGTCGTCGGTGCGCGCGACGAAGTCGGACTCGCAGTTGACCTCGACGAGGACGCCGATCTTCCCGCCCATGTGGATGTAGTGCCCGATCACGCCTTCCGAGGTGGATCGCCCGGCCTTCTTCGCTGCCTGCGCCAGCCCGCGCTTGCGCAGGAGCGTGTTCGCCTCTTCGAGATCCCCCTTCGCCTCCGCGAGGGCCGCCTTACATTCCATCATCCCCGCGCCCGTCTGGTCGCGGAGTTTCTTCACCATCGCCGCCGTAATTTCCATTGCTGCTTCTCTCCTGTCACTGTCCGTAGCTTCCGCCTTCAGGCGGACACGATCTTTCCGGAGCACCAACTTCCGCCTGAAGGCGGAAGCCACGATCCCGCGCCACGGATCCCGAATCCCGGATCCCGCACGCCGCACCCGCGCGTCCGTACACAAAAACGCCGGCCCGAAGTCGGCGGCCGGCGTCGTTCACGAATCGAAGCGCGTCAGACCGACGCCGGGGACGTGGCCTGCTCCGGACGCATCTGACGCGATCCCCGCGAGCGACGCGAGCGGTCGTCCCCTTCCGCGTCCGTGTTCTCCTCCGCCTGCGCCGATTCGCGCACGCCGCGGCCCGCGATCACCGCGTCGGCAATCTTCGACGCGAACAGCCGGATCGCCCGCAGCGCATCGTCGTTGCCGGGGATCACGAAATCCACTTCGTCCGGATCGCAGTTGGTGTCGACGATCCCGATGACGGGGATCTTGAGCTTGCGCGCCTCGTCGACCGCGATCTTCTCCTTGCGGGTATCGACCACGAACACCGCGTCGGGCAGCCGCGACATCGTGCGGATCCCTTCGAGGTTCTTCTGGAGCTTCCGCTTTTCCTTCTCGAGCTGCGCGATCTCCTTCTTCGAAAGCGTTTCGTAGCGGCCGTCGGTTTCCATCGCCTCGAGCTCGCGAAGCCGCGCGAGGCTGCGTTGAATGGTCGCGAAGTTGGTCAGGAGCCCGCCGAGCCATCGCTGGTTGACGAAGAACATGCCGCAGCGCTGCGCCTCTTCGGCAATCGCGTCCTGCGCCTGCCGCTTCGTGCCCACGAACAGAATCGTGCGTCCGTCAGCCGCCAGGTTGCTGACGAACTCCTCGGCCTCGCCGTACAGCTTTGCCGTCTTCGCCAGGTCGATGATGTAGATCCCGTTGCGCTCGCCGAAGATGTACGCCTTCATCTTCGGGTTCCAGCGCTTCGTCTGGTGGCCGAAGTGGACGCCGGCCTCGAGCAAATCCTTCAACGCGATACCACTCAAGCTGCCTCCCATCACCGTTTGCTGAACTGGAAGCGTTTGCGCGCTCCCTTCTGCCCGTACTTCTTCCGCTCTTTGATGCGCGCGTCGCGCGTCAGGAAGCCGGCCTTCTTGAGCCGCTGGCGCAGCTCGACGTTGTATTCGACGAGCGCCCGCGCGATCCCGAGGCGCAGCGCGCCGGCCTGGCCGGCAATGCCGCCGCCCGCGATCGTGGCGAGCACGTCGAATTTATCGGCCGTTTCGGTGACGAGCAGCGGCTGCTTGATCTGGGTGCGAAGGGCTTCGGTGGGGAAGGCGTGTTCGACCGGCTTGTAGTTGACGGTCATGCCGCCGTTGCCGGGCCTGAGGAACACGCGGGCGGTGGACGTTTTCCGCCGGCCCGTTCCGTAGTACTGGATTGCTGCTGCCACCTTATGCGACCTCGCTCCTCGTCTGTCCGGTCCGCTTCTTCGCGATCGCCGCGGGCTTCGGCTGCTGCGCGGCGTGCGGGTGCTCGGCCCCCGCATACACCTTGAGTTTGCGCCACATCGCCTCGCCCATTTTGGTCTTCGGCAGCATGCCGCGGACCGCTTCCTCGACGATCCGCACCGGCTGCTTGCTGCGCACCTCGCGCGCACGCTCTTCGCGGAGCCCGCCTTCGTACCCGCTGTGGTAGCGGTAGACCTTCTGGTCTTCCTTGCGGCCCGTCAGGCGGACCTTCGCCGCGTTGACGACGACGACGTGATCGCCCGTGTCGATGTGAGGCGTATACACCGGCTTGTGCTTGCCCTGAAGCAGCCGAGCCGCTTCGGTCGCCACCCGCCCGAGGACCTGCCCCTCGGCGTCGATGACGTGCCACTGCCGCTCCACACTGCCGGCAGTGGGAACAAACGAACGCATGGAATCCTTTCGACCGTTGGTTACGCCGGGCTCAACCGCGGAGACGACCACGCAGGCTGGCCTCATTACAAGGACGGCAAACCAAAAGGATACTGACGATTAGGAGAAATGTCAACGCCGCGCGGACGTGCAGCCGCGCGGTCCCGCCAGCCGCCGCCGCAGTTTCTGATCACAGTTTCGTCGCGCAGGTACGCATTTGTTAGCGCCGCCCTGGCGCTCCTGCCGAGTCCGATCCCAGATTTGCGCAAATCTTCCGAAATTGGAGGAGAACGCGCCGTGGCACCCGACTTGCCGACGAGCTGTCCCCGATACGAGTGCAACCCCGGGAATGCGCGCGGCCCGCATCGACCCTGCGAACGGGCGCGGCTGCGCCGCTGCAGTCCCCCGATCTCACGTGCACGTCATCGCAGGAGCAGGACAACCAGGTGCTTCGCAGAGCGAAAGCGCTGGTCGGCCTGGACATCGGGTCGAGCGCCGTCAAGGCGATCGAGCTGAAGCCG
Source organism: Acidobacteriota bacterium (assembly GCA_046735335.1). Classification (GTDB taxonomy): domain Bacteria; phylum Acidobacteriota; class Vicinamibacteria; order Vicinamibacterales; family 2-12-FULL-66-21; genus JBKPQB01. The sequence goes on along the minus strand of JBKPTE010000102.1, from coordinate 3,979 downwards.
GCCGGCAAGGGCTACAAGGTCACGGGATTCGGGAGCGAGCCGGTTCCCCCCGACAGCATCGTCGACGGCGCGATCATCGACGCGGCGGCGGTCGCCGACTCGATCCGCCGTCTGTTCGAGAGCCGCAGCATCAAGACGAAGGACGTCGTGGCCTCCCTCTCGGGCAACGCCGTCATCGTCAAGAAGATTGCGCTCCCCGTGATGACCGAAGCGGAGCTGGGGGAGTCGATCTACTGGGAAGCCGAGCAGTACATTCCGTTCGACATCCAGGACGTCAACCTCGACTACCAGATTCTCGACAAGGGTGATCCCGCGTCGGGCAAGACCACGATGGACGTCCTGCTGGTGGCGGCAAAGAAGGAGAAGATCGCCGACTACACCGGCGTCATCGCGCAGGCGGGACGCTCCGCGGTCGTGGTCGACGTCGACGCGTTCGCGCTGCAGAACGCGTACGAGGTCAACTACGGGATCGAGCCGAATGCGGTCGTCGCGCTCCTGAACGCGGGCGCGAGCGCCACCAACATCAACATCCTCCAGGGCGATCAGTCCGTCTTCACGCGCGACATCGCGATCGGCGGCAACGCCTACACCGAGGCACTCCAGCGCGAGCTGAACCTGGCGTTCGACAATGCCGACTCGCTCAAGCGCGGCGGCGCGATCGAGGGCGCGACCTACGACGATGCGCGGCCGGTGCTGCGGGCCGTGACCGAGAACGTCATGCTCGAGATCCAGAAGACGTTCGACTTCTACAAGTCGACCGCTTCGACGGATCGCATCGACCGCATCATGCTGAGCGGCGGCGCCTCGCGCGCGGAGGGCTTCACCGAGATGCTGGCGGAGCGGTTCGCCACGCCGGTCGAACCGTTCGATCCGTTCAAGCGCGTGGCCTTCGACAGCAAGAAATTCCAGGTGGACGCGCTGGCGGAGGTCGCCCCGACGGTTGCCGTGGCCGTGGGCCTCGCGCTGCGGCGGGTGAGCGATCGATGATCCGGATCAATCTCCTCGCGGTCGAGCGGGAGCGGACGAAACGCGTCCGTACGGCCATCCCCGCGGCACAGCGCGTCACGATCGGCGCGGGCCTCATTCTCCTCCTGACGGCGGTCGTCATCGGCTGGTGGTTCTGGTCCCTTCGCACGGAATCGGCGCGCCTCGATGCCGAGATCTCGCGCGCCGAAGTGGAGACGCAGCAGCTCCGCTCCGTGCTCGGGCAGGTCCAGAAGTTCGAGACGCGCAAGGCGCAGCTCCAGCAGCGCGTCACGCTCATCGAACAGCTGCGCCGCGGCCAGACGGGACCGGTTCACGTGCTCGACGAAGTGAGCAAGAGCGTGCCGGATCGGCTGTGGCTCACGAGCATGGTGCAGAAGGGCAAGGAATTCACGATCGACGGGCGGACGACGTCGCTGACGGCGCTGTCGGACTTCGTCGCGAACCTCGAGAGCAGCAGCTGGTTCAAGCGGCCAGTCGAGATCGTGGACAGCCAGGTCGAGCCGAACGCGCAGAGCGGCGATCTGGTGCGGTTCACGATTCGCGCGCAGTTCGAGAACCTCGACGCGCCGTCGCAGCCGACGTCCGGGGCACGGCCCACCGGCGCGGCGGTGCACTGAGGAGGCTATGGATCTCTCGCTGACCAAGCTCCCGTGGTATGGCCAGATCGGCGCGTTCGTCCTCGTGTGCGCGGGCGCTGTCTTCGGCTTCTGGAACTTCTACGTCTCGGAGGTCGCGACGGACATCGCGATGCGCCAGACGCACCTGAGAGCGCTCCGGGCGGACATCAACAAGGGGGTCGCGACCGCGCGGCGCCTGCCCGAGTTCCAGGCGCAGGTCACGGATCTCGAGCGCCGTCTCGAGAGCCTGCGCGCGGTGCTGCCCGAGCAGAAGGACGTGGCCGACACGCTCCGCCGGCTTCAGGGGCTCGCGACGCAGTCGAACCTCACCATCCTTCGCTTCACGCCCGCGGCGCAGAAGCAGCAGCCGCTCTACGCGGAGGTCCCGTACCGCATTTCCGCCGAAGGCACGTATCACAACCTCGGGCTGTTCTTCGATCGCGTGAGCAAGTTCCCGCGCATCATCAACGTCGGCGACATCGCGATTCGCGCCGTGCAGCAGCCGACCGCGACGTCCACGATCACGGCCGACTGCACCGCGACGACGTTCGTGCTGCAGGAGGCGGTGCCCAAGGGCGGCCGCGGCGTTCCGCCGCCGGTGGCCCGATGATCGTCGTGCTCCCGCTCATTCTCAGCGGCGCGATGGCCGCCGCCGCCGCGCAGGCGATTCCGCTGCAGCCTGGCGCAGCGGCGCAGGCGCCGAGACCGCCTGCGCCAATCGCCGCCGCGAAGGACGCGGCTGCGAAGGTCGAGGCCGCGCAGCAGAAGAACGCGGACGCGCTGAGGCCCGCGCCGGAGCCGTCGACGCCTCCGGCCGCCGCCGCGGCCTCTGCGCCACAAGGTGCTGCGCCCGTCTCCGGCCCGGCCAACGCCGCCGGCGGCGTTACCGCAGTCCCGGGTCAGCAGGGTGCGTATTCCTATGACCCCAACGGACGGCGCGATCCGTTCGTGAACCTGCTGCTGCGCGGCAGCGACATGCGCCCGACCGGCGCGACGCGGCCTCCTGGCCTTCCCGGCCAGTTGATCCAGGAGCTCACGCTCAAAGGCGTGCTCAAGGCGAAAGCCGGGCTCGTCGCCGTGTTCCAGGCATCGGACAACAAGACCTACATCGCGCACCCGGGAGACCGTGTGCTGGACGGCAGCATCAAGTCGATCGCGCAGGACGCCGTCGTGTTCTCGCAGGACGTCAACGACCCGCTCTCGCTGGTGAAGCAGCGCGAGGTGCGGAAGACGATCAGGCCGGAGACGAAATGAGGATCAGTGTGTTGAGGGTGGGGCGTGCACCTGTGACGAGGCTTGCGGGGGCCTGTGCGCTGGCGGCAATGGCCGGAGGACTCGTGGTGACGGCGGCGCCGTCGCCGGTGCGGCTGCTCGGCGTGTCGGCGCAGGCGACCGGACGCAGCGCCGCGGTCCTCATCGAAGCGACCGAGCCGGTCGCCTACGCGGTGAGCCGTCCCGATCCCCTGACGCTGCTCGTCGATCTCCGCAACGTGAGCGTCGCGGATGCCGAGAACCAGGTTGCCCGCAGCGGACCGGTGGAACGCGTCACGCTCGAACAGGCGACCGCGATTGACGGCAAGGCGCTCGCGCGCGTGCGGCTGGCGCTCGCGTCGCCGTCCACCTATCGGGTGCGCAGCGCCCGCAACACGATTCGGGTGGAGCTCGAGCCCCGCGCCACTGAAGTTGCGCGCCACGACGGGCGCGCAACTGAAGTTCCGCGCGACGAGGCATTCGCCGACGGAACACCCGCGGCGGTGAAGCCCGCGCCGGAAGCGGCGCCCGCGAAGCCGGGAGAGCCGCTCGCGCTCGCGACCGTGATCGAGCGGGTGCGCGCGACGAACACGCGATCCGCGACGACGATCACGATCAGCGGCAACGGACGCCTGGATCCCTCCTCGCTCACCGAGCCCGACGATCAGCCGCGCCGTCTGCTCCTCGAGTTCCCGAACGTCTCGTCGAAGGCGCCAGCGCAGACGTCCGTGGACAGCATCTTCGTCAAGAAAGTCCACGTCGCGGCGAACGGCCGCGATTCGCTCGTCACGCGAGTGGTCATGGACTTGTCGCCGTCGGCCACGTACCACATCGAGCGAGCGGGCAATGGCGGCAGCGATCTCGCGGTGGTGTTCGAAGGACGGCGATCGAGCGGCGCGATCCTCGTCGCGCCGCCCGAAGAGCATGCATCGAGTGCTGACGTCGAGCCGGACATCTCGATGCAGCAGGCGATGGCCAATGCCGCATCCCTCGCACCGCCCGATCCCATCACCGCGCTGAATCAGGACGCGCCGCCAGCCACCCGGTTTGCGCCAGCAACGCCGAGCGCCGCGCCGGCGCCGGCGAAACCTGCGGCGGCACCGCGGCAGTCACGGCAGACCGCG
>JBKPTE010000101.1:0-41552 GCA_046735335.1 Acidobacteriota bacterium | reverse complement strand
AACCGGTGAACACGAAGGGCGGCGAGCAGTAGTCGCGTGTCACGGATCTCACGCGGAGGCCGCGAAGAGCAGAGATCGCCGGGACCGCTGTCACGTTCGCCTGGCCGGCCTTCGGCCGGCGCAGGGAAGTCAGACAGATCGCGCGATTACAAACACGCGGATCGTGGCGTGCTTGTAATCGTGCGATCCGTCTGACTTCCCGCCGCGCGTCAGCGCGGCGACGAACGCGACAGCCCGCGTCCTCATGCCCTGGCGCCCTCCGCGTGAGATCGTGATCAGCGGAGTACGTCACTGAGCGCCGCCATCGCCGCGAAATACCCGCACATCCCGTGGACGCCGACGCCGGGGGGCGTCGAGGCGGAGCAGATGTACAACCCGCGCGCGGACGTCCGGTACCAGCGGAGCGTCGGCCGCGCAACGAGCTGCCGCAGATCGCTGACGCCCGCCCCGATGTCGCCGCCGTCGAAGTTCGGGTTGTAGCGCTCCAGATCCGCGGGCGTCATCACGTGGCGTGCGAGCACGCGTTCCCGGAACCCCGGTGCGAAGCGCTCGATCTGCGCCTCGATGCGCGGCAGCATGTCCGCCGTGCTCCCGCGCGGCACGTGGCAGTACGTCCACGCCGTGCCCTTCCCCGCCGGCGCGCGCGACGGATCGAAGAGCGTCTGCTGCGCAAGCAAGACGAACGGCCGCTCGACGATGCGGCCCTGCCACGTTTCGCGCTCGGACGCCGAGATCTCCTCCAGCGTTCCGCCGACGTGCACCGTTGCCGCGCGCGAGACGGCCGGGTCCTTCCACGGAATGGGCCCGTCGAGCGCCCAATCGACCTTGAACACGCCCATGCCGTATCGATAGCGTTCCAGATTGCGGCGGTACGAGGGCGTGAAGCGATGCCCCGCAATCGCGAGCAGCGGCTGCGGCGAAAGGTCGAACAGAATGGCGCGTGCGCGCGGCAGGTCATCGACGGAGACGACGCGGCGGTCGGTGAACACGCGCCCGCCCAGGGAGCGGAAGTAGCTGACGAGGGCGTCGGACAGCCGCTGCGAGCCTCCACGCGGGAACGGCCAGCCGTAGGCGTGCGCAACGGCCGTCAGGACGAGGGCGATTGCGCCGCTCGGCAGGCGATCGAGCGGCAGCATCGCGTGCGCGGCAACGCCGGCCAGCAGGCCGCGTGCGCGGCTGCCGCGAAAGTACCGGCGCGCGAGGCGATCCGCCGATTGCAGCGCGCTGAGGCCGAACTGCGCGAGAGCAAACGGATGCTCGGGCCATCGCGGCGGCGCGAGGATCGCATCCTCGATCAGATCCCACGTGCGCACGACGGATCCAACGAGGCGGCGGTACGCGCCATCGTCGACCCCGAGCGCCAGCGCGGTCGCCGCCACGCTGCGCTCGACGATTGCGGCGCGCGCCTCGTCGAGCGGGTGCGCGAACATCGCGGGAGGCTCGACCCACTCGAGCCCGTGCTCCGCGAGCGGGAGGCTGCGGAAGAACGGCGACGCGAGCGCCATCGGGTGTATCGCCGAACAGACGTCGTGGATGAAACCGGGCAGCGTCAGCTGCGCGGAGCGGCACCCGCCGCCCAAGGTCGTATCGGCTTCGTACACGTCGACCGAACGGCCGGCTCTTGCGAGCACGATGGCCGCCGCCAGCCCGTTCGGACCGGATCCAACGACGAGGGCATCTGGGGTATCGGCCACGGGTTTGCTTGATCTCGCGCGCGGGTTCACACTATCGGCCGCGGGCGCACCACGCAAGCGGTGAGCGTCAGAATGGACGAGTTGAGTCGCTACTGGTACTCGCGCTGGCTCTTCGAGCGCGGACTCGCCGCGATCTACCTGATCGGCTTCCTCGTCGTCGTCAACCAGTTCATTCCGCTGCTCGGCGAACGCGGCCTGCTGCCCGTGAGCCGCTTCGTCCGCGAGGTGCCGTTCCGCGTCACGCCCAGCATCTTCTATCTGTTCCCCACCGATCGCGCGTTCCGGCTGGCGGGCTGGTTCGGCGTCGCGCTTTCGGTCCTGGCGCTCTCGAACCTGGCGCAGCGCGTGAACAGCATGTCAGCCGCGGTGGTCTGGGCGCTCCTGTGGGTGCTCTATCTTTCGTTCATCAACGTCGGGCAGACATTCTACGGCTTCGGCTGGGAATCGCTGCTCGTGGAGGCGGGCTTCTTCACGATCTTCGCGGGCGCGAGCGGCACGGCGCCGCCCGTCATCCTGAACTGGATCTATCGCTGGACGCTGTTCCGGCTGATGTTCGGCGCGGGGTTGATCAAGATCCGCGGCGATTCGTGCTGGCTCGATCTGAGCTGCCTCGACTACTACTTCGAGACCCAGCCGATTCCCAACCCTCTGAGCTGGTACTTCCACCACCTGCCGCGCGCGGCGCTGCACGGCGGCGTCGTCTTCAACCACTTCGTCGAGCTGGTGGTGCCGTTCGGGTTCTTCCTGCCGCAGCCGGTGTGCGGCATCGCGGGGATCATCACGATCATCTTTCAGCTCGGATTGATCGTCAGCGGCAACCTGTCGTGGCTCAACTGGCTGACGATCGTCCTGGCGTTCACGACGCTGGACAGCCGGTTGCTGGCGTGGCTCCCCGTCGGCATACCGGCGCTGCATCCGTTGAGCGCGCCGCATCGCCTCGTCATCTACCTCGTCGGAATTCTGGTGGTGATGCTCAGCATCCAGCCGACGTTGAACATGCTCTCACCGAACCAGGTGATGAACACCTCGTTCAATCCGCTCCAGATCGTGAACACGTACGGCGCGTTCGGGAGCATCACGCGCCAGCGGTACGAGATCGCCATCGAAGGGACCGACAGCAGCGAGATCGACGAGCGAGCGGTCTGGAAGGAATACGAGTTCAAGGGCAAGCCCGGGGCGCCGTCCGGCATGCCCGCCCAGATTGCGCCGTACCACCTGCGGCTCGACTGGCTGATGTGGTTCGCCGCGATGTCGAGCGCATCGGACTATCCGTGGTTTCCGCCGCTGCTCGTGAAGCTCCTCGAAGGGGACAAGCAGATTCTGGGACTCTTCGCGTCGAACCCGTTCCCGGATCACCCGCCGAAGTGGATCCGCGCGCAGCTCTATCTGTATCGGTTCACGGCGCCGGCCGAGCGCCGCGCGTCAGGTCGGTGGTGGAATCGCGAGCTCGTCGGCGCGTATTTTCCTGCGGTCAAGTTGCCGGCGCGGAGCGCGTCGCGTTAGTGGCCTCGGGGTTCAGCGGGTTCACGGGGTTCACTGAGTTCAGGGCTGGGTTCGAGGTTCGCGGGGTTCAGGGTTCCAGGGACCGCGCGGACGTCGAAGACCGAAGCACGTTTCGGCAGCATCGCCACACCAACGAGAAACAATGCCGCCGCGGCAAACGCGAGATAGGGCGCGGCCGGATGCGACGGCTGCTGCGTCATCGTCCCAAACGTTGCCGCGTCGAAGAGCGCCACGAGGATCCGTGACACGCGCGATCCTGACGGATCCGACAGGCCGGCGAGCAGCACGAACGTCACGAGGAACGCCGACCCCAGAATCACCGCGAGGCTTCGCAGCAGGCGCACGCGGTCCGGCAGCGCGACGAGCGTATTCAGCAGCAGCGCGAGCAGGAAGACGTCGACGAAGAACAGCGGGAGACCCGTCCGCGGCGTGAGCATCGAGAACACCTGCGCCGCCGCGATGAAGAAGGTCGCCAACACCGCGATGCCGTTCGCGTTGGCGAGCGCCGGCCGCGTGGATCGAAGGAGACGCGATGGGTCGAGCGCACTGCTGCGGACGAGCGCGGCGAGCAGCATCGTGGCGAGCACGAGCGAGAACGGCGACGGCGCGGTGATCGACGCCGGCGCGCCAGGCTGGACGCCCGCGAGGAGCGTCGCGGTCAGGAACAGGGTCGGGAGGACGATCGCTTCGCGGACTGCCGTCACTTGCGCTTCCTCAGCACCCGCAGCGGATTGAAGTCCGAGGGCTCGGTCGTCATGCCGCGCTGAAGCTCCGCCCGCAGCTCGTCGGCCGAGTGCATCTGGAGATCGGGATCGTCCACGACGAGGCGTCCTCCGGGCGCGAGCGCAATGGCCTTGTCGACCGCCGCAAGCCCCTTCGCGAACAGCGCGTCGTCGCTGTACAGGCGTCCCCATCCCTGCCGGTAGTACGAGTACGCGATGTAGAACTGCGTGCGCGCGTCGCGCTCGGCGGGATCCGCCCGGGCGAACGAGGCGCGCGCCTCGACGAACTGATCGTGCCGGAAAAACTCCTGGCCGTCGGCGAACGCCTGCGGATCGACCCTGTAGGCGCCGATGGAGGACGCCAGGCCGCCGGTCACCTGCGCCATCGTCTGCGGCTGGGTGGCATACAGCCACGCGATCAGCGCCGAGTAGGCGACGGCGATCGCGAGTCCGAGCGAGCGCACGAAGGGCTCACGCACGGAGGGATCTTACCTGCGCGGCGGGCTCGGGCCTCAGCGCGGCTTCGGTTTCGAGGAATACGGGGAATGCCGGCGGGTAACTCTGGCTCGCGCCTCGTCCTGATCCGCGTTCACGACGTCCACTTCGACGGACGACACGGTGGTGTTCTCGAAGTACGGTTTCAGCCGCCGCTCGGAGTCGTTGGCGGTATCGGTCATCGTACAGACACCGCTGTACGCGTGACCCAGCATGTCCAGCTCGCTCTTGGTGCGTTTGAGGCGAGGCACACTCTCGGTCCTGCAACCGCGGTGCCGCCTGGCAGCTCGCGCGGCTCAGGTCGGTAAACCCGCGAGACTGAAGAGGATGGTGGCGATAGCCGAATAGTCCTCGCCGCCGCGGCCAGCCGCCACGAGCGCGACCGCAAGCTGGTGCACCACGGCCGAGACGGGCGCGGGCGACGAGTGCGCCGAGAGCGCGTCGGCGGCGATTTTCAGGTCTTTCGCGTACAGCTCGGCGCGAAAACCTGGCTTGTAATTGCCGTCGAGCATGCGCTGGCCGTGCACGTCGAGCACGCGACTCGCTGCGAAGCCACCGAGCAATGCCTGCCGGACGAGCGCGACATCGACCTCTGCCTTACGCGCCAGCGCGAACGCCTCGCTCACGGCCGCGAGGGCACCGCCAATGACGATTTGATTGCACACTTTGCAGATCTGGCCGGCGCCGGATCCGCCGATCCGGATCACGCGGTCCGGATTTCCAATCACGTCCAGCATGGGCTTCACGCGCGCGAACGCGTCGGCGTCGCCGCCAACCATGATGGAGAGCGTGCCGTCGATGGCGCCGACCTCGCCTCCACTGACGGGCGCGTCCAGCATCACGGCACCGAGATCGCGCGCACGCACGGCGAGGCGCTGCGCGGTCCCCGGCGCGATGCTGCTCGTATCAATCAGGATCGTTCCGCGCTGCACGGCGCTGAAGATCCCGTTCGGCCCTTCCATCACCAGCTCGACGTCCGGCGAATCGGGCACCATCGTGAAGATGCGCGTGGCACGCCGCGCGACGTCTGCAGGCGAGTCCGCTCGCGCCGCGCCTTCACGAACGAGCGCGTCTACTGGCGGCGCGCTTCGGCTGTGAACGACGAGCGGGTGCCCGTGCGTCAGCAGGTTGAGCGCCATCGGACGTCCCATGACGCCCAGGCCGATGAAGCCGATTGTTTCCATGATTGTTCAACGGCGCCGCCGCCTCTAGACGACTTTGATCACCGATGCGACCGGATCCGGCGCCTTTGCCGGCAGCGCGATCGACCATCCGTCCGCGGTCTTCAATACTGCGAGCGGCGCGCGTGGGGCGGCGAGCAGCGACGCCGATCGAACAGGCGCATCGAACGCGGGGATTGTGAGCACGCCGTTCGCGGGCCAGTCGAACACGTGCAAGTACAGCGCGTCGCGCTTGCGCGTCGCTCGTCCCCACGGAAGCTGCGTCGTGAACGGGCTCGCGGTCGTGCCGTAGACCGCGTCGCCGTTGACGGCGAGCCACCGCCCGATCGCGGCCAGCCGCTCGACGCTCGGCGCCGGAATCTCTCCTTCAGGCGTCGGCCCGACGTTCAGTAGATAGTTGCCCCCTTTCGACACGATATCGATCAGGTTGCGAATGAGCTGCGTGGCCGATTTCCAGTTGTCGTCGTACGACTTGTACCCCCACGTATCGTTCATCGTCATGCAGCTTTCCCAGTCGACGCCCGCGAGCCCGCTGGCGGGAATCTGCTGTTCGGGGGTGCCGAAGTCGCCCGAGTACTGGCGATCGGTCTTGTTCAAGCCCTGCATGCCGCGGCGCCCCTTGCCGACGCGATTGTTGATCAGGATGTCGGGCTTCAGCCCGCGCACGTAGGCGTAGAGATCCTGACCATCCTCCTCCGTCCACCAGTTGACCCACTCGCCGTCGAACCAGAGGATGGCCGGGTCGTACTTCGTAATCAGCTCGCGGAGCTGCGCCTTCATGTATGCCACGTATTCCGGCTTCTTCCCCTCGAGCATCTTCGTCTGGCTGTTGCCCGCGGTCGGGTACTTCCCCGGCGCGTCGACGTACTGCGACGGATGATGCCAGTCCATGATCGAGTGATAGAACGCGAACCTGATGCCCTGGCGCCTGCACTCGTCCGCCAGCTCGCGCATCGGATCGCGCCTGAACGGCGTCGAGTCGACGATGTCGTAGTCGGAGACGGCGCTGTCGAACATGCTGAAGCCGTCGTGGTGCTTCGACGTGATCACCACGTACTTCATCCCGGCATCCTTCGCAATCGGCACCCAGCGCGCGGCATCGAACTTCAGCGGGTTGAACTGGGACGCGAAGCGCTCGTACTCCGCACGCGGGATGTTCGCCCAGGACATGATCCACTCGCCGATCTCCTTCGAGCGGTGCCCTTTGTAATCGCCGGCCGGCACGGCATAGAGTCCCCAGTGGATGAACATGCCGAATCGCGCGTCGCGCCACCAGGCCATCCGCCCCTCGTCCGGCAGTTGACGCGCAGCGGCAGCGGCCACGACGGGGACTCCCGCCTTCCGCATCACGCTCGCCGTGGACGACAAGCCGAGGCGCGCCCCATCTTCCGAGGACATCGACTCGGGAATCCGCCCGAGCGGCTCCGGACTGACGGCATCGGCGTACCCGATCTCGTTCAGCGTGCGGAAGAACGTGACGAGATCGATGACGCCCTCGCCCGGCAGCAGCCGCTGGTTGTCGCGGACTTCCTCGGGCGGCTGCGCCTTCGCATCGGATACGTGGATGTGGACGATGCGTGCGGGGCCGGCAGCCTTGATGTCGGCCGCGGTCGCGCCGGCGTGGTGCCAGTGCCACGCGTCGAGCAGCAGGCCAACGTTGTCACCGCACTCCTTGCTGAACACGAGCGCCTCGTCCATCCGCCAGATGAACTCGTGCGGCTGGCGCGTCCGGAAGTGCAGCGGCCCGAGGAACTCGAGTGCGAGGCGAACCTTCGATCGCTCCAGGACCTCCGCCATGGCGGCCACGCGATCGCGAAGAAGGGGCCTCAACTGCTCTTTCGGTGTGGCGCTCGAGGGTGGGAGCACTGTGACCATTCGCGCGCAATCGATCGCGGCGGCAAACGCCGCCGCATCGCCGAGACGCGCGAGCCCCTGACGGAACACCGCGTCCTCGCCGGTGAACTGCACCGGCAGGTTGATGGCGCCCGGCCTGAGCTTCAGGTCGCGCAGGAGCGCGCGGGTGGCATCCGCGCCCTGCGCCTGCGCCGCCGACAGGTTCACGTCAACGCCGCCGTAGCCGGTGGCCGCGGCCAGCCGCGCGAACTCGGGCCATTCCATCTTCTTCGTGAGCGAGGAGTTCAGCGAGACGAACATCGCGCCGGCTGCCCTGCCCGTGCGGGGAATCGCGAGCGCAACGCTCGCAGCGGCCGTTTTCAGGAAAGCTCTCCGCGTCCATCCGGACATCATGGGGCGGATTATAGAAGGTTGTGAGGTATGTTGATGCGCGGGTGCGGCGTGCGGCGTGCGGCGTGCGCGTGCGGGTGTGGCGCGCGGTAAGGACCAGTCATGAACGGCCTTGTACGATTTCTCGTCTCGGTCCCCGGCGTTGTCGCGATCCTTGGTATCGCGGCGCTGGCGGTCAGCGCCCGTCCACGCCCCAGAGCAGCCGCCGCGCCCCCTGGCAGGACGCCGGCCGTGATGCAGATCGTCGTCTCGGCGATCGTGCTCGCGGCGGGATTGTGGGTGATGCTCTCGGGCCGCTACGACGCCGACGTCGAGAAGTGGGCCGCGGGCGCGATCGGAACGGTCGTCGGCTTCTGGCTGAAGGCGTGATGGTCAGACGATCTTGAATCGGCGGCGCGTGATGACCGGCGTTCCCTCGTCGTCGAAGCCGTGCAGCTCGAACGTGGCGCCCGGTTCGAGCTTTCCGTCCTCGACGCATTTCGCGTCACCCCGCGCGTAGGCGTCCCGGCTGAACTTCTTCCGGGCGCGCGCGGTTGCCGCCGCGGCAGCCGCGGACGGCTTCGCGGCCTTCTTTCTCGCGGTTCGCTTCTTCGGAGCGGCACGCGCGCGCTTTGCCGGCTTCTTCGCCATACCTCCTCCGCATCCTATGCCCCCTCATCCGCAATGGTCAAACCCGCAGTCGAAGAGGCGGCGCTCGAGGACGAGCCGCATGCCGTCGTCGACGAGGCGATGCGTCTTCCGCGTGAGCGGATGCACGACGGGATTCTGGAGACCCGGCGTCCCGCTGACGTCGACGCGGCCGCGGCGGAACAGATCCTCGACGTACGAGCGCGCCGCCGCATCGGCGCTGGGCGCCTGGACGGATCCGGTATCGACGGCGGCGGACGAAACGGAGTAGCGCTTCAGATCGGCGGGCGCCTGCACCAGAATCGCGCGGCGGCCGAGCCCGTACCGCGCGCCGGACATCGAGATGTGTCGGACGGACGGCGTCCGCGTGAGCGCGGCTTCGGGAGGTGTTGGTAGCATCTTCCGTGGCCGCCGCATGGCGGCGGCTTCCGCTTCGACGGCGAGCGCCCCTTCGAGCGATAGCACGCCGTGGCGGACGAACGCCGCGCGGAACGCCTGACGCGCGGGATCGGACGTCGCTGCACTGATCAGGTGTGCGGCAATCTGGCTGTAATAATCGGCCACGATCGGCGAGGTGCGGACGGCGGCGATGAGCAGCGTCGCCGCGTCGATCGACGCCTGCTGCAGCTGTGCTTCCGTCGATCCGGCGGCAAGCATGCCCGCAAGCCCCTCGAAGAACGCGCTCGTGAACACGCGCGAGAACGAATGCGGCTCCGAGGACAGGCTCGACGCCGGCGCCATCGGCGGCAGCGTGTCCGGATCGCGGTAGAAGAACGAGTTCACTGCGTTTCTCAGACAGTCTTTGTCCGTCGCATCGGGCGCGAGCTGGCGCAGCGCCCAGCCAAGCTGCTCCGCCAGCCGGGAAAGCCGCGAGCTGTGATAGAGACGTCCCATCGTCTCCTGAAGGACGTTCCGGCGTACCGATTCGAGCTGCAGGTTCGAGAGAATCGCGCTGATGTCGCCGAACGATTCGTGGAACGCGGCGGTCTCGGCTGTGCTCGTGTCCCACAGCTCCGGGCGGATCGCGTCGAGCACGGCATGACCCAGCTCGTGGCAGAGCACGTCGGGACTCTCGCCGGAGTAAACGGTGAACCCCGACACCTCGCGATGGAAGAACGAGAGGCCGGCGCGGTCGTAGTACGCGTTGAGGTCAACGCCCGCGTCGAGCGTGACGGGGAGCGACGCGCCGGTGAACCACTTCGTGCGCGCGCCGACGATGCGCGACCAGAACTGCGCGGCGCGCGCGAGCGCGTCGGCGGCCGCCCAGAAGCGGAAGTCGCGCGTGCCCTTCGCGTATTGTCCGGGCGCAGGCGCCCTGCCCTTGATCGAGACAGCGAGGGTCCGCGTCAAATCCGGAACCGCGCGCGCGGATGGTGTGCGTTTGTCTCCCGCGACGGGGGCACCCGGATCGTCGTCCCACGCCAGGATGCTCGCAGCGGCGCGGGTGCGTGTGCCTGCGGCGGTGCGGCTGCGTGTGCGTGTGCGGGACCGGCTCGATCGTGCTGAACGCTTCGGCATGACAGGCTCCTGGATCGTAATGGCGGTCCGCCTTCCCTTCGAGCGTCGGCCGGACCGCCGTTATTCTCCACGAATCGCGGAGCCTGCCTCCCGTTATTTCACTTCCACACCGACGCTTTTTTCGCCCACGTCGTGTCCTGATAGCGCTCACGAAACGCGCGCGCCGTGTCGGACAGGGCCTGTGGATCGTTGGATGCGCGGTACCGCGAGACGCCAGCCCAGTACTGCGCCTCCGCCGCGGCATCGGTCGACGGGAATTTCTCGAGCACCTGGCGGTACAGCTGTTCCGCCTTCGGGTAGTCCTTTCCCGAAAACGCAGCCTTCGCGCGGCCGAGCGTCAACTGCGAGAGGAAATCATCGATGGGCAGGAAGCCTTCGACGCGATGACGTTCGGTGCCGCCCGCGTCCACGATCAGAATCGTCGGCGTCCACTGCGCGTCGAATCGCTCGCTCAGGCGGCGGTACTCGTCCCTCTGTTCCTTGACATGGGCACGGACGGGAACGAAATGGCGCGTCACGTACTCCGAGACGCGCGGGTCGGGATACACCTCGGCATCCAGCCGAGCGCATCCGCTTCACATGGGAGCGGCGCTGAAGTCCAGCAGCACGAGGCGGTCTGGACCCGCCTGCGAAAGCGCTGCGTCGAAGTCGTGTTGCCATTGAATCGCGCTGGTCACGGCCATAGCGTGGCTCCTTTTGCTGATGGCGGGCCTAAAGACCCGCGCTACGAGAGTGAATGGCGGGCCGCCTAAAGACCCGCCCTACGGCGTCGTCAACGGTTCACGGCTCGCATGCCGCCTTCTGCATAACGTTGCCCCGCGACGCGAGGTCCGATCGATTCGAGCGATGCGATCTCGTCGGGCATGAGCTGGATGCGCGTGGCGTTCGCGTTCTCCTCCACGCGTTCGGCGCGCGTAGAGCCTGGAATGGGGATCACGTCGGGCCCGCGCGAGAGCAGCCACGCGAGCGCGAGCTGTGCGGGCGTGCAGCCTTTCGCGCGCGCGAGCGATTCGACCTGCTTCACCAGATCGAGGTTGCGCCCAAAGTTCTCTCCCTGAAATCGCGGATTGCTGCGCCGCCAGTCGTCTGGCGGGAGATCGTCGACGGACGTGAAGCGGCCCGTGAGAAATCCGCGGCCCAGCGGACTGTACGCCACAAAGGCCACGCCGAGCTCCCGACAGGCGCCGAGCAGTTCCTCCTCGGGGTCGCGCGTCCAGAGCGAATACTCGGTCTGCAGCGCGGCGATGGGGTGGACTGCGCATGCGCGGCGCAGCGTGCCTGCGGCCGCCTCGGACAGGCCGAGCTGACGCACTTTGCCCGCGCGGACGAGGTCCGCCATGGCCCCGACCGTGTCCTCGATCGGCGTATTCGGGTCGACGCGGTGCTGGTAGTACAGGTCGATCGTCTCGACACCAAGCCGCTGCAGCGATGCATCACACGCCTGCCGGACGTATTCCGGACGGCCATTGATTCCGTGATAGGCGCCGTCTGCCGTCCGCACGTTCCCGAACTTCGTCGCGAGGACGACCTCGTCGCGGCGCCCGCGAATCGCGCGCCCGACGAGACGCTCGTTCGTGAACGGCCCGTACACGTCGGCGGTATCGAGAAAATCGATGCCGATGTCGAGCGCGTGGTGGATCGTGGCGATGGACGCGTTCTCGTCCGGGGGCGCGTAGAAATCCGACATTCCCATGCAGCCGAGCCCTATCGCGGAGACCTGTGGACCGTCACGCCCGAGTTGGCGCCGCGGAATGCTGATCGTGTGTGTAGTCATGTAGTCGTCGCGCTTCCGGGAGTCCGCCTGAAGCGGAAGCTACGTTAAAGGAGCAATTTCGGCGCCAGCGGGGGCAGCGGCGAGCGGACGGCTTACCGTCGAGACGTGAGCCGCCAGAACTGCGCTTCGTTGAGGAGCGTGATCCGGTGGCCTTTCTCGCGCAGGCGCTTGATCTCCATGAGCTTCAGCCCGGCGTCCCGGCCTGCGGCCTGCTGTGGGTTGGGACGTCCGCGTACGACGACCGTCGTGAGTGCCGATGGGCCGCCGTGCACAATCGCGCCCGCGCGCCGCGCGGCGCGCGCGGCAACCTTCCGCGGCTTCTCGAGGATGCCGGTGAACGCGAGGTGGACGCCCTCGAGCGTCTGCAGCGCGCCGGACCTCAGCGATGCGGGCGGGTTCCTGAGGGCGGTGATCATCTCTTCCGCGCTCTCGTACCGCTTGCGCCGCTCGCCGAGGCAGCGGTGGACGATTTCTTTCAGCTGATCGCTGCACGCAAGGCGGCGGACATCGCCCGTGTGGATCCGCTCGCGTGCATCGCCCTTCAGCAGCATTCCCAGCAGCTGCCCGACCTGATACACGTCGTCGCGCGCCTGCCACTTCGGCGCGGCGCGGCCGATCAAGTCGCTCGGCGCCGTCATCGCATTCATCGTGTGCGCGGTGATGCCGCGCCGATCGCTCTGCTGACGGACGATGCCGAAGTCGCCCAGCTTCAGCTTGGGCCCGGCGCACACGAAAATGTTGAGCGGCGTCAGATCGCGGTGCAGCAACTGCCCGCGGTGCAGCTTTCGCAGTACTTCGAGAATGCCGGCGATCTCGCGCCGGACGCGCGCTTCCGACCAGCCGCGCTCCGAAACGCGCAGGAATGCGTTCAGGTCTCCATGCTCGGCATACTCGAGCGCAAGGTAGTAGAGCACCTGCCCGTTGGGCCGCACGAGCGGAAACGCATCGAACATGCGGATCGCGCGCGGGTGCCCGTCCAGGAGCTGTCCGAAGTAGGCTTCGCGCAGCCATCCGTCGATGCGCGCGCTCACCTTGATGCAGACGACGTCGGGCACCTCGTCGGACGCGCTGACGCGCCGTGCAAGATAGGCCTGCCCGAAGCCTCCCTGGCCGAGCATCCGCTCGATCCGATACTGCAGGCGTGTCTCGGGGCTCTGGATGGTCTGCCCGGGCGCGAGGAGATCGCTGGACCCGCGCGGCGGCACATGTATCGAGCGCGTCGTCCGCGTCGTCGCGGTCCAGGGATTCGACGCCATGGCGAGGATCGGGATCAGGTTGCCTCAATGGCGGCACGTGTGTCCAGTGTTGGAGGTTGGATGTTGGCTTGCCGCGCCGTAGCGGCGGAGCCGCGAAGGCGGGGAGTTGGGAGTTGGGAATCGGGCGTTTATCATTGAGCGGCTGTCATGTGGCGCACGCCCAAGTACACAGGTCCTGAACGGCGGAAGCGGAAGCGGTGGCGGCCGCGGCCGTTCCGCGTCCTTCTCTGCCTCCTCGCGATCGTGTTCATCGGCTACGCGATCGCGATCGTGTCCGTCATCAAGGAGGAGAGCACGCTCGTGCTCGAGGCAGGCCGGACGTTCCCGCCGGACCGGCCCGCGTTTTTTTACGAGCAGATCGAGATCCCCCGGCCTGATGGTCTCCGGCAGTTCGCGTGGCTCATGCCCATCGGCAGGGACGCCCCCTGGATCGTCTTCCTTCACGGCAACGCGTCGACCATCGCGTCACCGGTGAGCCTCGCCCACTATCGAGCGCTGAGGGACGCAGGCCTGAACGTTGCCGCACCGGAGTACCGCGGCTTCGGCGGTCTCAATGGCAAGCCGAGCGAGGCGAGCCTCCGGGCGGACGTTCGCGCGGCGTACGATTACCTGCGGAGCGCCCAGGGCGCATCGCCTCACCGCATCGTCGTATACGGATGGTCGCTCGGATCGGCCCTGGCCATCGACCTCGCGGCGCAGGTCGAGACCGGCGGCCTCGTCCTCGAAGGGGCGCCGGCATCGCAGGCGCGCATGACGCAGCGGCGCTATCCGCTCTTCCCCATGAGCCTCGTGATGCGCAACCGCTTCGAATCGATCGACAACATCGGGGCGGTCCGCGCCCCGATGCTGTTCCTGCACAGCCCTGAAGACGACGTCGTGCCGATTGCGCAGGGGCGATTGCTGTTCGCGGCCGCGCCGGGGCCGAAGACGTTCGTCGAGCTGCGCGGCGGGCACCTGAACGTCGCGGACGCCGACGCCGCGAAGCTGACGGACGCCGTGCGCTCCTTTCTGCAGCAGAACGGCGTCATCCCGGCGGCTCGCGGAGACGCGCGTACGCGGCTGCCCTGACGATCGCCCCGGCCGCTCGTCAATCCTTCGGCAGCGTCATGGCTGCGCAGAGGTCGGCCGGTCATAATAGGGCCGTGCACGAGGAACGGCCCTTCCTTCCAGCCGCAGGTCGCGACGCGTTCCTGCCGCTCTACGACCCGCTGACGCGCCTTTTGGGCCTGACGCGTGCGCTCGAGGAGTTGATCGCGCGCGCGGAGCTGCTCGCGTCGCACGACATCCTGGACGTGGGGTGCGGCACCGGCACGCTCGCGGTCCGGGTCGCGCGCCGGTACCCAAGCGTGCGCATCACGGGCCTCGATCCCGACGTCAACGCGCTCGCGCGGGCCGCGAAGAAGGCCGCGCGCGCCGGCGTTACGGTTCGATTCGAGCGCGGATTCGCGGATGCGATGGAGTACGCGGACCGCTCGTTCGATCGTGTGCTGTCGTCGATGATGCTGCACCACGTCCACCGCACCGAGAAGCCAAAGGCGCTCGCGGAGATGCGGCGCGTGCTGAAGCCAGGCGGTCGGCTGGAGCTGATGGACATCATGGTGCACGGCTCGCGCGGACGGCTCGCGCGACTGCTGCACGGCGAAGGACAGTTGAACGCGAATGCGGACGATCGCATCATGGCGGCCCTGCGCGACGCCGGATTCGCCGACGTCACGAAGACGGGCGAGCGGCACACGCTCTTTGGACCGATCGGGTATTACCGGGGACGGGCCGCGGACTAACTCGAAGCCTCGCGAGACGGGACGCATGACTCTCAGCGACAATCGCGACCCCATCGTCGCGTTCTTTTCAGGCGGCCGGGATATCAGGGGACGAACGCTCGAAGCGATTCTGTCGTGGGAGGACGATCAGCTCGAGGAAGTTCACGATTACATTCAGTGGGTGTTCCCGACGCGGCAGCCGAGCGGCGTGAACCCGATGGCGCCCACCGTGACGACGGAGACGGTGCGGGCGTTCGAGGACGATCCCGGGCTGCGCGATCGCCTCCGGCGCGCGTTCGATCGAATGCTCACGTTCTACGGCCTCAGGCGCGCGCAAGGCGGGATCGAGATCGATCCCGAACGCTTCGCGGCGCGGTCCGGTGGCTGGCTGCATCCGGGCAATCACAACCACCTGCGGCTCACCCGCATCATCGACAGCCTCGCCACACTCGGCCTGCGCGACGAGGCGATGGCGCTACAGCAGTGTCTGCTGGGGCAGATATGCGCGGGACCGGGGCGGGGCCGTGTATCGGCGCGGACGGCGGAGTTCTGGCGGCGCGCCGCGGATTGACGCTGACGGAGACAACGACATGGTGAAGCTCTCGTGCGCATCGATCGTCGCGCTGCTCGCGTTGTGTGCGCCTGCGCTCGCCGCGGACCTCCGGCTCGGGATCGTCGGCACCGACACGTCGCACGTCGTCGCGTTCACCGCGGCGTTGAACGATCCGGCATCGCCCGAGCACGTGCCGGGCGCGCGGGTGGTTGCCGCGTTCAAGGGCGGAAGTCCGGATATCGCGGCGAGCAGGGATCGGATCGAAGGCTTCACCAGAACGCTGCAGGAGAAATACGGCGTCGAGATCGTCCCGACGATCGCTGAACTCTGCCGCCGCGTGGACGGGGTGATCCTGACGAGCAACGACGGCCGGGTGCACCTCGCGCAGGCGCGCGAGATCATCGCCGCGCGCAAACCGATGTTCGTCGACAAGCCGCTGGCGTCGACGCTCGACGATGTGCGCGAGATTGCGCGGCTCGCGAAAGCCGCCGGCGTGCCGTGGTTCAGCACGTCCTCGCTGCGCTATGCCGTCGACGGCCTGAAGGCACCGGATCTCAGCGGCGTGGACGTGTGGGGTCCGGGTCCGCTCGAAGAGCATCACCAGCTCGATCTCTCGTGGTACGCGATCCACGAGGTCGAGATCCTCTACACGCTGCTCGGAACCGGCTGCCAGGAGGTGACGCGCGTTTCGTCCACGAATGCCGACGTCGTCTCGTGCCGGTGGAAGGATGGCCGCATCGGCACCGTGCGCGCGCTCCGGCCGTACTCGGACTATGGCGTCGTCGTCTTTCATGCGGACGCGAAGGGGCAGAAGGGCCAGGTCAGCACGCCTGCGTCCTCGTACACGCCGCTCGTCCGCGAGATCGTGAAGTTCTTCCAGACGGGCGTTCCGCCCGTGGCGAACGACGAGACGCTGGAGCTGTTCGCGTTCATGGATGCCGCCCAGCGGAGCAAGGACGCGGGCGGCAGGCCGATGACGCTGCGGTAATCTGACGTGCGTGGCGGTAATCTGACGTGCGTGGCTTCCGCCTTCAGGCGGAAGCCGTTGTCCGTCCTCGCTCCCGCTATTGAACGACGACGGATCCCACCATCCCCCTGTGGAACGTGCAGTGGTACGGGAACGTGCCCCTCGTCTGGAACGTGAAGCTGAAGTTCCCGCCGACGCCGATCGTCCCGGAGTCGAACGCGCCGTTGTCGCTCGTCGCCGTGTGCGCCGTGGAGTCCGTGTTGGTCCACGTCACGGTCGTACCGGCCGCCACCGTGATCGGATTCGGCGCATAAGCGCTGCTGCCCTTGCTCTGCGCGCCCGACGGAATCGTCACGGTGTTGGGCGCATTGCCCGAGCCGCCAGTGCCGGGCGTCGGCGATGGCGATGATGGAGTAGAGCTATTGCTGCCGCACGCCGCGGCGAGCGCCAGACTGACGAAGACCAGCGCTGCGCGAATTTTCATGAAGCCTCCTTGGGATGAAGCGGTGCCCGCTTCCTGCCGGAGGGTGTAGCAATGCGGCTGCCCGGGTGATCGCGCAGAAACACGCCGCAATCGCGAGGATTCGTTGTCGAGGTGATTACGCCGCGCGAGAGCGTGTTTCGCGTTTGGAAAGCTGGCCGGGTCCAAGAGACCCGGCCTACATGATCCTTCCGCCGGGTCCAGGCGACCCGGCCTACATGTCTCGTCCCGGTGATCAGGCGCAGCCGCTCGTCGTGCCGCAGTTCGTGCACTTGTAGCAGGCGCCGCTGCGGACCATGATCGAGCCGCACGTCGAGCAGGGCGGCGCATCCTCCTGGTTCTGAATCGCCGCAAACGACGCCGTCTTCGCAGGAGCTGCGGAACTGACGTTCCGCGCGACAGATCCCGCACCGGCAGTTTCGGCCACCTGCAGCGGCAGCTGCTCGGGCGTCGAGACGATCTCCTCGCGGTTGTTCACGCCCGCGCGGAACTGCGCCTCCGGCGAGAGGAACTTCGCGGCGAGCCAGCGGAAGATGTAGTCGACGATCGATTTCGCGAAGCGGACGTCCGGGTTCTTCGTCATCCCGGACGGCTCGAAGCGGACGTGGCTGAACTTGTCGACGAGATCCTGGAGCGGCACGCCGTACTGCAGCGCGTACGAGATCGCCTGCGCGAACGCGTCCGCGAACCCGGAGATCGTCGAGCCTTCCTTCGCCATCACGAGGAAGATCTCGCCGGGCATGCCGTCCTCGAACAGGCCGACCGTGATGTAGCCTTCGTGCCCCGCGATGTCGAACTTATGGGTGATCGCGTGCCGCTCGTCGGGCAGGCGGCGCCGCATCGGTCCGGCTGCCGGCGCTGGCGCTGCCGCCGCGGTCCCCTTGGACGTATTCAGCGGCTGGGTGCGCTTCGAGCCGTCCCGGTAGATCGAGACGGCCTTCGCGCCGAGCCGCCACGCGTCGATGTAGGCCTGCTGGATCTCCTCGACGCTCGCGTCCTTCGGCACGTTGACCGTCTTCGAGATCGCGCCCGAGAGGAACGGCTGCACGGCGCCGATCATCTTGATGTGCCCCATGTAGTGGATGGAGCGCACCCCTCGCGCCGGCTTGAACGCGCAGTCGAACACCGCGAGGTGCGGCTCCTTCACGTGCGGCGCGCCTTCGATCGTCTCGTTCTCGTCGATGTACTCGATGATCTCCTTCACCTGCTGTGGCGAGTAGCCCAGCTTCCGGAGCGCCATCGGGACGGTCTGGTTCACGATCTTCATCATCCCGCCGCCCACGAGCTTCTTGTATTTCACGAGCGCGATGTCCGGCTCCACGCCCGTCGTGTCGCAGTCCATCATGAAGCCGATCGTCCCGGTCGGCGCGAGCACGGTCGCCTGCGCGTTCCTGAAGCCGTGCTGCTCGCCGAGCTCGATCACTTCGTCCCACGCGGCCTTCGCGGCCTCGAAGAGGTCCTTCGGCACGTGCGTGCGATCGATGTCCTTCAGGGCCGCCCGGTGCTTCCGCATGACGCGCATGAACGGCTCGCGGTTCTTCTCGTAGCCGGCGAAGGGTCCCCCATGATCGCGCGCGATCCTCGCGGACTCCGCGTACCCGGCGCCGTGCATCAGCGCCGTAATCGCCGCCGAATAGTCGCGGCCCGCATCGCTGTCGTACGGAAGGCCGCGCGACATCAGCAGCGCGCCGAGATTCGCGTAGCCGAGCCCGAGCGGGCGGTACTCGTGCGAGTTCTTCGCGATGGCGGGCGTGGGATAGCTCGCGTTGTCGACGAGGATCTCCTGGGCCGCGATCATCGTGCGGCACGCCTGCTCGAACGCGACCGCGTCGAACTCGCCGTCCTCGGCCTTCACGAACTTCATCAGGTTGATCGACGCCAGGTTGCACGCCGTGTCGTCGAGGAACATGTACTCGGAGCACGGATTGCTCGCGTTGATGCGCGCCGTGTTCGAGCAGGTGTGCCAGTCGTTGATCGTGGTGTCGAACTGCATGCCCGGATCGCCGCAGATCCACGTCCCCTCGGCGATCATCCGCATCACGTCGCGCGCCTTGTACGTGTCCATGGCGTGGTGCGGCGGCAGCACCGCCCTCGTCTGCCACTCCCCGTCGTCCACGACGGCGCGCATGAACTCGTCGGTCGCGCGGACGGAGTTGTTCGAGTTCTGGAAGAACACCGACGCATACGCCGGGCCCGTGAACGAGCCGTCGTAGCCCGCGTCGATGAGCGCCCACGCCTTCTTCTCTTCCTCGACCTTGCAGTTGATGAACTCAACCACGTCCGGGTGATCGGCGTTGAGGATGACCATCTTGGCGGCGCGCCGCGTCTTGCCGCCCGACTTGATCACCCCGGCGAACGCGTCGAACCCCTTCATGAACGAGACCGGACCCGACGCCGTTCCGCCGCCCGCTAGCAGCTCGCGTGACGATCGGATGCTCGAAAGATTCGATCCCGTCCCGGAGCCGTACTTGAACAGCATCCCCTCGGTCTTCGCGAGGCCGAGGATCGACTCCATCGTGTCCTGCACGGAGTTGATGAAGCACGCCGAGCACTGGGGCGCCTTCTCGAACCCCACGTTGAACCAGACCGGCGAATTGAATGCCGCCTTCTGGTAGACGAGGAGGTGCTTCAGGTCGTCCGAGAACGCCTGCAGATCGTCCTCGCTCGCGAAATACTTCTGCGCGCGCGCCCAGCCCGTGATCGTGTCGACGACGCGGCCGATCAACTGCTTGACGCTGCGCTCCCGCTCCGCCGTGCCTATCTGTCCGCGAAAATACTTCGAGACGACGATGTTCGTGGCCTGCTGCGACCAGGAACGGGGGATCTCGACGTCACGCTGTTCGAAGACGACTTCGCCCTTCTCGCTCCCGATGACGGCGCTCCGCGTCTCCCATTCGATCTCGTCGAACGGATCGACGCCTTCCGTCGTGAAGAAACGCTCGTACTCCAGTCCCCGAATCGCAAGCGGTCCGGTCGGCCGCGCCGTCTCCGATACGCTCGCTCTCACCGTCGGGCCTGCTGGTGTGGCTCTCTCCATGCGCCCTCCGCCCAGGCGGCCGCCGACACCAATCCCCGGATGCGGGCGCCGCAGTTGAAAAATCTCGTGGAACCGCCGGCAGACTTGCGAGTTCGAGGAGCTGGGGACCCCGTGTCAGGTCCGTCGGCTGGTGGACCAATATGGACCCCGTTTACACGTTTGTCAAGGGCGGATCCACCACATATTGTGACCCCTTCTTAGGTCAGACGCAAGATGTGTGGGTTGGCGGGGACTTCTTCCCGCTGACCTAACGGCCCGAAATTTCCTTGGCCAGCACTTCCGCCTTCGTGGCGCTCGCCTGCGCGAGGACGAAATTGCCCTGGCGCGAGGCGTCCTCGGCCTGCTGGATGAACGACTTCGCGTCGTTGTAGACCTTCTTCCGCTCGTTGCTGAGGCCGTTGTAGTTCACGCCGCCGAGCGTGGACTTCGCGCGATCGATCGTGGCGCGCACGGTCTTCTCCGCTTCGGCGCCGTCGGCGGTCTGCGGCGTGCGGAGCTGCGGGACCTGCGGCGGGGTCGCCGGCGGCGCGGCGGCGGTCGTGTCGGGCGGCGGCTCCGGCTTCGGAGGCTCGGGCCTGGGTTCGTTGGTGGTGGGCTTCGGCTGCGGCCGTGGCTTCGGGGGTGCTGCCGAGGGAGGCGGCAGATCGGGAACGGGCTCCGGCGGCGGTTCCGGCGCGGGCGCCGGCTCCACCACGCGCGGCGGGGGCGGCGGCACTTCGAGCGCCGGAAGCTCCACGGGCGCCTTCTTCGCCTGCAGCGTCGTGCAGCCCGACACCAGCGGCGAAAGACCCAGAATCAGGGTGCCGACGAGGAGCGTCTTCATGCCTGCGGAAATATCAGTCTAAACCGAGTCCCGTGTCCCGGGGTGGATTGCACCTCCACGTCGCCGTCGTGCAGCTGCACGATGCGATACACCATCGACAAGCCGATGCCGCTCCCCTTTTCCTTGGTCGTGAAATAGAGGTCGAAGATCTTCTGCAGATGCTCCGGCGCGATGCCGATGCCCGTGTCCTCGATGTCGATCTCCACGCGGCGCAGCGGCGCCGCGCGGCACGCGATGCGGAGCGTCCCGCCCGTCGGCATGGCCTGACACGCGTTGAGCGCGAGGTTCAGCAGCGCCTGGCGCAGCATCGAGAGATCGGCGTTGATCTCGGGCAGATCGCGCGGGCATTCGAGCTTCACCGCGATGTTCATGCGCTCGGCTTCCGGCGCGATCGTCGTGCAGACGTCGCTGATCACCGTCTCGAGCTGCACCGGCTGCAGCTTCAGCTCGTCGGGGCGCGCGAACTTCAGGAAGCCGTTGACGACCTGATCGAGCCTCTGGATTTCGTTGCCGATCACGTCGACGTGCTTCGTGACGTCGGGCGCCGGCGTCCCGATGTCGCCCGCGCCCACCGCGACGAGCTGCCGCGCGTTGGCGAGCTTCTGCCGGAGGAGCTCCAGGTGAATCGTCATCGCGTTCAGCGGGTTCTTCACCTCGTGGGCGACGCCGGCCATCAGGCGGCCCAGCGCGGCGAGCTTTCGCGAGTAGTTCAGCGTCGAGTGGACCTGATTGAGGTACCCGAGATTGCGCGCGACCAGCATCGCCCCGACGAACTTGCCCGCAGCGTCGTCGATCGGGTGGGTCATGATGAGACGCTCCGCGCGGTCTCCGTCGTCCAGCGGCACGTGATCGTGATTGCGCTGGCCGCCGTCGGCGCTCGCCGCCTGCGACAGGTCGATCGACACGGGCCCCTGACCGCGGTGCGCCGCAAGCGTCCGCTCGATGAGCTGCCGTACCGGATGGTCCGGCGGCGCCATGTCCTCCAGGCGCCCTGGTGCGGAGGCAAACCGCGGCAGCACCGATCCCATCGCCGGGTTGCAGAAGATCACCTCGCCGTCCGGATTGAACAGCGCGACCGCATCTTCGAGGTTTTCGACGACCGATTCGAAGTCGGTGGCGGGGTTGACGGCCTTCGCGCGCACCGCGGAGAGCTGCGCGCTGACCGCTTCGAACGAGCTGCCCAGGTCGTCGAACTCGTCGCCTTCGGGCAGATCGAGCCGCACGTCGAGCTCGCCCCGCCCGAGGCGCGTGAGGCCGCTCTGGATGACGTGAATGGGCCTCAGGATCCACTGCGCCAGCAGCATCGCGACCACGGTCGAAATGAGGAGCGCGACGAGCGCGGTCTGGAGCGCCCGCTTCAGCGCCTCGCGCAGCTCGCTCTTCACGAGCACCGTCGAGATGCCGATCCGGATGGATCCGAAGTCCTGGTTGCCGAGGAGCAGCCGCTCGCGGATCTCGTACGTGCGATCCGAGTACACGCCGTGCAGCAGCTGGATGGAGCCCTGATTGAGCAGGTTCGAGAGCTCCTCGTTGTCGGGCATCCGCTGCCCTTCCTGCTCCTTGAAGCTGTGGGCGACCGCGATGCCGTCGCGGTTGACGATCGCGGCGTAATTGACGTTGGGGGAGAAGGCGGCGCTCGACTCGAGCAGCGTGCGGATCCCGGTGTCCTGCTGGACCGCGGCATACGCGGCGTCGGGCGTGGAGCCGTCGGCGCCCGCGGCTGCCGGAGGGGCCACGTCGCGAACGCGCTGGAAGATCTGCTGCCGCAGCAGATCGCCGCGCGCGGCGGCCTCCGAGAGGCTGAGCCGCGCAAGCGTCGCCAGGTGAACCGCGGAGAGGGCCGAGACGATCAGAACGACGAGAGTGGTGACGCCCGCGACCTGCCGCGATTTGATGCTCATTCGGATGTCTTATCGGCGTCTTCCGCTTTCCGGCAACTCCTGGCTCCTGCCTCCCTCGTGTCCGCGCACGGCGTGCTCCTGCCGTCGTCCGGCTTCCTCCTCGCGCATCCGATTCAGCTTGTTGTGCAGCGTCTTCAGGCTGATCCCGAGGATCTCGGCCGCCCGCGTCTTGTTGTGCCGCGTGTGCTCCAGCGTGAGCAGGATGAGGCGCCGCTCGGCCTCGTCGACCGTCGTCCCGGGCGTGAGCGTCACCGTCGGCAGTGTTTCTTCGCCGCGGGTGACGAGCAGCGGAGGCAGGTGCCGCGTCTCGATGAAGTCGCCTTCGGCGAGGATCGTCGCGCGCTCCATCACGTTCCGCAGCTCGCGGATGTTGCCGGGCCACGGATACTGCTCGAGAATCTGGAGCGCTTCCTGATCGACCGCGCGGACGGCCTTGCCGTTGCGGGCGTTGAACTCCGTGAGGAAGGTCTGAATCAGCAGCGGCACGTCTTCGCGGCGCTCGCGCAGCGGCGGCAGCTCGATCGCGAAGACGTTCAGCCGGTAGTACAGGTCCTCGCGCAGCTTACCGGCGCGGACGGCATCGAGGGGATTGAGGTTCGTGGCCGCGATGACGCGGACGTCGACCGTTTGTTCCTGCCGTCCGCCGAGACGCCGGAACGTCCGCTCCTGCAGGACGCGAAGCAGCTTGACCTGCGTCGCCGGCTGCATCTCGGCGATTTCGTCCAGGAACAGCGTCCCGCGGTGGGCGAGCTCGAACACGCCGATGCGCCGGTCGTGCGCGCCGGTGAACGCCCCTTTCTCGTGCCCGAAGATCTCGCTCTCGAGGAGCGTCTCGGGGATCGCCGCGCAGTTGATCGCGACGAACGGAAACGACGCGCGCGGGCTCAGCTCGTGAATCGTCTGCGCGACCAGTTCCTTGCCCGTTCCCGAGTCGCCCCAGATGAGCACGGACGCCTGCGTCGGCGCGGACTGCTCGATGACGCGATACACGCTGCGGATCCCGGGACTGTTGCCTATGATCCGCCCGAAGCTCCCCTGCTCCCGAAGCTGCCGCCGGAGCTGCCGTACCTCGCGCAGGGTCTCCTGCCGCTCCACGGCCTTCTGCAGCAGAATCCGCAGCCGCTGCGGATCGACCGGTTTGCTCAAGTAGTCGTAGGCGCCTTCCTTGATCGCCTCGACGGCGCTCTCCACGGTGCCTTGCGCCGTCAGGAGGATCAGCGTCAAGTCCGACAACTGATCCTTCAGCGCGCGCAGCAGCTCGAGGCCGCCCATGCGCGGCATCACCAGATCCGAAACGATGATGGCGGGCCGGAACGTCGTGATCTTCTGGAGCGCTTCCTCGCCGTTGGCGGCCTCGTCCGTTTGGAAGCCCCACGCGCTCACAAGCTCGGTCAAGCCGACGCGCGTTGGCGGATCGTCCTCGACGATCAGCACGCGTTCGCTGGGCGGCGCGTCGTTCGGCTCATCGGTGGACATAGGATCGGTTTCTGTCAGTGTGGTCACAAGCTCGTTACCTTTTTAGGTGCGAGTGTACCACCCGCCGGTAAATATTACTCATTTCCAAAGCACAGCTGAACGGTAACTTATTGATGGGTTCGCCGCCCTCCGGGGTACGTGCGTTGCACTACTCGAGCTCGACAGCCGCGATGAGCGGCTTTTGGAGGACAGCGATGAAACGAGCATTGATTGCGGTCTGCAGCGTGGCGGCACTGGCCGCGTGCACGGCGGACGCGAACTCGCTCACGGCAGGCGGCAACGATTCGGCACCCGCGACGCCGACCGCGTCCGCGGCGGCCACGACCGGTGCGGAAGCGGGAGCTGCCGTGAACACGCGCGGTGACGACTACCGCGAGGTGACGATCCCGGCCGGGACGGTACTGCCCGTCGATCTCGAGACCTCCGTGGGTTCGGATACGAGCAGGGTGGAACAGCCGGTCCGCGGCGCTCTGCGACGACCAATCGTCATCGGCGGCGCGCAGGTGCTGCCCGTCGGGACGGCCGTGTTCGGCCACGTCACGCGCGCACAGCGTCCGGGCAAGATCAAGGGACGCGGGCTGATTGCCATGCGCTTCACGGAGATCGACACGCCGGGTGAACGGCGGACGCGGATGAGCACGGCGAGCGTGTCGCGCATCGCACCGGCGACGAAGGAGAAGGATGCGCTGAAGATCATCGCGCCAGCCGCCGGCGGCGCCGTGGTCGGCCGCATCGTCGGGGGCAAGAAGGGAGCGCGAGAGGGGGCGCTGATCGGCGGCGGCGCGGGAACGGCCTACGTCCTCTCCACCCGCGGGAAGGACATCCGCCTGGGACGAGGCGCCAACCTTGGCGTCCGCCTGACGGCTCCGCTCGTCGTCCGCGTGCGCATATAAGCGATCGGCCGTGCCGTCCGCGTCATTCCGCGGTCGGAGTTAGAATCGAGTGTGCTCGAGCCGACGCCGGAGCAGCGGCCGCCCGATGCGCCGCTGCTCGGCGAAGGTCCTCCGTCGATCGAGGACCGGCGCTGGCGCCCGCGTATTCTCCCCGTCGAACGCGTCGCCGCGGCTTTCGAAGTCATCCTCTGCTCCGGTTTTCCCACGCAGTTCATCATCGTCTCCGTCCTGACCACGTTCGGGATGCGCGTACGGCTCGCGAACGGCTCGCTGTCCCCGCATTTCGTGTTCGCGCTGACCCTGATCGACACGCTCTTGCTCGTCGGATTCGTTTGTTTCTTCCTGCGGGCGCACCGCGAGTCCATCCGCGGGACGCTGTTCGGCTGGAGGCCGGCGCGCGAAGTGGTAGTCGGGCTGCTCCTCATCCCGGCGTCGTTCGTCGTCGTGCTCGTGGTGCTGCTGATTGTGCAGATCGTTGCGCCGTCACTCCACAACGTGCCGCACAATCCGCTGCAGGATCTCGCCGACACGCGTCTCGATGCGATCCTGCTCGCCTTCACTGTGATGATCGCCGGGGGTATCCGTGAAGAGATCCAGCGCGGGTTCGTGCTGCGGCGCTTCGAACAGTACCTGGGTGGCGGAACGGGCGGCATCATCGTCTTCAGCGTGCTGTTCGGCCTTGGCCATATCGAGCAGGGATACGACGTGTCGGTCGCGACGGCGGTGCTCGGCGCGTTCTGGGGAATCATCTACCTGCGGCGTCGATCGGTCATCGGTCCCATGATCGGCCACGCAGGGTTCAACCTCGCACAGGTGCTGAAGCTCATCGCGGTTGGGGCGTGAGCGTGGGGACGCGGAGGCAGCGCCTCGTCCTGCTCGGCCTGTTCCTCCTGTCGCTTCCGCTCGTCACGACCCGCATCTATTCGTCGGACGAGATTCAGTACTTCGCGTACCTGCGATCGCTCTGGTTCGACCGCGACCTTTCCTTCGAGAACGAATACCGCTACTTCTACGACCGCGGCATTGCGCGCTCGGAGGGCTTTCACGAAACATTCCTCGAGCGGACGACGGAGGCTGGACGCCGGGTGAACTTCGGGACGATCGGGTGCGCGATCCTGTGGTCGCCGTTCTACCTGGTTGGAGACCTGACCGCCCGCCTGCTCCACGCCGCGGGACGTCCGGTGGAAGTCGATGGCTTCTCGAGGCCGTACATTGCCGCGGTTGCGTACGGCTCGGCGTTCTACGGCGCCGCCGCGCTGGCACTCGCGATGTCCTCGGCGGCACTCCTTGGCTTGCGAGGACTCGTCGCCGCCATCGCGGTCTGGCTCGGCACGCCGCTCCTTTTCTACATGTACGTGGCGCCCCCGATGTCGCACGCCTGCTCGGCGTTCGCGGTGGCGCTCTTCGTCTACGTCTGGCTGCGGGTTCGGCGGACGTGGTCACCCCGCGGGGCCGCCGCGCTCGGGGCCGCGGGTGCGCTGATGGCAATGGTCCGCGAACAGGACCTGTTCTTCATCGTGGGCCCGGTGGCCGATTTCGCGATCAGCTCCGCGCGAAGCGCGGCCGCGGACAACGCGGAATACGGAGCCGCGGATCGCACGGAACACGGAGCCACGGATCACACGGAATACGGAGCCACGGATCACACGGATTACACGGATGTTCAAAAGTACGCTCGAACCGTGGTCGCGGCAGTTGTTTCGTTCGCGGTCGTTTTCACGCCTCAGGCACTCGCGTACGTGCGGCTGAACGGCCATCTCGGGCCGTCGCGGCTGGTGACGCGCAAGATGACGTGGACCGCGCCGCACGCCCTGCAGGTGCTGGCGTCGCCGCAGCACGGGTTCTTCGTCTGGACGCCGCTCGCGGCGCTTGCGCTCGGCGGGCTGATCTGGATGACGCTCGGGCGCGGGCGGCGAATCGCCATCTGCATGCTGCTCATGTACGCGTCGCAGGTGTACGTCAGCGGCAGCGTTGAATCGTGGACGGTGGCCGGCGGCTACGGACAGCGGCGTTTCGTCGCGCTCACCTCGCTGCTCGTGATCGGCCTGGCAGCGCTTCAAGAGGGCGGTCGCCGTGTGGCGGCAAGGAGGACCGTGGCCGTGCTGACGGTGATCGCCATCTACTGGAACATCGCCCTCGTCGCCGAGTTCGGGACGGAGCTGATGGATCGGCAACGGCTGTCGCCCGCGCAGAATGCGTACGATGCGTTCGTGACGCTGCCGCGTGAGGCGCCGTCGCTCGTGTATCGGTATCTGTTCGACCGCTCGTCCTTCTACCGCCCGCCCGCCCCTGAACGCCGCGAGTAGACGGTAACATGTAGCAGGAGCGACTCGCTGTCACGATCTCACGCAGAGATCGCAGAGGAGCAGAGGGCGTGGAAACGCTTGCAGTTGAGGATCTGACATTCGCCGCCGCGCTTCGCGCGGCGTAAGGTCACCGGCCGCAGGCCGGTCAGGCGAATGTCAGATCATCGCGCCAGCGTCTCCATCGGCTGCGGCGATCCACGAGAAATCCGTGCGCGCGCTCTGCTCTCTCGCGTCCTCTGCGTGAGATCGTGACAGCGACTGCCGGAGCCCACGTTGCGCATCTTGTATCTGGCCGATATCCGATTTCCGCTCGAACGTGCCAACGGGATCCAGTCGATGGAAACCTGCCACGCGCTCGCCGCGCGCGGACACGGCGTGGTGCTGCTCGTGCGTCCCGACACGCACCAGCCGCGGCGCGATCCCTTCGAGTACTACGGCCTCCCGAAACTGGAACGCCTGACGATTGAAACGATGCCGGTAAGCGGCCCCGCAGCATCCCGCCGCGCCGCGTACTTGACGTTTGCGCTCGGCCGATCGCTCGGCCGCGCCAGGCAGGATCTGATCTTCACGCGCGACCTCGGCGTCGCCTCGCTGGTCTCGTCGCTTCCACATGCGCTGAGGGCTCCCGTCGTGTACGAAGCCCACGGGCTCGCCGCCGATACAGCCGCCGCGCTGCCCTCGCTGCTGACGGGCGCGGATCCTCCGTCGCGCCGAAAAGTCGCGAGGCTCGCGCGTCGCGAAGGGCGCGTCTGGCGCGACGCCGACGGCTACGTCACGATCACGGACGGTCTCGCCCGTGAGCTGACACGACGGTTCGGCCCGCGCCGCGCGATTGCGATCGTCCCGGACGGTGCGCGGGTCGACGAGACGATCCCCGGAGCCGCAGAGGCCGGCATCTTCACGATCGGCTATGCGGGGCACCTCTATCCCTGGAAAGGCGTGGACCTCGTCGTCGAAATCGTCGGCGCGCTGGCCGACACGCGCGGCCTGATCATCGGTGGGCACGAAGCGGAGCCGGACCTCGCGCGTCTGGACAAACTGGCGCGCGACCTCGATTGCCGCTCGCGCGTGACGTTCACGGGACTCGTGGCCCCCGGCGAAGCGCGCCGGCGACTCCAGGACGCGCACGTGCTCGTCCTCCCGAATCCCCGCTCCGCCATCTCGACGGAGTTCACCTCTCCCCTGAAGCTGTTCGAATACATGGCGTCCGGCCGGCCGATCGTGGCGAGCGATCTGCCGTCGATCCGCGAGGTGCTCACGCACGGCTACAACGCCCTGCTCGTGGAGGCCGGAAACCCGCAGGCGGACATCGACGGGGTGCGGCGAATCAAGGAGGACACTGCGCTCGCCGAACGGCTCGCGGCGCAGGCGCTGCAGGATGTGCACGAGTTCACGTGGGAGCGCCGTGCCGCGCGCCTCGAGGGGCTCTTCCAGCAGGTCGCCGCGTGATCTCCGACTACCTGCGATCGATTATTCGATGCCCGGAGTGCCGCGGTCTCCTGAACGGGACGACGGAGGCGCTCGTGTGCGCCTCCTGCGGGCGCCAGTATGGGGACGCTTCGCGCGACTTCGTGGATCTCCGCCCCCACACCGGATTCGAGGAACGCACGAAATATCTGGACGCGGACCTGCACGCGGACGCGCGCCACGAGCACGTGTCGCCGCCGCTCCTCGGATCGAAGATCCGCAACGACATGCTCCGGCAATACCTGGCGCCGCGCGCCGACGACACCGTGGTCGACCTGGGCTGTGGCAGCGGGCGGGCGCTCCTCTGGAATCGGGACTGGCGCGCGCGGACGGCGGGCATCGACATCAGCCCGTTTTTTGCCGAAGAAGCACGGCGCGACCTCGATCTGCTGCTCGGTGACCTGCGGCGCCTTCCGTTCGCGGACGGGACGTTCACGAAGGCGTACTCCCTCGACGTCCTCGAGCACCTGTCGCCGGACGCGCTCAAAGGGATGCTCGCCGAGGCGGCCCGCGTGCTCGCCCCGGGCGGGCAACTCTTCGTATACACGCACGTCCGCAAGAACGCCCGCATCGCGAAGGGGCTCCGCTGGATCAACGCGCTGGCGCAGCGGCTCGATCGTGCGGGGCTGATCGATCTTCGCCAGGAGCACCTGCGCAAGTCCGATCATCTCAATCCCCTGGCCGACATCCCGGAGCTGCACCGTGTCGCGGCGGACGCGGGTTTCCGGATCGTCCGCATCCGCTACTACACGCCGCTGGTCGGCGGGTTCGTCGAGAACATCCTCGTCCGGATGGCCGAGCGCCGGATGGCGAAGCGCGCCGCACGGCGACTCCGGGGCGCAATCGCAGCAGGCGATGTGGATCGCGCGGCGATCAGGGAAGCACGGACGTCCGCGAAGACGCGCATCGCGCGCAGCACGTCGACCCGCGCCGCGCTCGAAGCGCTCACGGTCGCGATGAAACTCGACCTCCTGCTGTTCGGATCGATCGAGTCCGGGCCTTTTTTCGCGCTGCTCGAAAAGACCCCGCCGCGCGGATGAAGATTCTCTACTCGGCCATCGATCAGCCGGTGCCCGGAACGAAGGGGGGCTCCATTCACGTCAGGTCCGTCGCCGAAGGCCTCGCGGCGCTCGGCCACGACGTGACGGCCCTCATCGCCGGCGGTCCGTCGGCCGACGCGCTGCACGACAGCCCGGTCCGGTGGATTGCGCTGCCGCCGCCGTTCAGGGCCACTCATCTGCGCCTCGCCCGCGCTTCGCGGATCGCGCGCCTCGTCGAGGATCTCCGTCCCGACGTCGTGATGGAGCGGTATCACAACTTCGGGGGCGAGGCGCTGATCGCGGCACGGAAGGTGAGCGCGGTTGGCGTGCTCGAAGTGAACGCACCCGTGATCGATCACGCCGGATCGCGCAAGGCGCGCCTCGATCGCGCGTTGATCGTCGAGCCGATGCGGCGCTGGCGCGAGCACCTCGTCCGTCTCGCGGACGTCATCGTCTCCCCATCCGCGGAGATCCTGCCCGCCGACACGCCTCGCAACCGGATCTGCGTCCTCGAGTGGGGGGCCGATACCGATCGCTTCAGGCCAGGTATTCCGGCTGCTCCGCCCTATCAGCGCCCGCCGGTCGATCTGCTCGCGGTCTTCGCAGGCGCGTTCCGGAGATGGCACGGCGCGGTGCATCTCGTCCGCGCCGTTCGGGATCTGCATGGCGGCGGCGATGCGACGATTGGGGCAGTCCTGATTGGCGATGGGCCCGAGCTGGCGGCGGCCCGCGCCGAAGCGGCCGGACTGGATGTGATTGTCTTCACCGGCGCGCTGCCCCACTCGCAAATGCCGGCGGCGCTCGCCGCTGCCGACGTAGGCGTCGCGCCGTTCGATCCATCGCGCCACGCGGCCCTGTCGCTCGGCTTCTACTGGTCTCCATTGAAGATGTTCGAATACATGGCCGCCGGGCTCCCCGTCGTCGCGCCCGCCGTCGCCCGCCTCCCCAGCCTGGTGCAGGACGGCGTGGAAGGAATCCTTTACGATCCCGGGGAGCCTGATTCGCTCGCGCGGAGCCTGGCGAAGCTGCGCGATGGCGATCTACGGAGCAGGCTGGGAGCGGCGGCCCGGATGCGCGCGGTTCGGGACTACAGCTGGCTCGCACACTGCCGCGCGCTCGACAACGCGTTCCGGGGCGCGCGCCGCACCGCATGAAGATCCTGATCCCGACCGACGCGTTTCCGCCGAATTGCGGCGGCAGCGGCTGGAGCACGTACGAGCTCGCGCACGGGCTGCGGACGCTCGGCCACGAGGTCGTCATCGTGCAGCCGCGCCCGGGCGAGGCCGAAGGCGTCCGTGTGTCGGCATACGAGGCTTTCGAGATGCGCACGTTCGGGGCCGCCGCGCCGGACGTGCCCTACGTGCGCAACTATTTCAAGAGCGAACGGCTGACCCGCCGCCTGGGCGAGTATCTGCTGAACGTGATCCGCCAGGAGCGCATCGACATCGTGCATGCCCAGCACGTGATGACGGCGCTCCCCGCAATCGAAGCGGCGGCTCGAGCCGACGTACCCGTCGTGGTGACGGTTCGCGACTACTGGCCCGTCTGCTATTGGTCGGACCTGCTGCACACGCGCTCCGGGCTTGCGCTCTGCCCGGAATGCTCCGTGGGAAACATGACGCGATGCATTCGCCCCCGAGCGGGCGCGGCATGGCCGCTGGCGCTTCCGATGATTCCGTATATGCGCGGCAATCTCGCGCGCAAGCGTCGCGGCCTTGCCCGCGCCGACGCGATCGTCGCCGTCAGCCGCCGGATTGCGGCGGATCTTCGGGGGCGCGCGCCGGAGCTCGACGCCGTGCGCATGGAAATCATTCCCAATCCGGTGAACGTTGCCGATCTGCGCGCGATGGCTGCGAGCGACGGGCACCCGCCGGATGCTGCGCCGTACGCGCTGTACCTGGGCAAGCTCGCACCCAACAAGGGCAGCAGCTTTCTGCCCGCGATCGTCGAGCGAGCGGACCTCGACTGGAAGCTGATTGTCGCAGGCGATGGCCCGGAGCGCGCGGCGCTGGAGCGCGCGGCCGCGGCATCCGGACGCACTTTCAGCTTTCAAGGCTGGGTGGACAAAGCGGCCGCGGCGCGGCTCCTCGCGCGCGCCTCGATGCTCATCTTCCCGTCGCGCGGCCCCGAGTCGCTCAGCCGCGTCCTCATCGAGGCGGGCGCGCTCGGTGTTCCCGTCGCGGCGATGGACACTGGCGGTACGCGCGACATCATCGAGCCAGGTGTCACGGGACTCCTTGCCGCCTCACCGGAGGCGCTGGCCGACGATGTGCGGAGGCTGAGGAGAGATGACGCCCTCCGCGCGCGTCTGGGAGAAGCGGCGCGGCGTCGCGTCGAACGCGAGTTCGATGCGCCCCTCGTCCTCCGCCGCGTCGAGCGGCTTTACGAGGAGCTGATTCGCCGGCCGTGAGGGTGGCGCTGGTCGCCCGCTCGGTGTATCCGCTGCACGGCTTCGGAGGCCTCGAACGGCACGTCTACGATCTGGCGCGCGCGCTGGCGGACCGCGACATCGAGGTCACGTTGATCACGCGTCCGCCGGTTCGCGGACGCGAGTGGAGCGCCAGTGCCGTGCACCCGGCGGTGCGAGCCGAGTTCGTTCCCTACCGCACGTTTCCGCTCGCCGGGCGCCGCGGGAGCACAGTGCTGGATCGCAGCACGGCGTATCCGATCTTCGGCCTGCGTGCGGGAAGACGCGCGCTCGACATGGTGACGACCGGACACGCGGATGTCGTGCACGGGCTCGGGGCGAGCGTGCTCGGCTATGCACGCGCGCGCCGGCGCGCGGGAGCGCCGCTCGTGCTCAACCCGCAGGGGCTCGAGGAATTTGGCGCGACGGATCCATCGCGTGCCCCCCTGAAGCGCGCGGCCTACCTTCCGCTGCGGCGCGCGGTGCTCGCGTGCGCCGCCGCCGCCGATGCCGTGATCGCCACCGATCGCTCGCTCGAGGCGGTCGTCGCCCGGCACCTGAAGGTTCCGCCGCATCGCCTGCGCACGATTCCAAACGCGCTGGACCTGCGTGCGCTCGACGTCTTCACCGATCCAACGGTGATTGCGGATCTGCGGCGGCGCGCGGACATCGGGCCGGACGAAATCGTCCTGTTCAGCGCGGGACGCCTCGAGGCGAACAAGGGCTTCGACGTCCTGCTGCACGCGCTCGCGGCGCTGCGCGAGCACGGAGGGCTCGAGGGACGGGCTTGGCGTTGGGTCTGCGCGGGCGAAGGACCTGCTCGCGGACGCCTCGAAGCGCTCGTCTCCGAGCTTTCGCTCAGCGACCGTGTCCGGCTGCCCGGCCGCGTTACGGACGCGGAGATGCACGCGTGGCACGAGCTGGCAACGCTCTTCGTGCACCCGACGCTCTACGAGGGCAGCTCGCTCGTCACGCTCGAGGCGATGGCCCACCGGCGGGCGGTCGTGGCAACCGACGCCGGTGGACTTCCCGACAAGGTGCGGCCGGGCGTGAACGGCTGGCTCGTGCGGCCCGGCGATGCCGGCGCCCTGGCCGCAGCGCTCAGCGGCGCGCTCTCGCTTCCCGGCCGGCTCGAAGCCTTCGGACGCGCGGGCCGCACGATTGTGGAAGAGGAATTCTCCTGGCGCGCCGCGGGGGACCAGACGGTCGCGCTGTACCGCGAGCTGCTCGGGCGCGAGTAGAATAGCCGTCGGCCCCCGCCACCTCCCCACGTCCGGATGCGCATCATCGATCGCGAGTGGCGCGAGGCGGCTGACCTCCAGCCGTCCCGGGCGGGTCTCGCTCTCGCGCTGGGGGGCGCTGCCGTGCTGCGCCTATGGGCACTCGGAAGCGGCATTCCGTACATGACGGGCGTTGACGAACCGGAGGTGATGGATCGCGCCGTGCGCATCATCAAAACCGGCGAGTTCAACCCGCACTTCTTCGATTACCCGTCGCTCTACATCTACCTGCAGGCCGCGGTCGGCGTCGTGCGCTTTCTTGCGGGCGCCATTTGGGGGCACTGGTCGTCCCTCGCGCAGTTCGGCGCGTCGGACGTCTACCTGTGGGGGCGGGCGGTGACGGCGCTCGCAGGGATTGCGACGGTCTGGGTCCTGTATCTCGCGGGGCTGCGCTGGGGCGCTCGAACCGCGGTGCTCGCGGCGGCGCTGCTCGCCGTGATGCCGCTCCACGTCCGCGAATCGCATTACGTGCTCACCGACGTGCCCATGACGCTGCTCGTCACGCTGGCGTTCCTCCTCTCG
This sequence comes from Acidobacteriota bacterium, assembly GCA_046735335.1. Lineage (GTDB taxonomy): Bacteria > Acidobacteriota > Vicinamibacteria > Vicinamibacterales > 2-12-FULL-66-21 > JBKPQB01. The sequence goes on along the minus strand of JBKPTE010000101.1, from coordinate 7,625 downwards.
CTGCGCGCGCACGAGCGCGAGAGGGTTGGCGCGTTCGCGCTTGCGGGAGCCGCGGCGGGACTCGCCGCTGCAACCAAATACAACGGCGCGATTGCGCTCGTCATGCCCCTGATCGCCTGCTGGATGACGCCGGCAGTGCGGCCGTCCCGGCTCGTGGCGTCGCTTGCCACGCTCGGCGCGTTCCTCGCCGCGTTTCTCATCGCGGCGCCGTACACGCTGCTCGACCTGCCCGGGTTCCTGAACGGCTTCGCGCATCTCGCGACGATGTACCGAGATCCGGCGAACACCGTCGCGGCGCCGGCTGCCACGTACTTGAAGCACCTTCGCAACGCATGGCACTGGCCGGCCACGCTGCTCGCCGCGGCAGGCCTCGCGCTCGGCGCGACACGCGCGATCAAGGGCCCCGGCCGCGTCAAGTGGACGCTCGCGATCGCCTTCCCCGCCGTCTACTTCTGGTTCATCTCGCACCAGGCGATTGTCTACGGACGCTATCTGCTGCCGATCGTGCCGCCCCTCGCGCTGCTCGCCGCAGGAGCGGTTGTCTCCGGCGTGAGCCAGCTGCGCCGCTACCAGATTCCGCGCTCCGCGAGAAACGCCTTGATTGCCGCGCTGGTGCTGCTCGCCATCGTGCCCCCGGCGTATAGCGCCATCACGTTCGACGCGATGATCGCGAGGACGTGGACCACGAAGCAGGCGTACGACTTCGTGCTCGCGCGGATACCGGCAGGATCGAGGGTGACGATCGAGACGCGCGAACTGCGGCTGCCCGATTCGTATCGCACCGATCACGTCCGTCAACTTCGTGACAAGCCGCTGGAGGCGTACGCCGCGGGCGGCGTGAACTATCTAATCGCGTCGTCTCAGTGCTACGGGCCGTTCCTGAGCGAGCCTGCACGATATCCAGGTGAGTACGCGGATTACCTGCGGCTCTTCCGCGGCGCGCCCGAGCTCGCGCGCTTCACGCCATCCAGGGATCACCCCGGGCCCGAGCTGCGGATCCTGAAGGTGGCGCCCTGAAGGTTCGCGCGGCCGCCTGGGCGGTGATCGCTCTCGCGGCGGTCGAATTGTGCGCCCGTGACGTGGCGCGGCAGTCGATCCTCCGCGCGGCGACGGGCGCGAGTGTACCCGCCGGCCTCATCGTGCTCGCGGCTGCAGCCGCGTGCGCGATTGCGGTCGCGGTCAGCCGCCGGCACTCCGTCGCGCTCCTGTTTACCGTCCTCTTCACCGCGGGCGTAGCGCTGCAGATGCAGCTTGGCGCTCGGCTTCAGAGCGATGGGTTCTACTACTTCGCCTATCTTCGATCGCTGGCCTTCGATCACGACGTCGATTTCGCGAACGACTACCGGCTGCTCGGGCTCGGCGACAAGCCGTATCTGTTCGGCCCGACCGTGACGGGGCACGCGCATTCCGCGTGGACGATCGGCCCGGCGATTGTCTGGGCGCCATTCTTTGCCGCAGGCCACCTGGTCGCCGAAGCGCTTCACGCGCGCGGATCGGACGTCGCCATCGACGGCACGTCGTATCCGTACCGCCAGGCCGTCTGCGTCGCCAGTCTCTTCTACGGCCTCCTGGGTTGCTGGTTCTGCTGGCGCCTGACGCGACGATTCTCTGCGTCGGCTGTCGCCGCGGCCGCGGTTGCGCTGACGGTCAGCGGCTCGTTCATGCTGTGGTACCTGGTGAAAGAGCCGAGCATGACGCACGCCGCGTCGATGGCAGCCGTCGCGGGCTTCACGCTCGCGTGGGCGTCGACGCGCGATCGGCGGACGCTGGCGCAGTGGGCGGCGCTCGGCGCCGTGGCCGGACTGATGTCGCTCATCCGGTGGCAGAACATCCTGTTCGCCATCATGCCGGGCATCGATGCGCTGATCGCGCTTCGCGCGGCGCGACAGGCTCGCGACGCCACGGCGATGCGGCACGCGGCCGCGGGATCCGCCCTGTTCCTGCTCTGCGCGATCGCGGCGTTCACACCGCAGATGCTGGCGTGGCGCGCGATCTACGGGAGCTTCGTGGCGCGCTCCCCTGTCGGGCCTGCGATCCGCTGGTCCGACCCCCACATTGTCGACATTCTCTGGTCCGCGCGGAACGGGCTGCTGAGCACGTCGCCGGTGCTCTACGCCGCCTCCGTCGGACTCGTCGCGTTCGCCTGGGCGCGGCCCGGCGTCGGTGTGCCGATGCTCGCCGCCGCGGCGGTCATGGTGTACTTCAACGCCTGCATCCAGGACTGGTGGGGCAGCGCGGGATTCGGCGGCCGCCGCTTCGACGGGCTCATTCCGATCTTCTCGACGGGCCTTGCCGCATTCATCGGCGTCGCCGCTGCGCTCGTGCGACGGCAGGCCGCGGCAGCGGTGACGGCCGCCGCCGCGCTGCTCGCGCTCTGGAACCTCGCGCTCATGGGAGCCGCGCAGTCGGGCGCCGTCCGCATCGGCGAAACGACCCCGTTCGATCGCGCCTGGAGCGCACAGGCCCGCGTCCTCCACGACTGGATCGGCAACCCGTTCAGCTTTCCGGCGAGCGCGATCTTCGCGCTGCGCAATCGCGTGTCGCCGGGTGATTACGACGTGCTCGGCACCAATCGCTTCCTCGCCGATCCACTGCAGCCGTACGGCCGCGTCGACATCGGCGTTGACGACGAGTGGGCCGTTGGCGACGGGTGGCACGCGCCCGAGCGCGAGGGCGGCATCACGTTCCGGTGGGCCTCGACGCTGGCGCTCCTCCGCATTTCGCTGGATCGAGCCGCGCCGCTGCGCGTCGCAGTGCGACTCCACGCGTTTGGCTATCCAGGCGCGCCCCCGCAGACGCTGACGATCTCCGCCAACGGCCACGCGTGCGACCCGATTGCGATTTCAGCCGAGTGGCAGACCGCAGCCTGCGTCCTCGACCGCAGCACGTGGCGGAGCGGGATCAACCAGGTCGCGCTCGCGTTCGCGTGGGCGCGACGTCCGTCAGATGTCTCGGGCGGTGGCGATCGACGCGCTCTGGCCGCAGCCGTCGACTGGGTCAGGGTTTCCGTCGAGCGGTAGGCCGTCAGCGCCAGAGCGCGCCGAGATCGATTCTGAGATCCGTCCAGTCCGGATGCGCCAGCGTCGTGTCGCCCTGCCCCTCTGCAACGAGCACGTACTCGCTGCCGGAGAGACGAAGACAGACGACCGAGCGATCGTCGATGCTGACGATCCAGTAATGCTGAATGCCGTTCGCCGCGTACCGGTCGCGCTTTCGTGTCCGGTCGGTGCGTTCCGTCGACGGAGAGAGGACTTCCACAGCGAGCAGCGGCGCGCTCTCGATGGCACGCGCGGAAATCGTTTCCGGATCCGTGACGATCAAAATGTCGGGCTCCACGACATCGTGACGACCGAGGATGGCATCCACGGGAGCGTTGAAGACCTCGCCGAGCGCGCGGTCCTCGAAATAGGCCTCGAGCTGGCGTTGCAGACGCTTGGAGACGCGCTGGTGCATCGGAGACGGCGCGGGCGTCACGACCAGCTCACCGTCCAGGATCTCGCGAATCAATCCATCGTCGGGCATCCCGAGCAGATCGTCGTACCCGAGCTTGCGTTTGGCGGGCATCATGCGAGCGTTCTCCGAGGAACCATCGTAGCATCGTCGTCCGCACACGAGCGACGCATCACGCGCGATGCCAGATCAGAACGCACGTGTTTTCGACGGTTTCCGCTCGAAACAGATCCTCTGTAGCGACCACCGCGTACTTGGTTTTGAGGAGGGCTGGCTGTTCTGGCGTACCCGCAAGTGCCGATGGCGGCTCAAGGCTGACCGGTCGCGTGCAGCGGCAGCACGGTCACGTCAGCGCGGCGGCGGAGGCTTGCCACCCAATCGCTGATGAGCGCGCTGCGCCGCGCGTCGGCGACCTTCCGGCGCGCCTCGTCCTGCGCCTGCTCGAATGTTTGCAGCGTTCCGCCGACGGTGAACTCGGACGGGTGCTCGCGGTAGTACGTGAGGACGTCCGCTTCCGGAGGCTCCGCGGCGGTGTCGAAGCGTTCGTGCAGGTACGTCGCGATGCGGAGATCGTCACGGATGTACGTCCGCAGCCGGTCGCGCGTCAGGCCGAGCGCGGCGAGCGCGGAATCGAGCGCGGCCGCCCCGCCGGCCTGCTGCTCGAGCGCGGCCACGTGCCGGTCGATCTCCGCTGCCGCCGGCTCCGGCGGCTGATACCGGTCGACTTCCGACAGCATCAGCGTCCGTTCGATGAGGCGGTCGACCGTCCAGGCGACGGGATCCGTACCGGCCGGCGCGGGCGGCGTCAGGTTGAATCGCAGCGCGGCTGTCACATCGGAGCGCACGATCGGCTGGCCGCTCACGACCGCCATGATGCGCTCGATGACTTCGGCGGATGCGCCCGCCGCGACGAGCGTCGCAACAATGGCTGCGACGAGAACGCGGAATTTCATAGGGAGCTTCCGCCTGTTCAATTGGAGCTTCCGCCTAGAGGCGGAAGCCACGGAGTCCAACCTCCAACCACCAACTTCCAACAACCAACCTCCAACCACCAACCTCCTAGAACGCCTGCCCGATGCTGAAGTGCAGCACCGATCGCGGCTCCAGCCGGCCGGCAATGACGCGGCGATCGAGCTTGAACCCGAGATCGAGTCGAATCGGCCCAATCGGCGATCGATAGCGGACGCCGAACCCCACCGCGGCGCGAAGCTCCGTGAGATCGAAGTCCGACGTGCGCGCGAAGACGTTGCCGCCGTCGACGAACAGCGCGCCGCCGAGCTGCTTCCACAGCGGCGCGCGCAGTTCGCCGTTGAGAATGATGGTCGCGTTGCCGCCCTTCGGGAATCCCTGCGAGTTGATGGTCTCGGGCGCGCCGACCGTGTCCAGCGCGAACCCGCGAATCGTAGTGTCGCCGCCCGCGAAGAATCGCTCGCTCGCCGGCAGGTCCGACACGGCCTGCCCTTGGGCGTCGGCGACGAACGTCAGCAGCTTCGCGACGCCGAGCCGCGCGCCTCCCGCAAACACCAGATGGGGATGACCCAACTGGCGGTACACGAATCCCTGGAGGAAGGTTTTCGTGAAGCCCACCTGCGAGCCGATGGCTCGGGCCGCAAACGTGCCGTCGGCCGTCATGAAGTAACCGTGCTGCGGATCGAGCAGATCGTCGCGGGTATCCCGCGAGACGGCGGTCGAGAAGGTCGACAGGCGCACCTGCGGGAAGACCCTGTCAATCGAGATCGCGTCGGCAGGATCGTTCGGGTCGAGGTGCTCGTCGAAGACGCGCGTTGTACCGAAGGAGTAGCGAGCGCTGCCGCGGATCGCAGGGGTCAGCCGGCGGCTGACTTCCGCGTTGATCCCTTTCCGGCTGAAATTGAACGCCGTCCGGCGCGCCTGTTCGACGGCGGCCGTCGCGGTCAGCTCCGTGAAGCCATGGAACGCGCGCGGCTCACGATAGGTGCCGACCACGCGGTACTCCGGGAAGCCGAACGTCTTCGGATTCGTCGGATCGCTGTTCGGCCGAAGGCTCAGGCGGGTGTAGAGGCTGACCAGGCGATTCTTTCCTCCGAGATTGCGGCGCGTGACTTCGAAGAAGCCGCGCGGCGCGTATTCGAATTGCTCCTGTGCGTCCCCTGCCGGCCCCGTGGGGCGCAGCGTCCGATCGATCTCCGCGCCGCCGCCGAACCCGACCGTTGTCCTGAGCGCTTCTTCGACGGTGACGACAACGTCGGGATTGAGCGGGGAGCCGTGCGCGAGCGGCACGATGCGGACACGGCGGAAGAGGCCCAGCGCGCTCAGCCGACGCTGGCTCTCCAGCAGGTCCTCCGCCCCGAGCGGCTGCCCCGCATGCAGCTGCAGCTCCCGGCGAATGACGCCCTCGGCGGTACGCGTGTTCCCAACGATCAGAATGTGGTCGACGATCGTCTGCGGCCCTTCCTCGATCTTGAACGGCAGCGTGGCCCGGGTGCCGTCCGGCGACAGGACGGGCGTGACCGTCGCCTGCGCCGATGCATAGCCGGCGTTGAGATATTCCGTCACGAGCCGATCGCGATCGCTCGCCACGGCCGGCGCGTAATACGGCTGGCCTGGCTTCGACGACAGCTTCGCGATCAGGTCGTCGGTCCTGAGCGCGTGATTGCCTTCGATGGTCACCGAACCTAACATCACTCGCGGTCCTTCCTTGACCGTGATGACGGGTCTGACCAGCCCGTTACCGACGTCGTTCACCGCGGAATTGACGTCAGCCAGCGCATAACCGCGCACCTGGTATTGCTGGCGGATGGCGCCCGTCATCGCGTCTAGGGTCGAGGCGACGAACGGCTCGCCGGGCCCAAGCTTCATGATCGGCTTGAGCTCGGCGGGAGAAAGGACCGTGTTGCCGGTGATCTCGACCCCGCTCGGCGCCACGCGATAGAGACGGCCGCGATCGACGTGAAAGACGATGGTGAGGACGCCGTTTCCTTCCTTGCGCTCGTGCGACACGCGCGCCCGCCAGTAGCCCTGCTGCCGGAGCGACTCCTCGATCCGATGGCTCGAATCCTCGAGCAGATCCTCGTCGACGGATCCTTCGTGCTCGATCGGCACCATCTCCGCCAGCTTTTCCTTCGGGAGCGGGTCCCCTTCGTACTGCACGTGCACGATCGGACCGGGCGCGATGGCAAGGTTGACCGTGACCTCGGCGCCATCGGCGCTGACCTTCGGCGGCTGCTCCGACGCCGTGGCTTCGTATCGGCCGCGCCGCCGCATGCTCGCGACGTAATCCGCGAGCCGGCGGTGGAGCTCCGCGGGCTCGTATGGCTGTCCCGGAACCGCACCCACACGCGACAGCACCTGTTGGCGCGGATCGAGCGGCTCGCCTTCGATCACGACGTCGACAACCTTCGCGAGCGGCCCCGCCTTAACGTCGAAGACGAGCGTGGTCCGATCCGGATTGTGTTCCACGACCGGCGGCGCAGGACGGACAGTCGCCTGAAGATACCCGTGGTCTTTGTACACACCTTCGAGCGTCGCCGCGACGTCCGACGCGCGACCGACTGGCGGCGTAAGGCCGAACCGGTCGCTCATCCAGCTGCGCAGCGTGCCATCGGAGACGCCGAGATCGCCGTGGAAGTCCACGCGCGTGACGCTGTGGATCGGATCGAGCGTGTAGCGCAGCGCGACGCCGCCGTCCGGTGTCGTCTCCGCGTCGACGACGACGTTCTGAAAGCGCCCGAGACTGTAAAAGTGCGCGATGGTCTCGCGGACATCGACCATCGAAAGCGGCTGTCCGGGACGCGTAGCGAGCAGGTCCTCGAGCGCCGGCTCCGTAGTGTCGTGCCCCTCGGTCGTCAGCGTCACGCGCCGGATCGGATGAGTCACGTACTTCGCGGCAGGAAGGTCCTGGGCCGGTGCGGCGGCCGGCACGAGCACGAGCAGCGCGAGAAGGGCGCGACGGAACATCAGAAGCTGTGGCGGACGCGGAAATCCACCGAAAACGTGCGATCGCCGTTCTGCGTGAGCACCCACGAGACCCGCTCGCTCTGCTCGTACTCGAGGACGATGATCTGCTCGCGCTGGGTCGTGCCGAGCGCCCGCGCGAACGTCAGGTAGGCGCGATCGGACAGCCGCTTGCCGATGGTCAGCCGGGCCGTCGGCGTGAGCGGATCGTTCTCGGTGCCCAGGCTGGGCGTGAGCTGCAC
>JBKPTE010000100.1:0-47717 GCA_046735335.1 Acidobacteriota bacterium | reverse complement strand
CTCAGCGTTCAGCGGTCGGCTGACAGCCCACGGCTTCTAGGCTCGTTTCCGAATGACGTCATCAATAATACCGTATTCCTTCCCCTGCTCCGCGCCCATGATGTAGTCCCTTTCGGTGTCATCCTGGATGCGCTTCAGGGGCTGCCCGGTGTGCTGCGCCAGAATCTGGTTCAGCCGCTCGCGCGTGCGCAGCAGTTCGCGCGCATGTATGTCTATATCGGTCGTTTGGCCGCCGAGCCCCTGCACCCACGGCTGGTGAATGAGGATGCGCGAATTGGGCAGCGAATACCGCTTCCCCTTGGCGCCCGCGGCGAGCAGCACGGCGGCGACCGAGGCCGCCTGGCCGATGCAGTAGGTCGCCACGTCGGGCTTGATGAACTGCATCGTGTCGTAGATGGCCATCCCGGCCGTCACCACCCCGCCGGGGCTGTTGATGTAGAGCAGGATGTCGCGATCGGGATCTTCTGCTTCGAGGAACAACATTTGCGCGATGACGAGGTTCGCGATGTTGTCGTCGATCGGCGTGCCGATGAAGATGATGCTGTCCTTCAGGAGCCGCGAGAAAATGTCGTACGCGCGCTCCCCGCGGTTGGTCTGCTCGACCACCATCGGGATCAACTGAGAGTACGAAGACGAATGCGCCATGCTGAAGTCACAGGGCGTTGCCCCGCCGGTGCCTGTCACCTGCAGGTCCTACGCCGTAATTGTCTGCTGGCAGTGGGGAGTCGGGAAGGCCTGTACTACGTTTGCATAATTGTAGCACGCGTCAGGAGGAAATCAATCGCCCGCTCCCGCCGCAAGCCCGAGTACAAACGCCCGATACCCCCTTCTTTCTCGAGCCGCGCGCGCACCGCCGCCGGCGTCCGGCCGGTCCGCTCGGCGTAGCGCGCGATCTCGTCGTCGATGTCCGCGTCGGAAACGGTCAGGTTTTCCCTCCGCGCGACCTCATCGAGCACCAGCGCGCCGCGCACCGCCTCCGCCGCCGCGTCGCGCTGCCGTTCCCTGAACTCTTCCCAGTTGATGTTCGTGCGCATCGGATCGATCTGCTGATCCATCAGGCGCCGCACGAACTCCTCCACGCGCCGGTCGATCTCCCGCTCGAGCAGCGCCTGCGGCACGTCGACCTGCACGCGGTCGGCGAGCTGCTTCAAGAGATCCGCGCGCAGCGCCCGGTCCGACTCGTGCTTCGCCTCGTGCTCCAGATCTTCCCTCACCCGCTGCCGGAGCGCGTCGAGCGAATCGTACTCTCCCAGGTCCTTCGCGAATTCGTCGTCGAGCGCGGCAACGATGCGCTTGCGGATTGCCTTGATCGTGACCTCGTAGGTGACGGTCGTGCCGGCCAGCTCCGTGATGCTGTACTCGTCCGGATACCGGATATCGAACGTCTTCGATGCTCCCGTCGTCAGGCCCTTCAGTTCGTCGTCGAACCCCGGAGGGTTGGCGGCCGCGCCGATGTCGACGGTCACGCTCTCGTGGCGATCCGATTTGTCCTCGCCGCCTTCCGCGCCGTGCGCGGTGCGCACGAGATCCATGAGCACCGAGTCGCCGCGGTCGATCCCGCGATCCTCGACCGGCTCGTAGCGGGCCGAGCGATCGCGCAGCCGTCCGAGCGCTTCGTCGACGGCCTCGTCCTCGACGCGCGACGCCGCACGGCGCAGATGAAGCGACGTGTACTCGCCCGGATCGATCGCCGGCACGGTATCGAAGGTCGCCGTGAATTTCAATGGCTGCCCTTCCTCGACCACCACGTCGCGGATGTCCGGCGTGTCGACCGGCTCGACGCCGCGCTCGCGCAGCGCTTCGTCGACCGCCCGCGGGATCAGGCCGTGCGCGACGTCGTGCAGGATCTGATCGCGAAATCGCTGACGGACGATTTTCGCGGGCACCTTGCCCGGCCGGAAGCCCGGAATCCGCGCGGCCTTGCTGTAGTCGCGCGACACCTTGTCGATCTCCGCGTCGACAATGGTGCTCGGAATCTCGACCACGAGATTCTTCCTGGTGTCGCTGACGTCGATGAACTCCGATTTCATGTGTTATCCGGGGGATGTCGCCCCGCCGTCCCGAGCGACGCCGAGGGACGGCGCGCAAGCGCGGCCCTTGTCTCGCGGCGGTTCCCCGCGTGCGTTCTCAGTTTACTTGGTTCAATCCGGCAGCGTGATTATCGGTATATCGGCCGGTCGCCGTCTCGGGATTTCACGGAATGGCGTAGAAAACGGGATTGATCCTGGTCCACGTGCTTGCACTCCGAAGCTCCCGCTCGAGCGCAGGGGCGCGAAGGAGTGCGAAAGGGGGGAGTCGAACCCCCAAGGCCTTCCGGCCACCGGATCCTAAGTCCGGCGCGTCTGCCAGTTCCGCCACTTTCGCGCGGTGCGCACCCACACGAGCGACATCGGCGCGAACCGGCCATCAGTGTAGCGTAACACGCTGTGTGAAGCCGGCCGTCGAGTGTAGCGTCACAAGACGCTCATCCGTAAGGTCTCGCGGATTGCTCCTCATTAATCAATGAGGGTTGCCCGCCGTTCATGCCTCATACCTTGGCGTGCTTTCTGCACATCGCGGCCAATCGAGGATTCTCGCGCGCGCCGCGGGGAAGCGGCGCGGCAAAACCCAGTACGCACGACGAGGAGGACTGACCAATGCAGCGAGCGATTGTGGCAGGGTGTCTATCGGCAGCATTCGCGGTGGCGCTTTCGGCTCAGGCCCCCGCGCAGCAGCCGCCAAGTTCGAGCGCCGGCACGAGCGGCGGTACCGCCGGCGCGCAGGAAACGCAGTCGGGGCAGCGCGGCATGCGCCCGATGACGTTGACCGGGTGTCTCAAAGCCGGTGATACGGCCGGGACATACGAGCTGACCAACGTGGAGATGACCGGCCGTCGCGGCGGCGCCACCTCCACGACCGGGGAAACGGCCGGCGGCGCGACCAGCACGACCGGCGGGGAGCAGGGCGGCGGCCGCATGGGCGGCATGCGCACCGTGATGCTGAACGCCGGCAGCGACGTGAACCTCGCGCCGCACGTCGGCCACAAGATCGAGGTGACGGGAACGATGAGCGGCGGCCGCCGTGGGGGCGGCGGCGCATCCAGCTCGACCACGACGGGCAGCGCGACATCGACCACGGGATCGACCGGCGAAGGCCAGGGCGCGGGCAGCGGCATGGGCGCTGGCCAGGGCCGCGGCATGCGGGCGATGAGCGTGACGTCGGTCAAGATGATCTCCGAGACGTGTCAGTAAGGTTCTAGAGGGTTCTAGGGTTCTAGGGTTCTAGGTTCTAAGGTTCTAGGTTCGAGGGTTCTGTTGAACCTGAGAACCTGGAACCCTGCAACCATGCAAACAGAGAGATGGCTCGATCAATCTGGAAGGGATCAATCGCGTTCGGTCTGGTGAACATCCCGATCGAGCTGTACAGCGCCGTGCGGGATCACCGCCCGAAGTTTCGCCTGCTCCACGCCAAGGACGAATCCCCCGTGCAATACGAGCGCGTGTGCCAGACCGAGGGGAAGCCCGTCGCGTGGGAGGATCTCGTCAAGGGATACGAGTACGCGAAGGGGCAGTTCGTCGTCCTCACGAAGGACGACTTCAAGACCGCCGCGGTCGAGAAGACGAAGACGATCGACATCCTCGATTTCGTGAACCCCGAGGACGTCGACGAGCGGTATTTCGAGACCCCCTACTATCTTCAGCCTGCGAAGGGCGCCGAGCGGGCGTATGCGCTATTGCGCGAAGCCATCCGCGAATCGAGGCGGATCGGCATCGCGAAGATCATCCTGCGCGACGCGCAGCACCTTGCGGCCGTCGAGGCGATCGGCGACGCGCTCGTGTTGACGATGATGCGGTTTGCCGACGAACTGGCGGACCTCGGCGAGTTCCGCTTTCCGCACAAGGGCGAGATCCGTCCCGCGGAGCTGAAGATGGCGGGCCAGTTGATCGAAAGCCTGTCGGCCGAGTGGGATCCCGACAAGTACACCGACGAATACAAAGACAACCTGATGCGGGTCATCAACGCGAAGCTGAAGGGCAAGCGTCCGCGGCTCGAGGCGCCGGATACCGGACCAAAGGGTGCGGAAGTGGTTGATCTGATGTCCCGCCTCCGCGCGTCGCTCGAAGGGCGCAAGGCAGAACCCGCCCGCCGTGAACCCAGGCGCCGCCGCGCCGCGTCCAAGACCCGAAAGACGTCGCGGAGCCGTCGTCACGTGGCATAGGCGGATTGTGTGGGCCTTTCCGCCTGAAGGCGGAAGCCACGGACTTGTGGGGCGGACGCCACGGACCGGAGTCTTTTCGCGGGCATAATCCATGACCATTCCAGTCGCCTCTGCCGTCGATCGACAGGCTGCGGTTGATGCGTACCGCCGCAACCGGGAGCGATCGCGGGAGATTTTCGATCTCATCGATCCCGCCGCGTACTACAGCCGCCCTATCACGCTGCGCAATCCGATCGTGTTCTACGAAGGGCACCTGCCTGCATTCAGCGTGATTGCGTTCCTTCGGCGCGGCCTCGGCCGTCCGCCGGTCGACCGCCGGCTCGAGGACCTGTTCGCGCGGGGGATTGATCCCGACAGCGAGCAGTCGGCGGTGCCGCGCAGCGGCGCGTCGACCTCGTGGCCGTCGCGCGAGGAAGTGCGCGCGTTCGGGGATGCGTGTGATGCGGCGGTGCTGCGCGCGCTCGAGCACGACGCATGGCCGGCCGAGGGCGTGTTCACCGCGCTCGAGCACGAGGCGATGCACCAGGAGACGCTGCTGTACATGTGGCATCGGCTGCCGTACGACCAGAAGCGTCCGCCTTCGCGCTTCGCGCCTCGGCGAGACGAGCCTGCTGCGACGCCGTGGCTTCCGCCTTCAGGCGGAAGTTCATCTTCAGGCGGAAGTTCGCCTGCGCGCGGGGGCGCTGTCCTGATTCCTGCTGGACACACAACATTAGGAGCATCGCGCGACGAGGTGGCATTCGGGTGGGACAACGAATTCGAACGCCACGTCGTGCACGTCCCGGAATTCGACATTGACGTCCTTCCCGTTACGAATGCGCAGTTCCTCGAATTCATCGATGCCGGCGGCTACCAGAATCGCCCTCTGTGGGACGACGAAGGATGGGAATGGGTCCAGAAGGATCGAGTTCAACATCCCGCCTTCTGGCTGCCCAGTAACCAACCTCGCGCCTCCGCGCTTCGCGCTTCCACCTTCGCCCTTCGGGCTACGGCGGACAAGACGGCGGGCGAGCCATCCTCGAGCCCCGAACCTCCAACCTCCGACCTCCAACCTCCGCAGTGGCTCTGGCGCGGCATGTTCGAGGCGATCCCGCTTCCGCCGTCATGGCCCGTCTACGTCAGTCAGGCGGAGGCGAGTGCGTATGCGCGTTGGAAGGGCCGGCGGTTGATGACGGAAGCCGAGTTTCACCGCGCCGCGTACGGCACCGCGTCAGGTCGACAACGCGTGCAGCCGTGGGGTGACGAGGAGCCCGATGCGGCGCGAGGCCATTTCGATTTCGCCGGATTCGATCCGGTGCCGGTTGGATCGCATCCTTCCGGGGCGAGCGCGTGGGGCGTGCAGGAACTGGTCGGGAACGGCTGGGAATGGACGTCGACGATCTTCGCGCCTTTCGAGGGCTTCACGCCGATGCCGTCGTATCCGGAATACTCGGCGGACTTCTTCGACGGACGCCACTACGTCATGAAGGGCGCGTCGCCCGCGACGGCCAGGGCGCTGGTGCGCCGATCCTTCAGGAACTGGTTCCGCGGAAACTACCCGTACGTGTACGCGAAGTTCCGGACGGTGAAGTAGCGGCCAACGGCGGATCACGACACATGGCGCATCCAACCATCACAGACAGTGCGCTCGCGACGTTTGCGTCGGACGTGCGTCGTGATCTCCGTCTGACGCCGAAGCAGCTCCAGTCGAAGTACCTCTACGATGCGCTCGGTTCGAGCCTCTTCGAGGCGATCTGCCGGCTCCCGTGGTATCGGATCACGCGGGCCGAACAGCGGCTGCTCGAGCGACATGCGCCCGCCGTCATTGATCTTCTCTGCCCGAGCCGGAGCGCCGTTCCGCAGCTCATCGAGCTTGGCTGCGGCAGCGGCGAGAAGCTCGTCATCCTCGCCGAGGCGCTGCAGGCGGCGGGCGGCCGCGGCCGCGTGCACCTGATCGACATCTCGCCGCAGGCGCTCGAGCAATCGGAACGGACGCTCGGCCGATTGAGGCATTTTTCCGTCGTCGGGCACAGAGAGACCTATGAGGTGGGCCTCCGCAGGGCCGCCGCCGCGCGCGAGGGCGCGCATCCGATGCTCGTGCTGCTGCTCGGGTCGAACATCGGGAACTTCGACACGCCCGCGGCGCTGGAATTCCTGCGCCGCATTCGCGAAGCGCTCGCACCCGGGGACTTCCTCCTCCTTGGCGCGGACCTGGTCAAGCCCGAACGCGCGCTGCTCCTGGCGTACGACGACCCGCTCGGCGTCACCGCGGCCTTCAACCGCAACCTGCTCGTGCGGATCAATCGCGAGCTCGACGCGACGTTTGCGATCGACGCGTTCGCCCACCGCGCCGTCTGGAACGCCGCCGCGCAGCGGGTCGAGATGCATCTCGAGAGCCTGCGCGAGCAGACAGCCGCGATCCGCGCCGCCGATCTCCGCGTGTCCTTCCGCGCGGGCGAGCGCATCTGGACGGAAAGCTCGTACAAGTACGATCGCGCGCAGATCGGGGACATGGGAGTGTCGGCCGGTTTCGCCGTCGCCGAGCAGTGGATCGACGAAGTCGCCGCGTTCGCGCTCACGCTCTTCGCCGCGTGATGCTGCGGCTCTAATAAGACAACGACGCGCATCCGATAAGTCGCGGCGTGAGCACCGTCCGCCGCCGCGCCGTCGCGGCCGACGACTGGGGAAAACCTGAGCGGAACGACGCCGGCGAGCCGGTCTGCCGGTGGTGCCGGACGATCGTCCGTCCGCCGCGCCGCACGTTCTGCAGCGACGCATGCGTCCACGAGTGGAAGATCCGAAGCAACCCCAGCTACGTTCGCCGGCAGGTGTGGGCGCGCGACCGCGGCACGTGCCGCGCGTGCGGGGTCGATGTGAAGTCAGCGGAGCGCAGGTGGAAGCGCGAGAAGCCGCCCGCCGGCTGTCGGGCCGCGCGACGCAGCTGGCGCGAGGCGCGTCCGCGATGGGAAGCCGATCACATCCTGCCCGTTGCGGACGGCGGGGGCGAGTGCGGACTGGAGAACTACCGTCTGCTCTGCCTCGACTGCCACGCGGCCGTCACGAAGCAGTGGCGTCGTCTCAAGCGTGTGGTGCGCGAGGCCCTCCAGCGAATGCATTAGCGAGAGCACGTCGAGAGGCGCCTCTGAGGAGGCGCCCGCCATTCGCCATTCGCCATTCGCCGTTGACGTTCGTTGTTCGTCTTTCGTCGTTCGCCGTTGACCCTCGTCAGATATCGCGCGCGAACGGTCCGTCCCACCCTTTTTCGCGGAGCATCTTCTCCAGCTCGACCGAGCGGCGATTCAGCATCGTCGAATCGTCGAAGACTTCGACGCGCTCGGTGCCGTCGGGAAGCGTGACGATCAGGGCAAACCGATCCCCCTGAATCTGCTGCTGGATTTCACAGCGCAGGTGCTCCCCGCGTCGTTCGTAGAACCAGATCAAAACGGACCTCCGCCTGGGTACTCGAGCTTTGTGAGGATGACGGGTCGCAAGAAGAACGCCGTCGCCGAGTGTGCTCGATTTGCGCGCTTTTCCAGAGACGCGGGGCAGCCGGTGGGACGGGGCGTGTTCCGGAGTGGGACAGGCCGGGACGAAACCGTGCGGATAAATGTGCCAACCCCGCACACGTGTCGTTCGTCTAAGCCTCGTCAGATGCTTTCACGTGCGCTCGCGTTCGTGCTCGCCGCAGGGTTGCCCGCCCTCGCATCCGCCGCCCCGCCCGTGCGGGTGACTGCCTCCGCCATCCCCGGGACGGCTGGGGCGTTGAAGCTGGACGGTGATTTCTCCGAGGCGGTGTGGGAGCACGCGCCGGCGATCACCGACTTCCGGCAACGCGAGCCGAAGGAAGGCGCCGAGCCGTCGTTCGCGACCGAAGCGAAGGTCGCGTACGACACATCGAATCTCTACGTCGCCGTCTTCGCGCGCGATCCGGATCCATCGAAGATCGTCGCGCTGCGGACTCGCCGCGATACGGACTCTCCGTCCGACTGGCTCAGCGTCATCGTCGATTCGTTTCACGATCGACGGACGGCCTTCGAGTTCGGCGTGAATCCGGCCGGCGTGAAGATCGATCGGTACTGGTTCAACGACGGCAGCGACGATATCGGATGGGACGCGGTCTGGGACGTCGGCGTGTCGCGCACGGGGGAGGGCTGGCGCGCGGAGTTCCGCATTCCGCTCTCGCAGCTCCGGTTTCATCCCGCGGGCGGCACGATGTTCGGCTTCGCGGTCGTCCGACGGATTGGCCGGTTGAGCGAAATCGATACCTGGCCGCTCCTCGCGCGCAGCGCCAACGGCTTCGTTTCGTCGTTCGGCGAGCTCGCGGGTCTCGACTTGAACACGTCGATCAAGCGGCTCGAACTGGCGCCGTACGCGGTTGCCCAGATCAACACGCAGCAGATCGACGGCCAGAACCCGCTCGTGCCTCCACGGGATGGCAAAGGATCCGCGGGCCTCGATCTCAAGTACGCCATCAGGCCAGGCATGACGCTCGCGGCAACGGTGAACCCGGACTTCGGCCAGGTCGAAGCGGATCCCGCCGTGGTGAACCTGAGCGGATTCGAGACGTTCTTCTCGGAGCGGCGCCCGTTCTTCCTCGAGGGAAGCGGGATGTTCACGTTCGATCTCGATTGCAACGACGGATCGTGCAGCGGCCTGTTCTATTCGCGACGGATCGGCCGCGCGCCGCGCGGCGAGCCGGACGTGCCCGACGGCGGCTACGTGGATGCCCCGCTCCAGACGACGATTCTTGGCGCCGCGAAATTGACGGGACGAATGGGGAAGTTCGCGTTCGGAGCGCTCAACGCCGTCACCGCGGACGAGAAGGCAACGCTCGCGATCGGCTCCGTCCGATCGGAGCAGTCCGTCGAGCCGCTCACCAGCTACTCCGTCGTTCGCGGCCGGCGGGACTTCGCCAATCAATCCGGGGTCGGATTCATGGTGACCGCCGCGAATCGCAGCCTCACCTCAACGACGAGCTTCCTGCCAGGGCAGTCGTACGCGGGCGGCGCGGACTGGGACTGGCGTCTCGGGAAGCGGTATGCCCTGACAGGCTACCTGTCCGGCAGCACGATCCACGGCACGCCGGAGGCGATCAGCGAGCTCCAGGAGAGCACGGTCCACAGCTTCGGGCGCCCCGACGCCGACTATGTCGACGACGATCCGGCTGCCACGTCACTGAACGGCTACGGGACCGCGCTCTCGATCTCGAAGATCGCCGGCGCGACGACGCGCTTCAGCTCGAACGTGTCGATGAAGAGCCCCGGGTTCGACGTGAACGACCTGGGCTTCATGCGGCGCGCGGACGTGCGATCGATGAGCAACTGGTTCCAGTGGCGCAACGAGAAGCCGACGAAGTGGCGCCGCAGCTTCCGGTGGAACCTGAACCAGTGGGGCAGCTGGAACTACGGCGGCGACCGCCTGGAGCTCGGCTACAACGTGAACGCGCACTGGGTGTTCGTGAACAACTGGAGCACCGGTATGGGCTTCAACTACCTGCCGCGCTCGTTCAACGATCGCGCGACACGCGGCGGGCCGGGCGCGTACGGCAACCCGAGCTGGAGCTACTGGCAGTACGTGAACACCGACGAGCGAAAGCCGATCTCGCTCTCGAACTTCTTCGTCACGGGCGGTGATCGGTACAGCACCCGCTTCACGAACGCGGAACCGAGCCTGACCTGGCGTCCCTCGTCGTTCCTCTCCGTCACCGGCGGCTTCCGATGGAACCGGAACGTGGACGACTCGCAGTGGATCGAGAATACCGACGAGGGGCATTACGTCTTCGGGCATCTCGATCAAACGACGGTCGCGCTCACGTGGCGCATCAACTACACGATCACGCCGCAGCTCACGATCCAGTCGTACGCCGAGCCGTTCGTGTCCGCCGGCGCGTACACGCGGTTCAAGGAGCTGGTGGACGGCCGCGCCGTCTCATACGCGGAGCGGTACGCGCCCTTCGCGTACGACACCAACCCGGATTTCAATTACCGTTCGTTCCGGACGACCAACGTGCTGCGATGGGAATACAAGCCGGGATCGGCGCTCTTCGTGGTATGGCAGCAGGGACGCGAGGCCACGCTCGAGCAGGGCCGCTTCCGCTTCGGGAGCGACTTCGGCGGCATCTTCTCCGCGCCAGGCAGGAATGTTTTCCTGGTGAAACTCAGTTACTGGATCAATCCTTAGCGGCGCGAAGCGCTCATTCGAGCGTCGCGTACCGCGAGCGCGCCTGATCGATCTCGTCGCGGATCTGCCGGGCGAGCGACTCAGGAGAAACGACCCGCGCCAGCGGACCGAAGCCGAGAATCCAGCTCCTGAGCGCCCAGTCATTGCAGACGTCCAGCGTGACCGTGACGCCGCCGTCGTCGCGGTCCGTGACCGCCTGCGACGCGTGCCAGCGGCGCGCCCGCACATAGGGCGCGACGCGGGGCTCGAACGCGATCTCGATCCGCTCCGGTGCTCCTTCGTTGACGCCCAGCGAGTGCGCGAATGCATCGCCCGGCTCCTCGGCCGGCGTGAAGCGTTCCTCGAGAGGCGAGAGCGCTCGGATGCGCTCGACCGCGAACGTACGCATCTCGCCGTAATCGGGCACGAACGCGAGGACGTACAAGCCGCCCTGCGAGTACACGAGCCGGTGCGGCTCGATCACGTACTCCTTTTCGCGCGCGCTCGAGAGGGAGAAGTACTGCATCCGTACACGGCGATGGTGCAGCGTCGCGTCGAGGAGACGCGCGACGTGGGTGCGCTCGGCGCGTTCGTCCGCTCCGCGCGGCGGCGCACCTTTGGCCTGGATGACGAGCGGCAGGCGATCGAGAAACTGCCGCATCCCGGGGGTCAGAGCACTGGCGAGCTTGTCGAAGGCGCTGCCGACGTCCTGCTGGAACGGCATCGCCGCGAGGCACTCGACCAGAGTTCGGCTGAAGTACAGGGCGCTCAGCTCCGCGAGCGTGAACCCCGTCGCATCGAGCCGCCTGAAGGCGCGCTGCTCGAGCGTCCAGTAGCGCTTCCCGTCGATCAGCTCGTCGTAGAGGGGAAATCCGGCGCTCTGGAGCGCTTCGAGGTCGCGTCGAATGGTGCGGGTCGTGACGCCCGTCCGCTGCGCGAGGTCGTCAATCGTCAGCCGCCGCGCCGCTTCGAGGTCCCGAAGGATCGACCACTGCCGGATGACTTCGGCGTTCCGGGGCATCAGCCGCCCGCCATCATACGAGAGAAGAGCCCATTGACCCGTTCTGTCACACGCCGATCCTAGGCTGGACGGGAGGGGGAATCATGACGAAGAGCTCTGCGGCCCTGCTCTGGGACGAGCCTGTGAGAAAAGATTGCGCCGGCAGCGCACAGAAAAACGCTGCCTCGAGGATTGTCGCCGTACCGCGGCCGGTCGGCGGCCCCGAGCTGTACCGGAGGCTGGATATCCGGCGCCGGCGGGCGCAGATCCGCGCCCGCCGGGCCCTGGGTCTGAGGTGACGTGGCTGTCAGGCGGTCTTCTTCAGTTCCAGTTTTCGCACGACGATTCGGGCCGGGCGCTTGGCGTCGCATTCGTGCCACCAGAGCCCTTCTCGAATCCACCAGCCATTCTCCCCTTGATCATCAAAGAGCGCACCACAGCGGGCGCACACGTCGTAATCGAGTTTTGCCATGGTTACTTGCTTCCCGGGTAGAGTGGTCCCTCGGATACCGGCGCGGCAATTGGTAAGACGCCCTAAGAGGCGTTTTAGTTTCACCCCTGGCGGGGCATTCGGCTAGTTAGCGGCGGGCGCGATCGCGCGCACGGCAGGGTCTGCCGCCAGGCGCTCGAGGGTGAGCAGCGGCACCCATCCAACGATGGATTCGTAGGCGGTGGAGGTGGAGACCACCACTCCGCCCAGCGCCCTGAGCTTTCGCTCGAGCGCGGGCCGCACCTGGGCGCGGACGTCCACGAGCGCCCGGCCGTGGCGATCGACCCGGACGTCCCGGCGGATCGGCGCGTGCTGCCGCGGGTCCCCCCGCCGCCTCGAGATTTCGGTCATCACGCGAGCGTCGATCTTCTGGATCGCGGCCGTGCGGGCGTCCCTGGCCGCCGGCATCGCGCGCTGCGCACGCAGGGCCGGGACGGCGATGGCTGCCGCGACCACGATACAAAACACCACGAATCCGAGCGATCGCGCGGTCTTCACTGTAAGGTTCTGACTCGGGGGCTGGGATGAGGATCGTACACCAGAACGGGCCGGTGCCCAAACCGGCCCTCGCCGGGCGCCATCCTTTTAGTACAATCGGGCCCTCCATTTCACACCGCGTCACATGGTCCCCCTCGTACTCGCCCTTCACCTCGCCCTCGCGCCGGCGCAGTCGTCCACGGCGTGCGCCGACGTCGCGGACTGCCGGGAGCACGCCCTCAGCGCGGCGGCAGCCGGCGACTACGAGTCCTTTCACGATTACGCCTGGCGCGCGCTTCAGAAGGGAAAGCCGAACGATCCGGATCTGATGTACCTGCTCGCGCGGGCGCAGTCGTTGAGCGGACGGCCTGGCGATGCGCTCGTGATGCTGCAGCGCATTGCGGATCTCGGGGTCGTGACCGACGCCGCGACGAACGACGATTTCCGCCGTGTTCGTTCCCTGAAGGACTGGCCGGCGCTCGAAGCGAAGCTCGGAACGATGGCCTCGAGGACGGCGCCCGCTCCAGCGTCACCAGCTCCCCCGTCTGCGTCGCCGAAGCCGGAGCCCGGAGATCGCGCGAAGGAGCCGGCGGCTGGAGGTCGTGCGCCGGCGAAGAAACCCGCGCCGGCGAAGAAGGACGCTCCGCGCGCGGAGGCTGAGCCGCGGACGGAACCCGCGGCGGCGGCTCCGCCAGCGGAGGCCCCGGCCGAGGCCGAAGCCGCCGCCGGCGAAGAGGCGCTCACGTTCGATGCGCCCGCGCTGGATCCCGCGGGACTGGCGTACGACGCGGTATCTCGCCGCTTCGTCGTCGGCGACAAGCGCGCGGCTCGGCTGGTGATCGTCGACGAGGTCTCGCATCATCTCGTCAACCTCGCGAGCGCGGCATCGGCCGGCTTCTACGACACGATTACGTCGCTTGCGATCGACGCGCGGCGCGGCGATCTGTGGGTCACCAGCGTGAAAGGGAGCCCGCCGGAGAGCGCTCTCCACAAGCTGCAGCTCGTCTCCGGACGCGTGCTGCTCGGCGTTCCGGTGCCGCCGGAGCTCGGGGCCGTCCGGCTCGTGGATGTCGGGGTGCTTCCCGACGGAACGGTGCTCGCGCTCGATGCTGAAGGGGGCCGCGTGCTGCGCGTCGCGTCGAACGGCCGCACGTGCGAGGTCGCCGCGGAGGTGCCGTCGAAAGCGCTGGCGGGGATGGCCGTCGGCGACGGCCTCGTCTACGTGTCGGACAGCACCGGCATCACGCGCGTGGATCTCTCGTCGCGGGAATCGCGCCCCGTTCAGCACGCGTCGCGGATCGCGCTCGACGGGATTTCGTCACTGCGCGCGTCCAACGGCTCGCTGGTTGCGGTGCAGCAGGTCGGCGGCGGCAAGCTCGCGCTCGTCCGCCTGCGCCTCGACGCAACCGGACGCCGCGTCACGCGGCGCGACCTGCTCGCGCCATCGCTCGAATCGGCGGCGACCGCGATCGCCGGCAACCACGTCTTCTACCTGACGTCCGGGCAGGGCACGACCTCGACGACCGTCCGCCGCGTCAGAACCCGATAGATTTCGAGAATTCTGCGTACGGCATCAGCGCGGCGCGATCGAACGCCTTGCTGAACGGCATCCCGCCTGCGAGATCGGAGAGCAGGTTGTACGCGGCCGACGCGCCGCCCAGTTCGAGCAGCCGGCTCGTCGCGACGAGGCTCTCCGCATACGCGATGACCGCGTCCTTTGCATCGAGCCCGTCGAATGATCCCTCCAGGCGGGCGAGCGGGATCGGCGTGTGTCCCGCCAGACGCTCGCGTGCGCGCTGCGGATCGGCGCCCTCGAAGACGAGCGCGAGTCCTTCGTTCAACCATTGCGGCGTGCCGCGTGGCGCGAGGTTGTGCACGATCGCGTGCGTCAGCTCGTGCGCGAGCACGCGCCGCAACTCGCCATCCGAGATCCGTCCAGCGACCGGGATTCGGATCCGTCCGTCGTAGGCGCCTCCCGCCCACGCTGGCGACTGCGTGATGTCTCGGAATTGGTCCTTCGTGTACAGCACGACCTGGACGACGCCGTCCGGATAGCCCCCGAGCGCGCCGCCAATCCGCCAATAGTCGGCCTCGAGCCGTTCGGCGATCTTCGACGCGAGCACGGCGTCGGGCGGGCCTTCGAAGAGGATCGTGAAATGCGTCGCGACCTTCTGCGAGAACTGTCCGTGCAGATCCGCTTCGCGGCGCCACGCGTCGAGACGCGACAGCAGGAGCGGTTGGTTCGGCGCAAACGCGAGCGCCTGCTCGTACACCTGGATCGCGCCGTCGAGGTCCGCCTGCCGGTACAGGATTTCGCCAAGGAGCAGCGACGCTGGCGTCAGCGACGGCTGAAGCCGCAGCGCGCCAACCAGCTGCTCGCGTGCCTCCGCCGTCTTGCCCCCAACATGCGCCGCCACGCCCGCGCCGAACATCGTCATGGCGTCGCGGCCGTCGAGGCGGAGCGCTTCGGCGAAGTCGGCCGCCGCCTGCTGCGCGGCTCCCGCGCGCAGTGCCTCCCACCCGGCGGCGCTCCATTGGGCTGCCGTTCGGAGGGGAACCTGGCTGAGCAGCAGCGCTGCAATCCAAGGAAACAGGGGCATTGGATGACCGAATGTAGCACCGTTCTTGCAGACCTGCCGGCGTCGGTGCTGACAGGCATACTTTCTCCGCACGAACAGGACCTCGTACGAGAGGAGCGCCGCATCCTCAGCGAGCTGCGCGCGAGCCTCATCCGTTTCGGCGCCAGCGACGAGAACCTGGCGCCGCTCGAGCGCTCGATCGACCAGCTCGACGAGCTGTTCCTGCTGGTCGTCGTCGGCGAGTTCAATGCGGGGAAAAGTGCGTTCATCAACGCCCTCGCCGGGCAGCAGGTCATGGAGGAGGGCGTCACGCCGACGACGGCGCAGGTGACGATCCTCAGATATGGCGATGAGCGCACGGTGCGGCAGGCCGAGCCGCAACTCGTT
This sequence comes from Acidobacteriota bacterium, assembly GCA_046735335.1. Classification (GTDB taxonomy): domain Bacteria; phylum Acidobacteriota; class Vicinamibacteria; order Vicinamibacterales; family 2-12-FULL-66-21; genus JBKPQB01. The sequence continues at coordinate 32,448 of JBKPTE010000100.1, read as the reverse complement.
GCCGTGACCGCGCCGGCCGAGATCCTTCGCGACATTCACATCGTCGACACGCCCGGCACCAATGCCGTCATCCGGGAACACGAGCGGCTCACGGCTGAATTCGTCCCCCGGGCGGACCTCGTGCTGTTCGTGACGTCGGCGGATCGCCCCTTCACGGAAACGGAGCGCGCGTTCCTCGAGCAGATTCGCGACTGGGGCAAGAAGGTCGTCATCATCATCAACAAGGCCGACATCTTCTCGGGGCAGCGCGAGCTGGACGAAGTGCGCGCCTACGTGACGGACAACGCGCGGCGGCTGCTCGGCGTGACGCCGGAGATCTTTCCCGTCAGCGCGCGCCTGGCGTACCGCGCGAAGACCGGCGCGCCCTCCACGTGGGCCGCGAGCGGTTTCGAGCCGCTCGAGCGGTACATCGAGTCGACGCTCGATCGTGCGGCGCGGATCAAGCTGAAGCTGCTCAATCCCGTCGGCGTCGGCACGGCGCTCACCGACCGCTATCAGGGCGCCACGCGCGAGCGCCTCGGCACGCTGCAGGAGGATTTCACGCTGCTCGAGGACGTCGAGTCGCAGCTCGGCGTGTACGAGCACGATCTCGCGCGCGAGCTGGAGGCGCGGATGGCTGCCGTCGACAACGTGCTCCTCGAGATGGAGCGGCGGGGCCATGATTACTTCGACGACACGATGCGTATCGGCCGGATGTTCGATCTGCTGAACCGCGCGCGCATCCAGGAGACCTTCGAGCGCCAGGTCGTGGCGGATGCGCCGGAGCAGATCGAGAAGCGCGTGAACGACATGGTCGACTGGCTCGTGGAAGCGGACTTCCGGCAGTGGCAGCGGATCACGCGCCATCTCGCCGATCGGCGCCGCGAGTTCCGCGATCGGATCGTCGGCGACGAGGAATCGCGTGCGTTCCACGACGAGCGCCGGCGCATGGTGGAATCGGTCGGGCGCGCCGCGCAGCGCGTCGTCGATACGTACGATCGCCGGCGCGAAGCGAGCGAGCTTGCCGACGGCGCAAGGAACGCCGTCGCCGCGGCGGCCGCCGCCGGCGCGGGCGCCGTTGGCCTCGGCACCCTCGTCGCGTTCGCTGCGAGCACAGCGGCGGCGGACATCACGGGGATCGTCCTCGCGAGCGTGATCGCGGCGCTCGGCTTCTTCATCATTCCCGCGAAGCGCAGCCAGGCGAAGGAGGCGATGCGGCGCAAGATTGCGGACGTGCGCGCCAACCTGTCGTCGGCGCTTCGCCGTCAGTTCGAAGACGAGATCGCGCGCAGCTCCGCGCGAATGCGCGAGGGCATTGCGCCGTACAGCCGGTTCGTCCGGTCCGAGGGCGATAAGTTGCGCGAGACCTCCGTCCGGCTCGAACAGCTCTCTGCAGAGCTGGTAAACCTGAGAAGCCGAATCGACACACTTGCGGCCTGACCACAGCCGTAGTCGCTGGTAGGCAATTTGAAAGCAGCAGCTCTTCCCGGGACGGCGACCACAGCCATTTTCAACGATGGGCGTGCTGCTTCGCTTTTCGGGTCGTAGGATTCCTTCCGGCATCGCCGGTCTTCTCGCCGTGTGCGCCGCGATAGCGGCCTGCGGATCCTCGGGGAGCACGTACACCGCACCCTCCGGCCTGTCCAAGTGCGCCGTCACAGTTGATGCGTCGGGTACACCGCTGCCGGCTTCCGGTGGAAGCGGAAGTCTCAGCGTCAAGACCGAACGTGAATGCCAGTGGACCGCCCAGCCGGACGTCAACTGGTTGAGCATCACGGCAGGATCGAATGGGCAGGGCGACGGCACGGTCCAGTTCAGCGCGGGCGCGAACGGTGATCCCGTGGCGCGCACGGGGACGATCACCCTGAACGGCCAGCGCGCGGCCATCACGCAGGCTGCCGCGGAGTGCCGGTACGATCTCTCGCAGAACGCCGCCGCATTTCCGCAGGCGGGCGGGTCGGGATCCGTCGACGTGCGCGCGTCGAGCGCGTTGTGCACGTGGACGGCGTCATCCGACGCCGACTGGATTGCCATCACCGGCGCCGGCACCGGGAAGGGGAGCGCACCGGTCGGCTTCACGGTGGCCTCCACGACCGGACCGCCACGAACGGGAACGCTGACGATCGCCGGGCTGCACTTCTCGGTGACGCAGGCTGAAGGCTGCTCCTATTCGATAGCGCCGACGACGTATGCGGCTGGCGCGGGGGGCGGCGGTGGTGTGGTCACCGTGACCAGCGGGGTCGGCTGCCCGTGGACGGCGGCAAGCAACGCCCCATGGATCACCGTCACGGCAGGCGCGACCGGTACGGGCAACGGGACCGCCGGCTTCACGGTCGACGCGACATCTGGTCCGTCGCGCACCGGCAGCATCACGATTGCCGGCCAGATGTTCACGGTGACGCAGTCGCCCGGATGCACCTACGACGTGTCGCCGCTTGCGGAGAGCGTCGACGCCTCCGGCGGTACGCGAACGGTCAACGTGAACGCGGCGTCCGGATGCGGGTGGACCGCCGCGAGCAACCAATCGTGGATTATCGTCACGAATGGAACCGCCGGCAGCGGCCCCGGCGTCGTGACGCTCGCGATCGCGGCGACGACGGGAACGTCCCGATCGGGCACCGTCACGATCGCGGGCCAGACCGTCACCATTTCCCAGGGCCAGGGGTGCACGTTCAACATCGAGCCGGACTCCCAATCCGTCCCCTCGTCGGGCGGGAGCGGCAGCGTGAGCGTCACCGCAGCCGCGGGCTGCGCCTGGACGGCGAAGAGCAATGAGTCGTGGATCGCCATCGGCTCCGGCGGGAGCGGCGCCGGCAACGGCACGGTGAACTACTCCGTTGCGGCAACGACGGGCCCGGCGCGGTCGGGAACGCTGACGGTTGCGGGGCGCACCTTCACGGTCAATCAGGGCGAGGGCTGCACGGCTGCGCTCTCGTCGGCGAACGCGTCGGTGCCCGCATCCGGAGGATCCGGAACGTTCGACGTGAACACGGCCGGCGGCTGCGGATGGTCCGCGTCGAGCAACGCGTCGTGGATCACGATCTCTTCCGGCGCGAGCGGTACGGGCAAGGGGACCGTTCACTACGCCGCAGCGGCGAACACCGGCGCGCAGCGCACCGGCACGATCACCGCCGCCGGTCAGACGTTCACGATTGCGCAGGACGGCGGCTGCACGTTCGCCATCGCGCCGTCGAGCCAGGACGTCGGGAGCAGCGGGACGGGCGGAACACCCATTTCCGTCGCGGTGACCGGGGCCGCCGGGTGCACTTGGACCGCGGCCAGCAATGCGTTGTGGATTCATCTGTCGAGCGGCAGCGGCTCGGGAAACGGGACGCTGCAGGTGGTTGTCGATCCCAGCACGGAGGCGTCGCGCACGGGTACAGCCACGATTGCGGGCCAGACGTTCACGGTGAATCAGTCGAGCGGCTGCACGCTGACGCTTTCCGCGCCAGGCCAGTCCGTGCCGGCGGCTGGCGGAAGCGGCTCGTTCAACGTCATGGGCAGCGGATCGTGCTCGTGGACGGCGGCTGCGAACGCGCCGTGGATCACCATCACCTCCGGCGCGAGCGGCAGCGGGAATGGCACGGTGCAGTTCTCGGCCGCACCCAACACCGGTGCGGCGCGATCGGGAACGATCACGGCGGCCGGACAGACGTTCACCGTCACGCAGGACGCGGGCTGCACGTTCGGCGTGGCGCCGGACACGATTGGCGTGCCCGCGGCCGGCGGCCCTCAGAACATCAGCGTGACGGCGGCCGCGGAATGCGCGTGGACGGCGGCAGCCAATGCGCCATGGCTCGCGGTGACCTCGGGCGCCAGCGGCGCGGGCAACGGCACCGTACAGCTCGACGTGCAGCCGAACGCGGGAGCCCCGCGGTCCGGAACAGCAACCGTGGCCGGCCGCACGATCACCTTCAATCAGGAGGGCGGCTGCACGTTCGCCATCGCGCCGGCGGGGCAGCCGGTCGGCGTGGGCGGCGGGTCCGGTTCGGTGGCGGTGACCGCCTCAGATTCGTGCGCGTGGACCGCCGTGAGCAACGTGCCGTGGATCACGATCACGGCCGGCTCGAACGGAGCCGGATCCAGCACCGTGCAATTCACCGTCGATGCGAACGCGACCGGCGCGCCGCGCAGCGGGACCCTCACCATCGCGGGCCAGACGTTCACGGTAATGCAGGCTGGAGCCTGACCGGCATCAGTCGGCGGTTCCCGGCGCACGCACCAGGATCGCGCGCGTGTAGAGCAGTTCGAAGCCCGCTCGCTGCACGTTCTCCTGCGACTTCGATCCGGCTTGGGTCGTGACGACGGCGAGGTCGCAGCCGTGTTCCGCGGCAGCGACGAGCCGCGCCTGCAGCATCGCCGACTGGACGCCGTTGCGGCGATGCTCGGGACGCGTGGCCGCGCCGCACAACTGCGCGAGTCCGTCCAGGATCCTGATGGCTGCGGCGCCTGCGAGCGTCCCGCCGCGGCGGCCGACATATCGCGCGATGCCGGGAACGCGCGCGTAATCCCCAAAGACCGCTTCGATCGATTCCCGCGGGAAGGATTCGTCGGACTGCGGCCCGTCGTAGACGTCCGGGTGCTCGAATCCGGTGATGAAGGCTTCCATCCAGGCGGACGTTTCATCCGCCCGTGCGCCCGAAACGGCGATGCCGCGACCCTCGTGCACCCGCACGTGAGCCGCCGCGTCCGCGACGCGCGCTGGCGTCAGTTCGAAGCCCAGCACGTTCTCGAAGCCGACGAGACGATATCCTCGGCTGGTCAGGAGCGTGCCGATTGCCGGATCGGCGAGGTTCGACTGCTCGACGCGGATCGGCGCCTGCAGCGCATCGAACTCACGTTCGATCTGCTGCAGCGCGTTCACGTCGATCTTCTCGTCGAATCCAAGCCCCACAACCTTGTTGAACGGCTGGTCCGGCCCGGCGAAGATGGCGGCGGATCCGCCGATGGCGCGGATCACCACATCGTCGCGCCGATGGCGTGCGGCGTCAGCGAAATCGCACGCCAGCCGCGACTCGGCGCGCTCGATGCGGGCCGCCAGCGTGGCCGTCGCGAAGATCATCAGCGGATTGTAGCCTCCCGCCTTCGCCCTTCGGGCTTCCACCTTCGCGCGATGCGCTTCGGTGGACAAGCCGGCGGGCTACGGCGGGCAAGCCACCCTCCGACGTGCTACACTGCGCGCCGTGGCCGCGTGGCGCGGCTGCGACCGGTGACCCGGCACGACGTCCGGGAGGAGCTTTTCGATGTCCCGCCTTCATTCCTCGCGCGGCGTCCGGCTCGTCGAATCCCCTGCAGCGCACGTGCGGCTTGCTGCCGCGCGCGAATTTCTCGAGACACACGCGCGGACGAGCGACGTGCTGGTCGTCGGCGCGTCGCGCGGGGCCGTCGACGATCTGGTCCGCTCGGTGGTCGTCGGCAAGGGCGCGGCGCTCGGCATCCATCGCTTCAGCCTGACGCAGCTCGCGGCGCGCCTTGCCGCGCCCGTCCTCGCGGACACGGAGCGCGCGCCCGTGACGCGCCTGGGGTCGGAAGCGGTCGCGGCGAGGGCGGCGTTCGAGGCGGAGCGCGACGGCGCGCTCGAGTACTTCGCGCCTGTGGCGAGGACGCCCGGGTTCCCGCGCGCGCTCGCCCGGACGCTGCAGGAACTGCGGCTGGAGGAGATCGACGGCGCGCGTCTCAGCGGCCTCCCGCTCGGAGGGAGCGATCTTGCCGCGCTGCTCGACCGGTTCGATGCGCAGTTCGCCGCGGCGGCCGCTACGGATCGCGCCGCGCTGTTCGAGGCAGCAACGCTCGCGCTCCGCGGAGGATCCGCATGGGCCGACTCCCTCCGCCGTCTCCCGCTCCTGCTTCTCGACGCTCCGATCGACTCGCGCGCCGAACAGATGTTCGTGGCGGCGGTGCTCGACGTCGATGACGCGAGCCCCTCCCTCATCACCATGCCGTTCGGCGATGTCGCGGCGCTCGAGCGCCTTGCCGCGCTGGGGATCGAGCCGGAGATTCTCGAGCAGGAGGGGCCGGAAGATCTGCCGGCGCTCTGGCGCATGCTGTTCCGGGATCGGCCCGCGCCCGAGCGGGCACCAGCGGGCGACGTCGTGTTCTTCTCGGCGCCCGGCGAGGGACGCGAGTGCGTCGAGATCGCGAGGCGTATCCTGCGCGAGGCGCGTGCGGGCGTCGCCTTCGACGAGATGGCCCTATTCGTGCGCGCGCCCCAGCGCTATGCCGGCCTTCTCGAGCACGCCTTGTCGCGCGCGGGCGTGCCGGCGTGGTTCGATCGCGGCACGACGCGCCCGCATCCTGCGGGCCGCGCGTTCATCGCGATCCTGTCCTGTGCGTGCGAGAAGCTGTCGGCGCGGCGGTTCGCCGAATATCTCTCGCTGGCACAGGTCCCGCAGCTGGACGCTCCGCGCGCCGAGGATTCCTTCGTCGCTCAGGCCGACGAAACGATTGCGGCGTTCGGGTCGGTCTCCGCCACCTCGGCGCCGGTGCGCGACGATGAGGACCTTCATCGGCCGGCGGACGTCCAGAGAGAAGAGGACGCCGCGGTGGTCGAGGGGGCGCTCCGCGCGCCCTGGAAATGGGAAACGCTCATCGTCGAATCCGCGGTCATCGGCGGCGATCCCGCGAGGTGGCACCGCCGCCTGGACGGTCTTGCGCAGAGCTATCGCCGCAAGATCGCCGAAGAGCGCCGGCGCGATCCCGATTCGCCGCGCGCCGCTCGATTCGAGCGCGATCTTCGCAACCTCGCGCATCTTCGGACGTTTGCGCTGCCGATCGTCGATCGCCTCGCACGGTGGCCTCCGACGGGTACGTGGCGCGAATGGCTCGATCGATTCACCGCGCTGGCGCCCCTCGTCCTGCGCCGCCCCGACCGCGTGCTGCGCGTCCTCGCCGAACTGCGGCCGATGGGGGACATCGGGCCCGTCTCGCTCGACGAAGCGCGCGACGTGCTCGCCGAACGGCTCCTGACGCTCGACGTGGAGCCCGCGCCGCAGCGCTACGGCGCCGTGTTCGTCGGCAGTCCGCACCAGGCGCGGGGCCGTACGTTCAAGGTCGTGTTCGTGCCCGGTCTGGCTGAGCGCGTGTTTCCGCAGCGCCCCCATGAAGATCCGCTGCTGCTCGACAACGAGATGCGCGTGCCGCTTGGGGCCGGCCTCGTCCTGCAGGAGAACCGCGCGCGTGCGGAACGGCTCCTCCTGAGGCTTGCCGTGGGCGCGGCGACCGATCGCCTGTGGTTGTCGTATCCGCGCCTCGACATCTCCGAATCGCGGCCGCGCGTGCCGAGCTTCTACGCGCTGGACGTGTTGCGCGCGGTCACTGGCCGCATACCCAATCACGAGGCGCTGCAGGAATCAGCCGCATTGCACGGGGGGGCCGGGCTCGCGTGGCCTGCGCCCGCCGCGCCGTCGGACGCGATTGACGAGGCCGAGCACGATCTGTCGGTGCTCAAACAACTGCTCGACACGGAGCCGCGCGCGTCCGTTCGCGGCCACGCGCACTACATGCTGCGCCTCAACGACGCGCTGAAGCGCTCCGTCACGCGCCGCTGGGCACGCGGACGATCGCAGTGGACGCCGTCCGACGGCATTACGCGCGTCACGGAGATCACGCGCCCGTTGCTCGCTGCGAGGCGCCTGGTCGCGCAGGCGTACTCGCTGTCGTCCCTGCAGCGGTTCGCGTCGTGTCCGTACCAGTTCCTGCTCGCGTCAATGCTGCGGCTCGCGCCGTTCGAGCCGCCCGAGCCGCTCGAACGCCTCGACCCGTTGACACGCGGCTCCATCTTTCACGAGATGCAGGCGGAACTCTTTCGCGCGCTCCAGGCCGCCGACGCCCTGCCGGTCACCCAGGGATCGCTGCAGACGGCGCTGCACGCGCTGGACGAGGTCATCGTGCGAGTGGCCGCGCAGCAAAAGGACACACTGGCCCCCGCCATCGATCGCGTGTGGGAGTCCGAGCTCGCCGATGTCGCCAAGGATCTGCGCGTGTGGCTGCGGCGCGTATCGGAGGCGCCGGAGGACTGGCGGCCGGAATACTTCGAGCTGAGCTTCGGCCTCGCGGATCGCGAGGGCCGCGATCCGCGCAGCCAGACGGCCGATGCCCTCGTCGACGGCCGCTTTCATCTCCGGGGTTCGATCGATCTCGTCGAGCGCAACGCGGCAGGGCTGCTGAGGGTCACGGATCACAAGACGGGCCGGAACAGGACGACCTGGAAGACGGTGATTGGGGGCGGGACGATCCTGCAGCCGATCCTGTACAGCCTCGCGCTGGAACAGGTGCTCGGCAGCACCGTCGCGGTCGGCCGGTTGTTCTACTGCACGTCAGCCGGCAACTTCACTGACCACGCGATCCCCATCAACGACACGAACCGTCGCATCGGCCTCGAAGCGCTCGAGATCATCGACCGCGCGATTGAGCTGGGCTTCCTTCCCGCGGCGCCCGACGAGCGGGCATGCACGTGGTGCGACTTCCGCGCGGCCTGTGGTCCGCACGAGTTCCAGCGCATCGGCCACAAGGCGCCGGAGAAGCGCGGGGATCTCGACGCGTTGAGGAGCCGGCCGTGAGCCGCGGCGTCCTGCAGGATTCCGCGGCGCGCGAGGCGATCAGGCACGCGCTCGACGAGACACTCGTCGTCGAAGCGGCCGCCGGCACCGGAAAGACGACGGAGCTGGTCGAGCGGATCGTGCGCATCCTTGCCGTCGGCAAAGCAAAGGTCGAGAACATCGTCGCCGTGACGTTCACGGAGAAGGCCGCCGGCGAGCTGAAGCTGCGGCTCCGAGCGGCGCTGGACGGCGCGCGCGCGGCGAGCGCCGGCGAGGCGCGCGACCGTCTGAACAACGCGCTGCAGAACCTCGAAGAAGCGCGCGTCAACACGATTCACGGCTTCTGCGCGGACCTGCTGCGCGAGCGTCCCGTGGAGGCCCGCGTCGATCCGCTGTTCCGCGTCCTGACCGAAGCGCAGGCAGAGCGGCTGTTCGGCGAGGCATTCGACGGGTGGCTGCAGACGCAGTTGCAGAATCCGCCCGAAGGCGTGCGGCGCGCCCTGAGACGCACGGTCTGGCAGGGATTCGGCGCCTCGCGTCGCGAGGATACCGCCGTCGATCGCCTCCGCCGCGCTGCCTGGGATCTGGCTGGCTGGCGCGACTTCACGGGGGCCTGGACGCGGCGGCCGTTCGATCGGGCCGGCCGGATCGCGCAGCTGGTTGCGAGCGTGACGGATGTCGCGACCGCGAGCGACAGGCCATCCTATGCAAACGATCCGCTGCATCTCGACACCGCGTCCGTGCGTCACCTCGCGCAGGAAATCGTGCTGCAGCAGTCGGTCGACCACGAAGAAGGGCGTTCACGGCCATCGATCGACACTCTGGACGTATGGGAAGCGCGCCTCGTCGATCTCTCGCGCGATCGATCGTTCGCGAAGGCCCGGCACGGCCGCGGCCCCGGGTATCGCCCGGGGGTGAGCCGCGCGGATCTCATCGCGAAGGTCGACGCGTTGCGCGCATCGCTCGATCTGTTCCGGCTCGACGCCGACGCGGACCTCGCCGCGGCGCTGCAACCGGAGCTTTCGGGCGCCGTCCAGCGGTACCAGAGTCTGAAGGGGCGCACCGGCGCACTGGATTTCCTCGACCTGCTGCTCATCGCGCGCGATCTCGTCAGGAACAACCCCGGCGTCCGCCGCGGTTTTCAGGCGCGGTTCACCCACATCTTCGTCGACGAATTCCAGGACACCGATCCACTGCAGGCGGAGCTCCTGCTGCTCCTCGCCGCGCAAGATCCGGAAATCACGAACTGGCGCGACGTCATTCCTGTTCCTGGTCGCCTGTTCGTCGTCGGCGATCCGAAACAGTCGATCTACCGCTTCCGGCGCGCGGACGTCGCGATCTACCGCGAGGTCTGTGAGCAGTTGACGCGGCACGGCGCGCGGCTGCAGCACCTCACGACCAGCTTCCGCGGCGTGCCTCAGATCCAGGCCTGCGTGAATACCGCGTTCGCGCCCGTCATGACTGGGGACCAGGCGACGCTTCAAGCTCACTATGTCCCGCTGTCTCCGAATCGAGGTCCAATCGCCGGCCAGCCCGCGCTCATCGCGCTTCCCGTGCCGGAGCCGTACGGCCCGCGCAACATTTCCGCGAGAGAGATCGAGCGGTCGCTGCCCGACGCTGTCGGTGCGTTCGTAGAGTGGATCGTGACGTCGAGCAAGTGGCGCGTGACGGAGCGGGCGGGCCCCGACGCCGTCCCCGTCGCGGCCAAGCACATCTGCCTCCTGTTCCGCCGCTTCCTCAGTTTCGGCGAAGACATCACGCAGCCGTACGTGAGAGCGCTCGAGGCGCGGGGCGTCCGTCACGTGCTCGTTGGCGGCAAGACGTTTCACGAGCGCGAAGAAGTCGAAACGCTCCGGGCGGCGCTCGCCGCGATCGAGTGGCCGGACGATGAGCTGTCGATGTTTGCGACGCTGCGCGGGAGCCTGTTCGCAATCGGCGACGAGGAGCTGCTCGAGTGGAAAACGCGCTTCGGCGCGTTCCATCCGTTCCGCATTCCCGAGGCGCTCACGACCGCGCCGCCGGATCCGTCGGTTGATCATCTCCGGCCCATCGCAATGGCGCTGCAGGGGCTCCAGCGGCTCCACCGCAGGCGCAACTACATTTCGATCGCGGACACGATTGGCCAGCTGCTCGCGGCCACGCGTGCGCACGTCGGCCTCGTGCTGCGCAGCGGAGGAGAGCAGGCGCTCGCCAACGTCCTGCACGTCGCGGAGCTGTCGCGTCAGTACGAAGCGGACGGCGGGCTTTCGTTCCGCGGATTCGTCGACGAGCTGCGCGCCGCCGCCGAGACGGCGAACGCGGCCGAAGCGCCGATCCTGGAGGAAGGCAGCGACGGCGTGCGCCTCATGACGGTGCACAAGGCGAAAGGGCTCGAGTTCCCGATCGTGATCCTCGCCGACCTGACATGCAACCTGTCGCGCCCGGACGCCGGACGATGGATCGATCCGGCCGCCAACGTCTGCGCGCAGAAGCTGGCCGGCTGGGCGCCGATCGATCTCGTGCTGAACGGTCCGATGGAAGCCGCGCGGGACCAGGCCGAAGCGCATCGCCTGGCGTACGTCGGGGCCACGCGAGCGCGCGACATTCTCGTGATCCCTGCCGTCGGCGACGCGCCGTACGAGGGCGGCTGGCTCGACGCGCTGACGCCGGCTCTTTATCCGCCCGAATCCTCGCGAAGGACCAGCGGCCGCGGGCCCGGCTGCCCGGTGTTCAAGTCGAAGGACTCCGTGCTTCGCCGGCCCGATGACGATCCCGCCGGACGCCAGACCGTCGCACCGGGCCTGCACGACGTCGACGGCACGCCCGTCGTCTGGTGGGATCCGCACGTCTTGCACCTCGGCGTGCCCTCGTCGTTCGGCCTCCACCGCGACGACCTCATCGTCAAGGACGGCGACATGTTCGCCGTGCAGGAGCGGCTCGAGGCATACGAGCGATGGCGCGCGGATCGCGATGCCGCTATCGAGCGCGCATCGCGCCGGCGGATCGACGTGCAGACCGCGACGGCGTGGGCTGCGGAGGCGGCCTCGCGCGGAATCGACGAGGCGATTGCCGGAGCATCGGACGTCGAAATCGTCGTGCTGCCCGGAGCGGAAGGCCGTCCGCGCGGACCGCGGTTCGGGTCGCTGGTTCATGCCGTGCTCGCGACCGTGCCGCTCGACGCCGATACCGACCTCGTCGCCCGCACGTCGCGCACGCAGGGGCGGCTGCTCGATGCCGGCAGCGAGGAAGTGGAAGCGGCGGGATCCCTGGTCACAAGCGTCCTCGAGCACGAGCTGATGAGGCGTGCTCGTCGATCTTCGGGGCTGCGCCGCGAGACGCCGGTTTCCTGGGTCGAGGCGGACGGGACCTTGATCGAAGGCGTGCTCGATCTCGCGTTCGACGAGGATCACACGACGGTCGTGGTCGACTTCAAGACCGATCACGAGCTCGCGGCAGGCGAGTCCCGCTACCGCGCTCAGGTCGCGCAGTATGCCTCGGCCGTGGCGCGGGCGACCGGCAGGGCGACCCGAGCGGTCCTGTTCCGGGTATGAGCGGTTGGGTGCGGTCAGCGGGTGCGGGTGCGCGGGTCCGCGGCCCAACTTGACAACCCTGGGAGGGCGGACTACTGTTTGAAGACGTGATCCGCTGCGCGTGTTTGACCTGCGTCTGTTGTTGTCCGGGAGCCGAAAGGGCTTTCCCGGCCAGGTCTGACTCCGCGTAAGGACACGATGTAAGTTAGTTGACGCGCACGGAAAAGACCCAGCCCGGCAGGCCCTGAGCCCGCCGGGCTTTTTGTTTTTCGGGAGGCTTTTTCGCGTGTGCGTGGAGGCGTCGTGCCGCTCTTTCCCGTGTTCCTTAAACTTGCCGGCCGCCGGGTGCTCGTCGTGGGAGGCGGGCGTGTTGCCGCGGGCAAGCTGCGCGCGCTCCTCGATGCGGGGGCGGATATCACCGTCGTCGCGCCCGAGGTGTGCGAGCAGGTGGCGGCCGCGCCGCTGACGGTCGAGCGGCGGCCGTTCCTTCCCGAGGACGTCGATGGCATCTCGTTCGTCGTGGCCGCCGCGCCGCCTGAGGTGAACCGGGAGGTGGCCCGCGCCGCGCATGACCGCGGCATCTTCGTCAACGCGGTCGATGACGTGGCATCCGCCAACGCGTACGCGGCGGCGATCGTCCGCCGCGCCGGCGTGACGCTCGCGATCTCGACGGACGGGGCGGCGCCCGCGCTGGCGGGTCTGGTGAGGGAAGCGCTCGAAGCCGTCCTTCCAGACGACCTGGATCGATGGATGGAATGCGCCGCGGAGGCGCGCAACGACTGGCTGGCGCGCGGCGTCCCGATGGAGGCGCGGAGGCCGCTACTGCTCGAGGCGCTCAACGCGTTGTACGCGCGCAAGGCCGCCGCGGGCAACGCGGACCAGCCTCGTCGCGAGCTGGCAGGCGCCGCAGGGACTCGATGATGACGACAGGATCGGTCGCGCTCGTCGGCGCAGGGCCGGGAGACCCCGACCTGCTGACACGTCGCGCGCTTCGGCGACTCGAAGAAGCCGACGTCGTGTTCTACGACGCGCTCGTCGATGTCGAGGCGCTCTCGCTCGCCCCGCACGCCAGGCGCGTGTTCGTGGGGAAGCGCGCCGGCCGCGCCGCGATGCCGCAGGACACGATCAACCGCCTCCTGATTCGCGCCGCGCGGCGCGGTCAGCGCGTCGTGCGGCTGAAGGGGGGCGATCCGTTCGTCTTTGGGCGCGGCGGCGAGGAAGCGCTCGCGCTCGCCGCGGCGGGCGTTCCGTTCGAAGTCGTGCCCGGCGTGAGCGCGGCGGTAGCGGCCGCGGGCCTGGCGTACATTCCGGTCACGCATCGCGGTGTGTCATCCGGGTTCGTCGTGGTCTCCGGTCATGCCGAAGAGGGATACCGATCGATCCTCGACACGCTCGCGCCGCATGCGGCGACGCTGGTCGTTCTGATGGGCCTCGGGCACATCGACGCCATTGCGAGGCTGCTGATCGCACGGGGTTGGAACGCGCTGACGCCCGCGGCGGTGTTGTTCGCGGCGTCCACGCCGCGCGCGGCCGTTTGGACGTCGACGCTCGCGGACCTGCAGCACGGTCTCGACGTCACGTACCGTGCTGATGCGGGAACGATCGTCATCGGAGATGTCGTCCGCCTCCGCGCGGCACTCGCCGAACCAGCGTGCAGTTGGGCCGAGGCCCAGGCATAGAGGGATTATGGCTGCCATCGAAGATCGAGACACGCTCGGACGCGCGCGGCTGTCGTTCGCGCACGAGAGCGACATCGACGAGTTCGTCACCATGCTCGATCGCTTCGAGCGCGGGGACATCGGCCCGGACGAATGGCGCCGCTTCCGCCTGCTCCGCGGCACGTACGGGCAGCGGCAGACCGCCGACGCGCAGATGCTGCGCGTCAAGATTCCGCAGGGCGTGCTCTCCGGTGTGCAGCTCAATGCGCTGGCCGATGTCGCCGACCGCTACTCGCGCGGGTTCGCCCACATCACCACGCGCCAGAACGTGCAGTTTCATTTCGTGCGGCTCCATGACGTCGAGCCGGCGATGCGCGTGCTGGCGGATGCGGGGCTCACGACGCGGGAGGCCTGCGGCAACTCCGTCCGCAACATCACCGGGTGCGCATACGCCGGCGTCGCCGAGGACGAGGTCTTCGACGTCACGCCCTACGCGGAAGCGATGACACGGTACCTGCTGCGGCACCCGCTCAGCTCGTCGCTGCCGCGCAAGTTCAAGATCGCCTTCGAGGGCTGCGCCGACGATCACATCCTGACGGCCATCAACGACATCGGGTGGCGCGCGCGCGTCCGTACGGTGGACGGCCGAGCCGAACGCGGGTTCAAAGTCACCGTCGCAGGCGGAACGTCGACGCTCGCGCGAGCCGGCGAGCTGCTGTTCGAGTTCGTCCCGGCGGGTGAGATGTTCGCGGTTGCCGAAGCGGTCGTGCGCGTGTTCCATCGCCTCGGGGACTACGAGCACAAGCAGCGCAACCGCATGAAGTTCCTGGTGAAGACGCTCGGATGGGAGCGCTTCCGCGCCGAATTCGAGCGCGAGCTGGACGGCGTGCGCGCCGCCGGCATTCCGAAGCTGCCGTTCGATCCGGAGAGGCCGCGCGTCGAGGAAGCGCCCGTCGAGGCGCGGCAGACGCCGCCGTCCGCCGCCGAAGCGGCTGCGCGCGTGAACGCATCAGTACTCGCGGGCCCGGGGATCCACCCCTCGATCGAGCCGCGCACGGCCGTCCTTCCCGGAGAGTTCGACGCGTGGCAGCAGACGAACGTCCGCCCGCAGAAGCAGCCGGGTTATTCGATCGTGACGGTGACGACGGTCCTCGGGGATCTCGCCTCGTCGCAGTTTCGCCTGCTCGGGGATCTCGCAGCGTCATACGGCGACGGGACCGTTCGGGTCACGGCGAACCAGAACGTCGTGCTGCGCTGGGTGCCTTCACGCGACGTCCAACACCTCCACGAGCGGTTGATCGCCGGCGGACTCGGCCGCCCAGGCGCCGCAACGTTGACGGACGTGACGAGCTGCCCGGGCGCCGAGTCGTGCCGTCTCGCCGTCACGCAATCGCGCGGTCTCGGGCGCCTGCTCTCGGAAGGACTCCGCGACCGCTCCGATCTCGCGGCGAGCGCGCCGTCGCTCGACATCAAGATCAGCGGCTGCCCGAACGGATGCGGACAGCACCACATCGCGGCCATCGGGTTCCAGGGCAGCCTCCGGAAGATCGGCGGGCGTCCGGCCCCGCACTATTTCGTCATGGTGGGCGGCGGGAGCGACGATGCGGGAACGACGTTCGGCTGGCGGGCGGCGACGATTCCTGCGCGGCGCGGGCTCGAAGCGGTCGAGCGCCTCGTGGGCCTCTACCAGTCGCAGCGATCCGCGGAGGAAGCGCCGTTGACGTTCTTCCGCCGCGTGAGCCCCGCGGTCGTGAAGTCGACGCTCGCGGATCTCGAGCAGCTCACGCCGGAGACGGCGCCGCCGGAATCGTTCATCGATCTCGCGGAGGACCGCGCGTTCGAGCCGGAGATCATGGAGGGGGAGTGCAGCGCATGACGACCCTGCTGCGCACGGCCGCCGCCCAGCGGATCACGGAACTGATCGGCCACACACCGCTCCTCAAGCTGACGCGTCTCGTTCCGGCGAATCCGGCCGTCGAGCTCTACGCGAAGGCGGAGTTCCTGAACCCCGGCGGATCGGTGAAGGATCGCGCCGCGACCGCGATATTGAGGGATGCGGCGCGCCAGGGACGCATTGGCGAGGGGACCGTGATCCTCGACGCAACGTCGGGCAACACCGGCATCGCGTACGCGATGCTTGCCGCCGCGTTCGGCTACCGCCTGAAATTGTGCGTGCCCGACAACGTGACGATCGAGCGCAAGCGGATGCTGCGCGCCTACGGTGTCGACCTCGTGCTGACCAATCCGATGGAGGGCACTGACGGCGCGATTCGCGAAGCGCGGCGCCTCTATCAGTCCGATCCCGATCGTTATTTCTACGCCGATCAGTACAACAATCCGTCGAACTGGCGCGCGCACTACGAGACGACCGGCGTCGAGATCCTCGAGCAGACCGATGGCCGCGTGACGCATTTCGTGGCGGGCCTCGGCACGAGCGGCACGTTCATCGGCGTCGGCCGGCGCCTGCGCGAGCATTCGCGCGACGTCCACCTCGTGTCGGTCCAGCCCGATTCGCCGCTGAACGCGATCGAGGGGCTCAAGCACATGGAGACCGCGATCAGGCCCGGCATCTACGACCCGACGCTGGCCGACGAGGACGTCGGCGTGAGCACGGAGCGCGCGCAGGAGTTGACGCGCCGCCTCGCGGCTGAAGAAGGGCTGCTCGTCGGCGTCTCCAGCGGCGCAGCGCTCGCCGCCAGTCTCGATCTCGCGGCGCGCATCCCGGACGGCGTCATCGTCACCATTTTCCCCGACAGCGGCACACGGTACCTGTCCGAGCGCTTCTGGGAAGGCGACCGAGTCCGATGAGTGCGGAGCCGGCGGCGGGGACCTTTGGCGCGCTCTCGATCCTGCCCGGCGCGCTCGCCACGATCGAACGTCACGGCGAGGACGCGTTTCCGCACGAGTGCTGCGGCGCGCTGCTCATCTCGGAGGGCGCGATCATCGAAGCGCATCCGCTCGCGAATACCACCGAGGGCGAAGCGGCGCGCCGGTTCCTGGTCGGTCCCGACGCCTACCGCGAGGCCGAGGCCTGGGCCCGCAGCCGTGGTGGTACGCTGGGTGGGTTCTACCACTCGCATCCGAATCATCCTGCGCGTCCGTCGCAGCACGATCTGGATCATGCGTGGCCCAATTTCGTATACGTGATTGTTTCAGTGATGGCGGGGGCCGCCCGAGACATCACCTGCTGGCGCCTGCGTGAAGATCGCTCGGCGTTCGAACAAGGAGACCTGAAGTCATGGCGCACCGAGTCCTGATCCCGACGCCGCTGCGGCCCTACACCGGCCAGCAGGACGTCGTCGAAGCCGACGGCAAGACGGTCGGCGACGTGCTGACCGCGTTGACGGCCCGCTACGGCGACCTGCGGCGGCACCTCTATTCCGACGACGGGAAGCTGCGAAGCTTCGTGAACGTCTACGTGAACGACGACGACATCCGGTATCGCGAGCGCGAGCGCACGCAGCTGCAGCAGGGGGACGTGATCAGCATCGTGCCGTCCGTCGCGGGCGGCGCGCCGGGGGCAGCGGCGATCGAAACGCTCCCGGAGCTGACGAACGAAGAAGTCCAGCGGTACAGCCGCCATCTGATCATGCCGGAAGTGGGTGTCGAGGGGCAGCGCCGCCTGAAGGCCGCAAGCGTGCTGTGCATCGGGGCGGGCGGGCTCGGATCTCCCGCCGCGCTGTACCTGGCGGCTGCGGGGATCGGCACCCTGGGCATCATCGATTTCGACAACGTCGACGCGAGCAACCTGCAGCGGCAGATTCTTCACAGCACGCGCGACGTGGGCCGCTCGAAGCTGCAGTCCGCGCGCGATCGCATCAGCGCGCTCAACCCCGACGTCAACGTGCAGACGTACGAGACGGCACTCACCTCAGCGAATGCGCTGGCAATCTTCAAGGAGTACGACATCATCCTCGACGGCGCGGACAATTTCCCCACGCGCTACCTGGTGAACGACGCGTGCGTGCTGCTGCGCAAGCCGAACGCGTACGGCAGCATCTTCCGGTTCGAAGGGCAGGCGTCGGTGTTCGCGACCGAGGGCGGCCCGTGCTATCGATGCCTCTATCCCGAGCCGCCGCCGCCCGGGCTCGTTCCGAGCTGCGCGGAAGGGGGCGTCCTGGGGGTTCTTCCAGGCGTCATCGGCACGATTCAGGCGACCGAAGCCATCAAGCTGGCGCTGGGCGCCGGGCGAACGCTCGTCGGCCGGCTGCTCCTGTACGACGCCTGGACGATGCGGTTCCGCGAGCTGAAACTGCAGCGCGATCCGGAGTGCCCCGTCTGCGGCGACCAGCCGACCGTGACGAAGCTGATCGACTATGAGCAGTTCTGCGGTGTGCCCAAGCCGGGTGCGGCGCAGACGTCGGCGCTGCCGGCCGAACTCGAGGCGAGCGTCGAGGAGCTGAAGTCGCGGATCGATACCGGTGCGCCGACCTACATCTTGGACGTCCGCGAGCCGCAGGAATTCCAGATCTGCCGTATTCCGGGGTCGACGCTGATTCCGCTCGGAGAGCTGCCCAATCGTCTGAGCGAGCTGCCCGATCCGTCGGACGCGCGCGATCTGATCGTCCACTGCAAGTCCGGCGTGCGGAGCGCAAAGGCGGTCCGGCTGCTTCGCGAACGCGGCTACGGCCGTGCACGGAACCTGCGCGGCGGCATCCTCGCGTGGATCGACAAGATCGATCCGAAGCAGGCGAAGTACTGAGCCATCACCGTAGGCCGGGTCTCTCAGACCCGGCTCACCGTCGCCGCCTGCGCTGCCCTCGCGCGCCGGAGCGCCGTAAACATCCACACCGCCAGCAGCACCACCACGATCGCCGACGCAATTGCCGCGAGCAGCTCGCCGGGGAACGCGTGCTGCGCGCCGCGCGCAATCGCCGCGACCGCCATCATGACCCCAATCGTCAACGGCACCATCGTCAGGTCGAAGCGCACGAGGAACACGTAGGCGATCTCGAGCGCGACCATCGTCACCATGCCCGCCAGCGCCCAGCGGCCCATGTGAAGACCCGCCGGTGCGCCTCCCGCAAGGAAGCCGATGACCGCCAGGGCCGCGATACCGAGCGCGCGCCGCCGCGTCCAGTCGAGCGTCAGGTGATCGATCGTGACGAGCGTCGCGAGAACGATCGCGGTCCGCGTGAGGAAGCCAGTGACCGGATCGAGCACGACGTCGACGAGCGGCAGCACGTTGCCAAGCGCGTTCAGGTCTGGCGCCTGCGCCCAGGCCGGCGTGCGGATTGCGGCTGCGGCGCCCGCGGCCGCTGCGCCGGCGAACCCGGCGGCGATCCCGAGCCGCCGCGCGTCGACGGTGTTCAGCGCGCCACAGCTTTCCATCCGCTGTGGCTGCGCACCGAGCGCCAGACCGACGAGTGCCGCGCGGAGGACGAGCGCGACGAAGCTGATGGCAATCACTCCTCCGACCGCGAGCGGCAGCGGCGCCGCGGTGGGAAGCGCCGCGATGATCGAGGGCCAGCCGTTCGCCGCTGCGCCCACCGAGACGGCGAACATCAGCAACGTGGCGGCAAGAAAGAGCCGCACCGTGAAGCGGCGCCGGCTCCACAGGACGACGCCCGCCACGGCGGCGCCCACGAGCAATCCTGCGAATACCAGCGTACCGAGGACGCGCAAAATCGTGTTCCGCGTTTCCGCCGCGCGTTCGGCTCGTTGGCGCTCTTCGGGCACGTAGATGAACCGCCGCGTGCCCGCCACTTCGTCACCTGAGACGCGCACCTCGATGCGCGGTTCACCCGCGGGAAGCGGCGGCACCGTCGTATCGACGTAGGTGAACGTCCAGTCGGTGCGCGCTTTCAGCTTTGCCGGCCGCGCCGAGATCTCGCGGAGTTGTCCGCGCGCGGGGTCAAGGCGGTAGCGTGTCGCGATCTCCGTTTCCGCGACGCGCCGTGCCGCAGCCTCGTCGAGCGACGCGCCCGCACGCCCTTCCGGCAGCTTGTGCTGCAGGGCCTGAACGCTGCCGGTCGCGTCCACCGTTGCACGCCACTCCTCGGCGCGGTCGGCGACGTCCCCGGTGAACGTCGCGACGCGCACGTTCCAGTGCGGCGCAGGAAGATAGCTGCCGACGAGCGCACGCCGCCGCGCTTCGCCCGCAGTTTCCGACACGAACTCCTGTGCTCCATCCGAGCCATCGTCAGGCACCGGCATGACGCGCCAACGCCCGTCGAGCGCGATGCCGCGATCCGCGAGCGCGCGCCGCACGGCGGTCTCCGCATCGGCGCGGGAAACCGGCAACGCGCCGACGCGGCTCGTTTTCACGAGCCCCGCGATGCAAATAACGGCCCCGAGCGCACCGGCGGCGAGCCAGATCGTGCCCGCGCGACCTCCGAATGAAGATGGCCGGGCCGGAAGAGCGGCATCCGCTGGAAGAGTCTCCGGTGGAGCGGGCTTCCACGCCGCATTGCGATCGGCAGGCGACAACTCAGTCCACGCGCCCGCCTGCGCGCGCCGCCACAGCACGATCCAGAGCGGCACGAGCGTGAGTGCCGCGACCATGAACTGGTGGAACCAGATACCGGGTGCTTTCGCGAGGAAGATCGGCAGGGCGAACCAGACGACGTCGAACGTGAAGTGGAGAACGATGCCGGGCAGCAGTCCCAGGTAGACGTACAGCAGGCCGAACCCGATCGACGGAATGATCAGTTCCACCGGACGCGCATATGAGGGCTGATTCGGATACGGCGCGTGGCCCGAGCCGAAGATGATCGCCTGCACGACGAAGCCGAGCACGAGGAAGAGCCGGCGCTTGCCGAATCGATCACCGATGAGCGCAGCCCCCGCGAGTGGGACCGCGCGGAAGAGCGATTCCTCCCAGAAGCCCGCCTGAAACGAGTTGCCGATGGCCGACAGCCACGGCGCGTAGGTCGCGAGGACGTCGGGGTGCAGGAGCGGCTCCGCCGGCGACCACCAGCCGAGCGTGCGCGTCGTGATCAGGTAGAGCAGGACGTCGTACGCGAAGAAGATCGAGACGAGCAGGTAGGCGCCGGCCGTCCGTCCGAGAATCTGCACCGAAGCGCCGGGCGCGTGCGCGTGCGCCGGAGCCGCTGCGAGTGCCTGAGATCGGCCGGACCACACCCGCCAGAACTGCGGGTGCGATCCGAACGCGCGGCGGCTCAGCGTCTCTGCCGCCATGAACGAGAGCGCGTAGAAGACGCCGAAGCCCACGAAGATGGCGACGACCGTCGCGGCCTGTTGCGCCAGGAACGTCGCGCGCGGCACCGCCGTGTCGTACGTCATCCAGAGCAGCGGCAGCTCGTTGACGGTCGCAAGCGCCTGCAGGAGGCTGACGATGCCGCCCCAGATCAGCGCCGGACGCCAGATGACCCAGCGCTGGCGCAGCATGAAGAACAGGCCGATGCCGATCCCGCCGAACACGTAGAGCAGGGCCATGCCCACGACGGACCCGATGCCGATCGCATCGTTTGCGGAGCGCATGCTGGCGTATCGGCGCGTGAATGCTTCGGGGATCCGCAGGAAGGGGGTGACCTCCGTGAGCCGATCTCCGGAGACGACGAGCCGAAGGCGATAGCGTCCTTCGTTCAGCGTCGGCGAGCGGCGCTCGTAGGTGAACGTGTGATCGACGCGGCCGCCCGTCCGCCGCTCCTGGCCGGCCTCGATCAGCCCAAAGGCGTCGAGCGGCACGTTCCATCGTGCTGCCGCATCGCGCTCGGCAATGGCGCGCGCGGCTTCACTGGAGAGCGCCGCGCCGGGCGCATCCTCGCGAAGCTTCTCGACGAAGCCGTAGGGCGCGCCGTCGGGCGTGAAGCGGATCGTCGCTTCGTTCGGATCGCCTTCGCGGAAATGGCGTACGCGCCAGGTATACGCGGCGTACAGGCGATCGCGCATCATGCGCGTGAACGCCTCCTTGCCGCCTCCCTCCAGCTCGACGAACGTCTGCGCCTCCTCGTCGAGCGCAAACGATGCCGCTTCGCGGTACCAGGGCGGTTCGAGGTGATCGCGTTCCGCGATGCGCCGCGCATCGGCGAGCGCACGCTCGCGGTCCATCGTGATGTCGAGCGCCACGATGGAGAAGGCGCTGGGGAAGTATTTGATGCCGATGGCCACCGCGGCCGCGGACAGGATCGTCAGGGCGATCCAGAAAGCGGGGCGTCTCATGCGCCCCTACTTTACAGGTTTGGCGGCAGAAGTCTTCCAGCAGGCTGAAAAGGCTCTGCGGAGCGGGCCTCGGGCGCATACAATATCGAGAATCCCCGGCAGCTCGCAGGAACGCCCCTTGCTGAAGACGCAGGCAGGGTGCCGGTGTGGGTGGAGCGGTGCTGAAAGTAGACCTTCATCTTCACAGTCGTGAGGATCCCATCGACAACATTGCGTACGACGCACGGGCGTTGATCGATCGCGCCGCGCGCCTCGGCTTCGACGGGATTGCGATCACGCTGCACGAGGGCCTCCTTCGCGACGGCTCGGCTGCCGACTACGCGCGCGAGCTCGGCATCGTGCTCATCCCGGGCATCGAGCGCTCGATCGACGGACGCCACGTGCTGCTGATCAACTTCCCCGATCAGGTACAGAACGTTCGCAGCTTCGACGACGCCGCGCGCCTCAAGGCGCGGACGGGCGGGCTCGTCATCGCGCCGCATCCGTTCTTCCCCGACCGCACGTGCCTGCGATCGGCGCTCGACGTGCACGCGGATCTCTTCGACGCGGTGGAGTGGAGCTATTTCTGGACGCGCGGCCTCAACTTCAACGCCCGCGCGGCGCGCTGGGCGCGCCAGCGAGGAAAGCCGATCGTGGGGAATTCGGATCTGCACGATCTGCGTCAGCTCGGACGCACCTATTCCCTCGTCGAGAGCGATCGCGATCCGGACGCGATTTGTGCGGCGATTCGTGAAGGGCGCGTGACGGTCGAGACCGAACCGGTTCCCGCGCTGGAGCTCACGCAGGTGCTCACCGGCATGCTGCTGCGGGGGCGAAGACGGCAGAACGAATCCCTAGTCGCCAATTCCGTATCCTCGAATCCCTGATCCCAAATCCCAAATCTGAAGTCCGGATCCCGGCCCCCGGACCGCCCCGCACGCCGCATCCGCACCCGCGCACCCGCACATCGCACGCCGCACCCGCACATCGCACGCCGCACCCGCACGCCGCATCAGGAATTGCTCACCAACCCGACGAGCAGTCCGACGACCGCGCGCGGGTCGAAGGGCTTGCCCACGTGCGCGTCGAATCCTTCCGCCATCGCGCGCTCGCGATCTTCCAGCCGGTCGTACGCGGTGATCGCGACCACGGGCATCCCCGCGTTGACCGGATCCGTCCGCAGGCGCCGCACGAGATCGTAGCCCGACGCATTCGGCATCGCGATGTCCGTCACGACCGCGTCCGGCCGCGTGCGGGCGAGCATCACGAGCGCCTGGCTGACCGAGTCCACCGACGTCACGCTCGCGCCGGCCTGCCGCAGCGCCATCGCAATCAGCTCCCTCGCGTCGTAATCGTCGTCCACCACGAGGACGTGCCTCCCGCGCAGCAGCGCGGCTTCATCCGTCTGACGCACACGCGGTTCGGCCGCCGGCGGCTTCGGCTGCAGCACGCGCGCGCCGAGCAGCGGCAACTGGATCGTGAAGGTGGCGCCCTGGTCCTTGCCGGCGCTCTCCGCGGACACCGTGCCGCCGTGCAGTTCGGTGAGGTGCCGGACGAGCGAGAGCCCGATGCCGAGCCCGGAATGCGTGCGCGTCGCGTGCGCGACTTCCTGGCGGAACCGATCGAAGACGTGCGGCAGGAACTCGGGTGAGATGCCCTCGCCCGTGTCGCTCACGCGCACGAACACGTCGTCCCCCTCGACGTCCACCGTGGCCGTGACGCTCCCGCCGTGCGGCGTGAACTTCACCGAGTTGGAGAGCAGGTTCCAGATGATCTGCTGGAGCCGGCTTTGATCGCCCGACACGATCCCGAGCCCCTGCGGCGCATCGACCTGAAGCGTGATGCGGCGCGCGTCGGCGGTGGGCTGCACGGCGTCGACGGCCGCGTGCAGCACGACGGCGACGTCGACCGGTTGCATGTCCAGCCGCACCGTGCCGCGAATGACGCGGGACATGTCGAGGAGATCCTCGATGAGCCGCGCCTGCGCGATCGTGTTCCGGTGAATGACGTCGATGGCGTGCTGCTGCCGTTCCGGATCGAGCTTCCCGCTGCGAAGCATCGCGACCCAGCCGAAGATCGCGTTGAGCGGCGTCCGCAGCTCGTGGGACACCGTCGCGACGAACTCGTCCTTCGTGCGGTTGAGACGCTCGGCCGCGCGCCGCGCGGCCTGCTCGCGATCCAGGATCGCGGCCCGCTGACGCTCCGCGTCCCGTTCCGCGGTGATGTCGCGGAACACGACGATGACGCCGAGCAGCGTGCCCGCGCTCGCGCGAATCGGCGTGGCGGTATCGGCCACCGGGATCTCGCGCCCGCTGCGCGCGCGGAGAATCGCCTGCTGCGTGACCGGCGCGGACCCTGTTTGACCCAGCACGCGCGCGAAGACGCTCTCTTCCGGCCTGCGCGCATCCTCGGTGAAGGTGGCGAACACACGCTCGATGGGCTGGCCGATCGCGTCCGCCTCCGTCCACTCCGTGAGCGACTGCGCGACGCGATTGAGCAGCGTGATCCGCCCGGCGGCATCCGTCGCGATGACGGCGTCGCCGATGCTCTGCAGCGTCACCGCAAGGCGGACCTCGTTCTTCTCGCCTGCCGCGCGCGCCTCCTGTTCCGCGGCCAGGGCGGCTTCGAGGTGCTGCGCCGCACGTTCCCGCTCCTGTTCCGCGCGGTTCCGCTCCTCCAGACGGCGCGTGAGGATCGACGAAGCGTCCCGCAGCGCGTCGGAGAGGTCCGAGAGCTCCGCGATGTTCGATCGCGGCAGCACGTGCGGGTCGCCGGCGGCGAGCGCGCGCGCGGCCGACCCGACGGCCAGCTGCGCCCGCACCATGCCGCGCCCGATCAACAGCGCGAGGAGAAACCCGAACGCGACGACCGCGATGCCGGCGCCGATGAGCGAGCCGAGCGATCGGCGGACCTGCCCGTCGACGAGCTCTGCCGGCATGCCGACGCCCACCGTCCAGCCGGTCAGCGACGAGCGGCTGTGCGCCGAGTACACGGCGTTCCCTTCGAGGAGGACCGATCGCCAGCTGCCCTCGGCGGTCTCGCGGCTGTGCGCCACGAATTCCGGCGCGGGCCGGGTGCCGAGATACCGGTCCTCGTTGCGCGTGCGCGCGATGATCATCTGGTTCGCATCCAGAAGCGTGACGACGCCGTCGGGGGGCGGGTTCTGGCGCCGCAGGGTTTCGCTGAATGCCGTCGAGCGCAGGCGCGCGCCGAGCACGTACACGACGGAGCCGCTCCGCACGACCGGAACACCAACCGAGATGAAGAACTCCTGCGAGTCCCGTCCCTGGTGCAGCAGCGAGACGGCGGGGTGCCCGGTATCGCGGACGCGCACCACCCAGTCCGCATTCGTACGCGACGACTGCCCGAGCGATACTTCGGTGTTGACGAGAATCTCGCCCGACGGGCGAATCAGGCGGATCGCGTACCAGTTCTGGTGCAGCGGCAGCATCCGGAGCGCGAGGTCGTAGAACGCGCGCCAGTCCGCCCTGTCGACGGCGTCGACGGATGCGAGGACGTTGAGGGCCGCGATCGTCCCGCGGACCTCCTGATCCACCCCGACCGAGATCGCGCGCGCCGTATCGATGTTCTGGCGGGCGACCATCGCCTGCTGCTGCTTCCAGGACGTCCAGATCAGACGGCCCGCGAACAGGCCGAGCGGCAGCGTCGTTGCGAGGACGAGGAGCCCCAGGACGATCGCGATCGGAATCTTGCGCCGGGACACGAGGTGAATTGTACGTCGGGATCCGGGGGCCGGGATCCGGGATCCGGATTGGGATTGGGGATTGGGGATTGGGGATGTCGATCAGGTCCGATCGAGATCCGCGACCCAATTCCTGATCGCCCGCTTGATCGCGGCGGGGGGAAGCTGCTCGCGCGCGGCGCGCTCGACCAGCACCGGCAGTTCGGCATCCGATGCGAAGCGCAGCGCGACGATCTGTTTCATCGTGAGGCCGGACAGCAGCGTCTGCTGCTCGGGCGTGAGCAGCGAGGTGGCGCGCAGCCGCATCTCCGTCCTGATGATGCGGTCCTGGAGCCTCGTGATGTACAGGCGGCTGATCTGAAGGAGGGCCAGATTAGTCCCGATGAGGCCGGCGAGGCCGAGCGCCATCGTGTACCGCCCGCCGATCAGAAACCACCGCAGTGCGAAGCCGACGATGGCGATCGTCAGACACAGATAGCCGACGCCTGTGGCTACGGGCTTGTGCGCGTGCGTCTCGAACGTTTGATTCGCCATCTCACTTCGCGTCGAGATCCACTTCGTTCAGCGGCACGTCCCAGTGGGCGTCGAGAATTTCGAACCGCCGCTGTTCCTCCTTTTCGAACGTCGCCCGATCGGGATAGAGGCGGCGCACGATCTCCGCCTCGTCCGACGGCGCGTTCATGGCCGCCGTGTCCTTGAAGGTAATGACGACCGCGAACGTCCAGTCCGCGCGGCCGTCGCCATGATAGGTGGGCACGAACGTGCGCACCGACGTCATCCGGCCGGCCTTGATCTCCTCTTTCAGCACCGGGAGGTGATTCTTCTGGAACAGCCGCACGAACTCGTCCTGATGTCCCCACTTCACGCGATAGAAATACCAGACCGTCCGTTCCGCTCGCGATGCGGACTGCGACGCAGGCGCCTGCGCGTGAGGCGCGACGGTCCCCGCAGCGGCGGTCAGAAGGGACGCAAGAACGAGCACCGGAGTTGTCACGCGCATTCGATGCCTCGAGACTCTGATTCGGAATCAGGGATTCGGGATTGGCGATTCGAAGCTGGCGACGGCTGCCTCTTCCGACTCGAACGTCTGGAAGATCCGCAGCAGGCCGCTGACCTTCAACACTTCTTCGCAGCGCGGCGAGAGCGACAGGAGCCGGACGTCGCCCCCCTTCCGCCGGATGCTGACGTACTTGGCGGCCACGACGCCGACGCCGAAGCTATCCATGTAGGTGACGTTACGCAGATTGAGCACGAACTTGAACCGCGCCTGGTCGACGAGCTCGTTGATGTGCGCGCGCAGGAGCGGGGCGCCGTCGTAGAAGACGAGCCGCCCCTTCAGCTCGAGCAGGGTGACATCGCCGATGCGCCGTTCCGTAATGGTCATTCAAGACCAGTGGGCATCACTCGCGCGGATTATATGCCCGGCTGCCTCAGCGCCGTACGAGGGAAGGAGAGCGCTACTGGATCGCCACGAGCGCCACCTCGAACACGAGCGCCGCGTTCGGAGGAATCGTGGGGACATTGCCCGTGGCGCCGTACGCGAGCGACGGCGGGACGATGACGCGGCGCGTACCGCCGACTCTCATGCCGGTGACGCCCTGCTCGAAGCCGGGGATCACCTGGCCCAGCCCCAAAATGAAGCTGAACGACCCGGGACCGACCTGCGTCCCTTTCTTGTCCGCCGCGCTGTCGTTGTACAGCCAGAGATTGTAGTTGACCGATGCCGTCTTGCCCGCAACCGCTTCGTCCCCGGTGCCCACCGTGAGCTCGGTGATCGAGAACGCGACGCTGCTCTGATCGGGCGAGATGGGCGTGGAGCTGCCGCACGCCGCGAGGAGGCCTGGGAGGAGGGCTGCAGTGACGATCAGGGCCGCCCGGCGACGAATGGCTGTGCGCATCTCCACAGTCTAATCACCAACACGGGCGGTGCGGGTGAAATCTCTATGTCAGGCAGCTCTGCCACGACCGTTGCCGAGCAAACCTCCGGGCCCTCAATTCCGTCTCATGCTCATATCGGCGGCGGGCGGTCCGGATGCGGGCCGCCGCGCCGCCCGGGAGGCGACGTGACAATCCTGCAGAAACTGTTCACCCGAAAGCCCGCGCAGCGGATTCGTATCTGCGTGGAGTGCGGCATGCCGGTCGCGGAGCACAAAGAATGGTGCAGCATTCTGCGCACGCAGCAGGAAATGGCGAGTGCCGCGCGCACGCCGGCTCCGAGCCCGCGCACCTGAACGGCCCGACCGTCGTGCGCGGCGTCAGCGTCGCTCGGTCGGCCTGACATCCCGTGCACGGCCCCGATCACGGGAGGCGGATTCAGCGGCCCGAGCGACTTTCCCGGCGCTAATCGCTATCATTTGTGGATGCGGGTCGAGACCCTCGCGCTCCTGCGCTGCCCGTACTGCGGGGGCCGCGTGGACGTCAAGGACGACCTCTTCCATCGCGCCGACGCCGGCGAGATCCACGACGCGGTGATCGGCTGCTGGTGCTGCCACTTCGCGATCGTCGGCGGCATTGCCGTGATGACGCTCGAAGGGACGGCCGATACCGCGCGCCAGCAGATCGAGGGCGGCCAGCCCGACGCCGCGCTTCTGACGATGATCGGCTCGGAGGACGAGTCGGCCGCCGCGCGCATCGCCGATCCACACGCCACCTACCGCGACATCGTCGACGCGCTGGGGTCGTCGTTCGAAGGCGGATATTTCCTCTACCGCTTTTCCGACCCGACGTTCGTCACCGCGGACGCCGTTTCGCGCGCGCTCGCCTCGAGGACTCTCGGGTCGGCCGGACGCGCGGTCGATCTGTGCGGGGGATCGGGCCACCTCACGCGGACGCTGGCGGGCCTCTCGGCCGTCCCGCCGGTCCTCATGGATCTGTCGTTCACGAAGGTCTGGCTCGCGCGCCGCTTCACCGCGCCCGGCTGCGAAGCCGTCTGTGCCGACGCGCACGCGCCGCTGCCGTTCGCCTCGCGCGCCTTCGACCTCACGATTTGCAACGACGCGTTCCATTACATCTGGACGAAGGCGCTGTTCGCCCGCGAGATGCTGCGCGTGACCGCTCACGACGGCGCGGCCGCGATCACGCACGTCCACAACGCGGAGCAGTGGAATCCGTCGATGGGGAATGCGCTGCCGCCGGCAGGCTACCGGTCGCTCTTCGAAGACGTCGACGTGCGGCTGTTCGGGGAGCAGTCGCTGCTGGCCGGTATCGTGAACGGCCGCGTCGATCTCGCAGCAGCGGCGAACGAGGAGGAGCTGAGCGCGGATCCCGCCCTCACGCTCGTGGCGAGCCGCCGGCGCGAGGTGTTCGCGTCCTTCCCGATCGCGTCGAGCGAAGCGGTCGCGGGCGTGCTGCGCATCAACCCCCTCTACAGCGTCTCGCGCGCGAACGGGGCTGCGACGCTGCGGCTCGAGTTTCCCTCGCAGGACTATGCGGACGAATACAGCGCGTGCCGGCTGTATCTTCCCGAGTCGATCGATCTCGATCCCGGCGTGCTCGCGGCGCTCGACGCGGGGTCCCGCACGGCGGAGATCGACGAGCTTCGAGCCCGGCGGATCGTCCTCGACGTGCCGTCGAAATACTTCTGACAGGATTGCACAGATGCGGAAGGTCCGATTCCCGATGGTGTTCGCGGCGGCACTCGCGATCGCGTGCGCCGGCTGCAGCCGATCGCGCGCGGGTTCAGAAGAGGCGCAGGTCCTCACGGGGCATGAGCGTTTCGCGTGGGATCAGAAGGCGGGAGACCGCGGCGAGCTCTCGAAGCTTCGCTATGCGATGTACGTCGATGGCAACCGCGTGGAGATTACCGGCGTGAGCTGCAGCGAGAGCGCCGGCGCCGCCGGTTTCGCGTGCACGTGCCCGCTGCCGAAGCTGTCGTCCGGTCCGCACACGCTGCAGGTAGCGGCCTACGTCATGGACGGATCGTCCGTGAAAGAAAGCTCGCGCTCGGCCCCCGTGCGCGTGGTGATCCGGTAGCGCGTCTCGTCAGTCTCCTTACAAAATTGTAATCGCACCGCGCCGTCCGACAGCCCTCCGACGCCGGCAAGCGGCACGGATTCAACGACTTAGCTTCAGCGCCTCGCAAGGTACATCCATTGCGCTAACGCCGATCTGTTCTTGGGGGCGGCATTACGTGTGCCGCTGGAGGTTCACATGGGTCGCACGATCGGAGCAGCAGTGGGCGCGATACTCGTGGTGTTGTTTCTCGCGTCGGTCGCGATGGAGCGCGGACGCGCGGCGGCGACCATCGCGGTCGCGTCCAGCGCGCGCGTAACCACGACCATTCAGAAGTAAAACGCATCCGCCATCCGCGGCATCCGCCGCGCTTCTAGCTGGACTACGTCACACGCCGTGGCACCCTGCTTGCTCTCTCGGGCAGCGTGGGAACGAACGGAAGTACTCGACGAAACGGCGCTTCGGATCTCTGCTATCTCGAAGCCAGAAACGTTGAAATTCCGGCCGGCAAACTCGCTGACCTGGAAGTCCGCACGTGTGACGAAGAGAAGCTCGGCGATGTCGACGGCGTCATCATAGAACCTTCTGCACGGCGCGTCCGATATCTGGTCGTCAAGTCGGGACGCTTCCGCAAAGGTCGATATCTTCTTCCGGTCGAGCATCTCGCGCAGCTCGACCGCGCGCGACACGCGCTCCGCCTGCACGAGCCGGCGGCGGACGTCGAACGCGAGGCGTTCGATGCCGAGTCGGTTCGCCCGTTCACGGACGAGGATGTGATCACCGTGATGTTCGCGCCGACCGCGGCGTAGCCTCTTCGAGGTTCGCACTTTCCACGCTCGAACCTCCAACGTCGACGTTCCAGCCTCCAACAACCAACCGCCAACCGCCAATTCTGTAATCGGACCGCAATCGCGTAATCGGCCGCTTGTGTGCGCATCACCGGGCTCCGACAATCCTGCACGATTTGCCGCAGTTTTCGTGATTCTGCGGTACGTCGGGGGCGGAACGGGATATGCCTCTGAGCGAGGCAACATCCTCCTTCCCACGGCGGTGGGGCGAGAACGGGGGTTCTCGTCTCACCGCCAACTTTTCGGGACGCGCCCACATGAACCTGTTCTCTGCATTTGCAACCGACGTTGCGATCGATCTCGGCACGGCCAACACGTGCGTCTTCGCGCGCGGCCGCGGGATCGTGCTCAACGAGCCGTCGATCGTGGCGTTCAACACGGCCAAGGGTGAAATCGAGGCGGTGGGCGCGGAAGCGCACGAGATGCTCGGGCGGACGCCGCCGAACATCAAGCCGGTGCGCCCGATGAAGGATGGCGTGATCGCGGATTTCGACGCCGCCGAGAAGATGCTGATGCACTTCGTCCGCAAGGTGCACGGGAAACGGCCGCTCGTCAGGCCGCGGCTGGTCATCGGCGTGCCGCCGGAGATCACGCAGGTCGAGCGGCGCGCCGTCAAGGACAGCGGCTTCCGGGTGAAGGCGAGCGAAGTGCACCTGGTGGACGAGCCCATGGCGGCAGCGATCGGATCGGGGCTGCCGGTCACCGAAGCAGCCGGCAACATGATCGTGGACATCGGCGGCGGGACGACGGACATCGCCGTGATCTCGTTGGCGGGGACGGTGTACGGCCGTTCGCTGCGCGTCGCCGGCAACGCGCTCGACGAGGCGATCATTCACTACCTGCGCCGCACGTACAACCTGCTCGTCGGCGAGCGCACGGCGGAACAGATCAAATTCGAGCTCGGATCGGCGGCGCCGCTCGAGCAGGGGCTGCAGATGGAAGTCAAGGGGCGTCACCTGCTCGAAGGCGTGCCCCGCACGATCGTCCTCACCGACAAGGAAGTGCGCGAGGCGCTCGCGGAACCGCTGCGGATGATCGTCCAGGCAGTGCGGGACGCCCTCGAACGCGTCCCGCCGGAGCTCTCGGCCGACATCTTCGATCGCGGCGTCGTGCTGACGGGCGGCGGGGCGCTCCTCCGCAACCTCGACAAGCGCCTGCGTGAGGAGACGGGACTGCCGGTGCTCGTCGCCGAGAACCCCCTCACCTCCGTCGTCCTCGGCGCGGGCAAGATCCTGACGGACCTTCCGCTGCTGCGGAAGGTCGCGATGGACTAGCTCGGCACCGAATACCCGAGCTGCGCGTCCGTGACGCGATGGCGTGGCCAGTTCCGCGCGGCCATCATCGCCCCGAGCGCAATCGCACCCACCGCCAGCCACAGCGTGTACGACTCGGGATCCAGCTTCTGCCGCACCCGTGCCTTGATGTGCGCCGGGGTCAGCCGCCGCTCGATCTCGTCGATCTTGCGATTCAACGACGCGCGCGTGTCGGCGATCTCTTCCTCGAGACTGCCCAGCGCCGACGAGGGATCGGTCGTCATTGGAAGGTCTCCTTGACCGTTTCAACGGTCCGCGGCATCGGCTGCACGTCGTTGATGATCCGCCGTGCGCCGAGCGCTACCACGCCGCCGATGATCGCCAGCAGCACGCCGACCGAGCCGAAGCCGGCCCACGCAGGCCAGTTGAACAGGTCCGCGACCCCCAGAGCAATGGCCGTGAGAATGAACATGCCGCCGAACCACAGCAGTACTGCCGCGCCGCCAAACCCTTTCAGCGCGGCCGCCGCCTTGCTCATCTCGTGGCGCAGCTCGGCCCGAGCGAGCGCCATCTCCTCTCTGAACAGCTCGCGCACGTCCTCGACGACGCCCTTCACCAGCGTCGCCATCGAAGCGTCTGATTCATATGCCATGAGTTTCTCCACTCTCGTCCTGGCGGGGCAGAATGCAAAGGGAGATCACTGAGCAATATTCTTCGCTTCGCGGGGTTCGAGGGTTCAGGGTTCAGGGCTGGGTTCGAGGGTTCGGGGTTCAGGGTTCGTCGGGTTCGAAGGTTCACGGTTCGTCGGGTTCGAGGTTCGGAACGCGATCGATCAGATCGAGATGAAGGCGAAGGACCCGTTCGCTGAGATCGTCGCCTCGCTGCTCGATGCGGCCGACGCGCAACT
>JBKPTE010000099.1:0-18113 GCA_046735335.1 Acidobacteriota bacterium | reverse complement strand
CGGGTCCCACATCGATCACAAGGACAAGGCGGGTGCGACGCCGCTGCATCGCGCGGTTCGCGCGCGGAGCCCCGAAGCCGTTCGTTGTCTCCTCGAGCGCGGCGCTCGCGTCGACGCCACTCACGGGCGGCAGGGCACGACCCCTCTGCACATGGGCGGGCGCTCGACGGGCGCGAGCGGCACGAAGGGAACGCGCGCCGAGCATCGGCGAATCGTGGAGCTTCTGCTCGAATACGGCGCGGATCCGCGCACGCGCGACGCGAAGGGGAATCTGCCGCGGACGTGAGATCACGGCTCGCCGACGAGCCGTGTCCAACCTCACCCTGGGGCGGCTACACGCGCGGAGCGCAACACGCGCCGCCGTTCGCCGCGTCGAGCACGTACAACCGGCCGAACGTCCGCTCGAACTGCTTCCGGTCCCGGCTCGTCGCGGGCACTTCCAGCAGCGCGTCCATGGCCGCGCTGAGTACCTTCTGCACCATCGGATCCAGACCTCTCGCGACCTGGTAGTGCATCCACACGCCATCGCGCCGCACGTCGACCAATCCGGATTTCCGCAGATACGCCAGATGCCGGGAAACGGTCGGTTGCGGCAGTCCAAGGCTCTCGTGAATATGGCACACGCAGACTTCGTCCTTCGCGAGCAGCGCCAGGATCCGAAGGCGCGTCTTGTCGCCGAGGGCCTTGAACACGGCTTCGAGCTGTTCGATCGGGGGCCTTCTGGCCCTGGTTCCAGGTTCGTTCATATATTCGCCTTGACAAATGTAACACGCCTCCCATATATTCGCAAACGCGCATATTAAGGAGACACCGATGGACACGATCAAGGAAGTCGTTCAGCAGAAGTACGGCGAGGCGGCGCAGCGGGCGCGCAGCGGAGTGAAGGCCGGGTGCGGATGCGGGACGTCGGCGTGCTGCGAGACCGATCCGATCACCTCCAATCTCTATGAAGACACCCAGGCTGCAGCGGTTCCCGCCGAAGCCGTGCTGGCGTCGCTTGGTTGCGGGAACCCCACGGCGCTCGCGGAATTGAAGCCAGGCGAAATCGTCCTCGACCTCGGATCGGGCGGCGGCATCGACGTGCTGCTGTCCGCAAGACGCGTCGCGCCGGACGGAAAGGCGTACGGGCTGGACATGACGGACGAGATGCTCACCCTCGCGCGCGAAAACCAGCAGAAGGCCGGCCTGGCGAACGTCGAGTTCCTGAAGGGGGAAATCGAAAACATTCCTCTGCCGGACAATTCCGTGGACGTGATCATCTCGAACTGCGTCATCAATCTTTCGGCGGACAAGGATCGCGTCATCGCCGAAGCCTTCCGCGTTCTCAAGCCAGGTGGACGCTTCGCGGTCTCCGATGTCGTCGTCCGGGGCGACGTGCCGGAGCGGGTGCGCCGGAGCATGGAGCTCTGGGTCGGATGCGTGGCGGGAGCGCTCGAGGAGCGCGAGTACCGCGACAAGCCCGCGGCGGCGGGGATCGAACATCGCGGGATCGAGCCGACGCGAATCTACCCTGCGGCCGACGCGAAGGCCTTTCTCGACAGCGCGGGTCTCTCGGGACACGAGGTGCTGGAGCAGATCGACGGACGGTTCATGAGCGCGTTCGTGCGCGCTCAGAAGCCGGCGGCGCGTCCAAAGACATATTGCGACACGAGCTGCTGTACGTAGGCTCTCACGTGCCTTCCTGGTTCGATGCGCACGCCACCGACGTCGATGCCGCTGCGCCGCTGCGCACGGCATCGAATGCTCCGCGAGAATCAGTTAGTCGGTGCGCAGCGCCTCCAGCGGAGAGACACGTGCGGCGCGCCGCGCCGGCAGATAGGCGGCGAGGAGGCTCGTGGCGATTAGCATCGCGACCGCGGCGGACAGCGACGGCGGATCGATCCGGCCGACGCCGAAGATCTGGTTCTCGAGGAGACGCGTCGCGGCGAGGCCGGCCGGGATGCCGCAAATCATGCCGACAGCGGCGAGCGACGCCGATTCCGCCAGGATCATTCGCGCGATGCTCGATGGATCGGCGCCGATCGCGACACGCAGCCCGAACTCGCCCGTCCGGCGGCTGGTCGCGTACGCCGTCATGCCGTAGATGCCGAGCGCGGCGAGCAGCAGCGCGAGAATGCTGAAGCCGCTCATGACCTCCATCAAGAGAACCTCGTCGCCGACGCGGTGATGTATCAGCGCGTCGACCGGGTCCAATTCGACGTCAAGCCTGGGATCGGCGGCGCGAATCGCGTCCCGGATCTCGGCAATCCGCTCGGACGGTGCTGCGGCTGTCTGCACCACGAGACAGAACACTCGCGGAGCCTCCTGCTGCAGGAGCGGGAGGTAAAGACGGCGCTGCGGCCTGGCGCGCACGTCGTTGGTCTGGACATCCGCCACCTCGCCCACGATCGTCAGCGGCCCATCCTCGGTCGCGATCGTCCGGCCGACCGGATTCAGTCCAGGGAAATAGGCGTTCGCGAAGGTCGCATTCACCACGCCCACCTTTGGGGCGCTCGCATCGTCGTGCGCGTCGATGTCGCGGCCGCGAAGAAGACGCGCGCCGATGGTCCGAAAGAACGCCGGCCCCACGGCATCGAAGTGCACCTGACGCTCCTCGTTCGTCATCGATGGATGTCCGGGGATGCTGATGTGCATGCCGCCGTCGCCGCCCGTAAAAAGTCCGTGTTCGGAAGAGCTGACCGCCCGGACGCCGGGCACACGTGCGACTCTGTCCGCAAGATCGCGCATGAGGGTAAACGCGCGCGCACCTTCGTATCCTGCTTTCTTCTCACGCACGATGACGTCGAGCAGATGGGCGCGATCCATCCCGAGATCGGCCGTCACGATGCGGTCCATGCTGCGGACGAGAAGGCCGGCGCCGGTGAGGAGAATCGCGGAAAGCGCCACCTGCGCGACGACGAGCGTTCTGCTGGTGAGGAATCCGCCGCGCCGGCCCCATCCGAACCGCATTCGCGCATCCGCCCGCAGCGCGCCGATCAAATCGACGCGCGTTCCCCGCAGCGCCGGCAGCACGGCGAACAGGATCGCCGCGAACAGTGTCACGACCGCGGTAAACGCGATCACCCGGCCGTCCGTGTGCACGTCGAGTGCGATAGGGCTCGCGGGATCGGGACTCGCCAGCGCAACCAGCAGCCGGCTGCCGGTCTCCGCGGCGAGCAGCCCCAGCGCTCCGCCCGCGACCGCGAGCACCATACCTTCCGTCAACAATTGCCGCACGAGCCGTCCTCGTCCTGCGCCGATCGCCATGCGGACGGTCATCTCGCGCATCCGCGCGGACGACCGCACCAGCATCAGGTTGACGATGTTCGCGCAGACGATCAGGATGACGAGGCCGACGGCCGCCATGAGCAGGAGCAGCGCCGGACCATAGGCTTCGCGAAGACTCGAGAAGCCTTGCGCACCAGGTTCAATCGGCACCTGTTCCCTTTTCAGGTCGTCGTCGAATTCCGAGAGCGCCGTGCCGCTGACGTGCGCGCGGATGATGGAAACTTCGAGGCCGGCCAGAGCGCTGCGGGCCTGCTCGAATGACACGCCGGGCGCGAGCCTGCCCATCATCTGCAGCCACGACCAGGTCCGATCGCCGAGCAGCGCCAAATCCGGAAGGATCGCACGCTGCATCATCATGGGTATCCAGATATCGGTACTGCGTCCGACGACGTCGCCCGTAAACGCGGCGGGCGTCACACCCACGATCGTGAGCGGCGCGCCATTGGCCGTGATCTGCGCGCCGATCGCCCAGCGATTGCCGCCGAATCGGCGCTGCCAGTAGCCGTAGCTGATGACCGCCACCGGATCTCCGAGCGGCACGATGTCTTCCGCGCCCGTGAAGGTTCGTCCCAGCCATGCCGGAACGCCGAGCACGGAGAAGAAGTTGCCCGTCACCAGCCGCCAGTTCGGTTGATCCACGTCAGCGCTCCCGACGCTCGTCGTGACGTTCAGCAGGCCGGCGGATCCCGATGCATAGAGGCCCGACAGCACTTGGTTGCGATCGCGAAGGTCGAGATAAAGCGGAAAGGACGCATAGTGGATCTCGGGTGATCCGTGCCAGCCCGAACCGACGGCTGCCGGGTCGCCGACGATGACGAGCCGCTCGGGGTGGGGTACGGGCAGACGACGAAGAAGGAGCGCATCGACCACGGCGAACGTCGCGGTGTTCGCGCCGATCCCAAGCGCGAGCAGCAGCACGATCGTCCCCGTGAAGACGGGCGCCTTGCCGAGCGTCCGACACGCGTAACGAACATCCCGGAGCAGCGCCTCGAGCAATGCGGTGCCTCGCGCGTCGCGTGCCTCTTCCTTCATCAGCTCCAGGCTGCCGAAGGCGAGGCGCGCCTGCCGCCGCGCATCGGCGGGTGGAATGCCACGTCGCTCGAGTTCTTCGGTTTCGCGGTCGATGTGGAAGCGCAGCTCCGCATCCAGATCATCCTCCACGGCGGAGCGCCGAAAAACGGCGCGAAGGCGGTAGCGAAGGTCGGCCCAGAGTCCGCGGAGCATGTCATTTTCTCCGGGAGAAAGGCGGTCAGTTCATGCGCATGACGAGCGAGACGGCGGCCGTGAGCCGCACCCAATCCTCGGCTTCCGCCGCGAGCCGCGCCTGGCCGGCGCGCGTCAATGCGTAGTACTTCGCCCTGCGATTGTTTTCCGATTCCCCCCAGCTCGCTCTGATCCAGCCCTTGCGTTCCAGGCGGTGAAGCGCGGGGTAGAGTGACCCCTGCGGAATCTGCAGCGTGCCGCGCGACACCTGTTGAATCCGTTGCGAAATCGCCCAGCCGTGCATCGCCTCGAGCGATAGTGCCTTCAGGATCAGCAGGTCCAGCGTGCCCTGCGGGAGATCGAGTTTGGTGTCGGGCATAAGGGTGTCGTGTCGGCCGTGACGCTTGTCTTGCGCTTCTACAGGAGCAAGGATAACCGTCTTCCTGTAGAAGTGCAAGACGAAGAATTTCAGATCCAGAGATCCACTGGTTCGCGCGTTATTAGCCAGCAACGGGGCACTCGGAGCCATTCGCAGCTGAGCTCGCGTAACATGACGCGCGATGCGCATGCAGTGGCGCCGCACCGGCGCCCTGACCCTCGAAGCTGTTGCGATCGGCGGCATCGCCGTCGGGTTCGCGGTGGTCGCCGCCGGTCCATTTCGTCTCGGCAGTGACGGGATCGCCCTGCGCGTCGGCACGCCGTGGCGAGCGCTGTCGATCGGGTTGCTCGCGCTCATCGCGCGAATCGGACTGACCTGGCGTGGGGACTCGCACGATCGGGCCGCAACGGCCGCGCGCTCGGTGTTTCGGGTGACATGCGCGGCGATTCTGGCCCTCGATGCCCTGCTGGTCTTCACGCGCTTCGCTGCGACCTGCGGCGGGCTCGACAGCGCCGGCTACCTGGGCGAGATGACTCTCCTTCTGAGGGGCAAGCTCACCGAGTATCAGCCGATCGCCGGAGTGCTCTCCTCGCTGGGAGGAGCGGCCGCGGCGGCGCCGTTGGGGTTTGTGCCCGCCGCGCAGCCCCTGACCATCGCGCCGCGATTCCCACCCGGACTTCCTCTTGTGATGGCGGCCTTTCGGATCGTCGGCGGACCCGGCGCGCCGTTCCTGGTCGCGCCCGTCCTGGGATGTGCGGCGGTGGCGCTGGCCGCTGCGATCGTCAGGCGCCGGCACGACCTGCCGATCGCCATGCTGGCGGCCGTGCTCGTCGCCACGAATCCGATCTTCATCTACATGTCACTGCAGCCGATGAGTGACGTGCCAGCCGCCTTCTGGCTGCTGCTCGCCGCGTTCGCGCTCTGGCGGCCGCAGCCCGCCGCGATCGCCGGCGGCGCCGCCGCCGGAATGGCGCTCCTGACGCGACCGCCCCTGCTGCCCGCTATCGCCGCTATCGGCCTCGTGACGCGGTGGCGATCGCGACGCGACGGGACAGCCTTTACGGCGAGCGTCGGGCTGTTCGTCATCCTCTTCGCGCTCTGGCTCGTGAGGCTCTATGGGAGTCCGTTCAGCAGCGGCTATGGGACGCCGGCACAGCTCTTCACGGCCTCGACGATCCGTCAGAACCTCGCGAACCATCTCTGGTGGCTCGTGGTTGCGAACACGCCGCTCGTGCCCATCGCATTTGCCGCAGGCTGGCGGCGCGATCGCGTTCTCGGGCTCGCGTCAGCGCTAATCCTTGCCGGAGTCTCCGCGCCGTATCTCGTGTATGCCTCGATCTTCGACGACTGGGAGATTCTTCGGTTTCTCCTCCCGGCGCTCGTCTTTGTCTTTGCCGTTTGCGCGATTGGTGTCGCAGCGATCGCCCGCCTCGCGTTCTCGCCTGGCTCGGCACGCGACGCGCTTGCCCTGACGGGCGTCGCGATCGCGGTGACGATCGGGACTCTCATGTTCCTCGAGCGAAGGGATGCGTTCGACCTCTGGCAGATCGAAATGAAGTACCGGATGGTAGGCGAGTGGTTCGCCGCGAAGACTCCTGCGAACGCCGTCGCCATCTCGTCACTTCATAGCGGCAGTCTTCGCTACTACAGCGGTCGGACCACTCTCCTCATGGACGCACTGCCCGCTGGCCGGCTCGGCGAGATCGTCTCGACGCTGCGGCGCAACGGGTACGATCCGTACGTGGTGCTGGAGCAAGGCGACGAGCTGAGCACGTACCTCGGGCGGTTTCATCCCGACGGGATTCCGGTTCTCGAGAGTGATGTGCTGACTCGCATCCGAGGCGTCTACGTGGTGCACCTCTCCGAGTGACCCGCCAAGCCGCGTCTTCCGACTCGGATGGCCTGCCAACCGTAGCACCGACAATGAGTCCAGGGAGGAGCGAAGGCTGGCGCGCCCGGCAGGACTCGAACCTGCGACCCTCGGCTTAGAAGGCCGATGCTCTATCCAACTGAGCTACGGGCGCGGAGATCAAATGGTAGCAGCAACGCCTCAACGCACGTGGATCGGCATCCTCGCCAGCAGCACGCCCGTCGCGGTCTCGACATCGACCCGCAGCTCCCGCGCCGAGTCCGGGACGAACTCGAAATCGTACGTCTCCCCGTTCCCCATCTGAATCTCCGACGGTCCGGCAATCGCCTGGTCCGCCGGCAGATCCATGCCGTCCTTCGCCACCGCGCGCCACGTGAGCGGGCCGTCCGCGCGCAGGAGCCGCATGCGCATCGATGGACGGAACACGTGGATATCGATGAAGCGGAGACGGTAGCGCTCGCCTGCCTTCATCTCGATTGGCGGCGGCGCCAGCGAGCCGTTGATCAGCACGACATTGGAATCCGCCGCTCGCCTCGGCACCGACACGACCATCACGATGTCGTGCGCCGGATCGTATCGGGCACGATCGTCGACGACGATCAGCGCGCCGTTGAGGCCCGCCTGCTGCTGCCGCATCTCGTCGACGTGCGTGTGATAGATGAACGTGCCGGACCGCGGCGGCGTCATTCGCGCCTCGAACGACGCGCCAGGCTCGATCGCCGGCGCGAGGCGCGCCGCATCTCCGGCAAACCCCGCGACGCCGTCGTAGTAGCTCTCAAGCTCGATGCCGTGCCAGTGAATCGCGGTCGCCTCTGGAAGCTGGTTGACGACGGTGATGCTGACCGGCTCGCCGCGCTGGAGCACGATCACCGGAGTCGGCTGATACGGCGGCGCTGGCGGTGCCGCCGTCCCGTCCTCGAGCGTGAATCCGTATGCGGGCTCCTCCGCCGTCCCGCCTTCGTCGAGGCGCGCCACGAGCCGCAGCGCGCGGCGCGTCGCACGCTCCGGCGCGACAACGTCGCCTGGCTTCGGACGAACGCTGATGCCGACGACGAGGCCTGACATCATTTCGAGCGCGTGATTCGCCACGTGATGGTGCGGCGGCGCCGGGACCCCGTCGAGCGGCAGCGCGGCCGCGATGTGAGCCGTGTCGTGGCAGTGAAACAGCCAGTTGCCCGGCCTGGTGGGCATCCACGTGAACGTCATCGTCCGACCCGGCGCGAGACGTTCCGTGTTGACCAGGTGAGGCGAACCGTTCCGCGGATAAATCGTATCGGTCTCTCCGTCTCCGCGGCTGTCCACGTTGAAGTAGAAGCCGTGGAGATGCATCGGATGCACCGCTGAGCCAGGACTGATGACGCGGATGTGCACCGTATCGCCGACGGCGTACGAGAGCCGTTCGGTGTGCGGCCACGACTTGCCGTTCATGACCATCCGAACCACCGTCCCGGGCGCGATCACGCCGTTGGGCCCTGCTGCGGGCCAGACGCCGATGACGAAGATCCGATCGTCGAGTGGGGGAACGCCCCGCGGTTCCACGATGAACGCGCCTGAAAGCTGCGTGTCCTTCGCGGTGCGCTGCACGAGCGGGACGTCGCTCGTTGCGGCCCAGTAGTAATAGGTCCCGGGCGTCGACGCGACGAATCGAATCTCGCGGACCTCGCCGGCGTCGACGGTGATCCCGTCCGCGATACCGGAGTGCCGCGCCGGCCGTTCTGAGAGCCCATGGACGACGAGCGGTTGCGCGTCGAGACGGTTGCGCACGAACACGCGAACGTCCGTCCCTTCGCGGACGCGGATCAGCGGGCCTGGAATCTGAAGGGGACCGCCTTCGACCCCGAACGCGCGCACCGGAATACCCGGGTCGGTATCCGCATCAGGATGCCACTCCCCCTCGCGTGCCTCGAGACGGAGCGTCAGCGTCGTGCCGTCGAGCGCTCCCGCGGCGGCGCGATTGTCGTTCGCCGCAATCCGCTCGAGCGACGCGGACGCATCGGCCCAGACACGGGGCGATGCGCACGCAACCAGGGCGGCGAGAGAGAAGAGAACGACCGAGGCGCGCGAGCGTGGCATGCCGGCCTCCAGCTGCTGACGAATTCGACGTAAGGAGACCATCAGAGCTTACCAGCTCTGACCTGTAGACACCCTACAAGAACTGCGATAGAGTCCGTCCGGAGGTGAATCGATGCGCCACGTCCTCTCGATCGTCGCCCTCTCGATCGTCCTTCTCGCCGGCGCCGGCGCGCAGACGGCCACGCCGCGCGACCGGCTGCTCGTCACGCCGTCGTGGCTCTCCGCGCACCTGAAGGACGCCAATCTCGTTCTGCTCCATGTCGGCGACGCGGCGGACTACGAGCAGCGCCACATCCCGGGCGCGCGGCATGTCTCGACGAGGGACCTTTCCGCACCTGGCGCACCGGGCACGTTGACGCTCGAAATGCCGACCGCCGACGTCCTTCGAAGCCAGTTGAGCGCGCTCGGCATCTCCGACGGCTCGCGCATCGTCGTCTACTACAGCAAGGACTGGATTTCGCCGGCGACGCGCGTGATCTTCACCCTCGAGTATGCGGGGCTCGATGCGGTGTCGCTCCTCGACGGCGGCATGGACGCATGGATCCGCGCGGGGCACGAGGTTACGAGCATCACACCCGACGTACGGGCGGGCGAGCTGTCGCCGCTGAAGATCCGGCCGCTCGTCGTCGACGCGGACTTCGTCAAGGCGCACAGCGGCGCGCGCGGGTTCGCGCTTGTCGATGCTCGCGATGCCGCGTTCTACAGCGGGGCGCAGGAGGGCGGCCCGCGCGATCATCGCGCGCGCGGCCACATCACGGGCGCGCGCAGCGTGCCGTTCGGATCGATCGCCAACGAAACGCTCGAGCTGAAGTCCTCGGCCGACCTGGCCACGCTCTTCCGGAACGCCGACGTCGCGCCGGGCGACACCATCATCGGCTACTGCCATATCGGCCAGCAGGCGACCGCGATGCTCTTTGCGGCGCAGACGATCGGGCATCCGGTTCTGCTGTACGACGGCTCGTTCGAGGATTGGGCGCGCCGAGGCTACGCGATCGAAAAGTGAGCGGACGGAACCGATGGGGTCGAAGCGGCACCAAACCTGCTGATGCCCGGTCGTCCGGAGGCAGTACGCCGTCCCTCGTACGAATGGCGTACACAGTGGCGTGAAAGATCGACCGAACGAAGAAGAAATCAGAACACGCCTGCGCGA
Source organism: Acidobacteriota bacterium (assembly GCA_046735335.1). GTDB lineage: Bacteria > Acidobacteriota > Vicinamibacteria > Vicinamibacterales > 2-12-FULL-66-21 > JBKPQB01. Next base: position 8,171 of record JBKPTE010000099.1, on the reverse strand, counting down.
GCTCACGGACGAGTCGCGGCGCCTGCGGGCGGAGCTCTCGGAGATGCTTACCGCGCACGAGAGCGCCGCTCGGCGATTCCTCGACCGGCATACGTGGGCGAAACGGCCGCCGCCGAAGAGTCCGGCTGGCGCAAAACGGCCGCCGCGCAGGACGGCGAAGAACTGAGGCTCAGCGCCGGCTGTGCGCGAGCCTGAGCGGCGCGCGCGTCAGCCTTACGAGCCATGCCGCCAGCGGATCAGCGGCGGCGGCGTGGACGCTCGTGTGCGCCGCGCACACGCGGCCGAGCGTCCGGTCGTGGCCGGGCGCGGCAAAATGCGGCCGAGTACCCGCAGAGAAGGCGGAACGAACACCTCTCCGACAAGTCGTTCCAGAGCTCTTCGAGCTTCAGCGCTGACGCAAAGTCAGCTTCCGCTGCGAGCACCTCCCATCTCTCCGTAGATCGTCAACGGCCGATCTGCCGAGCGCCGTCTCACCAGTGTCCCGACGACGTTCTCGAACAACTCCGCGTCCGGCACGTCACGCCAGCTGATCGCGTTGAGCGTCTCCGTCGCATCGAGGACGGTCAGACGCCGCGAGCGGATCAATCTGTCGGCGTCGACGCCGCCGTCTGCCAGGCAGGCCGCGATAGCGCTCCAGTTCGCGCGCTTCGCAACGACGAGCAGGCCATCGCCTTCTGCGTGCCTCTACGCCAGGATCCCGGCCACGGTCTGTGCCAGCGATTCAGCCGAATCGAAGAGCTGAACGGCGTGCTCGGACTGTATGCGTCCCCGAACGACGGATTCCTTGTAGGTCATTTCCCGATACTCAGGAATACGTCCTATACCTGCGACGCTCCCGCAGCCACGGCGAACGCGGGCAGCCGGATACGGAACGTCGAACCATGCCCCTGGCCTTCACTCTCTGCGTGAATCGTGCCGCCGTGCATCTCCACGATATTCCGCGCAATGGACAGGCCCAGGCCGAGGCCTCCGTACTCTCGGGTGAACCGGCTGTCGGCCTGGCGGAAACGCTCGAAAATGTAGGGGAGAAACGCCGGGTCGATACCCCGGCCGGTGTCGCTGACCACGATCTCGACCTCAGCGTCGAGCGCGGCGATGCTGACGTCGATCGTGCCGCCGGAGGGCGTGAACTTCACGGCGTTCGTCAGAACGTTCCAGAGCACCTGCTGCAGCCGATCCGGATCCGCCTGGACCGCCTGAACGCCCGGATCGATGTTCGACCGCAGCTGAATGCCCTTGGCGTCCGCAGCCGGCGCCACGATCGCGATGGCGTCCGTCAAGAGGCTCGCGGGATCGAGGCGTTGAACGCTCAACCGCAGCTTGCCCGAGACGATGCGGGACACGTCGAGGACCTCGTCCACGATCTGGGCGAGCATCTTGCCGTTTCGCTCGATCACTTCGAGCGCGGCGTCGCGGCGATCCTGCGGCACCGCGGACGCGCGCAGCATCCGCGTATAGCCGAGCATCGCGTTCAGCGGCGTCCGCAGCTCGTGCGACAGCGTCGCGAGGAAGTCGTCCTTCAACTGGTTCGCGCTCTTCGCCTCGTCGTACGCCCACGAGTTCTCGACCGCGAGGGACGCGCGGTCGGCGACCGTCTCTGCGAACCGCAGGTCGGCCTCCGTGTAGCGCCGGCCGGATTCCGCCGCCGCGACGAACGTGATCGCCCCGATCGTCCCTTTGCGCGTCCGGAGCGGCACCATCATGAACGAGTTCACGCCCAGCTCGCGGATGTCGGCGAGGTGCTGCACGCTCCGCGCCCCAGCCACGATCATCTCGTCGGTGAGCTGCTCCACGATGATCGGCCTGCCGGTGCGAACGACCTCGCCGAGACCGCCCGGATCCTCCGGCCGCGGCGGATACCGCTCGTAGAATTCGTTCGCAAACCTCACGCGCTCCGGATCCGGATGCGCCACGGCAAGCCGTTCGAACGTGCCGGCGGCGGAGAGGATGTGAACGGCGCACCAGTCGGCAATCTGCGGCACCGCGAGCTGCGCAAGCGTCGACAGCGTGTTCCGGTAATCGAGCGAGCTCGCGAGCGCGGTGGCGGCCTGCGCGAGGAACAGCGCCTGGCGCTGGCGGCTGCGTTGCTCGGAATAGAGATCCGCCGTCCGCAATGCGGCGCCGGCGATGAAGCCCAGGGCGCGCGCGCTCTCGATTTCTTCTGCCGCGAACCTGCGCGCGCTCCGGTAATAGAAGACGAGCGTCGCGGTGGTCGCATCGCTGCCCGAGGCGAGCGGGATGACGAGCATCGACGTGATGCCTTCCCGGTGGTACGCCTGTCGCCGCTCTTCGAGCATCACGACCGTATTCACATCGGCGGCGACGATCGGGTCCAGCAGCGGCGCGGGCGCGGCTTCGCGGCCGCGGAACGACGTGATGATGTCGTGGACGAACGTCTCCGACAGCCCTTCAGAGGCCGCCATCTTCCACGCCGTCCCGACCTCGTCGAAGCGCCACACGGCGTAGGCATCGGCCTCCAGGATCCCGCCCGCGAGGCTGATGATCGCCGGGAGGACCTCCTCGATGCGCGGCGATCCGAGGAGCGATCCCGACGCCGCGACGAGCGCGGTGAGGCGCTGGTGAACCTCCACGCGCCGGTCTTCCGCCTCCCGCACGCGGGCTTCTGCCGTCCTCCGAAAGCTGATGTCCCGCGCGATCTTCGAAGCGCCGATGATGATGCCGTCGCCATTGCGAATGGGCGACACGGTAATCGACACGGGAAACTGCGTGCCGTCCTTCCGCATGCGCACCGTTTCGAAATGGTCGATCGACTCGCCGCGGCTGAGGCGCGCGAGCACATCGTCCTCCTCGCTCTGGCGGTCGGGCGGAATGATGATGCGGATGGAGCGGCCGACAGCCTCGGCGGCAGAGTAGCCGAAGATCTCCTCTGCTGCCGGATTCCACGAAGTGATGGTGCCGTTCAGATCCTTGCTGACGATCGCATCGTCCGAATTCCGGACGATGGCAGCGAGATAGAGCTCTGCCTCCTTGCCCTGTCGGTCAGACATACGATGCAGAGGTCCCCGGAAGGCGCATGGTTCAGCTTGGGTCGTGCGTTCTCAGTGAAAGGATACCGCACGCGCAATGCAAGTTAACTGACGCCGTTAACAGGCCGCGGCGCGGCCCGTCCTCCAGACAAGTGTGCTGCCGCGTGCCGCGAAAGGGCAGCGGCTTTCAAGGAGGTTCCCATGCGTTTCCGCGTGTTCCTGCCGGTTCTGCTGGCCGCCCTCGGCGCGGCATCGCCCGCCATGGCGGGCCCTCCCCTGCTATGCCACCCGTACGATATCGGCGACGCCAGGTCTCTTCCATGGGACGGCGCCGGCGCCTGGTGGCACGGCCAGAGCGGGTACGACCTCTCCCACCTCGTCGCCGACACGACGGCACTCTTGACACCCTCGACACCCGTCGTCGTGAGGATGGAGACGCTCCGGCGCGCGGTGATCTACGCGAGCCCCGACCCGAAGGTCGCCCAGGCGCTCCTCCAGACGTTCACCGATCGTGCGCGGACGGCGGAACAATCCGGGCGTGCGGACGCGCTCGCCTATCTCGACGCGGCCTATGTGAGCGGGGCCTTCCGTGAGATGGTCCTGGTTGCTGAGAGCCCCGAAGGCCGGTCGCGCGCGGCCGGCGCGCGCACGCTCACGCTCGATGGGAAGGAGTACACGCTGATTCAGAAGGCGCTCGCGCTGCGTCCCGACGATGCGACGATCCATTTCGCCGCGGCGCTGATTGCGGCCGATACGAACCGCGAGGCGTATGCGGCGCACGCTGCCAGGGCGCGTGCGGGCGTGAGCCGCGATCGGCTGCTGGCCCGAAACATCGATCACGTCTCCTAGGAGGCGTGGGCAATCAGTTCCCAAGGTGATGTGTAGCCGCATATTGCGCGGCTGTCAGGAAACTGTCGCAACTTTCCTTTCCCGTCGCGGGCCGCTGCTCATCGCGGCCCGCCGCATTCTCCCGTCAACGAATCCGTCACCGTCCAGGGCCTCAATCCGTTGGGCTTTTCGTGGAAACGGGCTTGAATTGCAGGATTGTGCCCGGGCCCCTCGTCGATCGGCGGCCACGGGCTTCCCGGCACGTGGCTTGATTGCCGCAGCAACCGGATGCCTATCGCCAGAATGCCGCGGCAGGGCTCGGGGATGAACCGGCCAGGAGACGGGGCCCCACGAACCACGGCCGAGCTCCGCGGCTGGATTCAGGACAACCTCCGGCTGCCCGCCGATCTCGAAACGCGGCTGCTGCAGCTGATCGACGACATCGTGGGCCGCCAGCGGCAACTCGTCGAAGAATCCAAGCACGAGGCGATTCGCGCGCTCGCGGAGGGGTTCGCCGGCAAGATGGACCGCCTGCAGCGCCAGCTCACCGAGAAGGACGTCACCGTCAGCAACATCGCGCGCTACTTCGAGGAGGTCGTCGCGGACCTCACCGAGAAGTCGCACCGCGATCCAAAGACGAAGCTCCTGAACTTCGATTGGTTCATGGAACGCGTTGAGTCGTTCCTCGCGGTCGAGCAGCGCGTCCGCTGGTGCGCCGTCGGCGTCGTCGATATCACGAGCTTCAAGTGGTACAACGACACGCTCGGCCACGCGATGGGCGATCGCATCATCGAAAGCGTCGCTCGGATTCTCGCGGACCAGATCCGGTCCGAGGACTTCCTCGCCGTCGAACGCGGCGAAGCGCGCGATCTGCACGCGCGGTTCGGCGGGGACGAGTTCTGCTTCCTCATTCCCGATCTGCCCGGCTGCGGCGAAGCCGTCGAAATCGCCGAGCGGTTCAAGCGCTCCGTCGAAGCGCACGACTGGTCGCGCGACGATCGCCGCTTGACGACGCGTCCGGTCCGCGTCGACGTCGGGGTGGTCTGCCTGCGCCTGGGGCCCGTATCGGAGCGGCGCGGCGTGGCGCGAAAGCTCGCCGCGGAGCTGATTCACCGCGCGGACAAGTTGATGTACGACGCCAAGGGGCTCCAGTCCACGCACGTCCATCCCGCAGCCGTCCGCGTTGTCAAGGGAGAGCTGAGCGATTTGCCGAACAGCGATGCACTGTTCGCGCAGGTCGCCGCGCGGAAGCCCGCGGCGGAGCAGGACGCCCGCTGAGCGTGCTAGACTCGTAAGGTTCTACCCTCGACAATCACGGTGGATGTAGCTCAAAGGTAGAGCACCGGACTGTGGCTCCGGACGCTGCGGGTTCGAGTCCCGTCATCCACCCCAGTTCACAGAAGATCCCTTCATTGCGCGATTCTCGCCGAATCGACACCAGCGCTCCGCGATCTGTAGTCACAATGAGCCAAGTAGGGCAAGGGTAGCGGCGTTTAACGTGCGGCGAACGCTCCAGCGTCGTGGTATATTTGGAAGCCCCTTTAGCTGCTGGCTCCCCTCGAGCGGCAAACGCCGACTCAGAACGGAGCCAGTCTCTCATGCGATCCGCTTCGCTTGCCGCGCTATCGGCCGCGGTCCTCTTGATCGTTCCCGCTTCGCTCCAGGCGCAAACCTGCCCAACCGCGTCCGACGTCGCGATCCAGCAAGCGCTCGATAGCGCCGCGGCAGCAGGCGGAGGGACGGTCACGCTGGCCGCCGGCGTATTCGAAACCTGCCAGACGCTGATCCTGGGTTCCAACGTGCAGCTGCGGGGCGCTGGCCGAGGAGCGACGATCATCCGCGGGTCGGCCGCCGTGACCGGCAAGATCGTCGACGGCGCCTATCTCGGGACGACGATTGGCGGCGCCGGAGTGTCCAACGTCAGCGTGTCCGACTTGACGATCGACCATCGCACGCTGGGCCGGAACGCCAACGGGATCTCGTTCGTCCCGACGGGTTCCGCCTACACCGGCGTCGTGCCGATGAACGTCCTGGTCGAGCGCGTGGAGGTCCTCGGTTCGGCCGGCGGCTTTCACAACTACTTGATCTGGAACTTCAAGGGGCAGCACGTGAAGATCCGCGACAACTGGCTCGATGGCGGCTACGACCTGCCGATCACGGCGGCGCCGCAGGAAGGCATCGAGAGTTTCGGCGGAGCCGACGTGCTGATCTCGGGAAACTCCGTCAGCGCGGTCGGGGGCGCGTGCATCAATGCCGGGTCCGCCGGCGTCCCCAACAGCACCACCCTGGGGGTCACGATCGACCGCAACTACTTGTACGGGTGCAACGTGGGCGTGAACCTGGGGACCTCGAGCGACAACGGAGGCCAGAGCAACTATGAGTCGAAGATTACGGGCAACGTAATCCTCGACGCGACGCTGTACGGCATCCACGTGCCGATCGCGGCTCAGACCGTCGAGCGCAACCTCGAGATCTCGGCGAACATGATCCGCGCCGTCGGTCCGGGCCCGTACGCCGCCGGCATCCGCATCGGCGCGCTCGCCGGCGCCATGGTCAGCAACGTGAGGGTCTCCGGCAACACCGTCGACAGCGTCACGGGCGTTCACGGCCAGGGCATCCGAATCGACAGCGCACCAAACGTGCGCGTGCTCGACAACACCATCGTCGGCACCTCGGGCGACGCCGTCGTCGGCTATCTGGCGAGCGACCTGGAGCTGTCTCGCAACCGCGTCGAACGCTCGGGAGGCTACGCGATCTACGTCGGCCCCATGGCGCAGCGTGTGGTCGTCGGCGAGAACTTTCTCGCCGACTGGGCGCCGATCTCGCCGGCAATCGTGCTCGAGCGGGTGTCGTACGGCGCCATCCAGCGGAACCTGTTCCGGCGCTCCGACAATGCGTTTCCCCCGACGATCGTCGACGTGGGCGGCTGCAGCATGGACATGACGGGGAACCAGTCGCTGTACCGGGCTTCCGCCTACAACGGCAGCGGGCCTGCCTGTCAGTAGCTCGGTGATGACGAGCGGTCAAAGGGGGAGCAGCCGGCCGGCCGTTGACTCGACGGCGAGCTTCCTGCCAGAATCGCGGGTGCGTTGACCCTCGAGGATCTCGAACGGATTGCCCGCGCCGCGCTGCGTGAGCTGGGCGTCGGCAACGGCGACGTCACCGTGTCGCCCGATACCGTGGCGGATCGCTGGCGCGTAACGGTCGGCGGCAGGCAGCAGACGACGTTCACGATTCGCTGCGGGCGCGGCACGACGCCGCAGTTCGTGCGCAGCCAGATCCTGGATCGGTTCCAGGGGCGTTAGCGCCGCTATCCGCGGGCGCGCTTCTTCTCTTTCGCTGGCTTCGTCGCGTTCGCGCGAACCGCCTTCTCGATCTCCACCTTCGCGGACTTCTTCTTTCCCGTGCTCACGCGATCGAGGCTCTGGCGCAGCGCGTCCATGAGGTTGACCACCTTTGGCGGCGCCTCCTCCGTGGTGGCGACGACCTCCTCGCCCGCAATCTTCGCGTCGATGATCCGCTGCAGCTCTTCCTGATACGCGTCCTTGTATTCGGTGAGATCCAGCTCCCCTTCGAAGTTCTCGATCACCTGCTTCGCGAGCTTGATCTCTTCGGGCTTCACCTTCGACGGGACGCCGCCGAGCTCCTCGATGTTGTCCATGCTGCGGACCTCGTTCGATCGCCGCATGGTGTACATGACGAGCCCCTTTTCTTTCGGCTGGACCGCGACGAGATACTCGCGCCCGTAGAGCGCCAGCTTGCCGATGCCGGCCTTCCCTTTCATCCCTTCGCGCATCACGGCGAACGCCTCCTGCGCCATCTGACCGTCGGGCGCGAGGTAGTACGGACGTTCGACGTAAATCGGATCGATCGCCTGCGCATCGGTGAACTGGACGAGATCGATGACGCGCGTCGACTCGGGCCGCACCTTCGCGATGTCCTCCTCGTCGACGACGACGTAGCGCCCCTTCTCGAACTCGTAGCCTTTGACGATTTCGGCCAGGGGCACCTCACGGTCGCACTTCGGGCACCAGCGCTTCTGCTGGATGCGCGTCTGACACTCGCCGTGGAGCTGGTTGAAGCTGATCGTGGCGGCGGAGTCCGTCGCCGGAAACACCCGGACGGGAATGTTGACCAGGCTGATCTTCAGAAAGCCCTTCCAGGTTGGTCTCGCGGCCATAGTGCTGCTGCTCCTTGCGTGCGGTCCGGCGACACGTGCGCGGCAGGGGGATTATCGGCCGGATTCGCGCGCGGCGCCAGTTTGCCGATGCCGGGTCCAAGAGACCCGGCCTACGTAAGATGATGCCGGGTCCCAGAGACGCGGCCTAGGTGGGTCAGGTGTAGGGCGGGTCTCTC
>JBKPTE010000098.1:0-6880 GCA_046735335.1 Acidobacteriota bacterium | reverse complement strand
CGAGGAAGTGGACGAGGTCACCGGGCTGTCGCGGAAGATCGTCGTGGAGAGCCCCGACGAGAAGAAGCAGCCGATGATCGAGATCCGCGACAAGACCGGCAAGGTCACGCGGAAGTACCACATGCCGTCGCACGCCCACCTCATGGTGGAGGACGGCGATGCGGTCTACGCCGGCCAGGTCCTCGCGAAGATCCCGCGCGAGACGACGAAGACGAAGGACATCACGGGCGGTCTGCCGCGTGTGGTGGAGCTGTTCGAGGCGCGCAAGCCGCGCGAGACGGCGGTCATCTCCGAGATCGACGGCATCGTCCGGCACGGCGGCGTCGTCAAGGGCCAGCGGAAGATCATCATCGTCCCCGAAGAGGGCGGCGAGCCGAGAGAGTACTCGCTGCCGCGCGGCGTGCACGTCAACGTGCAGGAAGGCGATCGCGTGCGCGCGGGCGAGCCGCTGATGGACGGCCCGAGCAACCCGCACGACATCCTGTCGGTCCTCGGCGAGAAGGCGCTGCACGCGTATCTCGTCAACGAGATCCAGGAGGTGTACCGGCTGCAGGGCGTGAACATCAACGACAAGCACATCGAGGTGATCGTCCGGCAGATGATGCGGTGGGTGAAGATCGAGGAGGTGGGAGACACCGAGTTCCTCGTCGAGGAGCAGGTGGATCGCTTCCGCTTCATGGAAGAGAACGAGCGCGTGATTGCCAACGGCGGGCGCCCGGCTCAGGGCCGGCCGATGCTGCTGGGGATCACGAAGGCGTCGCTCTCGACCGACTCGTTCATCTCCGCGGCGTCGTTCCAGGAGACCACGCGCGTCCTGACGGAGGCGTCGATTTCAGGCAAGGTGGATCACCTCCGCGGCCTGAAGGAGAACGTCACGATGGGCCGCCTCATCCCGGCGGGCACGGGGTTCGAGTACTACCGGCACGTGCGCATCCCGGCGGACGAGCCGCCGCCACCGCCGCCGCCGTCGCCCGAGGAGCTCGAGCTCGAACGCGAGATGGAGTACTTCGTGGAGCCGGAGGAGGCCTTTACGCGCGACGAGATGGAGTAGGCCGGGTCTCTTAGACCCGGCGCGCCGGGATCCGGATCCCGGATCTGGGACGTTTTCATCTGGGCGGAAGTATTGGGCGGCGGTTCTACGGAATCGCCGCCCTTTTTTATTTCGTGTGGCGCGGGTCTTCAGACCTACCGCAGACGAGAGGGCAAGTCGTGCGTGACTGCTGCGGCGAAGACGAGTACTGCGCAGAGGACGACAAGAGTGGGAAAAGGCGCCAAGAGTTGACGAGCTCAGTCCGCCGAGAATGACGCTGTCGAGCGGCGCGGGGGCCGGGGAATGCGGCGTCACGTGTCTCCCCGTCTGAGCTTCGTACGAGCTTGGCGGCATGAACTACGCTGCCGAATCCAGGCGGCGAGCGCGTCTTCTGACACGCTGCCTGCGGCGAGGGCCACGATTTCGGTCACGACTTCGGTTTCGCTGGCCGAGAAGTCATAGCCGTTCACACCGAGAAATGTGACCATCGCAAGGAAGCCGATACACTTGTTGCCGTCGCGATACGGGTGATTCTGAACGAGCCCGAACGCGTAAGCCGCGGCAAGCGCGGGCAGATCGCACGGTGCGCCGTAGTGCCACTTCCGCCGCGGCCTCGCCAGTGCCGATTCCAGGAGATTCTCGTCCCTGACGCCAGGCACGCCTCCGTGCTCGCGAATCTGGTCGGTATGAATGGCGTCGATGGTGAGCCGGCTCCACCAGGCAGGCTCGGCCCCGCGCCGCTTCGCCACGCTACTTCGCCAATTCTCGGAGCGCGTTGCGGTACTTCTTCGCGGCTTTCGCGGCGACGCGCAGGGCTCGCTCGGTGTCAGGGTCGTAGGGGGTCAGGAGAATACCCTGCTCCGTTTCCACCACCAGGATCCGGTCGCCGGCCTCGAGGCGCAGGCGATGGGCCATGTCCTTTGGCAGGGTTGCCGCCACCGAACCGCCCGCCTGCCGGAGAGTCACTTCTTTGTTCATTGCAGTACCTGTAGCATATTAGTGCTACGCCGTGATTCGTGAAGAACGTCGAAGCCGCCGCGACGTCCCTCTGAGAACCGGGTCGCACATGCCGCACGTTCATCTCGTCGCCATCGTCGTCGACGAATACGATCCAGCGATCCGCTTCTTCGTGGACGTGCTCGGGTTCGAGCTCGTCGAGGACGCGCCAGGCGTGACGACGGACGGGCGTCCCAAGCGGTGGGTCGTCGTACGTCCGCCGGGAGCGCAGACCGGCATCCTGCTCGCGCGCGCTGATGGGGAGCGGCAGGAAGCGGTTGTCGGCGACCAGTTCGCCGGTCGTATCGGACTATTCCTGCGTGTCGATGACTTCGACGGCTGCCACAAACGGATGGTCGCGGCGGGCGTCGAGTTCGTCAGGCCCCCGCGTGACGAGCCCTACGGGAAGGTCGCGGTCTTTCTGGATGTGGCGGGGAATCGATGGGACCTGCTCGGTCCGGGTTCGTCATGACTCGGGATGCCGCTTACGTCAGTTGCACGTCCGCTGCGGGGAGAGACTTCAGGTACTCCGCGAAGACGTCGTTGAAGAGCGCGCCCGGACGGCGTTCGCGCAGCCGATCGACAATGTCCGGGCCGCTCATCCCCAGATAGTGCAGAATCTGTCCCGCGACGAGCGCCGAGCGATTGAACCCCATCCCGCAATGCGAGAGGACGCAGTGGCCGCTGCGAATGAGATGGGCGCCCATCAGGGCCACCGCATCGAGCCGCGCGGGATCCGGAAGCTCTTCGTCGTAAATCGGGAAGTACACGTACAGGCAGGAGCCCGGCAGCGTCGGAACGCACTGATCGAGTCCGCCCTCCAGATCGATAACGACGTCGATGTTGTGACTGGTGATGGCGTGCCAGTCCTCGAGCACCGGCGAAATGAAGAGCTTTCCCGCGTCGTCGACCTGAAAGAGCGTCATGATCAGCGCGGATTATAACGCTGGCGTTTAAAGAAGACTCTGAGGTCAACTCGCGGTGTGCCGCGTGGAGAGATGGTCAGTGTCGTTCAACACCCAACCCGTTCTTCACGGCGAACTCCTGGAGCTCCGGCCGCTGCAGCCGGGCGATTTCGACGCCCTGTTCCGCGTTGCGGCCGATCCGCTGGTCTGGGAGCAGCACCCGGAACGCAATCGCTGCGAGGAGCCGACCTTCCGCGCGTTCTTCGAGGAAGCGCTCCGTACCAACGGCGCTCTCGTCGCTGTCGATCGGGCGAGCGGCGAGATCATCGGCTCCTCCCGATTCCATGGCTACGATCCCGGCAGCAGCGTGATCGAAATCGGCTGGACCTTCCTGGCGCGCGCGTACTGGGGCGGTCGATACAACGGCGAGATGAAGCGCCTGATGCTGGAGCATGCGTTCAAATGGGTGAAGCGGGTGATCTTCGTCATCGGCCCGGGCAACCGCCGCTCGCAGCGGGCGGTCGAGAAGATCGGGGGCGTGCGCGCTGGCATGACCACCGATGCGCACGGCAATGAAAGGCTCGTCTATGAGATAACACCCGCGCTCTATGCACGGCGGGAGGCAGTCGGACCCGATAGCACTACAATTCCCGAAGGATGAACCGACGTGAAGTTCTTGCCGCACTCGCATCAGCGGCGGCGCTGCCGCTCGTGACGGGCTGCGCGCGCGACGAGGCGCCGGGACGCGCAAACGACGTCGACGCGTTGAAGCTGCTCGACAGCGTGGCCGACAACCTGCTCCGACTTCAGCCCGAGAGCGCGACGTCGCTCGGCATCGACACAGGTGCGCGGGCGGCGCTGCGATCGCAGCTTGCCGACCGCTCGGAGGGAGGAAAGGGACGCCTGGCGCAGCAGGTCAAAGCCGATCTCGATCGCGTCTACGCGCTGAATACCGGCGGCCTCTCGCACGCCATGCGCACCAGCGTGGAGGTCGTGCGCAGCGCGTATGCCACCTCGCTCGAAGGGTTCGCGCTGCCGTATGGCGACATCACCGTCGGCGGCTGGCGCAACACGCCATACGTGGTGATCCAGAACGTCGGCGCGTATCTGGACATTCCTCGCTTTCTGGATAGCAGCCACCGCATCGACAACACCGCCGACGCCGAAGCGTACCTCGCGCGTTTGCAGTCCTATCCAAAGCAGCTCGATGGCGAGCTCGGGCGGATGCGGGCGGCGCGCGCTGCCGGGCTCGCGCCGCCGGCATTCCTGATCGACAAGGCCGTTGCGCAGATGACGCTGTCGGCGAAGAGCGCACGCGATGGCGGCGGGCTCGTCGATTCGATCGAGCGCCGCACGAAGGACATCCCGGGCAACTGGGCCGAGCGCGCGCGAACGATCGCCGTCCAGGAAGTCGCACCCGCGCTCGAGCGGCAGCTCGCGGAGCTGCAGGCGCAACGCGCGGTCGCGATTGAGGATGCCGGTATTTCCGTCCGTCCGCACGGAGAGGAGTTCTACCGCTGGGCGCTGAAGGCGTCGACTACCACCGGCATGTCGCCGGACGACGTCCACGAGATGGGCCGGAACGAACTGGGGCGCCTCCACGCGCAAATGGATCCGATCCTGAAGGAAATCGGCTACTCGCAGGGAAGCGTCGGCGAGCGGATGAAAGCCCTGGCGAAGGATCCGCGCTACAAGTTCTCGGAAGGCGACAAGGGTCGCGCACAGATCCGGGCGTTCATCGACAATCGCCTCGCCTGGATCCGTGCGCAGATGCCGCGGGCGTTCAACACGCTCGTGGAGCCCAACATGGAAGTGAAGCGGCTGCCGCCCGAAGAGGAGCCCGGCGCGCCGGCCGCATATGGCGGCCCCGGCTCGATCGACGGCAAGATCCCCGGCCGCTTCTGGATCAATCTCAGGACGCCCGATCTCCACAGCAAGTACAGCCTCCCGGACCTGACGTTTCACGAGTCGATCCCGGGCCACATCTGGGAGGGTGAATACACGCACCGCATGCCGCTGATTCGTCAGCAGCTGGCGTTCAATGCGTATTCGGAAGGCTGGGCGCTCTACGCCGAACAGCTCGCCGACGAGCTGGGCGCGTACGATCAGGACCACGTCGGGCGGCTCGGCTACCTGCAATCGATCGCGTTCCGCGCGTGCCGGCTGATCGTGGACACGGGGATCCACGCGAAGCGCTGGACGCGCGAGCAGGGCGTCCGGTTCTTCGTCGACGTGAACGGGTCGAATCCTCTGGAAGTGGCGAGCGAGGTCGATCGTTATTGCGCGTGGCCGGGGCAGGCATGTGGTTACAAGGTCGGGCACAGCGAGATAAACCGGTTGCGCGACAAGGCAAAGGCGGCACTCGGATCGAACTTCGATCTGAAGGCGTTCGACGACGCGGTGGTGCTCGGCGGCAACGTCCCGCTCGATGTCCTCGCGAAAAACGTAGACGAGTACGTCCGTACATCGACGAGTTGACGGTGGGGCGAGCGGTCCGTATTGAGACCACCACGAAATGAACCGCAGACGCGCTCTCATCGAACTCGCAGGGCTCGCCGCCAGCGCGGCGCTGCCGCGAGCGGCATGGGCGTCCGTGGCGATGGATCCACTCGACGGAACGATCGCGGCGTACGCGGCGGGTCTTCGCGGCGGTCGATGGACCAGCGCTGAGATAACCGCCCGCGCGCTGGAGCGTTGCGGGAGCGAGGGGAAGGCATGCCGCGCCATCGATGCCTTGTCGACGACGGCAATTGCCGAGGCGGAAGCCGCCGACGCTCGCAGACGAGGTCATCGAATGCGAGGTCCGCTCGATGGCGTGCCCGTCTTTGCCAAGGCGATCTACGACATGAACGGGCTACCGACCACCGCGTCCAACGCGGAGTGGGCGAAGATGTTTCCGGAACCGGTGCGGCGCGATGCAATCGAAGTGATGCGGATGCGCGCAGCCGGCGCGATCGTGCTCGGCAAGACGGCGGCCGACGATTTCGCCTACCGTGGTGAAGGCACGAGCAGCCACACCGGGCAGGTCTGCAACCCGTACGATCCGAGCGGCAGTCGCACGCCTGGCGGATCCAGCGCCGGATCGGCCGTCGCGGTCGCCAGCGGCATGGCGTTCGCGGCCGTCGGCACCGACGATGGCGGATCTAACCGGATTCCAGCGGTCTGCACGGGTGTCGTCGGCATGAAGCCGACGTTCGGGCTCGTGCCGCGCACCGGCGTCGTTCCGACCTGGCCGTACCTCGACACCCACGGTCCGCTCGCGCGGTCGGTGGCGGACGCTGCGCTGCTGCTCGTCGCCGTCGCGGGAGCCGATTCCTCGGATCCGCTCTCAGCCGGTCGCAAGCCCGACGCCAGGACCGCGGGCGCGCTTCGCGACGACGCGTTGAGAGGCGTGCGTCTGGGACTCGTCGAGGCGCACGTGCCGCGCGAGAAGATGGCCGCCGAAGCGCTTGCGATCTGGGACCGGGCGCTGGCCGATCTGCGCGCGGCCGGCGCGATCGTCGAGCCATTTCGTGCGTCGGTCACGCTGGCCGATTACCGTCGTGCGTTCAGCGAGGCCGAACGTGCGCGGGGCGATATCGCCGGCAATTCGCGATCGCCGGCCGCGACGGCCAATGCGCTGTATCGCTATTTCGCGGGACGGACGGACGATCCGCTCGATGCCGTCCGGCGCGGATACAGCGCCTACCGGTCGTTCTACGACGTGCTGCCCGAGCGATTCGAGGAGTGCGTGCCGTTGCTGCAACAGCCGCTGGAGCGCGACGCGGCCGGGCAATCGTTCGCGCGCTCCCGTGCTGATGTCGTCGCAGGGCTCGAACGATCCATGCGCGCCGCGGGCGTGCGGGCGCTGATCTATCCGACGATGCCGTTCAACGCATTTCGTCTGGCCGATGGCTGGCCGGACGTACGAACCGCGCTCGGGTACGGCAATTGGCTCGGTCTCCCGGAG
>JBKPTE010000097.1:0-60497 GCA_046735335.1 Acidobacteriota bacterium | reverse complement strand
GCCATGCACGTAGGCTTCCTGCACAACGGCCAACAGCGCGTGCTCCGCCCGCCGACGTGGCTGCAGCAACGACGGGAAGTAGGCGCCGGGGCGCACCTTCGGGATCGCCAACTCGATCGTGCCAACACGTGTGTCCCACGTCCGTGTCCGGTAGCCGTTGCGGTACGCGGTGCGGTCGCCACTGCGCTCGTGCCGCTCCGCCCCCAATCAGCCCCGCCACCTCGGTTTCCATGAGGGCCTGCGAGAGGACCCGGATGCCCTCGCGGAGGACATCGCCGTCCTGCTCCTCGAGAAGCTTGCCAACAAACGCCGACAGATCCATTCTGGGCTTCGCCATCGCGTCAACACCTCCGTGTGTGCTTCTCCCGCCAGAGAGAACTCACGGAAAGATGCGCGATGGCGGCTCGTCCTGTCTACGCCGCTCCTGTTACCGAATTTCCACCACGAGCTGGGACTCTAACCACGGCCGCGGCTTTGGGTTGTGCTCGAGCGCAACAGCCGACGCCACTCGTCCAATCGAGTTTGAATTACCTGCTGCGGTAGCCGAGGCACGGGCTGCAAGGTTTCAACCTGCTGCGACAGGACCAACGCCGCGATCGGCCTGCTGCGAAAAGCCGTCCAGGGTGGCCCTTACATATTTCAACGGAAGTTTTCTACGAGCATGAGATTGCTGACGCTCTGATCTATTTGCGCATACAGCAGCCATTGGCCATCAGGAGAAATCGTCAATCCTGGCGGTCCCTGGAGCGGGTCTCGCTCAAGCACTCCAAGCTGCGTCACCCGGTGCGTGGCAAAGCGGAAGAACTTGATGGCGGGGCGCGCGGACGCCACCGGCGCGACGAAGTAGATGCCCTTGTCCTGCATGGCCCAATAGCGCCAATATGCGGCATCGATTAGTTCCGGCACTTGCCTCTCTTCGCCGCCCGCGACCGGTATTTGCCAGATGCCGTCGGGACCGCGGCCCTTGGTGTAGTAAAGCAGGTCACCATCTGGTGATTCAAAACTTTCAAACCCGCCGTGCTTCGTCACCTGAATGGGCTGCCCACCCGCAACGGGCACTTTCCAAATCTGGTAGTCGCCGCTGCGGTTGGAGCAGAAGTAGAGTGAACGCCCATCGCGTGACCAACTGGCCATTACCTCGTGGGAAGGCTCCCGCGTCACCGGCCGTGGCTTCCCGCCCTCGGCGCTCACGACGTAAATGTCGGCGTTACCCGCAGGGCGCGAATCGAACACGATTTGCTGACCGTCGGGAGACCAACGCGGTGTCCCGGCCACCGTGCCATCAAAGAACGTCAACTGCACGGGATGGGAACCGTCGCTCTCGCATATCCAGATTTCAGCGTTGCCTGAGCGATCCGACACAAAGACGATCCTCTTGCCATCCGGGGAGATTTGTGGACTGTGGTCCTGTAGGGTGGAGGAGATCAACCTGGTTGCTGACTTCTGGCGGTCAGCGTTGGAATTGTCAAGGCGCCAGATATTGGAGTCCAAGAACGACACGTTGTAGACCAGTCGATTGCCTTGGCGAGAAATCGCCGGCGAGTAGGCATTTTGTCCGGTGGCGGCGACACGCTCAGGCGTTCCGCCGCCGACGGCCACTCTCCAGAGGCTGTAACCGCCTCCCCTGTTCGAGGAGAAGATAATTTCTCGACCATCCGCCGTCCACGCGAGGCTGAGTATCTGTCGCTCATCCGCTGTAACGCGCTGCAGCTTCTCGCCACGCGTGGAGATGAGATAGATATCGTCGGAAGTGAGACCGCTCGACCGGATGAAAGCCACGCTCTTCCCGTCAGGTGAAAAGGCTGGCGAATGATCGGCGCAAGTCGGCGGGGACGAGGTCAGCCTCTGCTTGCCGCCATCCTCCACCGAGAGGAGAAAAATGCTGAAGCGGTCTTCTGGTGAAGCTTGGTCCACCACGGCCAGGGACTTCCCATTTGGGGACCAGCTCAGTCTGGTCTGAGACCAACCCTGTCTGGACGGTTCGGTCTTGCCCAACTTGCGCTCGGTTCCACCAAGGGCAGGCACGATAAAGATGCTGTTCTCCGTCGCTGAGCGCCGGAGAAACGCCAAGTAGCGACCGTCGGGTGACCATACTGGACTGATGTCCTCGGCTGGATCTGTCGTCAATCGCAGCGGCGTTCCAGCGCCGATCAATTTGACATAGACATCGAGGTTGTCGCCGCTGCCACCGTCCCAGGTGAACGCGATCTGATTACCGTCAGGCGAGAAGGCGGGCTGGTCGACGACGCCCGAAAAAGTCGTGAAGGGGATGATTCTCGCCGTCAGGGACGGGACTCTATGCTCGCTAAATGGGGGCCGCCACAGCATGAGACCGGCTCCCGCCAGCAGGCTTGCTGCGATCAGCACCGCTCCGAGCTTGTGCCGCTTTGTCTCGCCGACCAGGTAGGCGATTGAAGCTGTCGGGCGGGCGCGTGCCGTGTCGATGGTTTGCGCGGGTGGTGGCGTGAGAGTCGCCGTTGCTGTGAGGCCGGTCCCGGCCATTTGTGCGGTCGACCCCGACGAGCGCGCCAATTCAGCTTCGAACTGCAGCCGCCGCTCGGCCCGCTTCACATCGAGCAAGAACTCTTTGACGAGTTGATAGCGCTCCTCCCGATCCTTCTCTAACGCTTTGCTGATGATTCGATCCAGCTCCGGTGGCAGTTCTGGTGTGTACAGCGAGGCTGCGATCGGATCCTTGGTCAGAATCGAGACGATCACGTCCGTAGGAGTTGCTCCTTCGAATGGTCGCTTACCCGTAACCATCTCGTAGAGCAGTACGCCCAAGCTGAAGATGTCGGTGCGAGCATCCACCGGCTGTCCTCGCGCCTGCTCTGGCGACATGTACTGTGCCGTCCCCACCACTGTGCCGGGATCGGTGTCCGTCCTGGCCATGGTGGTTGGCGCCTGAATATCGGCCGTGACGAGTTGCGTCTCGGTGAGCTTGGCGATTCCAAAATCGACAACTTTGACCAGACCATCCGGTCGCACCATCACGTTCTCAGGCTTGATGTCGCGATGAACGATCCCCGACGCATGCGCCGGGACCAAGGCACTGGCCACCTGGCGGACCATATCGAACGCGCTACGGAGGTCCAACTTGCCCTGCGCGAGTTTTTCGCGAAGCGTCTGACCCGCAATGAACTCGGCGGCGATAAAGTGGGAGTTGCCTACCTGGCCAATCTCGTAGATGGTGATGATGTTGGGATGGTTCAGAGCGGACGCCGCTTGTGCCTCCTGCTGGAAGCGGCGGACACGCTCAGCGTCTTCGGTAAATCGCGCCGGGAGCAGCTTGATTGCTACGTTGCGCCTCAGTCGTGGGTCGTGCCCGAGGTAGACCTCGCCCATGCCGCCAGTGCCGAGCGTAGACAGGATTTCGTAGGAACCGAGACGTGTGCCTGCGGACAACTGCATGGGCGCGACGCTGATTCTATGCAGTGGAGCCTGGCCTGACCAGTGGGAGCGTTACAACGAAATCGCTTTCCTGGCCCATACCCTCGCTGAGGACTTCAACCGTCCACCTTGCTCGTCGACGAGTGCTCGAATGCATGGCGGTTATCCGGGTCATGCCCGGCTGACAGGTTGTTGAGCGCGCCGATCTATTTCGGCACGAGTTCGCGCGTATTTGGTACCAATGACCTCACGGTACCTGCTGCGATTTCATAGCCCCTCATCTGAGCCTGGTCATCGCCGTCGGTCTGCTGCACGAGCGCATCGGCCTTCTCCTGGTTGGTTTCGATGCTTGCGAGGCTGGTGTATTCCCGCAGGATCAGGAGGTTCCAGGCGCCGCCGTCGTCCATCGTTCGAAGAATCTTGTACGACTTCTGGAATCGGGCCTTGATCTGCGCCTCCTCTGCCTTCTTGAACTGCCATCCAGATACTGCAGGAAGCTCTGGTCCATGCCGGACGCTATCTTGATCATCGTGACCGTCCACACCGTTCCCGGAGTGAAGAACTTGTGGACTTGCGCGATGACCGGCACCGCGCCGATCGCGGCGAGAACTCCGATCATCACGATTGCTCTCATCGTTTTCATTGTCGGTCGCTCTCGCTACGCCAGCTTGGGGACTTCGAGCGGGAACCCGGGGGCTCGAGCCGTTGAAGCTGTAAGGCGGCGTGAATTTGTTCCCCGGCGACGTCGCCCGCGGTGGGTGCGGGTTACCGACAATGTTGAGGGCGAGGGGCTGATCGGGCCAGTCGGCCGGACGCCAGATCCAGGGCTCGGTCCAGTCCTCGACGCTCATTTCGGCGAGATTGGCGCCACTGTCGGGCGCGGGCGGTACCGGTGGCAACCGCCCCTGTCCGGTGCCCGGCGCCTGTGCGCCGGACGCGGTCGCGGGCCGGCCGCTCGTTCCGGGCGCCACGCTGCCGCCCACGCCCAGTTGAAGCAGTTCGCGCCTCTTCATCGCTGCCTGCCGTCCTCTAAGTCGACTGATTGTCTCTGGATCGCGGAAACTCCGCGTGCGGACTCTAGCACGAACAGCCCTGCAGGACTAACGCGGTGAGCAACCACGCCGCATTGTCCGCATCCGTCTCCTCGCGGAGCTGAAGTTCCGGGCTATGGTCGTGTGCTTCGCGTCGCTGAAGGGTACCGCACGCAGGGCGGGGCTTTAGTCGCGCCTGCATCCACACAGCGACCCGACGTGAATCACCGGTATGCTAGCCCCCGATGTCCCCGCTGCCGGCGTTGCTGGCTTTCGTGTCGCTCGCCCTCTCCGCACCTGCGGGGCCAGTCGCTGGCCGGGTGGTGGAGGCGCGCAGCGGCGCGCCAGTGGCCGGCGCGGAGATCACGATCGTCGGGAGTCGCGGCGCAGTGAGAACGGACGGCGCCGGGAGATTCCAGTGGCCGATCGCTCCGCTGCTGCCGGGCGACGTGATTGCCGTACTGGCCGACGGCCGCGTCGCGCGCCCGATCCGGATCACGACCATCGCGGGAAAAGAGTCTCTTAATCTGCGGGTTGAAGGTTCGATTCCTTCGCGGCTCACCACTCGTTCTAAAGAACTTACGTCCAAATCTTAGTGAATGAAATCTGCGACAGCTATGGAACTTTCAGCGGCTGGTCGAGCGGTGTTCGTTGACGGCCGCCAATCGCCCACGATTGACCGCTCACTCCGCTGTCAGCCTTCTGTGCTTGACGAAGTCGCTGATTACCTGCACGTATGTCTGCGCGTGCGTCACATGCGGGACGTGTCCGGCTCCGGCAAAGGTGTACTGCTGCACCTGCGGTACTGCCGCGGCGATCTTGTCGAGGATTGCGTAGAAGAACGGCGGGCTGTGATCGCCGCGTGTGATGAGCAGCGGTTCGCTGAACATTGAGAGTCGACTCAAGTCGACAGCCATGACGCTCTCCGGCTCGTTCAACTCGTCTACCCACGTCGGGGCGTTGAATACAAACGTCTGTCGCATTTGCGGTGGCAACCTGTCCCACATACCAGGCCCGAGTGCGACCGTCTCTACAAATTGACGTGCACCTGATTCGAGATCGCCGGAATTGAGCGTATCGAGGACGGCTCCGAGCCGTTTCCGCACCACCGCGAGGGTCGCGTCGCCCCCCAGCATACCGATCAGCGGTGGTTCGTGCGCGATGGCGCTCGCGAATAGCTCCGGCTGCGCAGCGGCACACTTGAGCGTAATGGCCGCGCCGAACGAATTTCCGGCGACGTGTGCCGGCGCCAAGTTGTTCGCTCTGATGAAAGCTGAAAGGTCGGCCACATCCTCTTCAATACTTCCCGGGGTTGCGAGTCGTTCGCTTTGGCTGTGGCCGCGCCGATCGTAGGTAAACACGCGGAACACCCGCGCGAGTCCAGGCGCCACGGCATCCCAGTTGTGGTGGTCGCCCCATGAGCCGTGCACCAGCACCAGTGGTGCGCCGGCGTCACCGCGCTGTTCCCAGAAAATTCGAACACCGTTGATCAATCCGATGGCCATGACGACCGTATTCTACGCGCCAGGGATCGATCGCGCGTCACACTGGTCGGTAAGGCGGCGCGTCCGGACCGCAAAGAGATCCGGCGGCAGCGGTCCCAGCGTCGTGCTCCAGGTATCTCCACTCCGAGACAGCGGATACGAGTCCGGTCCTGGTAATGGGGGACGTCCTCACGCCGACGTTCTTGGCGTTTGAGAGAGGAAGCGGAAAGTGACGCGCAGGGCGCGGCCATGCGTCGGGTCAAGGTGGCGCCCTTCTTGCGACGTACTTCGTTGCCGATGCCTATTTTGGAGCGACGCTCGGATCACCCAAGATCGCCCGCCAACTCGCCGCCTCGGCGGGCTTGCCCCAGGCTTCGTACAGCGAAACCAAGTCGCCGACCAGCCGCTTGGTCCTTGCGTGCTGTGGTCCCAATGCGCGCGCCGTACCGGCATACGCAGTCAGGGCGAGTTTCTCCGCCTCGGGATACCGCCCCTGCTTTGCGTACATCGCGGCCAACCAGCGTTGCGTGTTGAGGGTCTCCGCATGATCCTTCCCCCATACACGTGTCTCGATTTCTATCGTTTGCTTCAACAGCGGCTCTGCATCGTCAAAACGACCGAGTTGTACGTACGCCGTGGCGAGGTTGTGCAGCGTCTTGAGTGTCTCTGGGTGATCGCGCCCGCGCAGGCGTAGATTCGCCTCCACCACTTTCGCATACAGCGCCTCGGACCGCGCATATTGGCCCAACTGGAAGTAGGTGCCCGCCAAATTACTCACGGAATCCAGCGTCTCTGGATCCTCGGCGCCGAGCGCCTCTCGTTGACGGTCAATGGTACCGCGAATGAGGTATTCAGCGGCCTCCGGTCTACCCTCCAGGAGATAAAGGGCCGCGAGATCATACTCGGCTCTCAGCGTATCCCGGTGGGCGGCGCCGAGTACACGCCGGCGTCGGTTCACCAAGTCAGAGTAGAGCGGTTCGGCTGCTCGCAACTCGCCGCGGTACCAATACAGATTCGCGAGAAGGTTCACCGTCCTCATTGTGTCTTGGTGGTCATCGCCGAGAACTTGGCGCTGAGTCGACAGAGCTCTCGTCAGGAGAGGAAGAGCCTCACTATAGAGGCCCAGGCTTGTGTAGACCTCCCCGATGGTTGCCTCCAGACGCGCAACGATCTCCGGCTGCTGTCCCAAGCGACCCTGCTCGAGGTCTCGCGCACCTTTGTCGAGCACCTCGCGTGCCGTGATGGCGTTTCCACGTGCCTCGCTCGGATCAGACACTCGGAACAAGCCCACGACGAAGTCCGCCACCTGCCGAGCGGCCCCTGCCTCCTGATTGGCGCGACGTGCCTCATGGTTTGCCCGGTCTCTCTCATCCGCGATCCGTTGCGCTTGAACGACCAGAAGCGCCGAAACGATGACGAGCAGAAACGCCACGCTCCCTGCGGCTGTGACGCCCCATCGATGGCGCCGAACAAACTTCTTTGTCCGGTACAGCGCACTCGGCGGCCCGGCCAGAACCGCTTCGCTCTTGAGGTGCCGCCGTACGTCGTTAGCGAGCCCAGCGACGGTGTCATAGCGCCGCGTGCGATCCTTCTCCAGCGCCTTCATCGTGATCCAGTCGAGATCGCCTCGGAGTTGGCTGGCCAGGCGCGAGGGCTCTGTCCTACGGTTGGTCGCAGCTTCCGATGACGCGGCCCCGTGCTGCGTGATCCGCGTGCTGGGCCGCGGCGGCTCCGCCTCGCGGATGGTGCGGCGAATTTCCTCGAGCCCCTTGGCCCGGAGGTCCCGTGATGTGAAGGGCAGCGTTCCGGTGAGCAGCTCATACAGCAGCACGCCGAGTGCGTACACGTCTGTGCGGGTGTCGATGTCGAGCCCCGTGAGGTCTGCCTGCTCGGGACTCATGTACTCGGGGGTTCCAATCAGCGCACCGACCTCCGTGAAGAGTGTCCGTTCTGTGAGGTGCTGAGTAATCGCCTTCGCCACGCCGAAGTCGATGATCTTTGGCGTCAGCTGGTCGTTCTCCAACGTAACGAGCACATTCGACGGCTTCAGGTCCCGATGGATGATGCCCTTCTGATGGGCGTGCTGGACGCCCTCGCAGACGCGGATGAACAGTTCCAGACGCTCGCTGGTGCGAAGCCGATGCCGATCGCAGTAAGTCGTGATCGGCTCCCCTTGCACGTACTCAAGCGCAAAATACGGACGGCCCTCTGGCGTGCTACCGCCGTCATACACCGTGGCGATCGCGGGATGGTTCATCAAGGCGAGCGCCTGACGCTCGGCCTCGAATCGGGCGACCGCCTGGGCCGTGTCCATGCCGGCTTTGATGATCTTGAGGGCGACCTGACGGTGGACGGGCTGAACCTGTTCTGCAACCCATACTTCGCCCATGCCGCCTTCGCCGATACGCTGAAGCAACCGGTACGGTCCAAACGTGAGGGTTGGCGAGAAACCGTGACCCACGGTCTGGGTGATGTCCGAACGACGGTGATCCGATGGTTCCATGCCAATCCCCGATATGGACGACGCCCGGTGGAGACGAGGCGAGATCGGCCCATGATAAATCCGGCCCTATGCCGCACCGCAATGGTCCTGATCGGAGATGGTGTTTTCGGCCGTTCACCGAGGCGGATAAACCGGCTGAGCGTCAGCGGATGGACGCCGCCTCTGCACGAGGAAGGGCGCCAGCTCGAAGCAATGTGAAAGAAGGGAGGATCGCAGAAACCCGATCTGCTCCCATAGTCTGGTCCCAGAATCCGTACAGGACCGTGCGAACATAGTGATGTTCGCAAATTTCCTAATGATTGGTGCCGGAGGAGGGAATCGAACCCTCACGGGCGGTAAAGCCCACCGGATTTTGAGTCCGGCGCGTCTGCCAGTTTCACCACTCCGGCGTCTCAACAGAATACCGCACGAAATGATGCGCCGGGTCTGAGAGGCGGGCCCGCGCCGGCCGCTAACGCTTCGAGCCGCGCTCGTCGGGGCCGAGCCGCGCGAACGTCACCGCAATGCCCCCGCGCACCGGCACGGGCAACAACGTGAAGTTCTCCCGGCCGTGGCGGCCGACGACTGTCCAGCCGGTTGCGGTACCCAGTGCAGCCCCGAAGACGACGTCGCTGAGGAAGTGGCGGTTGTCGGCGAGGCGCGACATGGCCACGTACGACGCTGCGAGGAGCGTCGGCCAGGCGCCCCGGTAGCCGAAATGACGCTCGAGCACGGCCGCCGTCGCAAACGTCGTGGCGGCGTGGCCGGAGGGAAACGCGCAGCACTCGCCCGTCGGTCGATCGCGCCGGACGGCGTACTTGACCCCCTGCACGAACACCTGCGACAGGATCGTCGAGCGCACGAGATCGAATCCGAGGTGCGACCACTTGTTTGTGTGCGTGCCCTCGTCAGGCGGGATGGCGTAGCGGCCGATCGCATACAACCCGACGGCAACGCCTGTCTGCACGTAGACCGAACCGAGATATTTCCCGATCTTGAAGAATTTCTTCGCGCCTGACGAATCGCCGATGCTCTCCTGGACGTTGTCGTCGAAGGGATGCGCGAGTGCTGTCGCAACGAGACCGCCGCCGAGAATGACCCACGTCGACTTGCGGCGGGGAAACGACGCAAAATCGGATGCGGTTGACCGCACGAGCGCCGCGACGCCCGTATGATGCGGTTCCGGAGGAGGCGGCGCCTGCGGCGTGGCCTGGAAGAGCACGCGATCCGGCAGCAGCGTGCCTTCCGTCACATCGGCCGGAGCCAACGCCGGATCATCGAGCCCGATCTGCGCCGGCAGCGGAAACAGGTGCCGAAAACTCTCCTGGGCGCCGGCGCTGCCCACACCGCCGACACATAGACAGAGAAGAAACAGTAGCGTCCGCCCGCTCGCACGCATGAGACCTGCTTTCCGGAGATCGCGTCTGCCGACGCGTGTGGAGGCCTGAGCATACTTCAGGACTGCTGAGGCGGGGAAGCCCTTAGAATGGCTGTCTCTGCTCACCGCGCTGCGCTACCGCAACTTCCGCCTGCTCTGGATCGGCCTGCTGATTTCCTTCTCGGGCAGCCTGATGCAGACGGCCGCGATCCTCTGGCACGTTTCGCTGCTCGTCCCGGACAATCGCCGCGCTCTCGCGCTGGGCATGGTCGGCCTCGTGCGCATCGCGCCCGTCGTCCTCTTTTCTCTCCTGAGCGGCGTGGCTGCCGACGTCTTCGACCGCCGACGTCTGATGCTGCTCACGCAGATTGTGATGGCGGCCTTCGCGGCGCTCCTTGCGGCGCTGACGTGGCACGGCCTCTCGCAGGTGTGGCCCGTGTATGCGATTGCCGCCGCCAGTTCCGGCGCCGGCGCGTTCGATCTGCCGGCGCGCCAGGCGATGATCCCGAACCTCGTTCGCCGGGAGCATCTCGCGAACGCGCTCAGCCTCAACACGATCATGTTCCAGGTCGCGGCGGTCCTGGGGCCGGCGCTTGGCGGGATCGTGATCGCACAGCTCGGCGTCGGGTGGGCGTACGCGATCAATGCCGTGTCCTTCCTGGTCGTCATCGCGGCGCTCCTGATGATGCGCGACATCGAGCCGAACGAGGACGCAGTGACGGCGCGCGCGGGGTTCACGCTGACGGCGGCGCTCGAAGGGCTCACCTTCGTGTTCCGCGCACCGCTGCTGCGATCGACGATGCTCCTCGATTTCTTCGCGACGTTCTTCTCGTCGGCGACAGCGCTCCTGCCAATCTATGCGCAGGACATCCTCCGCGTCGGGGCGAATGGCTACGGATGGCTCTACGCGGCGCCCGCGACCGGTGCGCTCCTCGCAAGCGCCGCGATGGTCCGGTTCGTCGACAACATCCACCGGCGCGGGATCGTGCTCGGGTCCGCGGTGATGGGCTACGGTGCGGCGACCGTCGCGTTCGGCGTGTCGCGGCACTTGTGGCTCTCGTTCCTCTGCCTGGCCGCCACGGGGGCGACCGACACCGTCAGCACCGTCCTGCGGAATCTCATCCGGCAGCTCGAGACGCCCGATCGCCTGCGCGGACGCATGACGGGCGTGAACATGGTGTTCTTCATGGGCGGCCCGCAGCTCGGAGAGCTCGAGGCGGGACTCGTCGCCAACTGGCGCGGCGCGGTGTTCTCGGTCGTCAGCGGCGGCATCGGGTGCCTGCTCGCGTCGGCATGGATTCTCCGGAACACGCCCGCGCTTCGGGCTTACACGCGTCACGAGCAGCCGGCACTGATGCCGGAGGACGAGCGTCGTATCGCGCAGGCGGGGCAGGCGGAGTGAGGGGTGCTTCCGCGTAAAGGCGGAAGCCACGGGGGCGGAAGCTCCTATACTGCACTCATCGTGGTTCGGCCCGCTCTTTTGGTCGCAGTAGCCCTCGCAGGTCTGGTCGCAGTCCCTGAGGCCGCGCAGCAGGCTCAGCAGCTTCCCTCGCCGTCCTTCATCTCATCGGTGGACGTCGTGTCCGTCGACGTCAACGTCGTCGATCGCAACGGCCGGCCGGTTCGCGACCTGGGAAAGGACGATTTCACGCTGGCCGTCGACGGCCGCGAGCGGCGGATCGCGTCAGCGCAGTTCGTCCCGCTCGATGCGCCGGCGGAGCCGGTCAAGTCACTGCTTGCTGAATACGTCACGAACGCTGCGCCGTCCGGACGGCTGATTGCGCTCGTGGTCGATCGCGGCAGCATCGCGCCGGTCCGCGCGCGTGACGTCCTGGCGGCGGCGGCGCGGTTCGTGGAGCGCCTCAATCCTGCAGACCGAGTGGCGCTCTTCACCATCCCGACCGGGCCGATGATCGACTTTACGGCGAACCATCACGCGATCGCGCAGGCGGTCCAGCAGATTGACGGGCAGGGAGATTTTCAGCGCGGCGCACAGAAGGGCATCGGGATTGCCGAGGCGCTGCAGTTCGAGCGCAACAACAGGATCGCGATCGAGGACGTGACCAGCCGCGAGTGCGGAACCGTGGCGGGCAACTCGAGCCAGTCGGAGCTCGTCATCTGCCGCCGGACGGTGGCCGAAGAGGCGAGCATCGTCGCCGCGTACGCGCACGAGCGGGCGCGCGACACGATGGCGGGGCTCCGGGCGATTCTCGATCGGCTCGGATCGAGCGCGACGCCCAAGACGCTGCTGCTCGTCTCCGAAGGGCTCGTCATCGAAGGCGAGCGGCGCGTCACCGAGGGCTTCGCGCACGCCGCTGCCGCCGCGCACGCCACGCTGTACGCGCTCGAGCCGGAAGCCTCCGAGACCGACGCCTCGCAGCCGCGGCCGCCCGTGACCGGGGCACGCGACCGGGCGGCGCGCGAAGACGGGCTGCAGTTCGTCAGCGGCGTGGGCGGCGGCGAGCTGTTCCGCGTCGTCGCAGACCCCGACTACGCCTTCTCGCGCGTCGCGTCCGAGCTGTCCGGATATTATCTGCTCGGGTTCGAGCCCGACGCCGGCGATCGCGACGGGAAGTCGCACCTGATTTCCGTCAAGGTCAATCGCGATCACGTGTCGCTGCGATCCCGGCGCGAGTTCACGCTCGCGCCCCCCGGCGCGGACGCGAAAGCCGCGATCACGAGCCTGCTCCGCACGCCCATCGTCGAGACCGGCGTTCCGCTGGCGCTCACCACCTACGTGTTTCAGGATCCCGGGTCGCTCCGCATCCGGCTGCTCGTGGCGATGGACATCGAGGACACTGGCGCACAGGTGAGCGCCGGGATCGTGCTGATCGACAAGAAGGGCGAGGTGGGGGCGAGCCTCTATCAGCCGGAGATCACGACGTCGGCAGCCTCGCCGCCCGGGACGCGCCGGTACTTCGCGACCCTGCTCCTCGAGCCGGGGCCGTACACGCTCCGCGCGGCTGTCGCGGACGGATCGGGACGCCGCGGGAGCATCGAATCGAGCGTGTGGGCGTACATGCGGCGGTTCGGCCCGTTCCGCGTGACGGACCTCCTCCTCGGCGAGCGTCAGGAGAGCGGCGATCAATCGACCGTGGTACCCAGCGTGACCGGGGAGGCCTCGGGTCCGGCGCTGCACACGTATCTCGAGCTGTTCTCCGAGACGCCGTCCGTCTTCACGCAGACATCGGTGACGATCGAGGTGGCCGCGGCGGAGGACGCGCCGGCGCTCGCCAGCGCGCCGGCCACCCTGCAGCAGCCGGATCAGAATGCCCAGAACCGCGCAGTCGCGGCGGCGGTCTCACTCGATCGGCTGCTGCCGGGCACTTACGTCGCGCGCGCGGTGATCAGCGTCGGAGGCAGGAGAGTCGGCGTGATGACCCGCGGGTTCAAGGTCGTGAAGCCGCGCGCGACGCTGGCGGATTAGTGTCTTCGGCCTGAAGGGTGCTTCCGCCTGAAGGCGGAAGCCACGGGAAGCAATCCTAGTCCGTGCCTTGCCCGGCGACAGGCGGCAGGTCGCTGTTCCACATCGTGTATTCGAGACGCCATGTTCCGCTCAGGCTGCGGAGCACGAACAGATACTTGCCGCGATCGTGCCGTGACGGGCCCGACTGAGGAGCGTAGTCCAGTTCGTACGGGCCGGTCTGGTACGCAAGCGGTCCGTGGCCGGAAATCTCGTTGACCTCGAGCCGGAGGTTCTGCGCGCCCTGGTTCAGCATGTCCGTGTAGAAATTCTTCAACCCCTCGGGGCCGCGAATGATCGGCCGGTTGGGCGGCATGAAGACGGAGTTCTCCGCGTAGAGGCTGAGAATCTTCGCGATCTGTTTGGCGTTGAACGCGTCGACGAATTCCTGGTTCCTCTGGCGAATGGCCGCCTGGTCCTGCGCCGTGAACTCCTGAGCATTCCGGCTGCCGCACGCCGCTGCGACGAGCGCGAGCGCGGCAACCGCCCACACCGCTGGCTTCTGCATTGGTCTCCTCGTTCGAGAGTTGGTCGAACGACGGATCATACCTCACGGCACCTGTTATAATGCGCGCGAGTGGGCACGCTGAACATCGTTGTTCTCTACGACCGTTGGGAACACGACGACGATCCCTCACCCGCGGAGAAAGCCCCGCTCACCCGCACGCTCGACAAGAAGGAAGTCGAAGAGGAAGTCGCGGAGACGCTCGTCAAGCTCGGGCACCACGCGACGCTCCACTGCCTCGATGGCAGCATCAAGAGCCTCCACGCGCTCCCGCGCATGGACAGCGACCTGATCTTCAATCTGGCGGAGTCCTTCGCGGGTAACGACACGGCGGATTACTGCATCGCCGCGTACCTCGAGCTGATTGGGAAGCGCTTCACCGGAGCCGGATCCCACGGCCTGCTCTACGCGCAGGAAAAGGGGAACGCGAAGAAGATCCTGGAGTTCCACGGCATCCATACGCCGGTCTTCGCCCGCTCGTATCGGGGCCGCCTCGATTTCTCGCACGACCTCGAGTTTCCCGTCATCGTCAAGCCGGCGCGCGAGGACGGCTCGATTGGCATCGAGTTCAACGCCGTCGTCAACTCCATTCGCGAGCTGATGGAGCGGATCGACTGGCTGCACGCGAACTTCGATTCGCCGGTCCTGATCGAGGAATACGTCGACGGCCGAGAGATGTACGTGGGCGTGCTGGGCAACGCCACGCCTGTCGCACTGCCCGTCGTCGAGCTCGATCTCTCGAAGCTGCCGGAAGGCACGCCGCGAATCGCCGGAGCCGAAGTGAAGTGGGGAAAGGGAACGCGCGCCTACCGCGACACGAAGTCCGCCGTCGCGGAAGGTTTACCGGACGAGACCGTCGCGGCGCTGCAGCAGACGGCGCTGGCGGTGTTTCAGGCGCTGGAGCTCCGTGACTACGCGCGGATCGACATGCGTCTTCGGCCCGACGGCCGCGTGGCCGTCATCGAAGCCAACCCGAATCCCTGGCTCGCGTCGAAGGCGGAATTTGCCATGGCAGCCCGCAAGGGCGGACGCACGTATCCACAGCTCATCGCGGAAATCGTCGAGCTGGCTTCCGCACGCTACGCCGGCACATAGCACCTCTGGCATTCAGCCGCAACATGTTCTGATCAGCGGGGTTAGCCGCAGCCGCTTCCGGCGCCCGCCGCCGCGGCACCGGAGGCCCGGGGGGCGCACACGCGGAAAACGGGCCAAAAGCGGCCTGTTTTAGGGCGTTCGGCGTTGCTTACCCCCTTCTGTTCCGCTATACTGAAAGGACCGCTCACCGGGCGCACACCTTCCTACTCACCTTACGCTTGGGGGATATGTGACATTCGAGGTTGGTGACAAGGTCATTTACCCAAATCACGGACTCGGCGTCGTTCAAGGCATCGAAACAAAAACCATCCTCGGCACGACCTGCGGTTTCTATCATCTGCGCATGGTGGCCAACGAAACCACCGTGCTGGTTCCAGTCGACAACGTCGACGGCGTCGGCCTGCGGCGCGCGATCGGCGACGACGAGATCGATCGGCTGTTCACGCTGCTGGGCGACGGCAAGATCGACAACCATCAGAACTGGAAGGGGCGCTTCAAGGACAACTCGGATCGGATGCGCACGGGCTCCATCTACGACGTTGTCGAGGTCCTGAAGAGCCTCACCTTCCTGGCGCGGTCGAAGAACCTGTCGTTCCGCGAGAAGCGGATGCTCGATCGCGCGAAGTTCCTCGTCATCTCCGAGATTTCCGAAGTCTCGCGCGAGAAGACGGAATCGATCGAAGACAAGGTCGACCGCGCCCTCGAGCGCTGCTTCGCCGCGAAAGCACGGTCGATCGCCCGCGCCAAGGCCGCCAAGGCGGCGCCGACGACGCGCGTGACGGCGCGCCGGACGGCCAAGGCATCGTAGCAGCGTTCATTGCGGCGATCCGTTCGTTGGTGACGTATGTGGCCGTCGGCCTCTACGTCCTGCTGTTCGGACCGCCGGTCCTGATCGCCGCCTTCCTCACGCGCAACCCGCTCGTTCTCTATCGTGTTGGACTCGGCGGGGTGCGCCTGGGCCTGTGGCTCTGCGGCATCCGCCTGCGGATCGAGGATGCGGGTCACGTCCTGTACGGCAGGGCAGCCGTGTACGCGGTGAACCACACGAGCAACGTGGAGCCGCCCCTCGCATTCGCCGCACTCCGCGGCCTGTTCCCCAACCTCCGGATTCTGTACAAGGCGGAGCTGCGAAAGCTGCCCGTGCTGGTCCGCGCGTTCGACCTCGCCGGCTTCATTTCTCTCGAGCGCGGCAACCGCGAGCAGAGCCTGCCGGCAATCGATCGCGCCGCCGACGCCCTGCGCGCCGGCAACTCGTTCCTGATCTTCCCGGAAGGCACGCGCAGCCGCTCGGGTGAGCTCTTGCCCTTCAAGAAGGGAGGCTTCATCATGGCGATCAAGGCTCAGGCGCCGGTCGTGCCGGTGGCGATCAAAGGAGCGCGAGACGCCATGAAGAAAGGGAGCCCGATCATTCATCCGGTGCGCGTGACGGTTCGGTTCGCGCCCGCCATCGAGACGGCTGGCTTGACGCTCGACGACCGTGACGATCTCGTGGCGAACGTGCGCGGGACGGTTTCCCGAATGCTGGAGGCGTGATGGACATCCTCTCGACGCTCGGCCGGACGCTCGGGTTCTCCTTCGCGGCCGGCATCAACCTCTACGCCACGATCGCGATCCTCGGGCTCGCGGAGCGCTACGGCTGGGTTGCGCTCCCGCCGCAGTACCGCGTCTTCGACAACGACGTCATCATCGTCGGCGCAATCGTCCTCTACATCGTCGAGTTCTTCGCGGACAAGATTCCGTGGGTGGACACGCTGTGGGACGGGCTTCACACGATCATCCGTCCGGTCGGCGGCGCGCTGATCGCCGTCGCAACGCTCGGCGATGCGTCGCCCGGCATGCAGACGCTGGTCGGCCTGCTCGGCGGCGCGGTCGCGGCCAGCACGCATCTGAGCAAGGCGGGCACGCGCGCGGTGGCCAACGCCAGCCCGGAGCCGTTCACCAACTGGATCCTGAGCTTCGGCGAGGACGTCTTCGTGGTGGGTCTCGGCGCGCTCGCGCTGAAGTATCCGGCCGCGGCGGCCGTCGTCGTGATTGCCTGCCTCGCGCTGATGGTGATGTTCGCGGCGTGGATCACCCGGGCCGTGCGAAACAGATTTCGGCCGAGGATGAGGGCCCACGGTTGATCAGCGATGGCGGCACTGAAGTGCCGCGCTACGGCTGCGCTACGAGGGCGCCGAACGCTACCCGCCCGTTGTAAACGTCAGCGACCACGGCGCGAGCGGCTGGTTGTCGATCGCGCTCACGATGCCCTCCAGCAGATCGATCTTTACCGCTCGAAACCTATCCAGCGGCTCCGCGAACTTGATCTCCAGCGCGCGAGGACCCTCGAGGTAGCGGATCGTGAACCCTGGCGGCGCCGCCGATGCGCCAGGCGCCGCCTGCCCCTGGTACGAGACGCGGATACGGTCGCGGAACGAGCGCGGATCCATGTCGCGCGAGAACTGAATCCGCACAGGCGAGGAGCGATCGGCATCGACTTCACCCGCCAGCGGCGCCGTGAAGACCACGGTGGGGGCCGGCTCGCGGGGCGCGCGCGGGATGGAGACCTCGATAGGCGTATCGGTGGGAGCCGCCGCCGCCGCAATCGCGCTGCCCTCTATCCAGGCGGCGGGCCCATCCCTGCGCACCGTGCCGGTCACCTGCACCCAATGCCCGGTGTCCACGCGAGCATGGATGTCGAGGTCGAGGTCCTTTGCCTTCGGCCGCAGGTCAGCCACCCAGACGGCTGCGTCGGCGGATTGGAGCACGAAATCCCACTTGCTCTTTCCAACCGGCTGCGGGAGATCGCCGTACAAATTCGCGCCGCGGAACCGGCCGACGACCTTCACCTGTCGATCGGCGTAATGTTCTGGGGCGAGGGCGATGGCGCGAATCGTCGCCTCGTCGGGGAGCGGCGACTCGATAGCCGATGCGCCCAGCATCACGAACACCTGATCGCGCGGCGGCCATTGCCCGTGCCAGGCGGCCTCGAGCATCGGCGTGAAGTTCACGTTCGACAGGCGCGAGTCGTCGCGCTCGAGGCGGCCGAGGTCCCAGAAGTCTCCGCGGATCTCGACGTCGGCCGCGAGCGACGGCCGCTCGTTCCAGATTACGAACACGGGCTTCGCCGTATTCGCGAGACGCCAGAGGCCGTCCTGCTCCGCCACGCTCCGGCGGACCACCACCTGCTTGCCGTGGAAGAAGACGGGAGACGCGACGAGCGCCTCCGCGGTCGTCGCGATCCGGCCGTCGGCCGCGGACGCGCGCGCGGCAACCGCCAACACGACGGCGCCGCACAGGATCGCGCCAACCTGTCCGCGAGCAGGGCATCGCATCACGTCAACTTCTTCTGCGCCGCGCGTCCGAGAATGATTCCGAGCGCCGCGAACAGCAGCGCCCCCGCGATGATGCCAATCGTGCCTTCGTGCAGCACGGGAATCAACCCGCGTGTTGCGGCATCGTCGGCCGCTTCGATGATGTGGCGCCCGAAGAGCACGGCGTAGAGGATTCCCGCCAGAGAGCCGCCCGCGATCAAGCCCGAGCTGAACAGCGTGCCCGAGCCCACCTCCGATTCTTCCTTCATGCCGGTCCTGCGTTCCACGAGCGCGCGGACGACGCCGCCCGCGAAGATCGGCGCGGTGGTCGCGATCGGCAGGTAGGATCCGACGGCAAACGAGAGCGAGTGAATGCCGCACAGCTCCAGCGTGATGGAGATGAACACGCCGACGAGCACGAGGCCCCACGGCAGGTTCTGCCCGAGCAGGCCTTTGATGATGGTGGCCATCAGCGTCGCCTGGGGTGCTGGCAGCGCCTGCGATCCGATTCCCATGACGCTGTGCAGGTAGAGGGTCGTCATCCCGATCACGAGCGCGGATGCCACGACGCCGATGATGAGGCCGATCTGCTGGTAAATCGGCGTCGCGCCGACGATGAATCCGGTCTTCAGATCCTGCGACGTCCCGCCGGCCTGCGCCGCCGCGATGCAGATCACGGCACCGACGCAGAGGGCGACGGGCGCGTAGACGTCCCCCGTCCAGCCGAGAGCGACGAAGATCGTGCAGGTGAGGATCAGCGTGGCGATCGTCATCCCCGAAATCGGGTTCGACGAAGAGCCAATCAGGCCCGTGATGCGCGAGGAGACGGTGACGAAGAAGAACCCGAAGATGACGATCAGGACCGCGGCGAGGAAGTTGCCCTGGGTCGGCATCTGAGGCGCCAGCGCAAGGAAGAACGCGAGGAGCAGTGAGCCGACCAGCACGACGACCGCGGGGATGTCGCGCTCCGTGCGCGTCTGCACCCCGCCCTCGCGGCCCGCGCCGAAATCCTTGACGCTGTCGCGAAACGACGACACGATCGTGGGAATCGTGCGGGCGAGCGTGATGATGCCGGACGCGAGCACGGCGCCGGCGCCGGTGTACCGGATGTACGCGCTCCAGAGCTGGTTGGCCGACATCTGGTCGATGCGCAGGCCGCTCGCCGGCACGGGCGGAAACGGCACCGTCATGTAGTTGCCCATGATGCTCAGGAGCGGCAGCAGCACGAGCCACGAGAGCACGCCGCCGGCGAACATGACGCCGGCAATCCGCGGTCCGATTACGTAGCCGACGCCCATGTACTCGGGCGAGATGTCGACGTTCAGCGTCGCGTTCGGGAAGAAGCTCGTGCGGCCCATCGTGTAACCGATGGCGGTCGGGAAGATCTGGACGATCCAGGAGAGCGACTTCCACAACGCGCCGATGCCGAGGCCGGTGAAGACCGTTTTTGCCAGCGCCCCTCCGCGCTCCCCGGCGATGAGGACGTCGGCGCACGCGGCGCCTTCGGGGTAGGGCAGGACGCCGTGCTCCTTGACGATCAGCGCGCGGCGCAGCGGCACCATCATCAGGACGCCGAGAATTCCGCCCGCGAACGCCAGCATCATGATCTGGAAATAGCGGAAGTACCCGGGCCCGTACGGCGCGAGAAAGATCAACGCGGGAATCGTGAACACGACGCCGCCCGCGACCGATTCGCCGGCCGACCCGATCGTCTGCACGATGTTGTTCTCGAGAATGGTGGACCCGCCAAGCCGCTTCAAGACCGAGATGGCCAGCACGGCGATCGGAATCGAGGCGCTCACCGTCAGGCCGGCACGAAGGCCCAGGTAGACGGTCGATGCCCCAAAGATGAGGCCGAACGCCACCCCGAGCACCACCGCCTTCACCGTGAACTCCGCGGGGGACTGCGTGGCCGGGACGAAGGGCTTGAAGGACGTCCGCGCGGGAGCCGGAGTGGTGACGGTCTGATGCGCCATGAGGGGATATTACAGCGGGTGCGGCGTGCGGGTGCGGCTGCGCGGTGCGGGGCGCGCGTGCGGAGTGCAGGTGGGGGAACCGGGGGGCGGGAATCGGGGATCAGGGATCGTCTGACGAATGCGGAACTCCGAACCAAGCTTCGAACCCCGACCCCGAACCCCGGCTATCATCCCTATAATCGCTTGTGACGAAGGCGAACAAGGTCGCCACCGATTCGGCGTCACGCGTGGTTGCGGAATCCGTTTCCGAGCTGACGACCAACCGCCTGTCCGTCTACCTGCGGTGCCTCAACACGCTCGATGCTGCAGGCGTCAGGACCATCTCCTCGCAGGCGCTCGCCGAGCAGTTCCATCTCAACGCCGCGCAAATCCGCAAGGACCTGGCGTACTTCGGGGAGTTCGGCGTGCGGGGCATCGGGTATTACGTGAAGGAGCTTCGGCGCCACCTGCGGCAGATTCTCGGGCTCGATCGCGGCGTCCGCGTGGCGATCATGGGGGCGGGGAACCTCGGGCTTGCGCTGGCGGACTATCCGGGGTTCCGCGACGAAGGGTTCGAGATCGTCGCGCTGTTCGATTCGATCAAGGAGAAGGTCGGGCGCCGATCGCGCGGCGGCGTCCTGATCTACGATGCGCGCGAGTTCCGCCGGATCGTCAAGCGCGAGGGGATCGGCATCGTCGTCATCGCGGTGCCGGCGGGAGCGGCGCAGCACGTGGTCAGCACGGTCGTCGGCGCGGGCATCCGCGCAATTCTGAATTTCTCGCCGGGCACGCTGAAGGTGCCGCGCGGCGTCAAGCTGAAGAGCGTCGACCTGACCGTCTCCCTCGAGAGTCTGTCGTTCTTCCTCGCGCAGGGCGGAGGGCTGGAGAATGGCTAGAGCGCATCCCACGAGTAGACCGAGCCGCTCGCCGCGCCGTCGCTCGCGCAGCGGCGCTGCAGGCGAACGAGCGCCAGCGAGTGAGCGTGCGGGAGAGTCCGAGCGGCGAGGCCCCTCGGACAAGGCTGGTTCGCGTCAACTCTCGCACGTCGACGAGGCGGGCAGGATCCGGATGGTGGACGTCAGTGCGAAGCCGGCCACCATGCGCGAAGCCCTCGCCGCCGGACGGATCCGCGTGTCGCGCGAGGCGCTCGATCGGGTTCGTGCGGGCCTCGTCAAGAAAGGGGACCCGCTCGAGACCGCGAGGCTCGCCGGGATCATGGCGGCGAAGCAGACGTCCTCGCTGATCCCGCTCTGCCATCCCCTTCCGATCTCGCATGCCGATGTGCAGCTCACGCCCGTCGACGAGGGGTACGACATCGCAGCGCGCGTCCGCACGACCGCGCCCACGGGCGTGGAGATGGAAGCGCTCACCGCCGTCGCGGTCGCCGCCCTGACGATCTACGACATGTTGAAGGCAATCGATCGCGAGATGGTGATTGGCGAGATCCGGCTGCTCGAGAAGAGCGGCGGCCGAAGCGGCACGTGGCAGCGCGGCGGCGCCCGCGGATGAAGATTCTCGTCGCGATCTACAGCGACGTCCGCTCGTGGTGCATCCCCGACGCGAACGTCGCCTCGCTGCGCGCCAGGTTCCCCGAGCACTCGTTCGTGCGGGCGGACTCGGACGAGCAGACGCGCGCGTCCATCCCGGACGCCGACGTTGCGTTCAGCTCGCGGATCGAGCCGCACCACCTCGCAGCCGCGAGCCGGCTCCGCTGGGTTCACAGCCCGGCCGCCGGCGTCGGCAGCATGCTGTTTCCGGCGATGGTGGCGAGCCCGGTCGTGATGAC
Organism: Acidobacteriota bacterium; assembly: GCA_046735335.1. GTDB lineage: Bacteria > Acidobacteriota > Vicinamibacteria > Vicinamibacterales > 2-12-FULL-66-21 > JBKPQB01. The sequence continues at coordinate 38,635 of JBKPTE010000097.1, read as the reverse complement.
CAACTCGCGCGGCATCAGCGCCGTCCCGATCGCGGAGCACGTGGTTTCCGTGACCCTGGCGCTGTTCCGCGACCTTCGGCTCGCCTGGCGACGGCAGTCGGAGCATGAATGGGCGCAGGACGAGTTCAACGCCGGCCGATCGGTGCGGACCCTGAGCGGCTCGCGAGCGCTGGTCGTCGGCCTCGGCGCGATCGGGTCCGAGACGGCGCGCCTGCTTGCGGCATTCGGGGCCGAGGTGACGGGCATCCGGCGTCGCGTCGATCTGCCGCCGCCTTCCGGCGTGCGAACCGTGCATCCGCCGGCTGCGTTGACGGAGGCGCTCGCTGCGAGCGATCTCGTCGTCATCGCGGCGCCGAACACGCCCGAGACGCGCCACCTGATGGGCGCCGAGGAGCTTGCCCGGATGAAACAGGACTCGGTGCTGGTCAACGTGAGCCGCGGATCCCTCGTCGACGAGCGCGCCCTGATCGATGCGCTCGATCGCGGTCCGCTCGGCGGGGCCGCGCTCGACGTATTCGAGCGCGAACCGCTGCCGCCGGAGAGCCGGCTCTGGTCGCATCCTCGCGTGCTGGTGACGCCGCACGTCTCGGGCTTCCAGCGGCACTACTGGCGCGACGCCACCGCGCTCTTCGCGGACAATCTGCGGCGGTTCACGGGCGGAGAGCCGCTCCGCAACGTCGTCGACAAGCAGGCGGGTTATTAGATGGCGGCCCTGAAAGGGCCGCCCTACGAATGCTAACATCCGCGGCGTGAGCACTGTCGCAGAGGAGCCGGCGGCGCGGCTGGAGACCGTAGCGGATCTGCCGTTCCTCGTGGCCGGTCGGTACCCCAGGCCGCTCATGGTGGGCCGGTGCACCGCGTCGGGCATTCAGGGCGACTCCACGCAGGAGTGGTTCGATCGCGTCCGGGACCTCTCGTTGGGGCTGCGCGCGCTGGGCGTGCGGGCCGGAGACCGCGTCGCGATCATGTCCGAGAGCCGGCCGGAGTGGCTGCTCGCAGATCTCGCGATCCTCACCGCGGGCGCCGTGACGGTTCCGATTTACCCGACGCTCGCGGCCAATCAGGCGCGCTACATCGTGCACGACAGCGGCGCGTCGGTCGCGATCGTGTCGACCGCCGATCAATTGGCGAAGCTGCAGTCGGTCCGCCACGAGCTGCCGGCCCTCGAGGCGATCGCCCTTTTCGACACCGCGCCGCCGAGTGCGGCATCGGTTTTTCCCTTCGCCGACGTGGCCTCGCGCGGGCACGCCCGTATGGTCGCCGAATGGGGCGCGGCCCGGGCGTTTCGCGACGAAGCCCGCGGGGTGCCCCGCGAAGCGCTTGCCACGATCATCTACACGTCCGGCACGACCGGCGAGCCGAAGGGCGTGATGCTCTCGCACGCCAATCTCGTCGAAAACCTCAAGGCCTCGCACGCGGTCCTCCCGGTCGGCCCGGAGGACGTCGCGCTCTCGTTCCTTCCGCTCAGCCACTCGTTCGAACGCCTCGTCTCCTACCTCTACCTGTATGCGGGCGTGACGATCGTCTTTGCGGAGTCGATGGACTCGATCCGGCGCGACATGCAGCTCGTGCGTCCCACCATCATGACCGCCGTCCCGCGCGTATACGAGAAGTTCAAGGCCAACATCCTGGCGGGCGGCGCGGCGCTTCCGCAGCCGCGCCGGGCACTGTTCCGTTGGGCCACGCGTGTGGCGGCGGCGCGCGGCGCCGCGGAAACGACCGGCCGCGCCGCAGGCCCGCTCGTGTCGGCGCAGGCCGCGCTCGCCGAGCGGCTCGTGTTCTCGAAGATTCGCGGCAACGTCGGCGGACGCCTGCAGTGCCTCGTGTCGGGGAGCGCGCCGCTGAGCGCCGAGGTCGCCGGATTCTTCCACGGCATCGGACTGCCGATCACCGAAGGCTACGGCCTCACCGAGACCGCGCCCGTGTTGACGGTCAATCCCCAGGGCGCGGCGCGCGCGGGAACGGTCGGTAAGCCAATCCCCGGCGTCGACATCACGATCGCCGAGGACGGCGAGATCCTGGCGCGCGGTCCGAACATCATGATGGGGTACTACAACAAGCCGGAAGAGACCGCCGACGCGCTGCGCGACGGCTGGTTTCACACCGGCGACGTCGGCGCGCTGGACGCGAACGGCTACCTCCGTATCACCGATCGCAAGAAGGATTTGCTCGTCACCTCCGGCGGGAAGAACATCGCGCCGCAGCCGATCGAGGCCATTCTCAAGCGCAATCCGCTCGTCGCCGAGGCCGTCGTCCTCGGCGATCGACGCCGCTTCGTCTCGGCGCTGATCGTGCCCGACTTCCTCACGCTCGAACGCCGCCTGAAGGATCTCGGGCGCCCCCCCGGCGATCGAGCAGATCTCGTCCTCCGCGCTGACGTCATGGCGCTCTATCAGGAGGTCGTCGACGGCATGAACCAGGATCTCGCCCAGTACGAGCGCATCAAGAAGATCCGCCTGCTCCCGCGCGAGTTCTCCGGGCAGTCGGGCGAGCTGACGCCGACCCTGAAGGTGAAGCGGAAGGTCGTCGAGCAGAACTGGCGCGACGAGATCGAGCAGATCTACGCCGAAGGACGCTGAACGGCGCCGGCAGTCGTCAGTCGTCGTTCGCCATTCGTCGTTCGCCGTTCGTCGTTCGTCGTTGCTCCGGCGGTGGCGGCTCGATGTGGATGATCGCGTCCGCGATCTGCGGATACTTCTGCATCAGCCGGCTCTTCACGATATGCGAGAGCTCGTGCGCGTCGCGCAGCCGCGCATCGGCGGGAAACCACACGTGCAGATCGAGGAACACGTGATCGACGGAGCCGCGCGAGCGGATGTGATGGCAGCCGAGCACCTGCGGCACGTCCATGACGACGCGGCGCACTGCCTCTTCGTCGATGACGACGCGGTCCGACAGGATGTGTGAAGTGTCGCGCCCGATCTGAAAGCCCGTCCGCGCAATCAGCAGCGCAATCGCGATTCCGGCAATCGGATCGAACATTGGGAACCCCATGCGGATGGCTCCAAGCGAGATGAGCACGCCGATTGTCGCGAACACGTCGCTGCGGGTGTGAACGGAGTCGGCCTGCAGCAGTTCGCTGCTCAGCCGCCGTGCTTCCCCCGACTCGTAGCGCACGACCCACAAGTTGATCAGCAGGGTGGCGATCATCACGACAAAGCTGAGCGCCGTGATCTCTGGGGATCCCGGGCTGGCCAGCCGCTTCAGCGCGGCGCGGAAGATCTCGAGCACCGCCAGCAGCAGGAAGATGAAAATCGCGGCGGCGGCGAGCGTCTCGTACTTGCGATGTCCGTAGGGGTGATCGACATCGGGCGGCATGCGCGACGCGCGGAGCGCCACCAGCCCGATGACGTTGGAGGCGGAATCGGTCAGCGAGTGGTAGCCGTCGGAGACGATGCTGACGGCCCCGACCGAGTAGCCGAGCACCAGCTTCGCGACCGCCACGGCCAGATTCAGGAAGAGAACCTGGAGCAGCACGCGCGAAACCGCCTCATGCCGCGCCGAATCTGGCATCACTCGACCGGGGCGCAGCCCCGACTAGAACACGTGGGCCTGGGCCATCGGCCACCACCGGAGCTGGACTTTGCCGATGATGTACTTCTTCGGCACGAAGCCCCAGTGACGGCTGTCGGAACTGTTGTTCCGGTGATCTCCCATCACGAAATAGTAGCCTTCGGGAATCACCTGCGGGCCCCAGTCGTCGTGGCTGCGATACTCGGCGGGAACGAAGCTGTCGTCGAGCGGGACGTCGTTGCGATAGACGCGTCCATCGACGATGCGGACCTGATCGCCCTCTTCGGCGATGATGCGCTTGACGAAGGACTTCTCCGGCTTGAGCGGGTAGTAGAGCATCACGATGTCGCCGACGTGGGGATCGCCGAGGCGATATGCGAGCTTGTTCACGATCAGGCGATCCTGATCGTGCAGCGTCGGCGCCATGCTCTGTCCTTCCACCCGCGCGACCTGGAAACCGAACGTGACGATGAGCGTTGCGTAGACGGCGGCGGAAGCCAGCGTCTTGAACCACGCCACCAGCTCCTCGCCGAGCCGGTTCAGCCACACGGATGATCCGTCCAGCGCCAGGCGGCCGTCCGACGGCGGCGCGGCGGCCAGCGCCGCGGCCGGGTCTCCGGCCGGCATCACCGGTTCACCGGGACCGATGGACGGGGAGGTGTACGCGTCGGCAGCCGGCTCCTGGAAGCGCTCCGGTTCGACGGGATAGGGCTGGTACGGACGATCGTTGGTGGTGCTCATAACTTCAGGTACTCGCGCAGCCGGCGCGTCTGCGAGCGGCTGACCGGGATCTCGGTCCCCTTCGCGTCCCTCATCTTCAGGATGTAGTTGCGACTGAACCAGGGGACGATCTCCTTGATTCTATTGATGTTAACCAGGTGCGACCGGTGGACCCGCCAGAAGACGGCCGGATCCAGCCGCGCCTGCAGTTCATCCAGTGTCCGATAGTTGGAGGTTCCAGACAAGCTGTTCGTTACGACCCGGACCTCCTCGTTGTCCACGGAGGCGTGGACGACCTCGTCCGCCTGGACCAGCAGGAAGCGATCCTCGACCTTGATCGCGAGCTGTTCCCGGCGCGCCTGCCGCTCCGATACGAGTCGCAGCAGCCGTTCCAGGTCGTCCGGCGCGCTCCCCTTCGTGCCCCGTTCGGCTGCCATCCGCCGCCGCACGCGCTCGACCGCCGTCATCAGGCGCGCGCTTTCGACGGGCTTCAGCAAATAGTCGACCGCATTCACTTCGAACGCGTCTATCGCGTACTGGTCGTACGCGGTGACGAACACGAGCTGCGACTCGACGCCGGCGTCGATCACGCGCCGCGCCACCTCGAATCCCGTGATCCCGGGCATCTGCACGTCGAGCATCACCAGATCCGGTCGATGCTCTTCGATGACGCGGAGCGCCTCGATTCCGTTCTCGGCCTGCGCGATCACCTCGATGCTCTCGAGCTGCTGCAGCTGAAAGCACAGCTCCTCGCGCGCGAGCTGCTCATCGTCGACGACGACCGTTCGAAGGGAAAGCTCAGTCACGCCGTGATGCGCGCCGGCACTGTCATTTCGGGGACGACGATGCGCGCGCAGGTGCCGCCGCCGGGTACGCTGTCGAGCTGCAGTTGATAATTCGCGCCGTAGATGACGCGCAGCCGCTCGTTCACATTGCGCAGGCCGATGCCGCTCCCTGTGACGCGTTGCACTTCCGTCGCCGTGAGCCCGACGCCGTTGTCGATGACGTCGATCACGGCATGGCCGCGCTCCCGCCGGCTGCGGATGGTGATCCGGCCGCCGCCGAGCTTCTGGGAGAGCCCGTGCTTGATGGAGTTCTCGACGAGCGGCTGCAGCAGCATGCTTGGCACGACGAGCTCGAGGGTTGCCGGATCGATCGCCTTGTCGATCGTGAGCTGCGGCCCGAAGCGCATGCTTTCGATGTCGAGATACTCGTCGATCGCGTCGAGCTCTTCGCGCAGCGTCACGAAGTGCTCCTGATGGCGCAGCAGACGGCGGAGGAGTCCCGATAGCTTGACGATCAGGGTGCGCGCCGTCTCGGGCTCCGAACGGATCAGCGAGGAAATGGACGCCAGCGTATTGAACAGGAAGTGCGGGTTGATCTGGCTGGTCAGCGCGTCGAGGCGCGTGGCCATCAGCAGCTTCTCCTGCTCCTGCAGCCGGTGCTCGACGCGCGCGCTGTTCCAGATCTTGATCGGGATGGCGACGGAGAGCACGGTCCCCAGCAGGATGATCCACCACATCGTCAGCGCCGCGGGACCGGCATGGAGGAGGAAGATCCTTCGCGGCCACCGGTATCCGAGCACCTGCAGGATGATTTCCAGACCGATCGGCACCGCGAGCAGGATGACCACCCAATCGATTTCGAAGCGCCGTACGAGCTTCCAGACGTGGCGGTGGAGGCCGGTGAAGAACAGCGGAGAGAAATGCCAGATGGCCTCGGTGGGACAAATCTCCCGGAGGCCGCCCCCGGCGAAGCCGCACCCGACGGCAAAGGGGAGCGCGATCCATTCTCCGGCGAAGAATGCCGGGAGGCCGACCATCGTGCCGACGAGCCCTCCCGCATACGGACCCGCGAGGAGACCGGCGAGGAACGCGCCCGACAGCGTCAGATCTGCCGCGTTGTAGTTGAGGAGCAGGCGCGACAGCACGCCGGCGGTGAGAGGCACGCCGAGACTGACGGCGAAGGTCAGACGCTCGGGCCAGTCGCGCTTCTCGGTCAGAAGGATCCGCCGAAACCACGGGAAGCGCACGAGCATCGTCGCCAGCACGGCGCCGACCGCGAGCTTGACCATCAGCGTGGTCAGCAGGAGCTTCTCGGGGCTCAGGATCGTCGTCTGGCCTGGCAATGCAGATGTAAGTATATCACTCTCAGTCGTTTACGTGTTTCGCACGCACGCCGCGCGCCACACCCCGCACGCCGCACGCCGCACGCCGCACCCGCACGTTGCGCGCCGCACCCGCACCCGCACGGCGCACCCGCACGTCGCGCGCCGCACCCATACGGTATGATCGAATCATGATTCGTCCCTTCATCATGGGCTTCGCCACGACGCTCAAGTACATCTTCAAGAAGCCGATCACCGTCAATTATCCCGAACAGAAGGTTCCCGTGTTTCCGAAATATCGCGGGAAGCAAGTGCTGATGCGCGACGAGAACGGTCTCGAGAAGTGCGTGGCCTGCGGACTGTGCGCGGTCGCGTGTCCGGCCGACGCGATCTACCTCGAGGCGGCCGAGAACGACGGGTCGGTGCAGGCGGGCCCGCGCTACGCGAAGGTGTACCAGATCCACAAGACGCGCTGCATCTTCTGTGGGTACTGCGAAGAAGCGTGCCCCGTGTCCGCGATCTTCATGGGAAAGGACTACGAGCTGGCGGTCTACAGCAACAAGGACTTCATCTGGGACAAGGCCGACCTGCTCGTCCCCGCGACGGTGAACAGGTAATTGGTGGATTGGTGAATTGGTGAATTGAATTAGTGAATTGATGCGTCGGCGCCACAATTCACCAACTCACCAACCCACCACTTCACCAATTGTCTTTGGCGCGTTCGGCGACATTCACGGCGACTTCGCGCACGCGCGCCGCGCGATCGAAAGGCATCCGGACGTGCGGTTCTGGGTCTCGGTCGGCGACATCGCGACGGACACGGGCGCGTACGAGCCGCTCGGCGCGCCGGTGTACTGGATTCACGGCAACAACGACAACTTCGATGCGCTCGCGTCGGGTGCGGTGCCGGCGGATTTCCACTACATCGCGAACGGCACCGCCATAGATGTAGGCCGGGTCTTCAGACCCGGCTTCACGTTGCGCATCGCTGGCCTTGGCGGAACCTTCGCGCCGACGTGGTACGAGACGCCGGCGTCAGACCTGCCGCACCCGAAAAAGGGGAGCGCTCGTGCAACGGAGCTCGCCGACAAGCGACGGCATTTCGTGCGCGACGAGGTGAACGCCTGCAAGCGGCTGCGCGGCGTCGACGTTTTCCTGACGCACGAGGCCGCGAAGCCGTTCCGGCCAATTCCCGGCGGGCGCGGGCCGGACGCAGGGAAGGAGGCCATCAACGAGGTGCTCCGCGAGATGAAGCCGCGGCTGCACTTGTTCGGCCACCATCATCGGTTTTCCACGCAGAGGCGCGAGGGCGTGGAATCGATCGGTCTGGATCTCGTTTCGCGCTCGTATCTGACGATTGACGCCGGATCCTTGAAGTACGTCTGCCATGCGAACGCCTGATTTCCGAACCGAGATCGAACAGCGGGTCCTCGTCTGCGACGGCGCGATGGGGACGATGCTGTACGCGCGGGGCGTCTTCCTGAACCGGTCGTTCGACGAGCTGAACCTGACGCAGCCGGATCTCGTGGCCGAAGTGCACCAGGCGTACGTCCGCGCGGGCGCCGACGTGCTCGAGACGAATACGTTCGGCGCGAACCGTGTGAAGCTCGGCGCGTTCGGCCTTGCCGATCGCGTTCACGCGATCAACGTGCAGGGTGCGAAGATTGCGCGCCACGCGGCGCGCGACCAGGCGTTCGTGGCCGGCGCCATCGGGCCGCTCGGGATCCGGGTCGAGCCCTGGGGCAAGACGGGGATCGACGAAGCCGAGGAGTACTTCCGCGAGCAGGCGCGCGCGCTGCTCGAGGGCGGCGTCGATCTGTTCGTGCTCGAGACCTTCCGCGACGTCAACGAGATCGGCGCCGCGATACGCGCCGTCAAGAGCCTCTGCGATCTCCCGATCGTCGCCCAGGTGACGACCGAAGAAGGCGGCAACAGCCTCGATGGCGTTGCGCCGGAGCGGTTCGTGCCGGAGCTGGAAGCGGCCGGCGCGGACGTCGTCGGGCTGAATTGCAGCGTGGGACCGGCGCCCATGCTCGAAACGCTCGAGCGGATGGCGCACGTCTCGCACGTCAAGCTTTCGGCGCAGCCGAACGCGGGGCGCCCGCGCGACATCGAGGGGCGCAACATCTATCTGTGCTCGCCGGAATACATGGCCTCGTACGCGCGGCGCTTCATCAACGCGGGCGTGCGGCTCGTGGGCGGCTGCTGCGGGACGACCCCTGATCACATCCGCCAGATCAAGATCGGCGTGCGCGCGCTCTCGCCGTCGCCGCTCACCGGACGCAAGGCGCCCGATTCACGCAAGGCGGCGGGCGCAGCCGCGCAGGTCGAGGCGGTGCCGCGTCCGCAGAAGTCGCGGATGGCGAACGCGCTTGCGCGCGGCGGTTTCGTTGTCTCGATCGAGCTGCTCCCGCCTCGCGGTTATCGGACCGATCCGCTGATCGACCAGGCGCGTGACCTGAAGATTCGCGGCATCGATCTCGTCAACATTCCCGACGGGCCGCGCGCGACCGCGCGGATGAGCGCGCTGTCCGCCGCCGTCCTCGTGCAGCAGCAGGCGGGCGTCGAAACGATCCTTCATTACGCGTGCCGCGATCGGAACCTTTTGGGCATCCAGTCGGATCTGCTCGGCGCGCACTCGATGGGCGTGCGCAACCTGCTGATCGTCACCGGCGATCCGCCGAAGATTGGCGACTATCCGGACGCCACCGCCGTTCTCGACGTCGATTCCATCGGCCTGACACAGCTCGTCACGCGCCTGAACCAGGGCTTCGACATCGGCGGCCAATCGATCGGGCCGCCGACCGCGTTCCACATAGGCGTGGCCGTCAATCCCGCCGCGTTCAACCTCGACGAGGAGCTGCGCCGCTTCGCGTACAAGGTGGAAGCCGGTGCGGAGTTTGCCATTACACAGCCCGTCTTCGATGCCGCAGAGTTTCGCGCCTTCATGTCCAGAATCGAGCATCACGGCATTCCCGTGCTCGCCGCGCTCGTTCCGCTCGAGAGCGTCCGCCAGGCAGAGTTTCTCGCGAACGAAGTTCCCGGCGTTCGGGTGCCCGAGGAAATCCTCGAGCGGATGCGCGGAGCCGAGGCGCACGGCCGCGCCGCCGAAGAAGGGCTGGCGATCGCCCGCGAGATTGCCGCCGAGGTGCGTCCACTGGTCCGCGGCGTGCAGGTGTCATCATCGGTAAAGGCCGTCGACGCGGCCCTTGCCGTCGTCGAGGCGGCAGGAGCGAAAAGCTGACCCGGATCAACTTTCTTGCCCGCTGTCGCGCTGTTTCGGTATAGTCCTCAGTCTGCGATGCCTTTATTCGACCGGAAGGACGAGCCGGAGAACCTGACAGGGGACGCAGCGACGCGCGCCCTGTCGGTGGCCGCGGTCGAAAACGATTTCGTCGAAGGCGTCTACGACAAGCTCGCCAACGTCTACGATCTGATTTTCGGGCCGTCCCTCCACCCGGGTCGTCTCAAGGCGATTCAGCGGATGGACATCCAGCCGGGCGAGCGCGTGCTCGAAGTGGGCGTCGGCACCGGCATCAACTTGTCGCTGTACCCACGAGAGGCTGCGGTCACCGGGATCGACTTCTCGTCGTCGATGCTCGAGAAGGCGCGGGAGCGCGCCGCGCGCAAGGGAGCGGCGCCGGTGCGTCTGCTGCAGATGGACGCGGCGGACCTCAAGTTCGCCGACGGCGCCTTCGACATCGTCTACGCTCCGTACTTGATCAGCGTCGTGCCCGATCCGATCAAGGTCGCAACGGAAATGCGCCGCGTGTGCCGTCCGGGCGGGCGCATCATTTTTCTGAATCACTTCCTCAGCCCGAATCCGGTCCTCTCCCGCATCGAGCGCTTGATCTCTCCGTTCACCATTCACATCGGGTTCAAGTCGGACCTCGATCTGCCCGCGTTCCTCGCGCAGACGGATCTCAGGCCGGTGTCGATCGAGAAGGTGAACGTGCCGAAGATCTGGTCGCTCGTCACCTGCGTCAAAGAACCGCGGCCCTAGAAGGGCCGCGCCACGTACGGCGTGCCTCTCAGCGCCGCCGTTCAGAAAGGCTTTTCCAGGCTCTCCGACTGCGGCGTGAAGAGCTCCGCGCCGTTCTCGGTGACGTGCAGCGTGTCTTCGAGCCGCACGCCGAACTCGCCGCGGATGTAGATGCCCGGCTCATCGCTGAACACCATCCCCGGCTGGAGGGACAGCGACTTCGCCCAGCCGAACATGTTGTTCTGCACGAGGTACGGCCACTCGTGGCCGTCCATCCCCATGCCGTGGCCGAGGCGGTGCGTGAAGTACGTGAAGCCGGGGCCGTAGCCGGCCTCCACGATCACCTGCCGCGCGGCGGCGTCCAGCTTCTCGAGCGGCACGCCGGGGCGCGCCGCCCTCAACGTCGCCGTTTGTGCCTGACGGACGATGCCGAAGACCTTCTGCATCTTGTCCGTCGCCTTGCCCAGCACGAACGTGCGCGTGATGTCGGACTGATACCCTTCCACGCTGCAGCCGTCGTCGATCATGATGATCGTGCCGTCGCGGATCGTCTGCGGGGTCATGGATCCGTGCGGTGATGCCGTGTACTCGCCGACCTGGACGCTGGCGCCCCCTGGGAAGCCCACGCGGTGGTAGGCCTGATCGATCAGCGCGGCAACCGTCCGCTGCGTCATGCCCGGCTCCAGCGCCCGGTACACGGCCTCGTAAACCTTCAACGTCGCTTTCGAGGCGAGGCGCATCAGTTCGATTTCGTGAGCATCCTTGATCATGCGGCACCCGGCCGTCACGGGCGTGCCGCTCACGACCTTCAGCTGCGGCGCCGCCTGTGCGATGCCATCGGCGAAGACGAACTTGACGGTCTCCTCGATACCGAGCCGTCCGGCGCCGATCCCGCGATCCTTCAATCCCTGCGCGACGCGAACGAACGGGCTCTCGTCCTCCTGCCAGGTCCGGACGTCGGCCTTGCCGTCGCCGAGGGGTCCGAGCGCGATCTGCTCCTCGGCGCGGTCGCGCTCGAACGCGGGACACACGAAGAACGGGGCGCCTTTCGCGGGGATGACCGCGGCAAAGAGTCGCTCGCTGCCGCCCCAGCGCATGTTCAGGAAGTACGCCATCGACGTGCCGCCCGCGAGCAGCAGCGCGTCGAGGTGCGACTCGATCATCAGCCGCTTCGCGCGTTCGATGCGCCCGCGCCGCTCGTCATTCGTGATGGGACGTGCCTCAGCGTGCATCGAGGTCAGCGCGGCGATCGAGGCGGGCAGCGGCATCTCCGGATCGGCAGGGCGTCCCCGCCGCTGCGTGCCGCCCGTGAGGAGGAGCGCGCTCGACGAAATGAGGAAACTTCGGCGATCGAACATCAAGGCTCCCTCTTCTGCCACAGCGGGATCTTCCGCCTCCAGGCGGAAGATCCTCCCGTAGCTTCCGCCTTTAGGCGGAAGATCCCGGTGGGGCGGAAGATCCCAGTCTGGCCGCAATCATATCCGCAACCGCTTCGGCGCCGTCCGTTGGCGGGCGCTCGAGCGGGCGCGGCGCAGCAACCGCCGCGTCGAGCGCCGCGCGCCAGCGTCCGGCACGAAGCGCGCTCTGATCGATGAACGCCGAGCGCAGGTACCGGCGGATCCCCGCGACGAGGGCGTCGTATTCCCTGAAGCGGCCGCGCGTCGTGTACGCGATGGCGGTTTCGTTGGCAATGCACTCGGAGACGATCCCGTACCCGGGCTTGGTCGCCACGACGTCCACGGCGCGGACGAGATCCTCGTAGCGAAGGCCGCGTCCGTAGATCGCGGCGTCCTCGATGAAAATCACGTTGGACGGCAGGTCGCTGGGAGTGCGGTCGCCGGTGACGATGACGCTCCACGTGTCCAGACAATCGAGTCGATGGAGCTCCAGCCTGTCGAGGCCGTAGCCGCCGAACGACGAGAGCGCGAGCCGCCGGCGCGACGGCAGCGCCAGCCTCGCTCGCGTCTCGCTCGCGTCGTATCGCGCGTGCCGTGCGACGAACGGGACGTCGACGATGGTCGCGAACGACTCGAACCCGCCGTGAAGCGGCAGGCGCCACGCCGCCTCCGCGAGCGCGTAAGCGTCCGCGAGCCGCCGAACGAGCTCTGACCCCGAGGTGTGGCGGTTTTGCATGGGCGCGGGGTCAGAGCTCGTGGACGCGTAAGTCGCGTAAATCCAGTCCCATGTGAAATTAGCGACGACAATGCACGGAATGCCGGCCGCGGCAGCGGCCGCGCAGGCGAGCGGGGGCGCATCGCTGATGACCAGCCACACGCCGTGTTCCCGGAGGAGCCGCGCCTCGATCGCGATCCGCTCGTCGAAGGACGAGTAGAAGTCGGCTGCGGCCGCCATTGTCGCCGCCTCGTCGAGCCGCAGGCTGTCGATCTGGACGACGCCCGTATCGCACGGGCGGTCGTCGAGCGTGAACGGCGCGTTCAGCGTGCGCTCGAGCAGCCAGCGCGCCGCCGACGTGCGAAGCACAATCCGCACGCCGGGAAGGCGCGTCGCGACGGCATTGATGATCTCGACCTGACGCGAGGCATGGCCGAAGCCATGCCCCGAGACATAGAACGCAATGGCTGCGCCGGTGGCTTCGCTCGGTCCTTGGTGCGAGCCATCAGCGTGTACCGACGGCTGGCCACGTTGTTGACGCTGTCGCGGGCTTCGGTCGTGGACGTCCAATACCGTAGTATCCGCATTCTCCGCCGATCGTGCCGTCAGGGCCCAGCTGAGGCCCCGTGGCAGCGTGGCCTAGCGTCGCGGGGATGCGGCGGCCGCCGCGCCGGCGTCCGCGTCGGCAGGCACCGAGGCGCTCGTGCCTTGGGCGGTCCCCGGAAGGGCGACCTTCAGAACGTCCGCGAGCGTCTCCGCGGGCACGAACGTGACGTCCTTGCGCACTTCTTCAGGCAGCTCGGAGAGGTCCTGCACGTTCATCTGCGGCAGCACGAACGTGCGGATGCCGTGGCGCCGCGCGGCAAGCGCCTTTTCCCGAATGCCGCCGACGGGCAGAACGAGACCGGAGAGGGTGATTTCGCCCGTCATAGCGACGTCCGCGCGAACCGGAACGCCGCGCGCCGCCGACACGATCGCCGTCGCCATCGTGACGCCGGCCGACGGACCGTCCTTGGGGATCGCTCCGGCCGGGACGTGAATGTGGATGTCGTGGCGCGACAGGACCTCGGGTTCGATCCCGAGCGCGACCGACTGCTGCCGCACGTGGCTGAGCGCCGCGCGCGCCGATTCCTGCATCACGTTTCCGAGCTGTCCCGTCAACGTGAGCTGCCCGTTTCCGCCGGGGAGCAGCACCGCCTCGATGTAAAGGACGTCGCCGCCGGTTTCGGTCCAGGCGACGCCCGTGGCCACACCCGCACGCGAGAGCCGGAAGGCGCCTTCGGATCTGAAGCGCGCGGGGCCCAGGTAGTCGGGCACGCTCGCCGCGTCGACGTGCGCCGTGTATCCGCCGTCCGTCGCGACGCGCGCGGCGACCTTGCGGGCGATCGTCCCGATCTGCCGCTCGAGCGCCCGGACTCCGGCTTCGCGCGTGTAGTCCGCGATCACGCGGCGGAGCGCCTCGTCGTCGAGCGTGAGCTGCTCCGGCTTCAGGCCGTGCTCCTCGAGCTGACGCGGAATCAGATACATCCGCGCGATGTGCGTCTTCTCCTCCTCCGAATACCCCGCAAGCGTGATGATCTCCATGCGATCGAGCAGCGCGGGATGCACGGTGCCGAGCTGGTTGGCCGTCGCGATGAACAGCACGTGCGAGAGATCGAGCGGCACCTCGAGATAGTGATCGCGGAACGTGTGGTTCTGCGCGGGATCGAGGACTTCGAGGAGTGCCGCCGCCGGATCCCCCTGAATGCCGACGGAGACCTTGTCGATCTCGTCGAGCATCAGGACGGGGTTGGACGAGCCGGCCGTCTTCAGCGCCTGCACGATCCGCCCGGGCATCGACCCGATGTACGTCCGACGGTGTCCGCGGATCTCCGCTTCATCGCGAACGCCTCCGAGTGAGATGCGCACGAACTTGCGATTCATCGATCGCGCGATCGACTGGCCGAGCGACGTCTTGCCGACGCCGGGAGGGCCGACGAAGCACAGGATCGGCCCTTTCATGTCCCCCTTCAGCTTCCGCACCGCGAGGTACTCGACGATGCGGTCCTTGACCTTGTCGAGATCGTAATGGTCCTCGTCGAGCACGCGGCGCGCTTCGACCGGATCCAGCCGATCGTCGGTCCGCTTGTCCCACGGCACCTCGAGCACCCAGTCGAGATACGTCCGGATCATCTGGTACTCGGGGGACGCGGCGGTCATCCGCTCGAGCCGATCAACTTCGCGATTGGCGACCGCGGCAACGGACTCGGGAAGCTGCGCATCGGCGACGCGCTTGCGCAGCTCCTGGATTTCCGAATCACCTTCACCGAGCTCCGTTTGGATGGCCTTGAGCTGCTGGCGCAGCATGTACTGCCGCTGCGCGTCGGTCATCTCCTTCTCGGCCTTCGATTCGATCTGGCCCTTGAGTTCGAGGACGTCGATCTCGCGGCCGAGTGCCGATGCCACGGCGTCGAGCTTGATCGCGACGCTGTTCTCCTCGAGCAGCTTCTGCTTGTCCTCGGCCTTCATGTCGAGCAGGCTGGCGAGGAGGTACGCGATGCGCAGCGGATCGTCGATGCTCGTGAGCAGCGTGCGCAGGTCAGGGGAGAGGCCCGTGGCGAGCGAAAGCGCGCGGTCCACGAGATCCTGCAGACGCCGCACGCGCGCGTCGATCTCGAGCGAACGCTCGGCCGGTTCGGGAAGCGGCGTGATCGATGCGATGAAATAGCCGCGCTCGTTCTTCAGCTCATCGACCGACACACGGGCGAGCCCTTCGACGAGGACGCGCATGCCGGCGGGCGCCTTGGCCATCTGGCGGATCATCGCCACCGTGCCGACGCGGTGGAGATCGCCGGCGGCCGGCTCGTCGCCTTCGTTCTTCTGCAGGAGGAGCAGAATCATCCGATCGCCGGCGAGCGAGCGATTCACGGCCTCGACCGACATGCCGCGGCTGACGCCGAGCGGCGCGACCGTCATCGGCAGCACGACCGCGCCGCGGAGCGGGACGACGGGAACCTCTGAAGGAAGCGGGGGCGTTTGCGGTGTTTCAGCCATTGATCGATTGCACTGTTTCGCGGCCAATCGGCGCGCGCTCGTCCGTGCACGCCGCCGCGGCGTGCCTCTCGTCAGTCTAGCAGGTCGGCCTGGTGTTACTGGTATCATCGCCCGTATGGCGATGCACGAGCGCGAGTTCTTTCACGAACGGCCGGAGTCGAAGCCGGCGACGTTCACGTGTCCGCGCTGCCGCCACCGCGATGAGTATGCGGTGCGGTGGATCCGGCGGACGAAAAAGGATCGCCTGCCGCCGGGAGCCGATGAGCGGGACCGCGCGATCTTCGGCAAGCTGCGCGATTATCTCATCCGTGTGGACGACACCGTCGTCTGCAAGCGGTGTCAGCGGAAGTTCGAGATCCCGTCACATCAGTCGCTCGTCTTCATCTGAGCGCGCATCGACAGCACCATCAGCACGACGCCGTCTCCCATGTTTGACGTCATCATCGCGGGCGCGGGTCCCGCCGGCGCGGTCGCCGCGACGATGCTCGCGCGGACCGGGATGCGGGTGCTGCTGCTCGACCGCGCGCGGTTCCCGCGCGACAAGTTGTGCGGCGACACGATCAACCCTGGCACGCTGGCGCTGCTTCGCCGGCACGGTCTGACGAGCCGTCTCGAATCGTGTGCGCTGCGGATCGATGGGATGCTGCTCACCGGCGAGGGTCGCGTGAGCGTTCGGGCGGAATACGGCGCCGGACGCCACGGATGGGCCGTGCAGCGGCGCGACCTGGATGCGGCGCTCGTGGCCGAAGCCTGCGCCGCCGGTGCGCGATTCGAGGAGGCCACGGCCGTGCGGCGCCCGCTGGTCGAGAGCGCGGCGGGGAAGGATCGCGTTCGGGGCCTCGTGATTTCCACGCGCACTGCCGGCGACCTCCGCGTTCCCGCGCCGCTCGTGATCGCGGCGGACGGCCGGCATTCGACGCTCGCGTTTGCGCTCGGCCTCGCGCGCCATCCCACCCGCCCACGCCGATGGGCGGT
Source organism: Acidobacteriota bacterium (assembly GCA_046735335.1). Lineage (GTDB taxonomy): Bacteria > Acidobacteriota > Vicinamibacteria > Vicinamibacterales > 2-12-FULL-66-21 > JBKPQB01. Next base: position 22,193 of record JBKPTE010000097.1, on the reverse strand, counting down.
GGGCGGATATTTCGAGGACGTGGACGGACTCTCGAACGTGGGCGAGATGCACGTGCGCCACGGGCATTACATTGGTGTGGCGCCGCTGCCGTCGGGGCTGGCCAACGTGTGCTTCGTGACGTCCGCGCGCGCCGGCTTCACGGACCCCGCAGCGCTGCTGCACGAATCCGTCGCGCGGGACGAGCAGCTCGCGCCGCGGTTCGCGCGCGCTCGCCTCGTTGGCCGGCCCACCGTGATCGGACCGCTCGCGGTGGACGCCTCGGGCGGCGACGTTGCCGGGGTGCTGCTCGCGGGCGATGCGGCCGGCTTCATCGACCCGATGACCGGTGACGGCCTGCGCTTCGCCGTGGAAGGGGCGCTGCTCGCAGCTCGGGCGGCCGTGCGTGCGTTCCGCCGGCCAGCCGAACAGCCCCATCTCGCGCTCGTTCGTATGCGGAGACGCGCGTTCGGTGCGAAGTGGCGCTTCAACCGGTGCCTGCGGACGCTGGTGTCCTCCGATGTCGCGCTGCAGCTCGCGGGCCGCACCGCGTCGGTCGCACCGTCGCTGCTGCGGCAGGCCGTGAACGTCGCCGGGGACGTCCGCCTGGCGTGAGGCGCATGCCGAAAGCGGTGCTCGCAACCGAGGATCCGCCGGCGCGTCTTCCCGCGTGGGCGCGGGCGCTCGACGCCCTCGCGATCGTGGCGCTCGTCCTCTCGATTTTCCTCATTCTCTTCGGCGGATTCGTGGTGCACCTGCCGGGGCTGCGCGTGTCCGTGCACTCGCCGGCTCGCGTGCTGTTCATCGCGGCCGCGGCAATCGCGATCCGTCACGCTGCCGTCCCCGCGCTCCCACTGCACGTTCGCATCCTGCGGCGCCTCCGCGCGGCGCGCTCGGATTCGCCTGGCGTGATCGCCAGCGCGGCGCTGGCATCGCGGGTTGCCGTGCTGCTCGTGGGCTACTTCGCGGTCCTGACGATCGGGTTCTCGCCGAACCAGGTCGGCTTCGAGGCGACGGGCGATCCGCTCCTGAATCTTCCCGCGCGCTTCGACGCGGGCTGGTACGGCGGCATCGCGCTGGAAGGGTACCACTTTCAGGGGCGCTTCGATCGCCAGCAGAACGTCGCCTTCTTCCCGGCGGTTCCGCTCCTGACGCGCGCCGCGGGACATCTGGTCGGCGCGTTCGCGCCTGGCGTTCCGACGGGAGTCCGGATGGCGCGGGCGCTGTGGGCCGGCGTCGTCATCTCGATGATTGCATTCGTGTGGGCGGCCATGTACCTCGTGCGGCTCGCGCGCGACAGCATCGGCGACCTCTACGCGCCGGCGGCCGTGGCGCTGCTGAGCGCCTATCCCTTCGCGGTGTTCTTCAGCGCTCCGTATACAGAAGGTGTGTTCCTCCTCGCCGCGGTCGCCGCGTTCTACCATTTTCGCCGGCGCGACTGGTGGATCGCGGCCGCATGGGGACTCCTCGCCGGGTCTACCCGTCCGAACGGGTGCCTTCTGAGCGTCGCGCTCGCGTGCCTCGTCCTCGAGGATCGGCGGCCCGACGCGCGCGAGCCGCGCGTCGTGGCGAGCGCAGTTGCCGCGGCGGCCGCGCCGGGAATCGGGATGCTCGCGTACAGCGCATACGTTCATTCGCTGACCGGGTGGTGGTTCGGGTGGGCGCGCCTGCACGAGGCGTGGGGCCGATCGTTCCACGGCCTGGCCCCGATCTGGAGCGGGCTGGATCGCGTCGAGAGTCTCGGGTTGCTGCGCGCCGTCGAGTCCGTCCCGTTCGATACGCTCAACGCGGCGGCGCTGGCATTCGCGCTCGTGATGGTGTGGCCGGTCTACCGCCGCGTCGGGCTCGCGGCCGCGGTCTTCGTCATCATCAATATCGTTCCGCCACTCCTGGCGGGCGGTGTCCTCTCGATGGGGCGGATCACGGCCACGATCTTCCCTCTGTTCCTCGCGCTCGCCGCGGTTCTGCCGCGCCGCGCGGTCGTTCCGCTCGTCACCGCGTCCGCCGTGACGCAAGGGCTCGTCGCGGCGCTCTTCTTCACGTGGCGCCCCATGTTCTGATTCCGCGTAGTCCCCGTGAGTACGCGTAGTCCGTGGTCCGCGTCGTCCGCGTAGTCCGCGGCCCGCGGCCCGCGGCCCGCGGCAATTCCGTGCTTATAATTCGGTAGGAATCCCATGCGCGGCTTTCGCACGCACCGCCCGTGGCCGGTAGCGATGCGGCCCCTGGTCGTCATCCTTCTTGTCGTGTGTTTCGGGCTCGCCGGCTCGGCCGCGCGCCCGCTGCGCCAGTCGTCCCAGACGTCAGCCCCGGCCGACTTCCCCCAGGCGGCTGCGGCCGCGATCGCGCACGGCAAGCGCGCGGACGCGGAGGCCATGGCCCGAGCGCGAGGCGCCGCCGATCCGTCCGCGGCGGCAATTCTGGCGCGCCTCGCGATTGATCAAGGAAAGTATCGCGAGGCGCAGGCCATGCTCGAGCCTCAGGTCGCGCAGGCTCCGAACAGCGATGCTGCGCTCGAGCTCGCGCTCCTGTATCGCACGATCGGCCGCGACTCCGACGCCCAGCCACTGCTCAACGCGCTGTTGAAGAGCGCCAACGCGGGTGACGGCGCGTCTCTCTTCCGAGCGGCACGCGCGGCGCACGCGCTCGGACGTGCGCGCGACGCCAACACGCTCTATCGGGAAGCGGAGCGCGCCGGCGCGGATCCGGCCGCCGTCGAGACATCGTGGGGCCAGTTGTTCCTCGAGAAGTACAACCGGCCGGAGGCGCAGAAATCGTTTCAGGCGGCGCTGAAGAGCGATTCGGCCTGGGCCCCCGCGCACGCGGGCCTCGCGCGCGTCCTGCAGGACGACGACCCGCCGGCGGCGGCGGAATCGGCGAAGCGCGCCATCGAGATCGATCCGCAGCTCGCCGACCCGCACGTCCTGCTCGCAGCCCTGCACCTCGACGAGGATCGGCGCGACGAAGCGCACGCGGAGCTGGACAAGGTCCTGGCGACCAACCCCTCGAACCTCGAAGCGCACGCCATGCTCGCGGGCATGGCGTACGTGCACGACGACCGCGCGACGTTCGATCGCGAAGTCGCGGTCGCGCTCGCCATCAATCCCGTGTACGGGGAGGTGTACCGGATCGCCGCAGAGCAGGCGGCGAGCCATTACCGGTTCGAGGAAGCCGCTGCGCTCGCGGAAAAGGCGCTCGCGCTGGATCCGTCCGATGCGCGCGCCTCCGGCGACCTCGGCATGCACTTGATGCGGACGGGCGACGAGACGGGCGCGCGCCGCGCGCTCGACCGCGCCTTCAAGGCAGACCCCTACGACGTCGTCACCTACAACCTGCTGTCCCTGCTGGACACGCTGGATCAGTTCGTCACGGTGCGCGACGGCGATTTCATCTTCCGCATGCATCGCGACGAAGAGCCGGTGCTTCGCGAGTACGCGATTCCGCTTGCGAAAGACGCCGTGCGGACGCTCTCCGCGCGATACGGCTTCACGCCGACGGGCCCGCTGCTGATCGAGATCTTTCCGAATCACGACGACTTCGCGGTCCGCAACCTGGGCCTGCCCGGCATGATCGGCGCGCTGGGCGCCTGCTTCGGCAAGGTCGTGACGATGGACTCGCCGCGCGCGCGGCAGAGGCCCGGCACGTTCGCGTGGCAGGCGACGCTCTGGCACGAGCTGGCGCACGTCATCACGCTGCAGCTCTCAAAGCAGCGCATCCCGCGATGGTTGACGGAAGGGATCTCCGTCTACGAAGAGGGGCGGCAGCGTCCCGAGTGGGGGCGCGACATGGACGTGACGTTCGCGCAGGCGATGAACAAGGACAAGGTGCTGAAGCTGAAGGATCTGAACGCCGGCTTCACGCGTCCCGATACGATCAGCCTGGCATACTACGAGGCGTCCCTCCTCGTCGATCACATCGTCAAGACGTTCGGAGAGCCGGCACTGCGCGCGCTCGTCGCGTCGTACGCCCAGGGGATCGATACCGATGCCGCGGTGAAGAGCACGCTGAAGGTGTCGATGGACGACCTCCAGGCGACCTTCGACAAGGCGCTCGAGCAGCAGTTCGGCGCGATGCGTGCGGCGCTGAAGGACGCGGACAAGCCGGTCGAAGGACGCGACGTCAACGCCTTGAAGGCGGCCGCTGCGGCCCAGCCGGGGAGTTTCGTCGCGCAGCTTGCCCTTGGCGAAGCGCTCGCGACTGCCGGCGATGCCGCCGCGTATGCGCCGCTCGAGCGTGCGGCGGCGCTGGTCCCGGTAGCGACCGGCTCGGAGAGCCCGCACGCGCTGATGGCCGCGCTCGCCGAAAAGCTGAACGATCGGGGGCGCGCGCTCGCGGAATACGAAGCGCTCATCAAGGTCGATCACACGAACATCGAAGCCGCCCGCAAGCTCGCCGAGCTCGCGGAGGCTGCAAACGACGAACCGCGGCTCACGCTCGCGCTCGAGCGCATTGTCTCGCTCGATCCATTCGACTCGGCGGCCCACACGAGCTGGGGACGACTGGCGCTGCAGAAGAAGGACGCGGACATCGCGACGCGAGAATTCCGCGCGGCGCTTCTCTCCGGCGCGGCCGACAAAGCCGCGGCGCACTGTGACCTCGGGGAGAGCTATCTGCTCGCGAACCGTCCCGCCGACGCGAAGAAGGAAGCGCTCGCCGCGCTCGAGATCGCGCCCAGCTTCGAACGGGCGCAGGAGCTGCTGCTCAACGCCATCGAGAGGAAGTCATGACGCGCACGCTGCTGCGCGTCATGCCGCTCGGCGCTGCCGCGGCGGCGATGACCTGCGCCGCAGCGTGGCTGTTCTCGGCGCGCGCGCAGGCGCAGCCGCCCCCGGTGCCCGCGGCCCCGGACGTCCGCTTCGCAGGTCTCCAATGGACCTTCGCCCGGGTGCGCTACACGGCCTGGACGATCCCGCCGCGGGCGGGCTTCAGCATGTACGACGAACCGTGGTACATCGATGCGCCGGCGGCGGAGTGGAACCTCTCGCGCCGCGTGCGCACCGCGACGTCGATCCAGGTCAACGATCCCGTCGTCATCACGCTCGAAGATCCCGCGCTCTGGAACTACCCGTGGATCTACATCGTCGAGGGGGGCAACCTGCGGTTGAAGGAGACAGAGGTCCCCATCCTACGTGAGTTCCTGCTGCGCGGCGGCACGCTGACGTTCGACGATTTCCACGGGCCCATCGAATGGGCGAACGTCGAGCGCGAGCTGAAACGCGTGTTTCCCGATCGCAAGATCATCGACCTGCCGCGCGATCATCCGATCTTCGGCTGCTTCTACAAGCTGGACGGCTTCCCGCAGACGCCGGGCCTCGGCTCGTTCCTGCAGGGGCGCACGTGGGAAAAAGGCGGCTACGTCGCAACGCTCCGCGCGATTGAAGACGATGCCGGCCGGGCGATGGTGCTCATCAACTGGAACACCGACATGGGCGACGGCTGGGAGTGGTCGAACGCGGCGGAGTATCCGGGCTACGTGAAATACACGGCGCAGGCGTACCGGATGGAAATCAACGAAATCATCTATTCGCTCACACACTGATGGACACCACGTCGCAGGCGACGCAGCCCCCAGTCGCCGAGCGTGTCGCGGCGGGCCGCGACCGCATCCTCTCGGAAGTCCGGAAGGTCATCGTCGGCCAGGACGCGGTCGTCGAGCAGGTGCTGATCGCGCTCTTCACCGGCGGCCACTGCCTCATCACGGGCGTGCCGGGGCTCGCGAAGACGCTGCTGATCAAGACGCTCGCGGAGATCCTGGACCTGTCGTTCAAGCGGATCCAGTTCACGCCCGACCTGATGCCGGCGGACATTACCGGCACCGAGGTGCTCGACGAAGCGGGCGGCCACCGATCGCTGCGGTTCGTGAAGGGGCCCATCTTCGCGCAGATTCTGCTCGCCGACGAGATCAACCGCACGCCGCCGAAGACGCAAGCCGCGCTGCTCGAGGCGATGCAGGAATACCACGTGACCGCATCCGGACGGACGTATCCACTCGAACGGCCGTTCTTCGTGCTCGCGACGCAGAACCCGATCGAGCTCGAGGGCACGTATCCGTTGCCGGAGGCGCAGCTCGATCGCTTCATGTTCAACATCGTCGTCTCGTACCTGTCGGAGGACGACGAGGTTCGCGTCGTGACCCGGACGACCGGGGCCGACGAACCCGCGGTGACGCGCGTCCTGAGCGGTGCGGAGATCATGGAGTTCCAGCACCTCGTGCGGCAGGTCGTGGTCGCGGAGGAAATCGCACGGTACGCGGTCCGGCTCGTCGACTCGTCCCGCCCAGGGCGGCAACAGGACTTGCCGTTCGTGAAGGACTGGGTGAAGTGGGGCGCCGGGCTTCGCGCGTCGCAGTCGCTGATTCTCGCCGCGAAAGCTCGCGCGTTGATGCAGGGCCGCTACCACGTCTCGGTCGGGGACGTGCGCGCGCTGGCGCACCCGATCCTGCGGCATCGCATCATTCCGAACTTCTACGCCGAGTCGGAGCGCGTCACGTCCGATACGCTCGTCGATCGGCTGCTCGAGGCCGTGCCCGCCCCACGCAGCGGAATGTAGCGATGCCCCCCACCGCACAGAACCGCGACGTCCGTTTTCTCGACCCTGCCGTCATCGCGCGTCTCGGGTCGATGGAGCTGAAGGCGCGGACGGTGGTGGAAGGATTCCTCTCCGGCCTGCACCGCAGCCCTTACAAGGGATTCAGCGTCGAGTTCGCCGAGTACCGCGAGTATCTGCCGGGCGACGATCTCTCGACGCTCGACTGGAAAGTCTTCGCGCGCTCGGATCGTCATTACGTGAAGAAGTTCGAGGAGGAGACGAACCTCGAATGCCACCTGCTGCTCGACGTGAGCGCGTCGATGGCCTATCGCGGCGGCAGCGCGATGACGAAGCTCGAGTACGGCAGCGTGCTCGCCGCGTCGCTGGCGTATCTGATGAACCGGCAGCGCGACGCGACGGGGCTGATCGCATTCGACGACCGCATCGTGGCCAGGCTGCCGGCGCGCGCGCGTCCGGGGCACCTGCACGCGATCCTGATCATGCTGGACAAGCTGACGGCGGGATCGCGCTCCGACGTCAGCCGTCCGCTCCACCAGCTCGCGGACGCGCTCGTGAAGCGGAGCCTTGTGGTGCTGATTTCCGATCTCCTCGACGATCCTGCTTCGGTCGTTCGCGGATTGAAGCATCTGCGGTTTCGCGGGACCGACGTCATCGTGTTCCAGGTCCTCGATCCATACGAGCTGCAGTTCCCGTTCAAGACGGCGGCGCGCTTCGTCGACGTGGAGGATGCGGAGACGGTTACGGCCGACCCCGCACGCGTTCGCCGCGAGTACCTCCAAGCCCTCGAACACATGCGGGCCACCTACGAGCGCGAGCTGCGCGGCGCCGGGATCGATTTCGTGACGCTCGACACGTCGAAGCCGCTCGATTTCGGGCTGCTCGCGTATCTGGACGCGCGGAGCCGGAGGAAGTAAGTGGCTTTCCTGACGCCGCTGTACTTGCTTGGCGGGCTGCTCATCGCGCTGCCCATCGTTCTGCACTGGCTGAGGCGCGACGTGGCGCCGTCCGTACCGTTCACGGCCGTGCGCCTGCTGCGCGGCAGTCCGATCAATCGATCGCGGCGTCGGCGGCTGCGCGATCTCCTCCTCCTCGCCGCGCGCGTCCTCGCGCTGCTGCTGCTCGCGGCGTCGTTCGCCCGTCCCTACATCGCGGGCGCGCGCGCGGCAGCGGGTGCCACTATCGTCGTCGTCGATCGCTCGTTCAGCATGAGCGCGCCGGGGGAGATGGCGCGCGCCCGCGCCCTTGCACGCACGGCAATCCAGGAGTCCGCCAGCGATCGAATCGCCGTGGTCGGATTCGATGAGGAGGCCGACGTGCTGGCCCCCTTCGGCACCGCCGCCGACGCGCGGCTTGCCGTCGATCGCATCGACGCGGGCTTCGGCTCGACGCGGTATGCGGCCGCGTTCCAGAAGGCGGCGGAGCTTGCGGCCGGCGCCGGCGCGCCACGCGTCCGGCTGGTCCTCGTATCGGACCTGCAGCGCGGCGGATTGGAAGGAGGCGCGGCGACGCTCCCGTCCCACATCGAGCTCTCGGTGCGGGATGCAGGAGCGCCGTCGAAGAATCTTGCTGTTGTGGAGGCGCGGGTGGAGGCTCTTCCGCCTGAAGGCGGAAGCCACGGGGGTGCTGTTCGGCCTGAAGGCGGAAGCCACCGCCAGGTTGGCGTGACAGCGGTCGTCCGCAATTGCGGCAACGCCGCGGCGACGGCCGACGTTCAATTGGAATCGTCGGGCCGGATCCCGACGACCCGCCGCGTGTCGATCGAGGCGGGCGGCTCGACGACGGTGGATTTTGGCGCGCAGGCCCCGGGGCCGGTCGGAATCCGCATCACCGACGAGGATGGCTTTGCCGCCGATAACGTCCGCTACGCGGTCCCTCCGGCGCGGGCGCTCCCGCGCGTCCTCGTGGTGGGCGGCGCGGCGGGGGCGGAGCAGGGCTTCTATGTCTCACGAGCGCTCCAGGCGTCGGGCGAGGACGGGCCCGATTTCGACGTCCGCTCCATCAGTGCTCAGGCCCTGAACGCGCTCGACCCGAGCGACCTCCGCGCGCAGGCCGTCGTCGTCCTGCTGTCGACGCATGGTCTGGATCGCCGGGCACGGGCGCTGCTGCCGCCGTTCGTGGCGTCCGGCGGAGGACTGTTCATCGCGGCAGGCCCCGACGTCGACGAGAGCGTCTTATCGACCGTGCTGGACTGGTCGCCGCCGCTTCAGGCGCAGGATCGGAATGCCGCCGGCGTCCTGGCGGCGACGGATCTGCGCCATCCGATCTTTCGTCCGTTCGACGCCGTCGCTGCCAACTTCGGCCAGGTGTCGTTCGAACGCGTCTGGCAGATCAGCCCCGCGAAGGACTGGCAGCCCGTGGCACGGTTCACCGACGGCGCCCCCGCTCTCGTCGAGCGCACGTCAGGACGCGGCAAGGTCCTCTTGTTCGCGTCGGACCTGGGACACCGGTGGAACGACTTTCCGCTGCACGCGGTGTTCGTGCCATTCGTCCAGGAGTCGGTCCGCTATCTGGGTGCACGCCCCGCGCCTGTCTCATCCATGCTCGTGGACCAGGTCCCGCCGGGTGTTCCCCGTCACCCAGGTGTCGTATCGTTGCAGGGACACCCCGTTGCGGTGAACGTCGATGCGCGCGAGAGCACGCTCGACCGGTTGACGCCCGCCGAGTTCGCGCGGTCGCTCGCGCGGACCGCGAGCGAGCCAGGACGTCTTTCCGCCGCCGCGGCGTCGCAGACGGAGGCGTCGCAGCACTACTGGCAGTACGGGTTGCTCCTGATGCTCGGTGCGCTGATTGCTGAAAGCTTCGTCGGGTCGCGGTAGACACACATGACGCCACGAACGGACCTGCGCCGGCGGCTCCACGTCATCAGACGCAGGTGGTTTGCTGCGGTGGCGCTGCAGAACGGCGCGCGCATCTTTGCGGCCGCGGCGGTCATCGTCGCCCTGGCGGCCATCGCCGATCGGTGGACGTCTCCCGCCGATGGCGCGATTCTGCTGCTTGCACTGGCGGTCATGGCCGCGATCGCCGTCGCGATTGGGCTCGTCTGGTGGCCATACCGCCGCCGTCCTGACGATCTGCGCGTTGCGCGCTTCGTCGAGGAGCGCTGCCCCGACCTCGACGACAGCATCGCGACGGCCGTCGACATCGCGCGGCGCGATGGAGACGAGCCGCACGATTCCTTTGCGCCGCTCGTCGTCGACACGGCGGTGCGCCGTCTGCGCGATCTGGATCCCGCGCGTGTGGTCGACTCGTCGCTCCTGCGATCCGCGGCCGTGCGGACCGTTGCGGCGGGCGCAGTGCTGGCTGTGGTTCTCGTCCTCGGCCGTTCCTTCATCGGACACGCGATCGAGGTCGCTCGGATTCGCTATTTCCCGGGCAGCATTGCGATTTCGGTGCAGCCTGGCGATCTACGGATCGCGGCCGGACACCCCTTACGCATCGTCGCGAAGATCAATGGAGGCGCCGCGGCGCTCAGCCGCGTGACCCCGGTCCTTTCGCTCGAGTCCGGGGGGCAGACGCGAAGCGTGCCGATGGCATCGAGCGCCGACGGGTACGACGTACGAATAGACGCCGTGGACCGAAGCTTCGCGTATCGGGTCCACGCAGGCTCCGCGGCGTCGCGCTCCTACACGATCACCGCACTTTTTCCGCCGCGCGTGAAGCGCATCGAAGCGCGGTACGAATATCCGTCGTTTACGAAGCTGCCCGATCGACGGGAACCCGAGGCAGGCGATCTCTATGGGCCCGCCGGCACGCGAGTCCGCCTCACGATAACCGTCGACAAGCCCGTCACCCAGGGGAGGCTCGCGTTGGCGGAAGGCAAGCCGGCGCTCCCGCTTGGCCGCGTGGACGATCGGACGCTGGAGTCCACGTTGACGCTGCAGGAGGACGGCGCGTACCGCGTCGCGCTCGCCGACGCGGACGGCCTGACGTCCGAGGGCACCGAGTACTTCATTCGTGTGATGGACGATCGGCCGCCGGAAGTCCACCTGTTGCGGCCGCTCGGCGATCAGCAGATCACGCCGCTCGAGGAAGTCCGGATCGAGGCGAGGGCCGACGACGATTATGGAATCGCGAGCTTCGATCTCGTGTATTCCGTGAGCGGTGGACGCGAGCGGATCGTGCCGTTCACGTCCGCTCAGGGGACGAACGTGGCACGCATCGGCGCCAGGTTGCTCGCGGCCGAGGAGCTCGGCGTGAAGCCGGGGGACGTCATCAGTTATTACGCGCGTGCGTGGGACGTCGCGAAAGGAAAAGCGTCGACGCTGGCGCGGAGCGAGATCTTCTTCCTCGAGGTGAAGCCGTTCAACGAAGAGTACACGATGGCGCAGAGCCAGGCGATGGCGGCCGCGACCGGCACGCAGATGGAGAGCCTCGTGGCCGCGCAGAAGGAGATCATCAGCGCGACGTGGAACATCGAGCGACGGTCCGAGGCGGGCCGCTCCGCGACGGACATCAAGGCCATCGCAGACGCGCAGGCGGAACTGAAAGCGCGCGCCGAGCAGGCAGCCGGCGTCCTGCGCCCGCGGCGCCGCGGACCCCAGCCGCCGCAGCAGATCGCGCCGCAGGCCGCGCCGGCTGCCGATCCGGTCGCCGACGCCGTCGGCGCGATGGGCCGTGCGCTGCAGCAGCTCGAAGACCGTCGAACGACCGAGGCGATCCCCCACGAAATGGCGGCGCTCAACGCGTTGCTCAAAGCGCAAGCGGAGGTCCGCCGGCGTCAGATCGTGCAGCAGGCCAATGGCGCCGGCGCCGGCGGATACGGCCGCCAGGGACAGGATCTCTCGAACCTGTTCGATCGCGAGCTGAAGCGGCAGCAGCGCACGAACTACGAGACGAACGCGCAGATCGAGGAGCGGCCGGACGAGCACAAGGACGCGAGCGCGCTCGATCGCATCCGCGAGCTCGCGAAGCGCCAGGAGGAGCTGACGCGCCAGCAGCGGGAGCTGGCGAACGCCGAGATGAGCGCCGAGGAAATGAAGCGGCAGCTCGAGCGCCTCACCCGCGAGCAGATGGAGCTGCGGCAGCAGGCAGAGCAGCTCGCGAAGCAGATGTCAGGAACGCCCTCAGGCGAGCAGCAGCAGGCATCGCCGCAGCAGCCGGGGAACCGCGAGGGGCAGCAGCCGCCCGGGCAACAGGCCGGCGCGGCGGTCCGCGGCGCTGCGGAGCAGATGGGGCAGTCCGCCTCGGAGCTGCGGCGCGAGGAAGCCGGTTCCGCCGCGGCGCGCGGTGAACAGGCGTCGCGCGCGCTGCGGGATCTCGAGCGGCAGATGCAGTCCTCGTCGCCCGAAGCCCGCCGGCGGGCGCTTGGCGAGCTGCAGCTCGAAGCACAGCAGATCGCCGACGCGCAGCGCCGCATCGCGTCCGAAGCGGAGGGGCTCGATCGCGAAGGGGGCGGCATCTCCGACGCGAAGCGGCGGCTCGCGGGAGAAAAGGAGCAACTCGCGGATCGCGTGGCGCGGCTGCAGGAGTCGGCGAAGCGCATGGCCGCAGACCCGCGCAACCCGGCATCGGATCGGACCACGGTGTCGGGTGCGGCGGGCGATCTCGAGCGCGGTCAGCTTGCCGACAAGATGCGCGCGGGCGCGCGCCGGATGCGCGACGGTGATTCGCAGGCGGGCCGCGGGGCCGACGGCGGCAGCGCCGCCGGTGAGCGGCAGATCGCGGACGCGCTCGATCGCGTCGCGAGGCGCATGAACGGCACCGGCGCCGGTGGCGCGAAGGGAGACACCGAACACCTGGCGAACGAGCTGGATCAGCTGCGCGATGCGCGCGAGCGGCTCACGCGCCTCGAGCGACAGATCAAGGATGCGACCGCTGCGCAGGGTGCGCAGTCCGGCCGCGCAGGACCGAGCAGTGCCGATCCAGCCCGAGGGCAACAGGGAACGAAGGCCGGCGGCAACGGCAGCGGCGAGTTGAACCGGCTGCAGCAGGAGTACGCGCGGGAACTGCAGCGCACGCGCGATCTGATGAACGGTCTGCAGCGCGGAACGCCGGACTCGGGCCGGAATCTTTCCACGCCGGAAGAGCACGAGTGGAGCCGCTCGGCCCCCGGTACCGAAGCGTGGAAGCAGGACTACTCGAAGTGGGATGCGCTCGGCAAAGACGTCAAGCAGGCGCTCGAACGATACGAAACGAGCGCTGCCGATCGTCTCTCCCGTGCGCTGGTTGCCGACCGGCTCCGCGCCGGCGGCAGCGACCGCGTCCCGGACGCATACGAATCGCGCATCGCGAAGTACTTCGAGCTCCTCGCGACCGGAGATGGCGCCCCGGCGCGCGCAGCGCGCCCGCGAACCGGAGTCCCGATTAAGTAAGTGACCTTCGTCAATCCCTTGCCCTGGTGGGCGCTCCTGCTCGCAGCGGCGGCAGGCGCGCTGATTGCCTGGAACGCGTATCGCCGCGTTCCGCTCTCCGCCGTCCGCCGGGCGGTGTTGTCCACCCTGCGCTTCACCGCGCTCGCATGGCTCGTCGTCTGCCTCATGCGGCCCGCGTCGGCGCCGCGTGAGACCGACCTTCACGATTCGATCGTCCCCGTTCTCGTGGATGCGTCTCGGAGCATGGGGCTCACGGATGCCGGCGGCCTCCGCCGCATCGATCGCGCGCGCACGTTGCTCTCGCACGACATCCTGCCGCAGGTCTCGGCCCACTTCAGGACGGAGCTGCTGCGATTCGGCGATCGTCTTCGGGAAACCGATGCGGCAGACGTATCGGCGACGGACCGGCGGACCGATCTCGCGGCGGCGCTCGAAGACGTCAGGGACCACTATCGCGGGCAGGCCGTCGCGGGCATCGTCGTCATGTCGGACGGAGGCGACAACGGCGGCGGCGATCTCGTCAGCGCGGCCTCGGGAGGGCCGCCGATCTACCCGATTGGCGTGGGGGCGGCATCGGTCGCACGTGATCGCGAGATCACGGGCGTGACCGCCGCGGATTCGGTGCAACCCGACGCACTCGTCGACGTCGCCGTGTCCGCGGTGTCGCACGGGTACGGACGAACGCCGTACGATCTGCGGCTCCTCGACAACGGCCGCGTGGTGGATCTCCGTCGCGTGACGCCGGCGGGCGACGGCGTGCCCGTGAGCACCACCTTCCGCGTCTCGCCGAATCGCGACGCGCCGGCCGTATACACCGTCGAAGTGCCTTCGTCGAGCGACGAGCTCGTCCTCGAGAACAACGCGCGCAGCGTGCTCGTGCCGCCCCCCGCTCGTCCACGCCGGATTCTTTTCGTCGAAGGCGCGCCGGGCTTCGAGCACAGCTTCCTCAAGCGCGCGTGGGATGGGGACCGCGGCCTCGAGGTCGACAGCGTCGTCCGCAAGGGGCGCGACGATTCGGGCGCCGATACGTTTTACGTGCAGGCGGCGCGGTCGCGCGCGAGCGCGCTCGTCGGCGGGTATCCGCGGACCCGCGAGGAGCTGTTCGCATACGACCTCGTCGTGCTCGGCAACGAAGAAGCGGATTCGATGACGAACGCGCACCTCGAGCTCACGCGGGCTTTCGTCGGCGAGCGCGGCGGCGGTCTGCTCGTGCTCGGCGCGCGCGCGTTTCAGCGCCACAGCTTCCGCGGGACGCCGCTCGAGGACGTGCTGCCGCTGGAGCTGACGGACCGCAGCACCGGCGTGGTCCAGGCGTCCGCGTCGCCTGGCAGCAATCGCGTCGCGCTGACGTCCGCCGGCGCCGCCCATCCAATCATGCAGCTCGGTTCGACGCCGTCCGAGAACGCGAAGCGATGGTCCGCGATTCCGCCGCTCGCGGCGGTCTCGCCGCTTGGCGATCCGCGGCCTGGCGCTGCCGTACTCGCCGTCTCGGGAGGCCCTGGCGGCGTGCCGCGCGCGCTCGTCGCCGTGCAGCGCTACGGCGACGGGAGATCGATGGCCTTCACCGGCGAAGGCGTCTGGCGCTGGCGGATGATGCTGCCCGCGTCCGATCAGTCCTACGATCGCTTCTGGCGCCAGGCCGCGCGCTGGCTCGGACAGCGCACGCGGGATGCCGTCGCGCTCACGCTGCCGCCCGCGCCCGCAGCCGGCGACCTCATGACGATCGTCGTCGATGCGCGCGATCAGGCGTTCATGCCGCAGCGCGATGCGCAGGTCGACGTCCGCGTCACCGCGCCCGACGGGCACGTGGACGCCGTCGCGGCGCAGCCGGTCGCGGGGCAGCCGGGACGATTTCAGGCTGCGTCGCGTACTTCCTCGGCCGGCGTGTATCGCGTCAGCGCCGACGCACGCGTCAAAGGGTCGACGCTCGGGAGCGCATCGGGCGCGGTGCTCGTCGGCAGCTTCGATCCGGAGATGACCGACCCGCGCGTGAACGAGGACGTGCTGCAGCGGATCGCCCAGGCGTCCGGCGGGCGCTTCCTCCCGGCGTCGGAGGTCGGCTCGATTGCCGATCGCCTGCGCGCCGGCGCTCCGGCCGCGCTCTTTACCTCCCGTCTCGACCTGTGGCACACCGCCTGGTCCTTCGCTCTCGTCATCGTCCTTCTGAGCGCCGAGTGGCTCGTCCGCCGCGCCTGGGGGCTGCGATGACGGGTGCTCTGACCCCCAAGTCGTGCAAGATCGCCCCGCCTGGGGGTCAGAGCACCTGCCGCGCGCCACGCACCACGATTCGCCTAACTTCTCTATTCCGAATGTCTTGCGGTTCCCTCGCCGCTCGCCTTCCGGCCTTTGCTCTGACCCCGATTCGGCGCCGTCGCGGCCGTCGGCGCGGCAAATTCGCCACAGTTTGGGGTCAGAGCTCGGTCGGGGGTCAGAGCCCGTGGAAGCTGGCGGTGCTCAGCGCGGCGCTCCTCCTCGGGGCGCGAGTGGCGTTCGCGCAGGTGCCCCAGCGGTACGCGGTCGTCGTGTCGGGCGCGAACGGAGAGGTGTCCTACGCCGAGGAGTACGCGCAGTGGCGCGACGCGCTGGTCACGGCGCTCAAAGACAAGTTCGCGTTCGACTCCTCATCAATTGACGTCCTGTACGACGGCGGGGACGAGGCACACGCGTCGACGGCGACGGCGGTTCGCGCCGCGATCGAACGCCTCCGTCCCAAGCTTCACGCCGACGATCTGCTGCTCGTCGTCCTGATCGGACACGGCACGTTCGACGGCGCCGAAGCGAAGTTCAACCTCGTAGGCCCCGACTTGACGGCGTCGGAGTGGGCGTCGCTCCTGAAGCCTCTGCCGGGGCGCCTCGTCCTCGTGAACTCGACGTCCGCGAGCTTTCCGTTCATCGAACAGCTCGCCGCGCGCGGACGCATCATCGTCACGGCGACCGATTCGCCCGGCCAGCGGTTCGACACCGTGTTCCCGGACTATTTCATCAAGGCGCTGACGGACCCTTCGGCGGATCTCGACAAAAACGGACGCGTCTCCATCTGGGAGGCGTTCATCGCCGCGAGCTTCGGCGTCCGGCGCCACTACGAACAGCGCGGTCAACTTGCGACGGAACGATCGCTGCTCGACGACGATGGCGATGGGAAGGGACGAGAAGCGGGCGGCGACGGTGAGGACGGATCTGCGGCTGCCCGCACGTACCTGGACGACGAAGTGGGCGCCGCGCCCACCGACGAAGAGCTGCTCGCGCTGCTCCAGAAACGCGCGGCGCTGCAGGTGGACGCAGAGGAGCTGAAGCAGCGCCGCCAGCTCATGACGCCGGAGGAATATCAAAAGGAGTTCGAGGGGTTGATGATCGACTTGGCGAAGGTCTCACGCGAGATCCGGAAACGCCAGAAGACCTGAACGCGCCCCGCACCCCGGAACTGACGTTCCGCGCTACGCGCGCCGCACACCTATTCGTACTCCCATCGTCTCCGCCCGCGCATGCGGAGCATCAACCCCACGACCGCGCCCACGACGAAGCCGCCGATGTGCGCCCAGAACGCCGTGCCGCCCGCAGACGCGTTCGGGACGCCGAGCGATCCGACGCCGCTCAGCAGCTGCATCAGGAACCAGATCCCGAGGAAAAAGATCGCGGGAATCTCCACGACGTCGAAGAACAGGAAGACGAACACCGCCGTCAGGACGCGCGACTCGGGGTAGAGCACGAAGTACGCGCCCATGACCCCGGCGATCGCCCCGCTGGCGCCCACCATCGGCACCGCCGAGTACGGATTGACCGCGAACTGGCCGACGGCCGCGGCGCAGCCGCCCGCGAGATAGAACAGCAGGAACGGGACGTGGCCGAGCCGATCCTCGACGTTGTCGCCGAAGATCCACAGGTAGAGCATGTTCCCGATGACGTGCATCCACCCGCCGTGGAGGAACATGCTCGTGAACACGTTGGCCCAGCTGAAATACGCGGGGATCAGTGCGTACTGGATGACGAACGCTTCGAGCGCGCGCTGCGGCAGCGTGACCTGATGGAGGAACACCAGCGCGTTGACGACGATGAGCCCGACCGTGACGATCGGCTTCGTACGCGACGGGATGACGTCGCTGATGGGGAACACCTAATGAGTATAGTGTTGGGGCTATAATTCGGGTGTGTCCACTACGCGTGGGCGGCGGATGCGGTCCCTGCCTCAGATCCTGGCAGCGGCCTACATCCTCGCGCTTGCCGCGCTGCCGTTCGGCCACCACGATCTGCTGTGCCACCTGAAGTCCAGCACGCACTGCACGACGTGTCTGGCCGGGACGTCGGCGGACGACACGAGCGCGCAGCCGGCCATCCCCTCCGTCGTCCTCGCCGATGCGGGACGGGCGACGATCGCGGAAACGTTCTCGGCCCACACGTGCGTCCCGACGCCCTCGGCGGGACGCTCCCCGCCGTCCTCCTCGCTGCTGCTTTCCTTGTAGAACTGTCGGCCGGACCTGGCTGACGCAGGAAAAACCTCAGGGTTTCCCGCCCGATCTCGAGGCGAGGAGGTGGTCGTGTTGCATTCATTTCGCGCGACGACAGCGCTGGCTGTACTGGCCGCTGTCGGTACGGCGCTCCCGGCGGCGGCGCAGGCCCCCGCGCCCGTCCAGGATCTCGCTGCGGCGCAAAGTCCGCCCGCTCCAACCGCGGCGGATATCCGAGCCGAGCTCGATCGGCTGCGGCAGGAATTCGAAACGGTTCGCGATTCGTACGGCGCCCGCTTGAGCGCGCTCGAAGGGAAGCTCGCGGCGCTCGAAGGGAACGCGCCCGCGCAGCCCGCCGCCGCTCCGCCGACGGCACCTCCGCCCCAGACGGCCGCGACGACGCCGCCGGCGGAAGCCGCGCCGGCACAACAGCAGCCGCCGCCCTCGTCGGGCGTGCAGGTTCCGGCTGGCGCCGCCGGCGCTGGCGGACCCGAAGGGCAGCTGCCGGTGTACGGAAACGTCTCGGCGCTGTCGAAGGTCTTCAATCCGGACATGGCGGTCATCGGCAACTTCGTCGGCGCCGCCGGAAGGAACACGATCGATCCGCATCCCGCGATGCAGCTCGACGAGGCGGAAGCGAGCTTCCAGGCGATTGTGGATCCCTACGCGCGAGCGGACTTCTTTCTCTCGGCGAGCCCCGAGGGGCTGGACATAGAGGAAGGCTTCATCACGTTTCCGACGCTTCCCGGCGGCGTGCTGATGAAGGTCGGCAAGATGAAGGCGCAGTTCGGCAAGGTGAACACGATGCACACCCACGTCCTGCCGTGGGCGGACGTGCCGCTGCCGATGCTGAACCTGCTCGGCGGGGAAGACGGCCTGGCGGACTCCGGCATTTCCGTCTCGAAGCTGATCATGAATCCGCTGGTGTTCCTCGAGGCGACGGGTGAGGTGTACAGCGGGAGCGACGACGTGTTCGTCAGCCACAAGCGAGGACACCTCGCCTATCTGGGACGCCTGCGCGGCTACCGGGATCTCGGCGAATCCACGAACCTCGACGTCGGGACGTCGTTCGCCGTCGGACACAACGGCGTGACGGAGGACTCCACGACGAAGCTGTTCGGGATCGACGCGACGCTCCGGTACCGGCCGCTCCAGCAGGCGCTCTACAAGCGATTCATCCTGCGCACGGAGCTGTTCTGGAGCCGCCGTGACGTCGCGGCTCCGCAATCCGTGGATCTCACCGCGCTGACCCCATCGAACGCGTTCGGCGCGTACGTGAGCGGCGAGTATCAATTGACGCGGCGTCTCTTCGGCGGCGTGCGCTTCGATACGTCCGAGCGCGCGCAAGATGCGTCCCTGAAGGACACGAGCCAGTCGCTGCTGTTGACGTTCTGGCCGAGCGAGTTCAGCCAGGTGCGCGGGCAATACCGGCGGACACGATACGCTGAAGGTACGACGGCCAACGAGCTGCTGTTCCAGTTCCTGTTCTCCATCGGTGCGCACGGCGCGCACGTTTTCTGAGGTTTTCCACATGCGAAAAGGATTCACCGTCTTCATCTGTCTGGCCACTGCGGCGCTGATCGCGCCGGCGTCCGCGCGCGCGGCCATCCATGTCGTCGCGACCACGCAGGACCTCGAATCGCTGGCCAAGGAGGTCGGCGGCGACAAAGTGGACACGGATTCGCTCGCGAAGGGATACCAGGATCCGCACCAGGTGGAGCCGAAACCCAGCTTCATCCTGAAGTTGAACAAGGCCGACCTGCTGATCGTCGTGGGGCGCGAGCTCGAAATTGGATGGCTGCCGCCGCTCATCAATCAGGCACGCAACCCCCGCATCCAGCCCGGGTCGCCGCGCTATCTCGACGCGTCGCAGTTCGCGCACATTCTGGAGATACCGACGGGGCAGATCACGCGCGCGATGGGCGACGTCCATCCCCAGGGCAACCCTCACTACTGGCTGAGTCCCGAGAACGGCCGCAGGATCGCGCAGGGCATCCAGAAGAAGCTGACCGAGATCAGCCCCGGTGATGCCGCGTATTTCGCGCAGCGCTATGCGGAGTTCGACCGCAAGCTCTCTGAAGGAGAGAAGCGCTGGCAGGCGCAGATGGCGCCGTACAAGGGCACGAAGATCGTCACGTACCATCGCTCGTGGCCGAATTTCGTGGAAGCGTTCGGGCTGGAGGTCGTCGGTTACGTCGAGCCGAAGCCGGGGATTCCTCCCTCCCCATCGCACACGTTCGACCTGACGCAGGAGATGAAGAAGGACGGCATCAAGATCATCGTCATGGAGCCGTACTTCGATCCCAAGACGCCGAACGCGATCGCGCGCGACACGGGCGCGCAGGTGGTCACGCTGGCTCCGTCTGTCGGCGGGGCGAAGGGCGCCGCGGTGGACGACTACATCCAGCTGTTCGACTACGACGTGAAGACGCTGGTCGCGGGATTCCAGGCCGCCGGAGTGAAATGACATGAGCTGGGATATTCTTCAGTTCCTCCTCGCCCCCTTCATCGCGAGCCTCGTCATCGCCGGGATCCACGCGTATCTCGGCGTGCACGTCGTCGAACGCGGCGTCATTTTCGTCGATCTCTCGCTGGCGCAGATCGCCGCGTTCGGCGCGACGATCGCAATCCTGCTGCCCTGGTCGAACGGCGATCCGCATTCATCGGCCGTGTACTGGACGAGTCTTCTGTTCACGTTCATCGGGGCCGGCATCTTCTCCATGATCCGAAGCCGCGAGGCGAGGATTCCGCAGGAAGCCATCATCGGGATCTCGTATGCCGTCGCGTCGGCCGCCACGATTCTCGCGCTGAGCAAATCGACGTCCGAAGGCGAGCACCTGAAGGACATGCTGGTCGGCAACCTGCTGTCCGTCTCGTGGAGCGACGTGTGGACGACGGCCATCCTGTATGCCTTCATCGGCGCGTTTCACTTCATCTTCCGGAAGCGATTCCTCGCGATCACGCTGAACCCGGTCGAGCAGGAGCGTGCGGGCGTCAACATCCGTCTTTGGGATTTCCTGTTCTACGCGTCGTTCGGTTTCGTGGTGACGCGCTCGGTGTCGCTCGCGGGCGTCCTGCTCGTGTTCTGCTACCTGATCGTTCCCTCGGTGGCCGCGATGCTGTACGCGAAGAACATCGGTCCGCGGCTCGCGATCGGATGGGCGATGGGAACGATCGTGTCCGCGCTCGGCGTCTGGCTGTCGCTGCAGCTCGATCTGCCGACGGGCGCGACGATCGTGTGCACGTTCGGCGTGGTGCTCGTGCTGATGGCGGCCATCCGGCCGCTCTTCAGGCGGGTGGTCGAGGCCCCCGCGCGTGGCTTCGAGCGGGCGACGCTGGAAACGCGCCGATGATCTGCCGCCACTGCGGGACCGAGATCGCGGACAAGGCGATCATCTGCTACCGCTGCGGTGCCGCCACGACGGATCCGGTGCGCCGGCCCGCCGCCGTGCGGCGCCGCAGCGGCGGGATCCTGTCGCTCGTCGCGATGATCCTGCTCGTGCTGTTCGGGTTGTACCTGGGCATGGCCGGACGCGTCGCGGCCGCTGCCGATCGCGCGCGGGAGCTGGAAATCGCGGCCGTCACGTGCATCATCGTCGCGATCGCGCTCCTCGTGATGCGGATTGTGAGGCGGAGATAGAGGCCGCTGTCATGACGGATCTCACGCGGAGGACGCCAGGGGCAAGAGGGCGCTCACGTGCGAGAGGTGCGCTGATTGGGCGCGAGCGGGCGCCGTCGCCGGCCTGCGGCCGGCCACGCGATCAGGGAAGCATGCGCGGATACAAACACGGAACTATCGCGAGCCGTGCTTGTATCCGCGCATGCTTGCCTGATCGCTGCCGCGCGAAGCGCGGCGGCACCCGCTCCGCCCCGTTCTGTAGCACCGAATTGCGTGAGATCGTGACCGTTCTCTGCTCCTCT
Organism: Acidobacteriota bacterium; assembly: GCA_046735335.1. GTDB lineage: Bacteria > Acidobacteriota > Vicinamibacteria > Vicinamibacterales > 2-12-FULL-66-21 > JBKPQB01. The sequence goes on along the minus strand of JBKPTE010000097.1, from coordinate 996 downwards.
GGGCCCTCGGCGTGAGATCGTGACCGGCAGCCGGCACAAATTCACCTGTAGTACACTCCCGCTGAAATGTCCGATGCACGGCTGGAGGTGACCGACGCCCTGGGGCGCCGGATCGTGCCCATCTCGAAGGCGCTCTTCGGGATCGGCCGCCGCGAGACGAACGATCTGCGCCTGGCCGGCAGCGAGGTCTCGCGCGATCACGCCGAGATCGCCTCCGACAGCAAGCAGTTCATCATCCGCGATCGCAACTCCCGCTACGGCACGTACGTCAACGACGAGCAGGTCACCGAGCGCTCGCTGTCCCACGGGGACCGCATCCGCCTCGGGCGCAGCGGTGGCGCGGAGATGGTCTTCCTTCTGGCCGACAACGCGCCCGTCCAGGACAAGGCGACGACGACCGCCATCGGCGACCTCCGCCAGATTGCCGCCCTGCTCGACGGGCTGCGCGCGCTCGGCAGCGGCCGCGTGCTCGACGACGTGCTCGCGCTGGTAATGGATTCGGCGATCGAGGTGAGCGGCGCCGAGCGCGGCTTCATCATGCTCGCGACGCCGGACGGGGAGCTCGAATTCAAGATGGCGCGCGGACGCGGGCGCCAGACGCTGCCCGGCACCGGCTTCGCCACGAGCCGCAAGATCCCCGAGGAGGTCTTCCGCACCGGCGAGCCCCGCATCGTCGCCGACCTGCTCGATGGCGAGCTGGCGAACGTGCACATGGGCACCGTCGCGCTCGGGATCCGCAATGTGCAGTGCGTCCCGCTGCGGCTCGTCCGGTATCTCGATCGCGCCGACGCGGTCGCGGACGAACGGCGCATCGGCGTCCTCTATCTGGACAGCCGGGAGAAGGGCACCTTTCTGTCGAACTCCACGCGCGCGGCGCTCGAGACGCTCGCGACCGAAGCCGCTGTCGCGATCGAAAATGCCCGGCTCTACCGCGAGACGATGGAGAAGGCGCGGATGGAGCAGGAGATGCGGATTGCCGCGGAGATCCAGCAGGCG
>JBKPTE010000096.1:0-39046 GCA_046735335.1 Acidobacteriota bacterium | reverse complement strand
GCAGCGCGCAGAGCGTCGATGCCTCCACGGTCAACGGCGACATCACGTACGACGGCGCGCTCGCTGCATCCGGCCACTATCAATTCAGTACGCACAACGGTGACGTGTCGCTCTCGATCCCGGAAACGGCGAACGCGACGTTCACGGTGAGAACCTACAATGGCGAGTTCCGGAGCGACCTGCCGCTGAAGGGCGCGTCTCCGGAGGACATGCGAAGGGGACGCCCCGTCCAGATGACGCTCGGGAGCGGCGCCGCCGACGTCAACATCGAATCATTCGGGGGATCGATCAGGATTCGGAAGGCTGGGTCACCGGAGAGAAAGTAGGACCGACAAGAATCTTGGGACCCCAGAACCTGACGAGCCGGGTTACTCCGCTCTCAACGCCACGTTCGGATCCATCGACGCCGCGCGTCTCGCCGGGACGAGCGCCGAAAGGAGGGCCGTCGCCGCGAGAAGCACGGCGATGGCGATGTAGGTCGACGGATCGGTCGGACGAATCTCGAACAGCATCTTCGCCAGGGCGCGGCTGACGAACAGCGCCGTCAGCCCTCCGCACGCGACCCCGGCCGCGGCGAGCACGAGCGCCTGCCGGAGCACGAGACGGACCACGGACTCGGGCCGCGCTCCGAGCGCCATCCGGATCCCGATTTCGCGCGTGCGCTGGCCCACCACGAACGCCATGACGCCGTAGATCCCGACGGCCGCGAGGGTGAGCGCAACCGCGGCGAACGCCGCAAGCAACTGCGTGGTGAAGCGCCGTGAGGCCATCGCCGTTTCCACCAGATCCGTCATGGGTCGGACGCCGTACGTGGGCTGGTCGCGATCGACTGCGCGGACCTGCTTCGCGAGCGCCGTCCCGAGCGTCGCGGGATTGCCCGACGTCCTGAGCACGAGCGACAACGACAGCCCCGACGACTGTCGCAGCGGCCGGTACATCGTCGGCCTCGGCGGCTCTTCGACGCGCTCGGTGCGGATGTCGCTCACCACGCCGACGACCGTCATCCAGGGATTCTTCGCCTGCGCGCCACCGAAGTGGAGGCGCCGTCCGATCGGATCCTCGCCCGGCCAGTAGCGCCTCGCCATCGACTCGGTGATCAGGACCACCAGCGGCGCGCGTCGATCGTCCTGTTCGGTGAACGTCCGGCCGCGAAGGGTACGGACGCCGAGCAGCTCGAAGAATCCCGCGGACGCAACGTTCGTCTGCACGGCCGGGACGCGCGACACGGCATCGTTCTCGGCTCCTTCAATCGTCACCGTCGAGCCGCTCCGGCTGCCGTCGAACGGCAGGGCGACCGCCGCAGCAACAGCGTCCACTCCTGGCAGACGACGCGCGCGGCGCAGCACCTCGTCGTAGAACGCGATGCGCGCGTCGTGCGTGAAGTACTTGCCCGTGGAGGGAGTGTTCGGCTGCGGCAGCCACAGCCGAGCCGTCAGTACGTCGCGCGGGTTGAACCCGAGCTCCACGTGCTGCAGACGCCAGAGGCTCCGGATCAGCAGCGCCGCGCCAACCAGCAGGACGAGCGCGAGCGCGAACTCCGCCACGACGAGTGCGGACCTGAGAAACCACCGTCCGCTCGCATTGCCGCGGCCCCCTTCTTTCAGGCCCTCGTTCACGTCAACCTTCGAACAGTGCAGCGCGGGAATCGTGCCGAACAGAACCGCCGTGAGGAGCGCCACGCCGCCGTTGAACATCAGCACGCGTTGATCGATCGCGACTTCCTGCAGCCGTGGCAACGTCGAGGGAACGAGCGCGAGCAGCGCCTCCACCAGCCACACCGTCACTGCCGCTCCTGCCGCGCCGCCGAGCACCGCAAGGAGCAGGCTCTCGGTGAGCATGAGCCGTACGAGCCTGCGCCGCGACGAACCGAGCGCGCGGCGGACGGACAGTTCCCGCTGGCGGCCGGACGCACGCGCGAGCAGAAGATTGGCGATGTTCGCGCAGGCGATCAGCAGGATGAAGCCGACGGCGCCGAACAGCATCAGGAGCGCTGGCCGTACTGAGCCGACGAGGTCTTCGCGCAGCGGGACGAGCCGCGGCTTCCAACCGGCGCGCGCCGGATAGTCGTTCGGAAACGCGGCGCGCAGCGTGGCCCCGAATGCATCGAGGCGGCGCCGCGCCTCGTCGATCGAGATGCCCGGCCGGAGGCGCGCGATCGCGCCCGTGATGAAGTAGCCGCCGCGCGGCGGCGGCGAGGGAAACGGCGACGCGCTGAAATTCGCCGGCGCCCAGATGTCGACGTCGGTCAGAACCGAGCGTCCGGGATGGCGGAAGTCCGGCGGCAGGATACCGACCACGGTGTACCAGTCGTCGTCGATGCGCAGCTTCCGTCCAATCGCAGCGGGCGATCCGCCGAAGCGGCGATGCCACAGCTTGTCGCTGATGACGACTACTTCGGTGATCCCGGGCGCGTTGTCGTCCGCCGTAAACAGCCGCCCGAGCTGCGGCCGGGCGCCGAGCACGTCGAAATAGTTCGGGCTCGCCAGCAGCACCTCGACGCGCTCCGGTTCGTCGACCTCCGTCAGGTTGGCGTTGATCGCCCACACGCCGGCGACGCCGCTGAACAGGCCCGATCGGTCGCGATAATCGCTCAGCTCGGGTTGGGACAGGCCCACGTCGGGAACGTTGAGCGCGGTGAAGTCCCCCGTCACGCGCACCAGCCGCTCCGGTTCCGGGTATGGCAGCGGGCGCATCACGATCGCGTTGACCACCGTGAAGATCGCGCTGTTCGCCCCGATCCCCAGGGCCAATGTCGCGATGGCCACCGCGGTGAAGCCAGGCGCTTTGCGCAGTCCGCGCCACGCGAACCGGATGTCCTGCACGAAGGCGTCGAACATATGGATGCGATGTGGCTGAAGCGGCGTGCACCTCCGCAAACGGTGCGCCACACAGCGCGCCGTTTTCGCGCGTGTTTCCAGGCCGTTCGACACGATGTTGGTCCCGCGTGCCCCGAATCCGGGACTCGCTTGTCCGGAAGCGAACACTCGCACGGCGGGTCGAATCGAGGAGGGCACGTTTCATCTCGATCTTTCGTCAAAACACCAGATGGCACGTCCATTGGACCGGGGCCTCGCCGGCATGTCGGTCACCTGCGCGAGTCCTCCCCGCATTCTGATTGCGGACGATCAACCGGATCTGCTCGATGCGTTGAAGCTGCTGCTCAAAGGGCAGGGCATCGAGATCGACACGGCGACCTCTCCGGAAGCCGCCGTCGCCGCCCTCGAGACCCGCCCGTTCGATCTGGTGCTGATGGATCTGAACTACACGGGCGACACGACGTCGGGCCGCGAGGGGATCGATCTCCTCGCGCGCGTGCAGGCGCTCGATCGCCTGCTCCCTGTCGTCGTGATGACGGGCTGGGGCAGCGTCGATCTCGCGGTGGAAGCGATGCGCCGCGGCGTCCGGGATTTCGTGCAGAAGCCGTGGGACAACACGCAGCTCCTCACGACGCTCAAGCAGGAGATCGACGCCGGGCGCGCCCGGCGGCTGCAGGACGCGGCCGAACAGCGCGAGCTGTCCGAGGCGCTCAAGATTCAGCGCCGGCTGCTGCCGCAGGAGATTCCGCAGATCGACGGATGGGAGCTTGCCGTCTCGTGGCAGCCCGCCTCGGGCGTGGGCGGTGATTGCTTCGACATCATCCGGTTCAGCGACGCACGCCTCGGCATCACGATCGCGGATGTCGTCGGAAAGGGCATCCCGGCCGCGCTGCTCATGTCGAACCTGCAGGCTGCGGTCCGCGCGTTCGCATCTGAGATCGTCGACCCGCGGGCGTTGTGCCAGCAGGTCAACCGGATCCTCTGCGGCAACATCGCGGAAGGGCGCTTCATCAGTTTCTTCTACGCGCTGCTCGACGCGTCGGCCGGAACGCTCACGTTCACGAATGCGGGCCACTACCTGCCGATGCTCGTGCGGGCCAATGGCGTCGTCGACCGCCTCGGGCTCGGCGGTCCCGTGCTCGGCGTCATCCCCGATGCAGTCTACGAGCAGGGCCAGGTCTCGATGAGCGCGGGGGATCGCCTCGTGCTCTTCACCGACGGCCTCACGGAAGCGCGTGACGGCGATGGTGACGAGTTCGGTGAAGAACGCCTCGTCGACGCCATCGTTGCGCATCGGGCGTGCAGCGCCCCGGCGCTCCAGGCGCGCCTGACGGAGACCGTCCTGCGCTTCACCGACGGCAGCCTGCAGGATGATGCGACGCTCATGGTGCTCGCAGCGGACCAGGGATGAATCGTCTCTATTCGGTGACGAACGGCGGCAGGGAGGGACGAAGGATCGCGCCCTTGACGAGGTCGGTCAGAGCGGCTGATAGTGCTCGCATGCGCAAAGCGTGGACGCCCCCGGCACGCTGGGTGTTCGGCGTCGCGACGACGCTCGGTCTCTTCTCGACGCTCCAGGCCTATCGCCTGACGATGCTCACGTCGAAGGAAGGGATGCCGATCGAAATTGGACGGCTCCTGATCCTGAATCTCGCGTTCTGGTACATCCCGGCTGTGCTCCTGCCGAGCGTCGTCTCCGTCGTCCGGCGGTTTCCGCTCGACGGCTCGCACAGGCTGCGCGCCATCAGCGTGCACGCCGCGGCGGCGCTCGCGTTCGCGATCGTCCGCTTCATCGGGATGATTGGCGTCAAGTTCCTGCTCTGGAGCGACGGCGGCCGGCCGGCATGGATGTCGTCGTGGTCGTACCTGCAGCGCCAGTTCCTGATGGATCTCGACTGGTGCCTGATGGTGTACGCGGGCATCGTGGGGGTGAGCCACGCGCTCGCGTATTACCACGACGCGCAGGAACGGCGGCTCAAGGAAGCGCAGCTCGAGACGCGTCTCGTCGAAGCGCGCCTCGAGACGCTCGAAGCCGAGCTGCATCCGCACTTTCTCTTCAACACGCTTCACGCCATCTCGACGCTCGTCCACCGCGACGCCGAAGCCGCCGATCGCATGATCAGCCGCCTCAGCGATCTCCTGCGCCTCACGTTCGACCGCAGCGGCGAGCCGAAGGTGTCCGTGAAGGAGGAGATCGAATTCCTCCAGAAGTATCTCGACATCGAGCAGACGCGTTTCCAGGATCGCCTGACCGTGCGCGTAGAGGTCGATCCGGAAGCGCTCGACGGCGAGGTGCCGCGAATGATTCTGCAGCCGCTCGTGGAGAACGCGATCAAGCACGGCATCGCGCCGCGCTCCGAGCCCGGCTTTCTGCAGGTGCTCGCGGGCCGCTTCGAGGAACGCCTGTGGATGGAGGTCCGCGACAACGGCAACGGCCTCCACGGCGGCACGCTCAAAGCGCTCCGCACGGGCGTCGGACTGTCCAATACGCGCGCGCGTCTCGAATACCTCTACGGCCCGCAGCATCGTCTGGAGTTCTCGGATCGCCACGGCGGCCTCACCGTCCGCGTCGAGATCCCCTTCCAGCGGCACGAGCGCGGCGCGGTGGCGCCGGCCGCGGCTCGCGTCGCCTGATGACGCATGGAGAAGACCAACACGACTCGCGTGCTGATCGTCGACGATGAACCGCTCGCACGCGAGCGGCTGCGGATGCTCCTCGCCGGCGAGCCTGCGATGGCGGTGGTCGGCGAAGCCGCGGATGCGCGCAGCGCGGCCGACGCGATTCGGGCGCTGATGCCGGACCTCGTCTTCCTCGACGTGCAGCTTCCGGGCGCGACGGGATTCGACGTCATCGAGAGCGTCAGTGCGGAAAAGATGCCGTTCGTCGTCTTCGTAACGGCGTACGACCGCTACGCGCTGCGGGCGTTCGACGTCCACGCCCTCGACTACCTGCTGAAGCCGTTCGACCGGGAGCGCTTCCGGCAGGCGCTCGCCCGCGCCCGGCAGCAGATCGAACGGCGGGAGGGCGGGGACCTCGAGCAGCGTCTGCTCGCGATCGTCAAGGATCTGAAGCCCGCGCCGAACCGCGTGGACCGGTTCGTGGTGAAGGCCGGCGGCCGCGTCTTCTTCGTCCGCAACGACGAGATCGACTGGGTCGAAGCCGCGGGCAATTACGTGAAGCTCCATGTGGGCACCGAGTCGCATCTGCTCCGCGAAACGATGCACTCCGTCGAATCCAGGCTCGATCCCGAACTGTTCTTCCGCATCCATCGCTCGCACATCGTCAACATCGAGCGCATTCGCGAGCTGCAGCCGTGGTTCAACGGCGAGTACGTCGTCTTCCTCAAGAACGGCACGCGGCTGACCCTCAGCCGCGGATACCGCGAAAAGCTCCAGGATCGCGTAGGGAAACCGATCTGAATGGTTCTAAGGTTCTAAGGTTCTAAGGTTCTAAGGCCGGAACCTAGCGAACCTAGCACCCTAGAACCCTAGAACCCTAGAACCCTAGAACCCTGGAATCGCCACTGGCATCAGTCCTGCCCCGTCGTCTTCGTTTACGCCGTTCGGCCGTATTGGGCGCGATCGGGTAAGCGTCTCTCTCCGAACAGATTGAGCGTCGCAGGGTCACCTGCGTCGCAGGCGGGGCTGTGATTACAAAAGCGGATCGCGGTGTGCCGTTCCGGACCTGGCGGCGTGCCCTGGCGTGTGCGGGAGCGGCGCTGGTGCTCCTGCAGGCTGGTGGGTCGCCGAGCGCAGGCGAAACCGGACGCATCGCCGGCCGCGTGATCCTGACGGCCCCTGTCGCCGTGCCGCTCGCGTCGGCGGCGTACGCGACCCGGCGCGTCGAACGCGTGTCCGCGCCGGCGACGAGCGAGATCAACAACGTCGTGGTCTTCGTGCAGGACGCGCCGCGCACGGCGCGCGCGGCGGCGATGAGAGCCCGAATTGCGCAGCAGGGTGAGACGTTCGTGCCGCGCGTCGTTGCGGTCACGCGCGGGTCGACCATCGACTTCCCCAACGGCGATCCCTACTTCCACGACGTGTTCTCGCTGTCGAGAGCCGCGAGCTTCGACCTCGGGAGCTACCCGCGCGGATCGAGCCGATCGTGGCAGTTCCACCGTGCGGGCATCGTGAAGGTGTACTGCCACATCCACTCGCACATGAGCGCGAGCATCCTGGTGTTCGATCACCCGTATTTCGCGATTCCGCACGCGGATGGCAGCTTCACGATCGACGATCTGCCCGCCGGCACGTATCACGTCAGCGCGTGGCACGAGCGCATCGGCGAGAACGTGCAGAGCGTGCGCGTCGATCCCGGACGCTCCGCCGATATCGAGTTCTCCCTTCCGGTGGCGACGCGGTGATGGCGTCGCCGGCATCCACGGCGCGGACGCCGCCCCGGTTCGTCGCGCGGACGATGATCGCCACGCTTGCGACGGTTGGATTCATCCTCGCCGCCGTATTCGTGGTCCTGACCGTCGCCGTTCGAGCGACGGTCCGCGGCACGGTGGCGGATCGGCTCAACACCGGCCAGCGCATCCTCTCGGCGCTCGAGCAGCGGCGCGGACGCGAGCTTCAGGAGCAAGTGGCGACGCTCGCGGAGAACCCGACGCTCAAAGCCGCCATCGACACGTATCATTCCGAGCTGCGGCTGGACGAGAGCGTGCCCAATCGCGAGCTCCTGGACACGGTCGAACGCGAGGTGGACAAGCTCGTCGAGCGCATCCATCCGGACGTCATCGCGGTGACGAACCCGTCGGGCTCGATTGTGGCGGTCGGCGGAAGGAAGCGGGCCGACTGGCCGCGCGAAGGGCCGAGCCGGTGGCTGTCGCGCGATGGGTCGGACGAATTCGTCGCGCTCTCGGGCGTGGTCTTCCGGTTCGCGTCGGCGCCGCTCGTTCTGCAGGACGGACAGAACACCGTGCTGGGAGCGCTGCAGCTCGCAACGGCGCTGGACGCCGACTATGCGTCCGAGCTGTCGTCTCTCTCGGGCGCCGGGACGGTGATCGTCTCGCGCGGCACGATCATCGCGAGCACGCTTCCCACCGCAGCTACGCGGTTGCTGACGCCCTCGTTCGTGGCAACCTTCGCGGACGCCGACACGGTCGACCTCGCTGGCGAGCAGTACGCCGTCAAGCTGCTGTTCAAGCACGGCGACGCGGCCGTCTACGCGCTCGATTCGATCGACAAGTCAGCCGCCCCGCTCGTGTCGGCAGCGCTGCGTGCGACGCTCCTCCTCGCGCTGGGATCCCTCGTCCTCGCGGGCGTCGCGAGCGTATGGCTCGCGCGCACCGTCGCGCGGCCCATCGACATCCTCTCGCGCTCCCTCAGCGCGATGACGCGATCGCAGGATTTCGGCAGCCCCATTCCAACGACCGGATCGAGCCTCGAAGTCGACACCCTCACACAGACGTTCAACGCGATGATGGCCTCGGTCGTCGCGGCGCAGGCCGATACGCGCAGCGCCTACGTCGGGGCGATTCGCGCACTGGCGCTGGCGCTCGATGCACGCGATCCCTATACCGCCGGCCACTCCGAGCGCGTGAGCGCCATCTCCGTCGCCATGGGCCAGCAGATGTCGCTGCCCGAGGAACAGCTCGACGTCCTGCGGCTCGGCGCGCTGCTGCACGACATCGGCAAGATCGGCATCAGCGATCAGGTGCTGTTGAAGCCAGGCGCGCTGACGCCGGAGGAATTCGAGCAAATCAAGACGCATCCTGTCGTCGGCGCGCGCATCCTGCGCACCGTTCCCTTCCTCGAGCGGCATCTCGCGATCGTGGAGCTCCATCACGAGCGGCCGGACGGGAAAGGATACCCGCACGGGCTTCGAGGGGACGAGATTCCCATCCTCGCCCGCATCGTCCACGTGGCGGATGCGTTCGATGCGATCACCAGCGCGCGCGCGTATCGGCCCGCACGCGGCGCTGCCGAGGGGCTGCAGGAGCTCTGGCGCCATGCGGGTTCGCAGTTCGACGCCCAGGCGGTGCAGGCGCTCGCGGGCACGGTCCCGACGCTCCAGCTGCACGAAAACCGGATCGAACGGACGGCGGCGCGCGCCGCTCACAAGACGCCGCTCGTGGCGGTGAGCCGATCATGATGCATCGATGGGCGATGCTGGTTGCCGCGCTCGCGATCGGCGCGACCGCCGAGGCGCAGCAGGCGGAGCCCGCCCGCGCGTCAGGTGAGACCGTGGCGGCGGTCTCGATGTTCTCGTCGTGGTCGCAGCCGGCGGTGATCCTCGACAACGTTGCCAACGTGCGGCTCGGATCGAGCACGGTCGCGATGGTGCGCCCCTGGATCTGGCGGCGGCAGGACGGGTCGTGGACGACCGAGTGGTATCAGCTCCAGGTGCGCTACCAGTCGAGCACGGCGCTGCCGTTTCGGATCGATGCCGGCATCATCCCCTCGCCGCTCGGCCTCGCGACGCTGGAAATGCGCCCCGATCTGAACCCGACCGTGTCGCCCCCCTTCTACTACTTCATCCCGCTGCCGAGATTCGACACGACGTACGACGGCGTCCAGATGATGTCGGGCGGATATCCCTTCGGCACGATCGTCAGCACGTCCGGCACGCGATGGGACCTGCGCGGCGGCGTGACGACGGCCACGCCCTCGCGGACGCGCGCGGAGATGAAGAGCGACCAGCCGCCGCCGATGCCGCAATTCGTGCTGGGCGGCGGCATCGCGCCCACAGCAGGCCTGCGGATTGGCGGCGGATTCGCGCACGGACGCTATCGAAGGGCGCATCCTGCGCCGCTGCCCGCCGGCGCCGGCTATGATTCGCCTGGCGGCAGTATCGTCATTCCTCCCGCGGTGGCAGCTGCGAGCGCGACCGTGACGAACGTGGAAGCGGAATACGCGTTCGCGCACACGCGGCTGCGAGGCGAATGGATCTGGGATCGGTTCCAGACCTCCTCGTCGCCTGTGCGCGCGACCGCGTTCTTCGCCGAAGGCACGCAGACCCTGACGCCGCGCCTCTTCGCCGCGCTCCGGCTCACGTCAGTTGACGCGCCGCTGCCGGTCGGGTCGGCGAACACGCGGGCGCGGGCGACGGTCGGCGAGGCCATCGCCGGCTATCGGCTCACGCGCGACTTCACGCTGCGCGGCGGCTACTACACGCAGCGCTACTTCCTCGCAAACGACTGGGACCGCGAGCTCTGCGTCTCGATGGTGTGGGGCCATCGCTGGCAGTAATCGCTAATCGCTAGTCCCAATCCCCGGTTCCCGATTCCCGATCCCGCGCTCCGCAGACCGCAGCCGACTTCGGACCGCGTCACCGCTCCCAACCGAAGCTGACCGCATTGCGTCCATCGCGAAGCCCATGGGCGACGTCCACGCGCAGCGTGCCGAACATCGCGAGCGACACGCGAACGCCGCCGCCGACATCGATCTGCCCGCGGGAATCCGCACCGGGAAGCCCGTTCCACGCGCGAGCGACGTCGACGAACGCCGCGGGCGCAATACGAACCGGCCATCGCCCGGCCTGCGTCCATCGGCGCGCTTCCGTGCCCGCGTAGATCACCCGCCGGCCGAACACGCCGCCCTGGATGATGCCATCGTCGAGCAGGGGGTGTGCGCGCAGGAGCACGTCGCGCGCGTGTCCGGTGTCCCCCCCGCTCCAGAGCGATGCCGGTGCGCGTTCGCCGGCGAGCCGCAGGCCCCCGCGCGCGAGCCACTCGACGCCGGACACTCGCGGCGATGACCGCCACCGGGCACCCACGGCGCCGGTCGCGAATGCCGGCGCTTGGCCTGCCCACACGCTGACGCGCGCGTCGAGCGCCAGCCGATCGGCGATTGGCCAGACCTCGATCCCGCCTCCGACTGACGGCATGAGGCCGCGTCCGCGCCAGCGATCGATGCCCGCCTGCCCCTCGATCCGCGTCCGAACGTCGAGCCAGTTCGAGATCCCAAAGGACACAGACGTTCGCGTTTCCGCGAACGGGACCCTGCCGAACGACTCGGTCTCCCTGAACGCGTCCACGCGCCACACGCCGGGGGCGATCCCGCGCGAGACGGGCGCGGCAAACGAAAAGCCGACGCGCGGGCGGTGCTCCCACCATCGCCAGGATCCGGTCACCAGTTCTCCCCCGCCGGTGATGCTCGCGAACGAAGCGGCAAGCTCACGTTCCGTGGCCGCGTGCAGCCCGAGCGCGCCCCACGCAAACGGCGTCGTGGGCGCGAGCGCACGTTCGATGACTGCCGCATCGATCTGCGCTCGCCCCGATTCGACGGGGTGGTATGCGACGGTGGCGCCCGACACCGCGGGCACCTCGCGGAGGCGCCGCTGCGCCAGGCGCAGCCGATCGGGCGTCACGAGCGCGCCCGGAGGAAGGTCGATTGCATCGGCCGCAATCGCGTACCGCGTCCGCTCGAGGCCCTTGACGTTCAGAAGGTCGACGGTGGGCTGGCCCGCATGATTCCACGCGTCGAGCGCGTCGCGGTCACGATGCTGCACATACGCCGCCGTCGCGGCAATCTGCCATGCGTGCGCATCGTGCGGATCCCGTGCGACCGCCGCGCGCGCGTGCTGTTCGGCGCTCTCCCAGTTCTGCTCCAGCGCGTCGAGGCCGGCGAGCTCGCGCGCCGGTGCGGCGTCGCTCGGACACGACGAGTTCGCGCCCTCGAGCGCCGCCCTCGCGCGCGCGTGATCGCCTGCCTGCGCGAGGCGCACGCCTTCGTCGACGAGCGCGGTGCACGCGCTGTCTCCTCCGACGGGGCCGCCGTCAGTTGCGATCGGACGTGCGGGCCGGGCCAGCGCCGGCGGTGGGAGCAGCACGAGCATCCAGTTGCCGCCGCGTTCCCAGACGCGCTCGAAGTCCTGCTCGTCGAGGAGGCGGAACGGCGCCCGCGCCGGATCGTGCACGATCACCTTCCGCGAAGTCCAGCCCACCACCACGACGTAGTGATAGCGCGACGGACGATCCTCTATGAGCGCGACGACCGGACGCCCGCGGTCGAGCTGCTCGCGCACGCGCGCCGCATCCCCGCCGCTGGCGATCGCGGTCCAGCCGCGCGCGTCGAGCGCTCGGATCAGGACGTTCGTGCGGATGCCGCCCGCGGCTGGCTCGACGAGTGGAGCAAACGCGTCAGGATAGATGTCGTGCGCGCCCCAGTACCGCATGACCATCGCGGCGGCGGCTCCGCCGCACAGCGCTTCGGACTGGGGCAGGTAGGGAACGTCGAGGATCCGTGCGGAAGGCGGTTGCGCAGAAGCGGTCGCCGGCGATCCCGCACCGGCAAGCGCCGGAAGGATCGCCAGCAGCCAACGGACGCCGCGCCTCAAGAGATCGCGACGATCAGAAGAATGACGAGCAGGACGATGATGATGGTCGTGGTGGAGATGACGATCGTCGACGCGCCGCCGGCAAGCTGCTGATCGACGGTGCGCGCCTGGCCGGCGAGCTGATGCAGCTCGTCACCCTGCAGCGTTGATACCGCCGCGTCCGCCTTCTCGACCGAGAGCCCCGCGTTACCGGCAATGGCTCTCACGTCGTCGCGCTGCAGCAGATCGCGAATCGCCTGGCGATCCGCCTGATCCTGGCTGACGCGCTGCTGAACCGCCTGGTCGAGTGCCGACGTGCTGATCGTATGTGACTGCTGGGCCCAGGCCGCCGGCGCAAACAAGGCCAGCGCGAGCGTCGTGCCGAGGATTCGCTGAAGCATGCGCATGAGATGCCTCCTCCAAGAGGGTGAACGTGTCCGATCCCGCCTGTGGCAAAGCATCTTCCATGCCGCCGTATTCTCGACTGCAGATGAGGTGCCCAGCCGACTGTAGTTGTGCTGAATACAGCGCGACGCAGACTTACAGGAGCTGTTCCAGCTCCTCCACGTGCGCCGCCCGCGACAGCGCGTCACGGCGGTCGATCGCGCCGCTCTTCACGAGCTGCGCCAGCGATTCCTCGAGCGTAAAGGAGCCGTGGCGCCGCGTCATCGTCATTTCCTGATGCAGGTGCTGTAGCGCATTCTTCCGGATGTGCTGCCGCGCGCCGTAGCCGACCATCAGGAGTTCCGCCGCGGGGACGAGGCCACCCCCGGCGCGCTGCATCAGCGTCTGCGTCATGACGGCGGCGAGCGCCATCGCCAGCTCCTGGCGGATCGTATTCTGGCGCTCGGGCGGAAACGAGTCTGCGATTCGCCCGACCGTGGACGCGGCGTCGGTCGTGTGTACGGTCGAGAGCACGAGGTGTCCCGTCTCGGCAGCCGCGAGCGCGATGCGCATCGTCTCGGGGTCGCGCATCTCGCCGACCACGAGCACGTCGGGCGCCTGGCGGAGCGCGGCGCGCAGCGCCGTCGGAAAGTCGATTGCGTCGATGCCGATCTCAACCTGCTCGACGACGCTCGCCTGGTGCGTGTGCTCGTATTCGATTGGATCTTCGATGGTGATGACATGGCGCGCGGCGGTGCGGTTGATTTCGTCGACCAGCGCCGCGAGCGTCGTCGACTTGCCCGAACCGGTCGGCCCGCCGATGAGGACCAGCCCGCGCGGGAGCTTTGCCAGCGCCTCGACGGTCGGAGGAAGATTCAGGGAACCGAAACGCGGGACGCGCGGCGGAAGCGCGCGCACCGCCGCCGCGGCACGCCCCCGCTCGCGGTGCAGATTGATCCGGAAGCGGCCGAGACCGGCAACCGCGAAAGATCCGTCCCCCACCAGTTGATGGCGATATGCCTTCCGTGCGTGCGGCGGCAGCGCAGGGAGCACGGACTCTTCGACGTCCACGCCGTCGATGGGTCCGTCATCGAGCGGACGCACGCGGCCGTCGACGCGAATCGACGGTGACGCACCAGGCACGAGGAGCAGATCGCTGCCTCCCGCGTCGACGAGGATCCGAAGCCACCGCTCCAGGCGTCCGGTGTCGCCAGCGGCCGGCACGGCCGGCTCCGGGGTGGCATTCAGCTCGGCGATCAGATGGTCGATGGCGTCGTCGTCAGGCGATTCCATGGAGAACCCAACCTTCCGCCTTCGCGCTGCGCGCTCGCGGACAAGCCGGCGGACAAGCCGTCACGATCGTCGCGGCAGTTCGCCTCTTCGAAGCTGCCGGTACATCTCCAGCGCCTCGCGAATGATTTTCACCGCGTCAGCCGGCCCCAGCAGATCTTCCACGACCACCTGCTTGTGCTCGAGAATCTTGTAGTCTTCGAAAAAGCGGCGGATCTCGCGAAGCTGATGGACCGGCAGCTGCGTCTTGTCGGTGTAGTCGGCGAACGCGGGATCGCGGACGCTGACCGCGACGATCTTGTCGTCGAGCCCCTTCTCGTCCCGCATCCGCATGACGCCGATCGCGCGCGCCTGGACGAGCGTCAGGGGGTAGACCGGCTCCTGTCCGAGCACCAGCGCGTCGAGCGGATCGCCGTCGTCACAGAACGTCCGCGGGATGAAGCCGTAGTCCGCCGGATAGTGCACGGCGCTGTACAGGACGCGATCGAGACGCAGGAGCCCCGTTTCCTTGTCCAGCTCGTACTTGTTCTTGCTGCCCTTCGGGACCTCGATGACGACGGGAAACGCGCTGTCGACGACGGTGTCGTCGACGTAGCTGTCGTGCCAGGGATGCATCGACGGCATTCAGCGGGCAGACGTCACAGGCTCACTTCCATCTGGTCGACGTAGCACCACGACCAGTCTTCGCCCGGCTCGAACGAGGTGATGATGGGGTGCTTCGTCGCGCGAAAGTGGGCCGTTGCGTGCCGGTTCGGCGACGAGTCGCAGCACCCGACGTGGCCGCAGATGCGGCACAGACGAAGGTGCACCCAGCGTCCGCCGATCCGGAGACAATCCTCGCATCCCTTCGAACGTGGCTGCACGGGCTGCACCTGGCTGACGTGACTGCATTCCATCCCGCTAGCTTAACCCCTGCGGGTGCGTATTCACTCGCTGAATCGCTCGAGCCGGGTGGCGCGCGGGACCTCCGCTTCCCATCTGAGCTCGTAATGGGCGGCAACGCGAACGTTCAGCACGAGGGGCGGGCGAAAGCAGGCTACGCACTCGCCGCCCCCGTGGCGGACGCTCGGGTACACGATGCCGTTCGACCCAAGCTCGAGCAGGCGTCGCGCGAGCTCTCGAGACGCGTCGTACGATTCGGGATCCAGCGCCCGTTCGAACGATCGAGAACTGCGAAGGTCGTGGAACGCCGCACGGAAGTCGGCGCGATAGAGCCGCATCTCGAGACGCGCGTCGGAGACGCCGACCTCCTGCAGTTCCCGGCCGCGGTGATACAGCGATTCCGCAACGGCCGTGTCCACGCGGCGCGCGGAATACCAGGCCCCGCGATCGGGTCCGGCGAATCGTGTGCCCTTGGGATTCGGGTGGCAGTATGCGGCCATGATCACGGACGTCATTGGACGGCCGGTCACCCACTCCTCCGGATCGACGGCGTGCAGGACGCCGATCTCGGCGCTCACGCGATCGTTGGTCCAGCTTTCCAGCTCGAGCACGGCCTCGAGATCTTCGGCGGAGGCGACGCGATCGAATACGCCAACGGTCGGAAAGCGGCTCGCGATGAGACGCGCCGTATCGCGCCAGTTGACGCGGGTGACGCGCGGAGGGCCCTTCATCAGCCGCGTCGTGCGTCGAGCAGCCGGCGTGTCTGCAGCAACCCGTCCAGGCCGGCCTCGGTCATCAGCGTCAGCGCCGGCCGGCCGCCGAACAGCGCGTGCGCGTTGGGAAGGCGCACCCACCGATCGGCCAGCGACGCGTCCGGATACAGGATGTGCAGCGCTTTGTATATGCCGAGAACGGTGGAGATTCGGGTCAGCATGTCGAACGTCAGCGTGCCGCTGTTGCCCGACTTGTACTTGTGAAAGGTCGATGGAGCAGGCCAGCCGAGAAGCGCCCGCTGCTCGGCGACGCTGAGCGACCATGCCTCGGCGACTCGAAAAAACGTGCGCAGCGCAGGGCCGGACAGCCGTCTCCGTGCCGCCGGATCGGCTCGCTGCTCAGGCGGGAATGGGGTGGCCTGACTCTCGCGCGGGCGATGGAGGCGTGACTCCATATGTGGAGATCATAGTCCATATTGGGTTCGGCCGCAAAGGAGGCTCGAGTGGCACGATGTTCGCTCCGCTGCGGGCATGCGACTCCTGCACGTCACCGCGGTCAGCTTTGCCGGAATCGCGCTGATTGCCAGTCCGCTGATGCGGCCTCGCGCGCAGACGACCGATGTACGCCTGCCCGCCGCCGTTCAACGGCCCGTTCCGGCCGAACTTGATCCAATGACGTCCACCGAGGTGACGGTCGTGGATGAGCTGGTGACCGCCGACACGGTCGCACCAGGGGCGCGACCCCTCACCCGCCCACGTGCTCAGGTCCGTCCGGCGCCCGTCACTCGTCGTTCCCTGCTCGCTCGCGTGTTCCTGGGCAGCGGTCAACACAGACCGCGTCCGTTTCCGCAGCCTGCGGGGGAAGACACGGTCAGGACCCGCTAGCGGAGCTTGTCGATCACGTTCTTGACGCCCGCGGTTTCCTTCGCAAGCTGAACGGCGCGCTGATGCTCGCGCGCCGACCGCACGGTGCCGCTCAGCGTCACGACGCCATCCTTCGTCGTCACGTCGATCGAACGGGCCTGCACGAGATCGTCGAGGGCCATCTTGGACTTGATCTTCGCCGTCAGCGCGCCGTCCGACAGCGCCGCTTCGGCGCGGTTCGCAGCTTCCGCCGTTTTCTCCCCAACGCGGGCCCCGACCTCGCGCGCGTGCGAGGTGTCCACGTGCCCGGACGTCCCGATCGCCGGGCGCTCCACGGTGTGCGTACGGCCGCCCGCCGTCCACCAACCGAACAGGAACGCCGCCGCGCCAACAAGAATCACGATGACGAGGACCGCTTTCAACAGCGCGCGCAGCATGCACACCTCCTGGTGTCCCTTCGGTTGCAGCTTCCGTACCTCGGGGGACCAACGGAGCGGCGGCCCTCGCGGCGCGCGTGCGGTTCGTGCGAACATTTCGGCAATGGCTGATGAGAGTCCGATTGAGCGATATCTGCTCGCCGCCGGGCGGGCGCAGGCACACGGCATCGACACGGCGCCCGTGGCGCTGGCCACCGCGGACGCCAGCGGCCATCCGGCCGTGCGCATCGTCCTCATTCGCCACGTCGACGAACGCGGATTCGTGTTCCACACCAACTACAACAGCCGGAAGGGCGTCGACATGCGCGAAAACCCGCGGGCGGCGCTGTGCTTCTTCTGGCCCTCGCTGGAGGAGCAGGTTCGGGTGGAAGGGACAATCGAGCGGATCGACGGCCGCGAATCGGACGCGTACTTCGCCGGACGGCCTCGCGGCAGCCAGATCGGCGCGTGGGCGTCCGACCAGAGCGCCGCCGTCGCGTCACCCGAGATGGTCGCTTCGCGAGTGCGAGAACTGGAACAGCGGTTCGAGGGCCAGCCCATCCCTCGCCCGCCGCACTGGGGCGGAATCCGTGTCGTTCCCGAGAGGATCGAGTTTTGGTACGGCCGTCCCAATCGTCTTCACGAGCGGCTGCTGTACCTGAAAGACGGAGAACGATGGAAGGTTACGTATCTTTATCCCTGACCGCGATTCACGCGCCGGAGCCACGGCCGCAGGACGGTGTAGACAGGAATGCTCGTCGGCGAGCTCTTCTCCACCCGGAGCAGACGACGACGAAGAAGCGTCCGAATGCCGCGCTGGACGGCACTCTTGGAGAGGCCGGTGTCGACGGCCATGCGTTGAAGGCTGACGGTCACCGATCTCGCGCGCACGGCGGACGTCCGATGCCACAAATAGAGATACACGAGGAACGCGGACGGCTGCCGGTCGCGGCCCACCAGTTCGGGGAGCAGCGAGTCCATCAGGTACGAATCGAGACGCGTCGGTGACGCCATGCGATCTGTCGCGCGCAGATCATGTCCGCGCTCTTTCTAGCAGGCTACACACCGATCGCGCGCGTCAAGTTCGGCAGTATGGTGGTTGGTGGTTGGTGGTTCTGTAGGCTTGGACTCGGCGAGTTCAGACGCGGTCTACGCCGGCTTCCGGCCGACGCCGATCAGGCTGAGACCGCGGCCAAGCTTCATCGATTCCATCAGCTTCGCCACCGGCAGCAGCCACTCGAACGCGCGCATCTGACGCGGATTCAGGTCGCGGCGCCCGAGCTTCTTGTTCAGATACCACCCGGGGACCCCGAGGCGGTTGAACTCCTCCATCATCACGACCTCGAACCCTGCGTGCTGCAGCTTGGTGTGCAGCTCGGGCGCCGTGTACCGCCGCTCGTGACCCAGCGCCTCGTCGCAGGGACCGTACAGCGACGGATGCGCGGGAACCAGGATGATGGCATGTCCGCCGGGGTCGAGGAGGTCGAAGTACGCGCGCAGCACCTGCTCGTCAGGCGCGATGTGCTCCAGGACGTTGAGACAGACAACAGTGTCGATGCGTTCGTCACGCAGCGTTTCGTATGCCGCGGAGTCCGAGAGATCGAACTTGCGCGTGCTGACGTTCTCGAGATGTCCCAAACGCCATTCCAGCATCTCGACGTACAGCGGATCGTTGTCGAGACAGATCAGCCGCTCGCGATCGAGCAGGAGCTCGGTGAAGTTGCCGATGCCGCAACCGGCCTCCAGCACGCGCGCCCCCAGGTACGGCCTGAACTGATCGAGGATCCACCGGTTGAGGCCCCGCGCGCGGCGCATGCTCTGCAGCACGTAGTAGCCGTCGTGCGTGGTGAAGCGATCGTCGATGAAGCGGTACTTGAGGAGCGTCCAAACGGCCGACACCGCATCCTTCCAGCCGATCTTCTTGCCTTCGGCCACACTGCGGCCGTGATAGCTGATGGGCACCTCGTACAGCCGGATGTTCCATTGCGCCAGTCTCGTCGTCAGCTCCGGCTCGATCCCGAAGCGATCGCTGTGCAGCGGCGTTTGGCGCAGGACGTCTCCCCTGACCGCCTTGTAGCAGGTCTCCATGTCGGTCAGGTTGATGTCGTTGAGGACGTTCGTCATCCACGTGAGCACGTGGTTCGCGACGGTGTGCCAGTACAGAAGGACCTTGCGCTGCCCCGCTGACGCGAAGCGCGATCCGAACACGGCGTCCGCTTTGCCTTCGAGGATTGGAGCGATCAGCGCCGGGTAGTCCTGCGGGTCGTATTCGAGATCGGCGTCCTGGATCAACCCGATGTCGCCGTGCATCTCCTCGATCGCCCGCCGAATGGCGGCACCTTTTCCCATGTTGCGCGGCTGACGGATCACGCGCACCCGGGAGTCGTCCGCGGCCAGCTCGTCGAGAATGTCGGCCGACCGATCCCGGCTCCCGTCGTCCACGCATACGAGCTCGATCGGAAGCGCCACGGGGGTCGCGAGCACGCGGCCCACGATCGTGCGCAGCGTTCGCGCCTCGTTGTAGACGGGCATCAGCACGCTCAGCAAGCGCGGCGGCGTCAGCGGCATCTGGCTGTGGAGCGGGAAGGGATCACTGCGCGGCAGGTCACGCGCGGGCGTTGCCCGTTCCGCGCGTTCGATCGGCAACAGGAGGATGCACGGACATCAAAATATCATGGCCCCGCGGTTGCCGGCTCCTTCGACGGCGTCCTGAAACGCCTTGAAAAGGAGTTTCGTCATGCTGTTTCTGCGTACCTTGCTGATTGCTGCCGTTGCCGCGGCGCAGATCTCCCACGCGTCGAGAACCGATCCGGTCCTCGTGGAGGGCGTCGTGTCCGGCGACGCGGTGACCATCCAATCCATCGGCCGCGTGCGGCTGCTCGGGATCAAGGCACCGGCGGCAGAGCGCGGGGTGTTGCGCGGCGAACCGTTCGGCCGCGAAGCGCTCGATCGGCTCGCGGCCCTGGCTTCGCGCCGCTGGGTGCGCCTCGAGTTCGACCGCAGCGGCTCACGCCGTGCCGCGTACGTTCTGCTCGAGGACGGCACGTGCCTCAATACCGTGCTGGTCCGTGAAGGACTTGCGCGGGTGACGGGCGGCCAGTCGCTGTCGCGCTTCCAGGAACTGAAAGACGCCGAGAGCACCGCCCGGACGACGCACCGCGGCATCTGGCGGTAGCATGTGCGGATGCCGCCGATCGAGGGCTGGGACAACTTCTACGTCATCGTGGGCTCGTCGGCCGCCGCGCTGACAGGCCTGCAGTTCGTCGTCGTCGCGCTCGTGGTCGACGTCCGGAAGGGGACGTCGCTGCGCGAGATGGACGCGTTCGCGACGCCGACGATCGTCCACTTCTGCGCCGTCCTGTTGACGTCTGCCATCCTCAGCGCGCCATGGCCATCGATCGCGGATCCGACAATCGCGCTGGCGGCCGTCGGCGCTGCGGGAGTCGTCTATGTGATCGTGGTGATCCGGCGAAGCGCGAGGCAGACCGGCTACACGCCCGTCCTCGAGGACCGCGTCTTTCACCACATCCTTCCGCTTGTGTCCTATGGCGTGCTGGCCGTCGCGGCGCTGTTGCTGCGCCGGCATGCGCAGACGGCGCTCTTCTGGATTGGCGCGACGACGGTGCTTCTCCTGTTCATCGGGATTCACAATGCGTGGGACACCGTCACGTGGATTGCCTCCGGTGGATCACACGAGGCCAGGAGTTCAGGAGAACCATCACAAGACGTAAGGAAACCCGGAGAGAAATAGGAGCGCCTCACTCAGAGCGGACGATCCAGGCCCGGCGCATCCACGAGCGTTTTGAACTCGCCGCCATCCAGCCAAACCAGGTCGCACCTCACACATCGATCGATGATGACGTGGCCGGGACCGTAGTACCAGTCCGTGATCATCGTCTTCGCGCAGGACGGGCACGCGACGCGACGCTCCATCTCGTCGGCGTCCACCGGCGACGGCACAATCGCGGGCGTCACGGCAGCGCGGCGCCTCGCCATCAGGGTCTCGGCGAACACCTCCCGCTGGATCAGGATTCCGGAGCAGCGCTCGCAGACGTCGATCCGCGCGCGATCGTCGAGAATCGCCGCTCGCAGCGAACGGCCGCACACAGGACACGACCTCGCGTCGTCGTCTCTCGCGTTCACGACACGGACGCCTTCCGGAACGCCCGCCGGCCGCACGACCGTGTCGCAGTGATCGCAGTGCCACACCGGACGGCCTTCGAGCAGGACCATCGGCGCGCCGCAGTTGGGATAGTTCATCTCGGCGGCCGCGGAAAATGGCTACGAGTCGCTCGTCGTTCCCCTGAACTGATCGTCCTCGTCTGCAAACAGGACGTTGAAGCTCGTGAGCGACCCGTAACAGCCGGTGATATAGCCCTGCAGCCTGACCTTCACGTCTTCGGGAATGTCGGTCGCGTTGACTTGCTGCTCGAGCGTCCGGAGCCGGTTCCGCAGCATGACGATCTTGTGAAAGAAGGATTCGATCGGCCAGATCTTCTCCTGCAGGCCCGGAGCGCCCGGGCGCAACACGAGCGAGCCGCCACGCCACTTATCGGCTGGCGCCGCAGCGGTCAGGCCGGTCTCTTCGCGGATGATCCGCCGCAGCAGCATCTCCAGGTCGACGCCCGACGTGTGATCGGCGCTCACGGGTGGCGCTATCCTTTCGCGATCGCTGACGAGTGGAAACCGTTCCCTGGTGGAACCGCTGGACTGTGCGCGCGGCGGGGACGCGGCCGACCGCGCGGCGGGCTCCTCGACGATGCGCGGGCCGCCACGGTAGTTGTGCTCGCTGCCGCAATAGCCGCACGCGACGCGAAGCGGACGCCCGGACGGGTCGGCCGCGATCACTGTATGGCGCCGATCGAGCTTGCACGCGCGGCAATGATCCTCGATCGAATCGCCTGCGCGGTATGTGTCCCCGGGCATCCTGCGGATCATACCTCCCGCGTCTGCGCGGCTCATCGCCGCGCGGCACGCGCACCGACAGACATCCGAAAGCAGATGCCGGGGGCACTTCGGCCGTGTTCTCCGGCGCCGCTCAGCGGTTCGTCGCGAGACGACACGACTTGCGTCGCGCCATGGCGGCCAGCTTTGCCAAGTGTGTTCATGTTACGCGCCGTGCCGCCTGCCGCCGCCGGAATCCGCAGCTTCGATCGCCCCATGTTCTCGTCGTAGAGAACGTAAATCTCGCGGCGGCCGAGCGCCACCCCTTCTCCTTGCCGTCCGCTGATCCGCTCGAGCGCATCGCCGGGCGGCACCGTGTCGAGAAAGATCGCAACCGTGCGATTCGGCGCCGCATCGGGAAACGGATTGTTCTCGAGCACCGCCGCCATTTCCTTGCCGGTCCGCACCGCAACACCCACCGGCTTGCCTCCGTACTTCTTCAGACTCGCCTCGAGCGCAGCTTTTACGTCGGGCTCGGACCGGTCGCAGTCGAACACCACATTTCCGCTCGCAATGTAGGTCTCGACGTTGTCGAAGCCGGCCTTCTGGCAGAGGCGCGTGAGGTCGGACATCGGCAACTTGCCCGTGCCCCCGACGTTGACCGCCCGCAGCAGCGCGATGAACGTCGCCATGGCGCCATTCTATGTCTACGCTCGGCCGACAGACCTTCTTCGGCACGGACCTCCGTGGGTCAGTTCGGCCGCGGATCCGCTTGTATCTCTTTGCATGGGCGCCCGGGTGGCACTGATTCAGCGGCAGACGGACGACGAAGCTTATTGCTCGCCCTCGACGGCTTGTGGCAATACTCGCAAAAGATGGCTCACGAATGGTCCGCGCGCCTCCAGCATCGTCGCGTCAGGCGAGGACGTGTAACTCATTGATTCGAATGGTGCCGGGGGCGGGAATCGAACCCGCACGTCCCTTGTGGGGACTTCGGATTTTAAGTCCGATGCGTCTGCCAGTTCCGCCACCCCGGCTCGCTCAGATTCTGACAGATTGCGGCCATCGGCCCTCAGATCCGATCCCGAACCCCGGATCCCGCGCGGCGCACGCCGCACCCGCACCCGCCTTGCGCCTTCGCGATCAGATCGACCGTCGCACGCGCCGCGCCTCGCGCTACGGCGGGCAAGCCCGCACGTCGCACCCGCTAAGGCACCCGCTCCTTGAACGCCGGCAGACGCCGGTGCTTCGTGGCCTGCTCGTACGCATACGCGAGCGCGATCAGCTTCGGCTCGCTCCACGCGCGGCCGATGAACGACATGCCAACCGGCAGGCCGCGGACGTCACCCGCGGGAACGGTGATGCTCGGATACCCGGCAACGGCGGCAGGCGTCGAGCTCGCGCCCGTGAAGTGATCGCCGTCGATCAGATCCGTCGTCCATGCCGGACCGCCGGTGGGCGCCACGAGCGCATCGAGCCGGTGCTGCCGCATGACGAGATCGATGCCCTGCGCGCGAGACAGCGTGCGGCAGTTCGCGAGCGCGATGCGGTACGCGGGGGTCGTCAGCGGCCCTTTCTTCTGGGCCGACTCGAACAGCTCCTGGCCGAAGAACGGCATCTCGCGCTCGCGCTCGCGGTTGTTGAACCCGATGAGATCCGCGAGCGAGTGGACGCGTGCGCTCGGCCCGAGCGCGGAGAGATACGCGTTGAGATCCGCCTTGAACTCGTACAGCAGCACCTGGTTTTCGCACGCGTCCAGTTTCGATGCTGTCGGAATGTTCGCGGGATCGACGATCACCGCGCCCGCGCGCTTCATCTCGGCAATCGCCTGATCGATCAGGCGGTCCGTTGCGTCGCTGTAGCCGAAGTACTGCTTTCGTGCGACGCCGATCCGCGCGCCCTTCAGTGCGGCGGAGTCGAGGTTCTTCGTGTAGTCGCGCGACGCGTAGGGGCCGCTCCGCCGGGATGCGGAATCGGCCGCGTCCACTCCCGTCATCGCGCCGAGGAGGGCCGCAGCGTCCGCAACGGTGCGCGCCATCGGGCCCGCCGTGTCCTGGCTGTGCGAGATCGGGATGATCCCGGATCGGCTCACGAGGCCAAGCGTCGGCTTGATGCCGACGAGCCCGTTCGCCCCTGACGGACAGACGATGGAACCGTCCGTTTCGGTGCCCACGCCAATGGCGACGAGATTGGCCGCAACCGCCGCGCCGGTTCCCGAACTGGAGCCGCAGGGATTCCGATCGAGCACGTACGGGTTCTTCACCTGGCCGCCGCGCCCGCTCCATCCGCTCGTCGAGTGCGTCGAGCGGAAATTCGCCCACTCGCTGAGATTCGTCTTCCCGAGAATGACGACGCCGGCGGCGCGCAGGCGCTGAACGACGAACGCGTCGTGCGCCGCAACCGATCCCTCGAGCGCCAGCGACCCGGCCGACGTCATCATCCTGTCGGCCGTGTCGATGTTGTCCTTGATCAGAATGGGGATGCCATGCAGCGGGCCTCGAGGCCCTTTCGCCTTGCGCTCGGCGTCGAGGGTGTCCGCAATCGACAGCGCGTCGGGATTGACTTCGATAACGGACCGCAGCGCAGGCCCTGTCCGGTCGATCTCTTCGATGCGCCGAAGGTACAGCTCCGCGATCTGCCGCGCGGAGTATCGACCCGAGGCCATCGAATCCTGCAGCTGCGCGACCGTCGCTTCTTCGAGCGGAAACGGCGCAGCGGGTTGTTGAAGGACGAGAGAGAGGAGCAGAAGGCAGAATGCGGCGCGAGTCATCGCGACGCAAATCTAACACCGATCACGACACCCCGCGCTTCACACCCAGCCGCGCCATCACCTTGTGCGGGTCGACCATCGGATGAAACCGGCGCGCGGCGGGAAACTGCAGGTACACGATCGCGCCCGCCGACAACAGGCCCAGAAGCCAGGAGTGGATGCGAATCGCGCGCAGGATCTCGCAGGAGAGGAACACGTAGACGGAAAATCGCGCCCGCTCGTGACGGCGCATCATCAACGCGCCGACTATCGGCGCGATGACGAAATACACGAAGCCGTCCCACGGGTGATGGCTGCCAAAATTGAGCCAGTGCGCGTGGAATAACAGCGCCAGCGCATGAAGCGCCGGGCTGATCAGCAGCGCGACCGTCAGCAGCCAGAGGCCGACGGGCCGTCGGACTCCTTCCGCGGTATCGGGGTTCATTCGGGAAGTGTACGCCAGCCGGGGTGCGGACGCTCTTGCACCCGCAGCCTTGGCGCTACGCCGAAAGGCGGTCGACGATATCGCGCCAGGTGCGCGCGGCGTCGGTGTGTTCGGCCGCGATCGCGGCGCCGCAGACGGTCCCGCCCGTTTCGCGCGACGGATAGCTCCAGACCGGTTCGACCTCCAGGTGCAGGCCGATGCCGGAGACCTCGACGTCGAACGTCTTCGGCAGGTTCGCACGGTCGGGAAGCTCCAGCCGCAGGCCGCCATACGAGACATCGACGACGGCTGCCGTGCGCCCCGCCGCGGTCACCCGGAACCCGCCGACGACGCGCTTGCGCGGCCAGCGGCGCTGGCGCCGGACGGCCGACAGCAGCTCGTTGATCGTGCGCAGGAACTCCCCCGGCTTGATCGGTTTCGCCACGAACGTCGCGTGATAGCGGCTCGCCTCGATCTCCATCAGCGGCTCGTCGTACCCGCTGATGATGACGACGGCCATGTCGGGGTAATCGACACGGCTCCGCATCACGATGTGGAGGCCGTTGAACGCGCGCAGCCGGACGTCGGTAATCAGGAGATCGTAGGGGCCGACCGCCAGCAGCCGCTTCGCGGCGTCGTAGGTCGTCGCACCGGTGACGTTGTGGCCGGATTCGCGCAGCAGCTCGACGATCCCCTGCAGGGTGTGCTCGTCGTCCTCGAGAACGAGAATGCGATATGGCAGTTTCATCGGCGACTGAGTAGATCTGGACGAGCCTCACCGTGGCAAAGCGGATGCCGGCAGAGCTTGGCGGAATTTCCACGTGAAACTGTGCAATCCCACGAATCGCGCCTGCGCGTTTGTAAGCGGCCGCACAGGAATGCAATCGCGAATTCACACGCCTGCACACCGGTCGTTCGGGATGGCATGGCGCTCAATGAATCGTCGGGCCCGGCAGGGCGGCCGCCGCGATGACGCGCCGAATCAACCCGTCGAGCCGCGCTCGATCGA
The DNA here is from genome assembly GCA_046735335.1 of Acidobacteriota bacterium. Taxonomy (GTDB): domain Bacteria; phylum Acidobacteriota; class Vicinamibacteria; order Vicinamibacterales; family 2-12-FULL-66-21; genus JBKPQB01. Next base: position 13,353 of record JBKPTE010000096.1, on the reverse strand, counting down.
TGGCAAAGGGACCCGCGACCGCCGCACCCATCGGAATTTCAATCGCGATCACGACCTGCTGCTCCAGCGGCTCGACGATCCAGCTGAAGCCGCGAAGCGCCACGTGGCGCGATCCGCCGGACGGATTCTTGGCGCGATCGATCGCAAGCAGGATTTGCTTGAGCACCGTCTCGACATCCGCCTCGCCCCACGCCTGCGGCTCGCGGCCATGCTCGATCTGCTCGGTGACGGCATAGTTCCGCTCGCGGAGCACGATCTCGACGTCGAACACCATCTACACGTTCCTCGAAGGCGCAGACGCGCGTCGGGCCGCGATCCGCTGCTTGCTGGAGATGGCGTCAGTATAGCGCGGAGATCGCGATTCGGCGCTCGGGATCCGGGGTTCGGGATCCGGGGTTCGGGATCCGAATTGGGGATGGGGGATTTTGAATGGGGATTAGCGGTTGGACATCACGGATCCGCGCAACGCTTCGCGCGATGCGACGGGCTGCGCGCATGTGAAGTTACGACACACGAACGCGGTGGCCTGGCCCTCGATCGTCCGCATCGGCCCGACGAATGGCATGACGCGCGCGAGCTGCTGTTGATCGGCGCCCTCCGCGACGGGCACGACGAGCGCGAACGGAAGGTAGTGGCGCGCCAGTTCCGTCTCGAGCGCGATCAAATCGTCCGCCTCGCGCCCGCCGAGCAGCACGATCTGTGACAGGCCGGCGTGCCACGCCGACAGGGCGCACAGCATCATCGGGATCACCCGCGCCGCGCGGCCGGCACGCGGCCCATAGCGACCCAGGGTGCGTTCCGCCTTGCGCCGCGCATCTTCGTCGCCGACGAGATATGCCAGCGTGAGGGCATTGAGCACGGCAACCGAGCTGGCCGACGGCTCGGCGCCGTCGTAGTCCTCTTTCAGCCGCAACAACACCGAGGGGTCGTCGCCGCTCGTGCTGAACCAACCGCCCTGCTCGTCCCAGAAACGCGCGTCGAGACGTGCGGTCAGCTCGCGCGCGAGCTGGAGCCATCCGGCGTCGCCGTCGGCCTGGAACAGCTCGAGGAGTCCCCACGTGAAACAGGCGTAGTCTTCGGCGTACCCGTCGATTGCGGCGTCCCCGTCGCGGTACCGGCGCAGGAGCTGCCCTTGGCCGGGATTCCAGAGGCGATCGCGGACGAACGCGGCCGCCTGCCGGGCGGTCTCGAGCCACGTGCGTGCGGTCGCGTGTCCGGCACGGACGCGCGCCGCGCGCGCGAAGGCGGCAATCATCAACCCGTTCCATGCGGTGATGATCTTGTCGTCGAGGTGCGGGCGCTGGCGCGTCACCCGCGCGCCGAACAGCACATCCCGCGCGCGCGCCAACGCGTCGACGACCCCGTCAACCGTTCGTGCCGACGCGGCCGCGACGTCTTCGATGGACGCCGCCGTATAAAGAAGGTTCTGTCCCCTGAACTCTCCCTGCGGATCCTGTGGTGCATTGCCTTCCGGCCGGATGCCGAATCGCGAGCGGATCGCATCCGCATCGACCCCGAGCAGCTCGCCGATCTCGGCATCGGTCCAGACGTAGAAGGCGCCTTCCCGCTTCGGTCCCGCCTCCTCGCCCGGGGGAACGCTGTCGGCGTCCTCGGCCGAATAGAACCCGCCCGCCTCGTCGCGGAGGTCGCGACGGACGTATGCGAGCGTGTCCTCCGCAACCGCCGTGAAGAACTCGTCACCGGTCGCCTGGCCCGCCTCGAGGAACGCCAGCACGAGCTGCGCCTGGTCGTACAGCATCTTCTCGAAATGCGGGACGCGCCATGCCGCATCGACCGAATACCGATGGAAGCCGCCTCCGACGTGGTCGCGCATGCCGCCGAGCGCCATCGCGCGGAGCGTTTCCACGGCCATGAGGCGCGGCGCATCCGATCCGGTCCGGGCGTGCTCGCGAAGGAGCAGCAGCAGCTCGGAGGGCCGCGGGAATTTCGGCGCGTCGCCAAACCCGCCGTGCCGCCGGTCGAATGCGCGCTGATACTGTTCGACGGCTTCCGCAAGCGCGTCCGTGCCCGCGACCGTCGACGCCGCCTGTGAACGGCCGTCCGCGCCGGTCGCAAGCTTCAGGCGGTCGAACAGCTCCGAAGACGCTTCATGGACGCGCGCGCGATCCTGCTTCCAGACACGCGCGAGCTCCTGCAGCAGATCGACGAACCCGGGACGTCCCCATCGCGACGTGGGCGGGAAGTACGTTCCCCCGTAGAACGGCTTCAAGTCAGGCGTGAGAAACACGGACATCGGCCACCCGCCGGAGCCCGTCGTCGACTGCACGAAGGTCATGTACACGCGATCGACGTCCGGACGCTCTTCGCGGTCGACCTTGATCGCGACGAAGTTGGCGTTGAGCAGGTCCGCGATCTCCTCGTTCTCGAAGGACTCGTGCTCCATCACGTGGCACCAGTGGCACGTCGAATACCCGATGGAGAGGAAGATGGGCTTGTCCTCGCGCCGCGCCTTCTCGAACGCGTCGGATCCCCACGGATACCAGTCGACGGGGTTGCCCGCGTGCTGCAGAAGATACGGGCTGCGCTCGTGCGCGAGGCGGTTCATCCCGCCATGCTGTCATACAATCCGTACTCCATGGAATTTGCCGTCGAGACGCGCGGCCTCGCGCGGACGTTCGGGTCTCTCCGTGCGGTCGACGGCATCGATCTTCGCGTGCCGGCCGGCAGCTTCTACGGGTTCCTCGGGCCGAATGGCGCGGGCAAATCCACGACGATCAAGTGCCTCACGGGCCTGCTGCGGCCCAGCTCCGGCGACATGCGCATTCTCGGGATCGATCCAGCCGTCGATCCCGTGGCCGTGAAGCGGCGCATCGGCGTCGTTCCGGAGGATCTCGCGCTCTTCGAGCGCCTCACGGCGGCGGAAACGCTGCAATTCGTCGGGCAGGTGTACGGCATGGCGGAGGAGACGTTCAAGCCGCGATCCGCGGATCTGCTCTCGTTGATGGATCTCCAAAGCGCCGCAGCAACGCTCGTCGCAGACTTCTCGCACGGGATGAAGAAGAAGCTCGCGCTGGCGGCGGCGCTGCTGCCCGGTCCGAGGCTGCTCTTCCTCGACGAACCCTTCGAGGGCATCGACGCGGTCGCGTCGCGGCAGATCAAGGACCTGCTGCACGCGTTCGTGGCGCGCGGCGGCACGGTGTTCCTGACGTCGCACATCCTCGAGATCGTGGAGCGGCTCTCCACGCACATCGGCGTCATCGCGCGTGGGCGGCTCGTGGCCCAGGGGACGCTGGCCGAAGTCCGTGCCGGCGCCGGCGCTGCGCAGAATCTCGAAGAACTGTTCATCGATCTCGTCGGCGGCGAGCGGCCGGCGGCGGATCTCCACTGGCTCTGACCCGGCGATGCTGCGCACTTTTCGCGCGTTTCTCTGGCTCCGCTGGCGCACCCTCGTCAACTCGCTGGAGCGGACCGGCGCGCGCGACACGCTCGAGCGCTTCTCCATCGCAACGGAGAAGCTCGGGCCGATCATCACGCTCGTCCTCTTCGTACCCTCGAGCGTCGGGCTGTTCCTCCTCGGCCTGGTCGCGGGATTCGGCATCGCGACAGGGTCGTGGCTGATTCCCTTCGAGCTGGTGCGCTACTTCCTGCTGTTCGCGACCGCGCTGGCCATCTTCGGTCCGATCATGCTGCCGACGCGCGATGGCGGCCATGCGACGCGCTTCCTTCTCCTGCCCGTGCCGCGCGCGATGCTGTACGTCTCGCAGGTGGCAGGGGCGCTCGCCGACCCGTGGATCCTGCTGACGGTGCCCGTGACGCTCGCGGTGCCGATCGGCGCCGCAATCGGCGGGCGACCGATCGTCGCGGTGCTCGCCCTCGCGGCCGGCGCCGCGATGCTCCTCTTCATCACCGGATTGACGATGCTGACGTCGACCGTGATTCATCTGCTGCTGCGGAATCGCCGCCGCGGAGATCTGGTGATGTTGATCCTCGTCCTTGGCATCCCGCTGATAGGGATCATTCCGGGGATCGTGGCGTATCACCCGAATCCCGATGCTCCTCAGCGGACGGAACGGCGCGCGCCTGCCAGGCGATCGGTCACGCGAACGGCTGCCAGCGCGGCGTTCACGTATGCGCCGTCGGAGCTGTACCGCCGCGCGATCCGCGACTCCGCCGATCGCGCGAGGAGCGCGGCCGTCCCGCTGACTGCGCTCGCCGCCGTGGCGGCCGCCGTTCAACTGATCGCATTCGCGGCGTTCCGGCGGCTGCTCGACATGCCGATGTCGCTGGGCGCGCGACGGGGCGCCGCGTTCGGGGGCCTCTGGGGTCGCGCGATTCCGGGCCTGACGGCCGCTGCGTCGGCCGTCGCCTTCACGCAGCTGCGCCTCGCGATGCGGACGCCGCGCGGGCGCTCGATTCTCGCCGGACCGCTGCTCATCTTCAGCGCGTTCGCAGTCCTCATCTATCGCGCCGGCGAGCTGCCGTTCGCCGGATTCACGCTGAAGAGCGGCATCAGCCTGGCGACGTTCGGCGCGTTCGTCTGCCTGTTCTCGATCCTGCCGCTCGCCTTCAATCAGTTCGCGATCGACAAGGCCGGCTTCACGCGGCAGATGCTTGCACCGCTCAGTCTGCGTGAGCTGCTCACAGGAAAGGCTGTCGGCAACGCGCTCATTGCGGCCGGGCCTGCCGTCTTCTGCTTCGTGCTGCCCGCCATCGTGTTCGGCGTCGAGAGTCCTCCGCTGTGGCTCGCGCTGTTCTTCGGGATGATCGCCACCTACGTGCTCGTGGCGCCGGCCGCCGCCGCGCTCTCGGCGATGTTTCCCCGAGCCGTGGACCTGAGCAGCATCGGTCACGCGAGCAACGCCCATCAGGCAGCGGCCCTGCTCGGGTTGCTCACCTTTGCCGCATCGATTGCTCCTTCGGCGGCGGTCGTCGTGCTCGCCCTCCGCGTCTGGCACAGCGCGGCGCTGGCGGCAGCGCTCGTCGGCGTCTGGATGGCGGCGGCCGTGGTCCTTTCGCGCCTCCTTTTCATCCCGGCTCGACGCATCGTTGCGAGCAGGCGCGAGTCGTTGACGTTCGTGAGCGGCGGCTCCTGACCCGCAGCGGAGGTTGGCATCTGCCGTGCTGCCGACCGGGCATGGCGAAATCAAGTGCTCCACTCCGGCGGCTCATGAAGGGGACCTTCGGGCTGTCCGACTTTCGGCCCGGGCAGCAGGACGTCATCAACTCGATCGTGGCCGGGCACGACACGGTCGCGATCATGCCGACCGGCGCGGGCAAATCGCTCTGTTATCAGGTTCCCGCCCTCCACCTGCCGGGCACGACAATCGTCGTCTCCCCACTCATCGCGCTCATGAAGGACCAGGCCGACAAACTGCGCGAACTCGGGGTCGAGGCGCGGGAAGTGAACTCGACGATAGCGGCGGCAGACGTCGCCGATACGCTTCAGGCCATCCGCCGGGGCAAGGTGGACTTCGTGTTCGCCACGCCGGAGCGGCTGGAAGACGCGGAGTTCCTGAACACGCTGCGCGCCACGACGATCGATCTGTTCGTCATCGACGAGGCGCACTGCATTTCGGAGTGGGGACACGACTTTCGTCCGGCGTTCCTCTCGCTGGGCAGCGCCGTGCGCGCGCTGGGCCATCCGCCGGTGCTCGCGCTCACCGCAACCGCAACGCCCCGTGTTCTCGACGACGTGATCGGTCAGCTCGAGCTGGAGGATCCCGCGATCACGAATCTCGGGATCTACAGGCCCAACCTGCGCTATCGCGTCATCCACACGCCGAACGACACGCGGAAGCAGCAGTCGCTCGTGCAATTGCTCCGCGAGACCGAGGGGCACGGCATCGTCTACGTCGCGACGGTGAAGAACTGCGGCCTCGTGTCACAGGTGCTGGAAACGGAGGGGCTCGTAGTCGCTCCGTATCACGGGCGCCTGGGCGCGCGAGTTCGGCGCGAAACGCAAGACCGCTTCATGGCCGGCGACCTCAAGGCCATCGTCGCGACGAACGCCTTTGGCCTTGGCATCGACAAGCCCGATATCCGGTTCGTCATTCACTACGACATGCCCGGATCGCTCGAGGCGTATTACCAGGAATCCGGACGCGCGGGTCGCGACGGCGAGCCGGCGGCATGCGTGCTCCTCTACCGGATAGAGGATCGGCGCACGCACCAGTTCTTCATGGGCGGCAAGTACCCCGGCGCAGAGGCGCTGCTCGCCGTCCGCGAGGCGCTCCTGCAGCTCGGCTCGAACGCCACGCCTGTGACGCTCGGCGAGATCCAGCAAGCCGCGGCGACGGTCCCGAAGACGAAGGTGCGATCGATTCTCTCCATGATGAAAGGACTCGGGGTCGTCCGCGAGAATCGCGGATCGCGCTTCCGCGTGCTCACGGGCGCGGATATCCCGATCGAGCATCTCGAGGCGGTCGCGAAGGAATACGCGGCGCGGCACGACGCCGACCGGACGAAGCTCGAGCGGATGGCGCAGTACGCGCAGAGCGCAGGCTGCCGATGGAAGCTGCTGCTCGAGTATTTCGGCGAACTGGATGGCTTCGAACGCTGCGGCACTTGCGACAACTGTGTGTGCCCGCCGGAGACGATGATCGCGCCGCCCACGTCGGCTGCAGTCGCGTAGTTGGAGGTTGGAGGTTGGAGGTTGGTAGTTGGATGTTGTAGTTGGGTATGGGCTGTACATGGCAGGACAGGGAGGTCCGAAGACGCTCCCTGCAGCCTTGAGGTAGGCCGTCGTGGCAGGCGGTTGCTCCAGCTGAACGCCGGAGCGGCGGGCCCGACCACGTCGTGGCCGGACGTCCTGTCATAGAGCAACGCGAATGCCACTTGCGGCATCGCGACCTCGAGCGATGCGGATCGCTGATTTCGGGCCGTTATTCGCGCCTCGGCCGCTGCCAGGGGCAGGATTGAGGAACCATGCGCCCCACGTGTGGCGTGCGTTACCTCGTCAGTGCGATTCGTGGAGTAACGCGCGTTACACACTGAAATGGCAGTCCCGACGAGCAACCACCAACCTTCCGCCTTCGCCCTCCGGGCTACGGCGGACAAGCCAACCTCCAACCACCAACCTCCAACCTCCAACCCCTGAGCACCCGTCTTGCTTGATTCCGTCGGATGCCTCGAAGCACATCGCTCTGGCGCGCGACCAGCGATGGGGCCGCGACGCGGCCTCTGCGCGCGAACGTCACGGCCGACGTCTGCATCGTCGGCGCGGGCATTGCCGGCCTCACGACCGCGTACCTCCTCGCGTCCGAAGGCCGGCAGGTAGCCGTGCTCGATGCGGGCAGCGTGGCCCACGGTCAGACAGGCGTCACGACCGCGCATCTGTCCAACGAGATTGACGACACCTATGTCGAGATCCTGCGGCTGCACGGTCCCGACGGCGGGCGCCTCGCGGCCGACAGCCACATGCGCGCGATCGATCGCATCCAGACGACCTGCCGCCGCGAACGGATCTCCTGCGACTTCGAACGGCTCGATGGCTATCTCTTCCTGGGAAAAGGGTCCCGCGAAAAGGTGCTGGACAACGAACTGGAGGCGGCGCGCGCGTGCGGCGTGAAGGTGGACAAGCTGCCGAACGCGCCGGTCATCGGCTTCAACAGCGGTCCATGCCTTCGCTTTCGCAACCAGGCGCAGTTCCACCCGACGAAGTACTTGAACGGGCTGGCGCAGGCGATCGAGCGCATGGGCGGCCACATCTTCACCGACACGAAGGTGCAGTCGATTGCAGGCGGATCGGGTGCACACGTCCAGTCGCTCGATGGATTCAGCGTCGACGCGCAGGCCGTCGTGGTGGCGACCAATTCGCCGATTAACGACATGGTCGCGATCCACTCGAAACAGGCCCCGTATCACACGTACGCGATTGGCGCCCGCGTGGCGCCCGGCGCTATTTCACACGCGCTCTACTGGGATACGGACGATCCGTATCACTACGTGCGCCTGCAGTCCGTCACCGAGCAGCAGCTTGGAGGGGATACCGACGCGCCGATCGACATCCTGATCGCCGGCGGCGAGGATCACAAAGCCGGGCAGGCGCAGGACGCCGAGGCGCGGTTCGAGCGGCTGGAGCGATGGATGCGCGATCGGTATCCTGCCGCGGGCGCGGTCGAATTCCGCTGGTCCGGACAGGTGATGGAGACGGTGGACGGGCTGGCGTTCATCGGGCGCAATCCGCTCGACGCCGACAACGTGTACATCGCGACGGGGGATTCGGGGATGGGCATCACGCACGGCACGATCGCGGGCATGCTGATCACCGACTTGATCCAGGGGCGCGCGAACCCGTGGACGGAGCTCTACGATCCGTCCCGCGTCCGGACGGGCGCGGCGCTCGAGTGGGTGAAGGAGAACCTCAACGTCGCGATGCAGTACGCGTCGTGGCTGACGGCGGGAGACGTCGAGACCGTCGACCAGATCACGCCGGCGGGCGGCGCGGTGATCGTGGAGCGCGGCAAGAAGATCGCGGTGTACCGCGACGAACGCGGCGAGCTCCACCGCCGATCCGCCGTCTGCCCTCACCTCGGCTGCATCGTCGCGTGGAACGCCGCCGCCTCGACGTGGGACTGCCCGTGCCACGGCTCGCGCTTCGACAAGTTCGGCGGCGTGATCAACGGACCCTCGCCGCGCGATCTCGACGTCGCCTAGTTTTCGACCAGCAAGCGACCAGGACCGTTCTGCGGACTGCCGTGAAGTGCAGCGACGCCGCGGCCAGGGAGCACAATGGTCCTGGGCGCCGCTTCGCCGCAGCATCATCCTGCCGTCGATTCACCACCGAGCAGCGTGAGGACCTCGCCCGTGATGTAGCTCGAGTCCGCCTGCGATGCGAAGAACACGTACGCAGGCGCGATTTCCTCGGGCTGCGCCGGACGTCCCATGGGCGTGTCCGTCCCGAACTTGGAGATCTGCTCCGGCGTCTTGTCGTCGGACGGGTTCAGCGGCGTCCACACCGGACCGGGCGCCACGCAGTTCACGCGAATCCTGCGGTCGACGAGGTTCTGCGCGAGCGATTTCGTGAATGCGTGAATCGCGCCTTTCGTTGCCGAGTAATCGAGGAGCTTCGGGCTGCCTTCGAGGCCGGTGATCGATCCGGTGTTGATGATGACGCCGCCCTCGTGCAGGTGCTTCAGCGCGGCGCGCGCCATGTAGAAGTAGCCGAAGATATTGGTGCGGAACGTGCGCTCCCACTGCTCGTCGGTGATCGCGTCGAGTCCTTCCCGCTGATTCTGAAACGCGGCGTTGTTCACGAGCACGTCGAGGCGCCCGAATTCCTTCACGGTCCGCTCGACGGCATCGCGGCAGAACTGCGGGTTCGACACATCGCCCATGATCAGCAGCGCCCGCTGTCCCTCCGCCTCAACCGCGCGTTTCGTCTCCTCCGCATCGCGCTGCTCCTCGAGGTAAAGGATGGCGACGTCGGCTCCCTCGCGCGCGAACAGCACCGCAACGGCGCGGCCAATGCCTGAATCGCCGCCCGTGATCAGGGCCGTCTTTCCCTCGAGCTTGCCCGAGCCCTTGTAGAGCGGCGCCTCGTAGCGCGGCCGCGGATCGAGCTCGGCTTCGATGCCGGGCTTCTCCTGGTGTTGTTTGGGAAATGGTGGTGTGGGTTCGTTTAGTACAGCTTGTGCCATGCGAAAGAGGCAGCAAGCAGGGTGCCGGTGTCACATCCGCGGCGCCGGCGCAGCCGGAATCTCCTCCGGCCGATGACGGCGCAGCCGCGCGTTTGCGGCCGTGACCTCCACGCCGTACAAGAACAGCACCGCGGTCGTATATATCCAGACGAGGAACACCACGACTGCCGCGATCGATCCGTGAATATTGCTGAACCGCGACATATCGCGCACGTACCAGGAGAACCCGAACAGTGCGCCCCTCCAGAGCACGCCGGTAAAGATCGCGCCCACCCAGACGTCCCGGAAACGGACTCTCGCGTTCGGCACGAAATAGAAGACGAGGCCGACGACCAGGATGAACACGATCATGCTGGCCCACTTGACCGCGAAGTGCCGCAGGATTTCGAGTCCCGGCGTTCGCACGAGGACGACCGCGAACCACTTGGCTTCGATGACGTTGATCGCGCTCACGAGCAGAAGTCCCGCCAGGAGGAGCAGACTCGATGCAACGAGCATGATGAACGAAATCAGCTTGTGCTTCAGATAGCTCGGCTGCTTCTCGACGCCCCACGCATGGTTCACGGCGGATGTAATGGCGCCGAAGACGCCCATCGCGGCCCAGATCAGCAGGATGCTGCCAACGATGCCGAGACGGACGCGCGCCTGCTCCATCGCGCTGAGCTGAGACGTGACGAAATCGAACTGCCGGGGAAAGTACTTGAGGACGAAATCGAGAATCGCGATCCGATCCGAGCTGTTCGCCGTGACGCTCCCGAGGATCGAGAACGCGAGCAGGAAGAAGGGAAACAGCGAGAGGAGCGCGTAGTAGGCGATCGACGAAGCGAACGTGAGGTCGTTGCTGTGGTAGAAGCCGACGACCCCGCGCCAGATCGCCAGCGCCGTCAGCCGGATCTCCCCTCGGATCCGCCCTGCGGCGTGGCGCGCGCTCATCACGGCGCGATGATATCAGGCGACGCCGGATCGAACCGTCGTCCCTCGCGTCGCCTCGGGACGGGCCTGAGCGTGTCGACGGGCGGGCTGCCTCGCGGCGCTCTCGTCCCACGCGCGGCGGATCTCGGTTGCGCTCCATGCCACGAGCGGACCGGTGGCCCAGCCGCGGGCGAGCTGCCACGCGAGACGGCGCAGGCGCCGGTCCTTGAGGACGAAATAGACAGCGGTGGCCGCACCGGCGAACATGATTACGTTCGCGGTGCGGCGAGCCTGCTCTTCAGTCATCTTCATTCGGGGGACATTCGTCCCCCGAACCCCCTTACGTCGTCGCTCGCGGGGACCGCGTGCCCCGCTCCGCTCCGACGGGCGCGCTGCCGCGCGCAATCGCACATTCCTGCCATGGGCGGGAGCGCCCGCGGCTCTTATGCGCCGTAGCCGCCGCCGGACGTGCTTGTGGAGCCCGGCGTCGGATTCGTGTATCCGCTGGAGCCGGTGCTACCCGTGCCCGTGTTGCCGCTGGCGCCGGTCGTGCCGGTGGACGCCATGTTGCTGACGCTCGAGCGCGCGCGATCGTACGCGTCGCGGCCGCGGTCGACCATCTGGCTCACCTTCTCCGACGCCTGCTGATATGTGTCTCCCGCGCTCGAGCGCAGCTTGCCCGCCGATTCGGTCAACTGCGATCGCAGCTCCGACCCCGGCTTCGGCGCGAACAGCATGCCCAGCCCGGCGCCGAGCACGGTGCCTGCCAGCAGCCCCATCAGGAAAGACCCGCCTCCCTCTTCACGTTCCAGCCGATCGTATTCGTACGCCATGCCCCCTCCTGAACTCTTTTCCATCTCTTCGTCGGTGACGTTCACCCGTGACATATCCGTTCCCTTCACGCGCGGCCGGCAGCCGTGGCCGGCGGCTTCGGTTGCGACTCGTGGTGCAGAATCGACATGATGATGGCCCGCACGCCCCGCACCACACCCGTGGCCTGCGCAACCTTGTCGCGCACGCTGGAGCGCACGCGTTCGGCCGTCTCGTCCACGCGGTCCATGGTGCCACTGATCGCGTGATCCACGCGCTCGGTCTGCTGGCTGACACGCGCGCTTACCGTCTTGACATCCGCCAGAATCGCGTCGACCTTCTCGCGCAGCGGCGCAATCTGCCGCGCCTCGAGGTCCGATACGAGCTGCATCACCCGCCGGTACACCAGGAATCCGCCGACGCCCATGCCGATTACGAGCAACGCCTCGAGCACGCTCACGGCGGCCATGATCCCGAGCAGCACGTTCGTCGTATGGAGATCGACCATCTGTCCTCCTCTTTTACCCGCCTGCGCCAGACACGCCGCCGCTAGGCCGACCAGCGGCCCTGCGCCGTGCCGCCGGTGATCTCGTTGAGCGAGCGCCATCCTTCGTTCGCGGCGCTCCGTGCTTTGTCGACCGTCCCGCGGACGTTCGACAACTCCCGGATGAAATCGTCGAGCTTGGGCTCGATCTGGCTGCGAATCCGACGGCCCTGTTCCGTCATATAGAGCCAGCCCCACACGCCCCCGGCAACGGCGCCAACGATGGTGGCCATTAATACACGCGATCGCTCTTCCACAGCGGCCCTCCTTCCGGCACGTGCTGCCGCGCACCTCTGCGCACGCTCAGCGTCACCGTCCATCAATCAAACCCTGTGCCACTGGTTTCGGGCCGCGAAACGCCTCTCGAGGTACGAACAGCGTCAGCGCAACACCTTCCCATGTGCCGCCCGTGGGGCTGTTAGGTGCCCTGGACCCCATCGGCATGACCGCGACGGTGCGCGGATTGAGGGTGAAGCGCGACACCAGGTAATCACGTACCATCATTGCGCGGCCGCGGCTCAACAGGTATCGCTGATCGCCCGTCGCCTCCTGGCCGTAGCCCTCGATGACGAGCGGGCTGTTCTTCGGATAGCGCACGAACTGCGACATCGCCGAATCGAGCCGGCGGCGTCCGTCGTTCGTGAGCGACTCCTGCCCGTCCGCGTCCGTGCTGAAGAGAACACGCGCATCGAGCCAGATCCGAAGCGGCACGCGCCCGCTCGATTCGAGCGCCCCGGCTCGGTACTGCTGGACCGAGATCTCGCCGAGATCGAAGTAGCCGCGGCGGTTGAAGAACCCGCGGAACAGGAAGTTGTGCTTCAACGCTTCCGCGCTGTCGGCGAGATCCGCCATTGCCTCCCGCGCGTACGCCAGCGTCTGCGTGAGGTTGCCGGCCACACCTTTCATCGGACCGCCCTCGCCCCGGAAGTCGGCGATCGCATCTTTCGCCTGCTGCGTCGCGTCCTTCAGGTTCTCGACGGTGGCGCGCGCCTGATCGGAAATCTGCCTCGCCTGTTCGTACAACGCGTCGTCGGTGATCAGCTTGCCGACGGTGCCACGGCCCGCCTTCACGTCTGCCACGACGCTCTGCAAATCGCGGCTGATCCTGTTTCCGGATTCGGTGATCGCGCGCACGTCCTTGCCGACGTCGTTGACCAGGTCCTGGGCCGACTGCGCCGTGTCGGAGATGGACGACAGCGTGTCCTGCAGCTCACCCTGGACGTCCGAAATGGTCGCGTCGATCGTGTCGATCGTGTCGCTCATCTTCTGCATCAGGTCCGTGAGGTCGAACGGCTCGACGCTCTGAATCGTACCTTTGTCGGCGACCTGGGGAGCCGCGTCCGTACCGGTCTCGACCTGCACGAACTTGTTCCCCACGAGCCCGTCGTTCTGGATGGACGCAACCGAATCAGTGCGCACGAGCGGATGGAGATCGCTTCTGATCTGCATCACCACGAGGAAGCGCGACGAGGGTCCCGCCGGGACGTG
>JBKPTE010000095.1:0-15230 GCA_046735335.1 Acidobacteriota bacterium | reverse complement strand
TCGCTCTTCAACTCGAAAAGGATTGGTCTAGCCATATACATCTGTAGTGCACTATACCACTAGCGCACTACCACGGTTGCGTCCAGGACTCGCAGCGTTCCGGAGCGCCCGGGACTGGCGTTCGTAAGATCGATGACGATGAGAAGATTCGTGAGGGGTTGACCGGCAGGACTGTCGCGCGCCCGATCGATCGGACGGAAATCGGCGGTCCGCAGGGCGACGGTCCGCGGATCGGTCGACACGTATTCGGAACGCCGCCACCGCAGACCACCGGCAGTCCGGAGCTGTATCGAGACGCGAGAGGGCCGGCTCGCGGCGAGCGTCAGGCGGACGCCGTCGATCGCCGCCGTCGAGAGCGGTGCCGCGATTGCGACATACTGGCTCGCGCGCGGGCCCGGCCGTAAGGTGTACTCGAGCTCGACTCCCCTGCTCGTACGCAGGATCGCGCTCGAGCCGGGGTCCTTCTCGATCTGCCAGGCATCGGCCGCCACGTGGCTTGCGCCTAAAGGCGGAAGCTCCGCTTCCTGGCTTCCGGCTTTAGGCGGAAGCACATAGATCGGATTGCTCACCAGCCACGGAATCGGCGGCTGTCCCGGAGCGTTGGGCAGTCGAACCTCGATCCGGTATGCGCCCTCCTCTTTCACCGGCGCCCGGATCTGAGCGTCGCGCGTTGACGCCACCTCCTGACCGCCTCTGAGCAGAACGACTTCAGCGGACGGCGGCTTCAACACGCGCGCCGACAGCGTGATCCGCGTTCCGGGCGCCAATTCTCCGCCCATCGGGATCGATCGGTCGCCGGCATCCGCCTGAAATGCCAGCAGTCCTGGGGCCGCGAGCGCATCGATCGTCGTATACACGCGCCCGGATCGGATCGCGTCCATCAGCGCCCGCGCATCCTCCGCGGCGGAACCGGACCATGGTCGATCGAGCAACACGCGCACGCTGAACGTACGAAAGCTGCCCTCGTAGCTCGGAATCCCGAGGACGCCGGAAAGGCTCCCGTCTTCCATGCGCCTCCCCACGCCGCCGTGGGCGTCGATTCCCGCGAGCCCGACGACGCGCCGCGCCCTCGTCAGCCGATCCCAGCGGTGGAGCGTCGCCGGACGATCGAGCAGAATCGCGAGCGCCGGACCGGGACGGAGGAAATATGCGAGCCCCGCGCGCGCGAGGCTCGCGCGCGATTCGTTGCGCCACTCGCTGTCTTCATTGAGCCATTCGATGCCGTCGATCGGTGCGGACTGGTCCGTCCAGCGCAACTCGGGCTTCAAGGAATCGGGATGCGCCGCCACCCCGAAGCCGCCGAGCCGCGCGACGTCCTCGACCACGGCCTGCGCCGCTCCGCCCAGCGGATAGGGCGATGGGCGCATGTCGAGCGCGACGTAGTGCCCCTCGTCGGTGCTGATCTCGACGGCGTCCACGCACAACACGCCCTCCAGATACTCGGGCGGATCCGGAGGACGCGTGCCGTCGCCGTGGTCGGTCAGGATCACGAACGCGAGTCCGGCGCGCGCGGCGGCCTGCGCGATGGTGCGCTTGTCGGCCGCCCCGTCGGATCGGCGGCTGTGAACGTGGTACGCGCCCGCGACGGTGCGGGACGCGAGATCGGACCATCCGCGCGCGTCGAGGCGCGTGGGCGACGGAGGGAGAAGAAGAAAGAGGAAGAGAAAAAAGACGAAGACGCCTGCCGCGGCGAGGCGGACAGGCGTCCGTTGAAGGATGGTCACCGCATCAGCGGCCGGCGTCGGCGCTCAGGGCCGCCGCCTTGTCGGTTCGCTCCCACGTGAATTCCGGCTCCGTTCGGCCGAAATGCCCGAACGCCGCGGTCTTCTTGTAAATCGGCCGCCGCAGATCGAGCGATTCGATGATGCCGCGCGGGGTGAGCTTGAAGTGCGCGCGCACCAGCTCGCTGATCCGATCGTCGCCGATCTGGCCCGTGCCGAACGTATCGATCAGCACGGACACGGGTTCCGCCACCCCGATTGCGTAGGCGAGCTGCACCATGCAGCGGTCGGCGAGCCCGGACGCGACAACGTTCTTCGCGACGTAGCGCGCCATGTAGCACGCAGACCGATCCACCTTCGTCGGATCCTTCCCGGAGAACGCCCCGCCGCCGTGCGGCGCCGCTCCGCCGTAGGTGTCCACGATGATCTTGCGCCCGGTAACGCCGGCGTCGCCGTGCGGACCGCCGACGACGAACCGGCCGGTCGGGTTGATCAGAATCCGCGTCTTCGAATCGCGCATGTCTTCCGGAATCACGCGGTTCACGATCTTCTCGGTGATGTCGTCGCGCAGCGTGTTGTTCTCCACCGTCGAGCTGTGCTGGGTCGAGACGACGACGGTGTCGACGCGAACGGGCTTGCCGTGCTCGTATTCGATGGAGACCTGCGACTTGCCGTCGGGCCGGAGGTAATCGAGCACGCCGTCGCGCCGCGCGCAGGACAGCCCCTTCACGAGCTTGTGCGCGAGCATGATCGGCATCGGCATCAACTCCGGGGTCTCGGTGCACGCGTATCCGAACATCAGGCCCTGGTCTCCGGCGCCGCCGGGATCGACGCCCTGCGCGATGTCGGGCGACTGTTCGTGGATCGACGAGAGGACGGCGCACGTTTCGGCATCGAAGCCGTACTTCGCGCGCGTGTAGCCGACGTCGCGGATCGTCTGCCGGACGATCTTCGGGAAATCGACGTAGCAGTTCGTGGTGATCTCGCCCGCGATGATGGCGAGTCCGGTCGTGACGAGCGTTTCACACGCGACACGGCCGACCGGATCCTGCGCCAGGATGGCGTCCAGAATGGAATCGGAAATCTGATCGGCGATCTTGTCCGGGTGCCCCTCGGTGACCGATTCCGAGGTGAAGAGATAACGACCGGTACGGACCATGTTCGACTCGTGCTCCTTGCGCGCATGCAGGCAACCCGCTCCACCGCGGGCCGCTGATGGCCAAACCTTTGAACTGTACCACAATGCGGCTGAAAACGTCAGGACTTCCAACCGCCAACAACCAACCTCCAACCTCCAATTCACTTCCGAGGGTGGTACTTGTCGTACACCGCCCGGAGCCGCGCCTCCAGAACGTGCGTATAGATCTGCGTCGTCGAGAGATCGGCGTGCCCCAGCATCATCTGAATGGCGCGCAGATCCGCGCCCCGTTCGAGCAAATGGGTCGCGAACGAGTGCCGGAGCACGTGCGGGCTGAGGTCTCGCGACACGCCCGCTTTGATGCCGTACTCCTTCAGAATCTTCCAGAACCCGACACGGGAGAGCTGGCCGCCCCCTTTCGCGTTCACGAACAGCCACGCAGACTTGCGCGTCTTCAGGAGCTGCGGCCGTGCGTCTTTGAGGTAGCGCGATATCCAGTCCGCCGCCGCATGGCCGAGCGGCACGATGCGCTGCTTGTCCCCTTTGCCGATGCACGTGAGGTAGCCCGCGTCCAGGTTGATGTCTCCGGGCTTGAGGCTGAGGAGCTCCGTGACGCGGAGGCCGGTTGCGTAGAGCAGCTCGATGAGCGCCTTGTCGCGGACGCCTCGAGGCGTCGACGTCTCGGGCTGCGCAAGCAGTCGATCGACTTCGTCCAGATCCAGATACTTCGGGAGCGCTGGCCAGGCGCGCGGCGCGCGCACGTCCTCCGCCGGATCGCTCGCGATCTTCCGCTCGGCGGCGAGAAAGCGATAGAACCCCCGAACGCCGGCAATGGTGCGTGCCGTCGATCGCGGCGAAAGTCCGGACGACATCAGGGTCCTCGCGAACGCTTCGATCTCCGGCCGTTCCAGCGACTCGACCGCGCGCTCGCGCGCCGCGGCGAACGACGCGAGCGCCGCCAGATCCCGCGCGTAGCTCTCGACGGTGTTCAGCGACATCCGCCGCACGTCACGCAGATACACGAGGTAGGAGTCGATATTGGCGGACATCACTCCCACCTGAACGCCCGCGCAGAAATCGCGGTGCAGGCGACGAACATCAGGGCGAGCACCACGACGTCCACCGCGTGCGCCGCCCAGGCGTCCCCCTCCCAGATGCCTTTGAGCAGCGACGCGGCGTAGGTCAACGGAAGCAGGCGCGCGACGGTACGCGCGGCCGGAGGCATCGATCCGATCGGCATGAACAAACCGGAAAGGCCCAGCATCGGATAGAGAATCGCCGTCGCGACAGGCTGCGCGAACCGCGCCGTCCGGACGATGCTCGCGATTACGAACCCGAGCGACAGCACGCTGACCGTGCTGAACAGCAGCGCGAGCGTGAAGCCGACGAGCGGCACGCCAGGCGGAATCCGATAGGAGCGTGAGCCCGCGAGGATCATCAGAACGAGCGTGGCGACCGTCAGCAGCAGCTTGACGATCACGTGCGCGATCAGAATCGTCGGCGGCTGCAGCGGCGTCGCGCGAAGCCGCTTCAGGATCCCGCTCTCGCGATAGATCGCAATGATCGTGACGAGCGAGAGCACGGCGCTGATCGCGATCAGCATTGCCCCGAGCGCCGGGAGCGTTGCCGCGAAGCTCTCTACCCTTGGGGGTGCGGCACGGGGGGCGCCGCGCATCAGACGCGCGAGCAGGACGAACACGAACACGGGGACGCCGACCGCGCCGATGACCCCGAGCGGCTCGCGAAGGTAAATCTTGATCTCGACCCAGGTCAGCTTCCACAAGCCGTGCAGCATCTCAACTCCGAATGGAATGCCCGGTGAGCGTCAGGAACACGTCCTCGAGCGTCGGGACCACGGTCCTGAAGTCGGTGACGCGAATCCTGTGCTCGGCGACGCATTCGATGACCCCCGCGATCAGATCCTCGTTCGATCCGTGGATCGTCAGATGGGAGTGATCCTCCGAGACAGCGGCGACGCCGGGCACCGCGCGCAGCTTCGCCGCCGCTTCTCGGTCGGTGGTCGCGAGGATGACCGTCCGCTCCGGACAGTGGCGGGCGACCAGCTCAGACGGTGCGCCCACGTCGACGACGCGCCCGTGATCGATCACGGCAACGCGATCGCACAGCCGCTCGGCTTCTTCCATGAGATGGGTTGTCAACACGACGGTCTTGCCGCGGTCGCGGATGCCGCGCACGAGATCCCAGATGGCGCGGCGAGCCTGCGGATCCAGCCCTGTCGTCAATTCGTCGAGGAACACGAGCTGCGGATCGTTGATGAGGGCCAGCGCGATGAACAGGCGCTGCTTCTGTCCGCCGGAGAGCGTCATGAACCACGCGTCGCGCTTCTCGCTGAGCCCCAGTTGCTCGAGCAGGCGCGCGCCGCTCATCCTCGTCCGATACAATGATGCCCACAAATCGACCGCTTCCCAGACCTTGATGCGCTTCTGGAGCTGCGCGTCCTGAAGCTGCACGCCGATTCGCGGCTGGAGGGCGCGGGCCTCGCGCACGGGATCGAGCCCCAGCACGCGAATCGTTCCGCGATCGGGAGTGCGAATTCCCTCTGCGCACTCCAGCGTGGTCGTCTTTCCGGCGCCGTTCGGCCCGATCAGCCCGAAGATCTCCCCCTCGCGGACGTCGAACGAGACGTCCGCGACCGCCACCGTCCGCCCATAGCGCTTGGAGATTCCCGAGACATGGAGGACCGCGGGGTTCATCAGCAGGCGTTCATATTATCGGTCGCTGTCCGCGTCGTCCGCGTGAGTCCGCGTGAGTCCGCCGCCCGCGGCCCGTTTGACACTCGGCGGACCCGCGGATAACGTAAGCGGTTGGCCCGTGCGCGCCGGAGCGCGCCAGCGGAACGTCTCAATGGCAACCCAATCGAAGTGGCAATCGCTGCCAACCGAGCAGATCAACCCCGCAAGCCTCGCGATCGACAAGACGGCCGTCCGCGACATCATCGACATGATGGTGAACGAGGATCGAAAGGTGGTCGCGGCCGTCCACAAGGAACGAGAGAAGATCGCGCACGGCATCGAGATCATCGTGCAGGCCTTCAGGAAGGGGGGCCGCATCGTCTTCGTCGGGGCCGGTACCAGTGGGCGTCTCGGCGTGGTCGAGGCGGCCGAGATCCCGCCGACCTTCGGCACGCCTCCCCGGCTGGTGCAGGCGATCATGGCCGGCGGCCAGGGCGCCGTGTTCCAGGCGAAGGAAGGCGTCGAGGACAATTACGAGGAAGGCGGCCGCAGCATCGGACGCCTTCGGTTGAACAACCGTGATGTCGTGATCGGCGTCTCGGCGAGCGGCATTACGCCGTTCGTCCGCGGCGCGCTGACGCGCGCGCGCAAGGCGGGCGCCAAAATCATCTTCGTCACCTGCTGGCCCGGATCGGAGCTGCAGAATTTCGTCGATCTCATCATCGCGCCCGCGGTCGGCCCCGAGGTCATCGCCGGGTCGACCCGGCTGAAGGCGGGCACCGCCACGAAGATGGTGCTGAACATGCTGACGAGCATCTCGATGATCAAGGTCGGGAAGACGTACGGAAACCTGATGGTCGACGTGCAGACCGGATCCGAGAAGCTGAAGGATCGCGCGCGCCGTATTCTCGGGGTCGTGACGGGCCTCGAGTACGAGCGGGCCGATGCGCTGCTCAAGCGGGCGCGCTGGAACGTGAAGGCTGCGATCGTGATGGAGAAGACCGGACTCACCCGCCCGCAGGCGATCAAACGGCTGCGCAGCGCGGACGACTCCGTCCGCGACGCGATTGGCGAGGATATCGAGCCGCGTTTGCGGGAGTTATTGGGGTCGCGCTGAGTGGCGCCCAACTGAAGTTGCGCGCTACGACGCGCGCGATGAAAGACTCGTCGCAGCGGCGGCGTCCAGCATCAATTCCACGTCGCGGTGCAGCTGCAGGAAGGACGCCGGCAGCTTCGGCGTAATCGGCCCGTCGACGAGCCGTTCGATGCAGCGCGCCTTCGACTTCCCCGTTGCGAGCAGCACGATCGACCGCGCGTGCATGATGGTCGCCATGCCCATCGACAGCGCCTCCCGCGGCACGCGATCCACGTCCCCGCCGAACAGCCCCGCGTTGTTGCGCCGCGTCTCGCTCTTGAGCGCGATGTGGTGCGTGCGCGCGGCGAGCGCCTTCGCCGGCTCGTTGAACCCGACGTGTCCGTTCGTGCCGATCCCCAGAATCTGCAGATCGATGCCGCCGACGCCCTCGATCTCCGCTTCGTAGCGCCGGCATTCGGCGTCGAGGTCCGTTGCCGATCCGTTCAGGAAGTGAATGCGATCAGGCGAGAGGTTCACGTGCGAGAACAGGTGCTGCTCCATGAACGTCCGGTAGCTGCCCGGGTCATCGGATTCGACCCCGACGAACTCGTCCAGGTTGAACGTCGTCGCCTGCGAGAAATCCACCTGCCCGCGGCGGAAGAGCGTCACGAGCTCGTGATACAGGCGGATGGGGGTCCGTCCCGTCGGGAGACCCAGCACGAGGCGTGGATCGTCGCGGAGCTGCGCCGCGAGGCGCGCTGCCAGCGTCCGCGCCAGGACTCGCTCGTCTTGAAACGTGCTGATGCGGGGCGAGGACACAGGTGCGTCGGAAATCACGGACGGCTCAGTCCACCTTGTAATCGGGAATGCGTGCCCCCGTCAGCGCTTCGGTCAGCGCGAGCCGCACGGCTCCGGCGGCCGGCTCGGCCGTCAGCAGCACCGTCCGGCTTCCCGGAGCCGCGAGCGAGAGGCGGCGCTCCAGCTCTTCGTGGAGCCACGGCAATGCCTTGAACATACCGCCTCCGAGCACGAACGGAAAGCTCGTCGACACGAGATCGAGGCGCCGCGCGACCGAGAGCGCCGAGGACTCGAGCTCGTTGGCTGCGCCGCGCAGGATGCCGATCGCGACCGAATCCCCGGCGCGAAACGCGTGCTGCACGCACTGCGCGAGCGCCGCGATGGACGAGGGACGCAGCGTTTCCTGATAGACCTCGTGGATCAGATCCTGCGCGCGGTGGACGCCGTAGTGCTCGAGAAGCAGCGGCGTGAGTCCCGTCCGCGGGCCTCTGCGATCTGCCTCGCGCAGGACGGCGCGCAGCGCTGCGCGTCCAATCCAGTACCCGCTGCCCTCGTCGCCCAGGACGAACCCCCAGCCGCCCGCGCGCGCGGCCTCGTGGCGTGCGTTGCGGCCGTACGCGATGGAGCCGGTCCCCGCGATCACGACGACCCCCGGTTCGCCCGGGGCGCCGGCCTCGAGCGCGACGAGCGCGTCGTTGACGACGAGCACGCGCGCTTTCGCGCCGATGCGTTTCATGATGCCGCGCACGACGCGGCCGTCCTCCGGACGGTCGACGCCGGCGATCCCGAGACAGATCGCCGCGGGCACGATGTCGCGATCGCCGATCGCGTCCTGCATCACGTCGTGCAGGACCTTTTCGACCTCCAGCTCGCCCACGGCCTGCAGGTTCGCGCCGGGACCTCGCGTTTCGGCGAGGACTTCACCGCGCTCGTCTGCGAGCTGACACACGGTTTTCGTGCCGCCCGCATCTATTCCCAATACGTGAAGCATGCCGCTGGTTGAGAGGTGGGGACGCTCGTGCTGTCCGCGCATGAAAGTCTATGCGATCTCTGCGCGGATTCGTTGACACTCCGTCGATCGACTGCTACAGTCAGTCGTTTTCTATGCATCTCGGCGCAGCATCTCGGTGGGCCCGGCGCGCTTGTGCGGCGCTGCCGCTGATCATCGGTGTATGCGCGCTGCAGACGCGAACGCCTGCCGCGAGCTTCGCCGCGGACACATGGCTTCCGCCTTCAGGCGGAAGTCCAGAAGAAGTCCGGGCCCTTTGGGTCCTCCGCACGTCGCTGACGACGCCCGCGAGCATCGAGGGGCTCGTGCGAACGGCCCACGACCACGGATTCAACACGTTGCTGGTACAGGTGCGCGGGCGAGGGGACGCGTACTACCAGAGCGAGCTCGAGCCTCGTGCGTCCGATCTTGCGCGTCAACCCTCCTCGTTCGATCCGCTCGCGACGGTCATCGGCGAGGCGCACCGCGTCGGCCTGCGCGTCCACGCCTGGATCAACGTCAACCTCGTGTCCAGCGCCGTGGAGCTCCCGATCGCGCGGGACCACGTCGTCTACCGCCACCCGGAATGGCTGATGGTGCCGCGCGAAATCGCGCAGGACGTGGCGAAGATCGATCCGGCGAACCCTGGCTACGTCGGCAAGATCGCGCGATGGACGCGCGGCCAGCAGGAGAAGGTCGAAGGGCTGTACGCGTCGCCGCTGCAGCCCGCTGCCGCTACCTACGCGCAGACCGTCGTCACCGACATTGCGCGGCGGTATGCGCTCGACGGCATCCACCTCGATTACATCCGCTATCCCAACGATCAGTTCGACTACAGCCGGTTCGCCATCGCGGCGTTCCGCGCATCCGTCCGGCCGGCGCTCACGCCCTCCCTGCGCCGTGAGCTGGACGGCGAGGAAGCCGTCGACCTGTTCGCGTATCCCGATCGGTTTCCCGATCAATGGAAGACGTTCAGACGCGCGCAGCTCTCGGCGCTGCTGGTCCGGGTGCGGAACGCTGTCAAGACGGTGAAGCCCGACGCCGTCTTCAGTGTGGCCGCAGCGCCCGATCCGCAGGAGGCCTACGACGTCCGGCTCCAGGATTGGCGAAGCTGGGTCGAGCGAAAACTCGTCGATGCGATCTGTCCCATGGCGTATGCGCCCGAGCCCGCCCGCTTCGCGCAGCAGATCGCGCAGGTGCGTGACGTCGCGTCCGGCTCGATCGTGTGGGCGGGCATCGGCGCGTATCGGCTGAAGCCCGAACAGACGATCGAGAACATCCAGACGGCGCGCCGCCTCGGCGCCGCCGGCTTCGTCCTCTTCTCGTACGACAGCGTCGCGGGCGCCAAGGGCGCGTCATCCGATTATCTGGACGCGGTGAGCCGCGGCGCGTTCGGCTTTGCGCGCGCGACGGAAACCAGCTCGCGCTGAAGCTGAGCTTCCCGCGCCGAAGCGCGGAGCGCGAAGGCGGGCGTACGCAAACCGCAGCGCTAATCGAAAACGGGATCGCCGCACACGCGTTCCCCTGCGCGGTCATCGAAGCGGGCCGTCGGAACGGGCCGCTCTGGCGTCACGCCTTCGGACGCCTTGCCTACCTGCCGGACGCGCCCGTCGCGACCGATCGAACGATCTTCGATCTCGCATCGATCACGAAGCCCATTGCCACGACCACGCTCGTCATGCGTGCCGTCGATGCCGGCCGGCTGTCGATCGACGGACGCGTCGCCGACTTGTTGAAGGACTGGCGTGGCCGCGACCGCGCGTCGGTGAGCATTCGCGATCTGCTCGAGCACGCGTCAGGTCTCACCACCTACCTGCCCTTCTTCCGCGATCATCGCGGACGGCAGGAGTTCGAGCGCGCCATCTGCACCCTGCCGCTCGAGTATGCGCCCCGCACGCAATCGATCTACAGCGATCTCGGATTCATGCTGCTCGGTTTCATCCTGGAGGACGTCAACGGACGTTCGCTCGCGGAACAGTTCGAAGGGGTCGCACGGGAGATCGATCTCGAGGATCTCCGATTCACCCCGCCGCGCGAGTGGCGCGACCGCACCGCGCCGACGGAGCTGGATCTCTGGCGCGGACGCCTGCTGCAGGGAGAGGTGCACGACGAGAACGCGTGGACGCTCGGCGGCGCCGCCGGTCACACGGGTCTCTTTGGATCCGCGATCGCCGTTGGCGCCTTCGCGCGGGCGATGCTCGCGAATCTGAATGGTTTGGGGACGCTCGCGAAGCCGGCGACGCTTGCGGCGTTCATCCAGCGAAGCGATGTGCCCGGCAGTTCACGCGCACTCGGATGGGAGATCGCGTCTCGGTCCGCGTCATACGGCACGCGCGTGTCGACCCGCGCGATCGGACACACGGGGTTCACGGGGACGTCGCTCGTGGTGGATCCGGAACAGGACCTCTATGTAGTGTTCCTCACCAATCGCGTCCATCCGGCTCGCGACAACAACGCGATTCGCGCGGTGCGCCCGCGCGTGCACGACGAGATCGTGGGCGCGCTGCAATCGAACCCGTAGCGCGCAACTCTAGTTGCGCGGACGCGGGCCCTCCAACCGCCGCTCCCATCGCACCGTCCTAACGAGGGTAATGCCTTCAGTCGCCACCGCCGCGGCCCCCTGGTGGACGGACGACCGGGAACTGTCCGCGGCCTTCGCCGCCGGGTCCGATTGGACCGAGCCCGCGGCCAGGTCCTTGCCGCCCGCGGCCCGGGCCTCCTTCACCGCCAAATCCACCCCGTCCGCCGCGTCCACCTCGTCCGCGTCCGCCTTCTCCGGGCTGGCCGCGCCCGCCAGGGCCGCCGGGAACGCCGCGGCCGCCCGGTCCGATGCCCGGATTCACGTTGACGAACACGAACTGCCACTCGTTGTAGTGCGTGCGTCCCTGGTAGATGCGGACCGATTCCGCCTTGCTCTTGCTCACGACCCCGATGATGCCGCCGATGATCGGCCCCTGTGCGCCGGCGTTCACGCCCGGCTGCTGCACGGGCCCGAACGCGCTTCGTCCGCCCGACACTCCGGGCGCCTGCTGCGTCGCCTGACCGATGGCGCCGGCTGCTCCGCCCGCGGCGCTGATCGCGACGAAGTCGTCGTTCGTGATCGGATCTTTGTATTTCTTCCGCAAGAAGCGCTGCTGCACGAGGACGTCGATACTCGGCGGCAGCGTCTGCGTCTTCGCCTGATAGAGGCGAATCGCGCGCACGTACTGCAGGCCCCGAAACACCAGCTCCTCTTCCTTCTCACGCTGCGCTTCGCGCCGCCAGACCGGCATCGCGGCCGACATGAGCACCGTCAGCACGGCCACCATCACGAGGAGCGCGGCCATCGCGTAGCCGCGTTCGGCGCGTGCGCGCCGCTCTTGACCGTGTAAATCCATGAGAGTATTATCTTTAGCGCTTCTGATGATAACACGCGTCCGTCGCGACGACCTTCTCATCACCACTGCCGTCGCGCTCCTGGCCCTCGCCATCCCGCTCGGCGTGGCGAGCTGCGACAAAGTTCCGCTGCTCGCGCCGACGGGCACCGTCATCACGCTGATCACGCCCAACGACACGGCGCCGCCCAACAGCTCCATCGACATCATCGCCACGGCGATCGAGAACGGCCAGGCGCCGTCGACCGGGACGGGCACCGGCACGGGCACGACGACGGGACGATCGGGAGCGGGCACGCCGGTGCAGAATGGCACGGTCATCTCCTTTACGACGACGATCGGCCGGATTGAGCCGCAGGAAGCGCGCACGCACAACGGACAGGTCACGGTGAAGCTCATCACCGGGTCGCAGGGCGGCACTGCGACGGTGACCGCGTTCTCCGGGGGCGCGACGAGCAACACCGTTCAGGTCAAGATTGGAAGCGCAGCGGCGGATCACGTCCTCGTGACCGCGACGCCGAATCCGATCAGCCCGTCGGGCGGCACGGCGACGATTACCGCACGTGTCGAGAACGCGTCCGGCGCTCCCGTCACCGGGGCCCCCGTGACATTCACTACAGATGCCGGCACGGTGTCGCCGCCTACGGCGACGACCGACGATACGGGTGTTGCAACCACCACATTGACGACGTCGGCGAAAGCGACCGTGACGGCGAATGTCGGCGGAAAAACGGCCAATGTCGTCGTCAATCTCAATCCGCGAACGGGGATCACGCTTTCCGCGCCGACAACACCCGTGTCTGCGGGACAGCCGGCAACCTTCACCATCGGCGTCAGCAATACGTCGAACATTCGAGATGTCGTGGTGAACTGGGGTGACGGGTCGACCCAGCACTTCGGTGCGCTGAGCGCCTCCACGACGATTTCGCACACCTATCTCACCGAGGGGACCTATACCGTGGAAGCGACGGCGAACGATGCCACCGGGTTCTCGGAGTCCGTCGCGACGTCGATTACCGTACTGCCAGGACAGCCGCCCGCGGTCATCGTGACCGCGTCGAACACGACGCCGAGTGTGAACCAGATCTTCACGCTGACGGCGACCGTCAGCGGCGCGACGTCGACGATCACCGCGTATCAGTGGGACTTCGGCGACGGCACCACCGCCACGACGACGAGCCCGCAGATTACGAAGTCCTACCCGAGCGTGGGTACGAGAGTGATTCGCGTTACCGTCGTGCAGGCGGTCGGACCGTCGGGGCAGGGCCAGACGTCGGTCGACGTGAAGCCCTGAGACGTTCCGGAGTTCGGGAATAGTGAGCCGCTGTCGGCCGCTCGCCGGCAGCGGCTTTTTCTCTTTCGGCGCGAGCGGTGGGCCTCCGCAGGTTCGACGTATCCGTCGAGGCACGCCCTCTCGCTACGTCGCTTTCCCGATTACCAGACCTTCGCCCTTGGTCTGAGGTTCGTTGGGATAGTTGAAGAAAAGCTGGTTGCCGTCGAGATCCTCGACGACCAGCAGCCTGTAGCCCCAGTGGCCGTCCATGACTGGAACGCCGCGGGCTTGGAGCTCGTCGCGCAACGCGTCGAGCGCCGCGACTGCGGTCTCGCGCGTCTCGGGCTCGACGTTCAAGGAAATGAACATCAGACCCTTGCCGACTTTCTCCGGCCATTGCTCGGCGAGGATAAGGGCGCAGCCCTGGCGGTCGACCTGGGCGACGCCCGCCCGGCCGTGCTCGTCCTCGGCGCGCCAAGGGACAGTGAATCCGAGCCGATCCACATAGAAGCGCAGCGAAGTCTCGACGCACGACACGTGAAGCACAGGGCGGGCGAACCAGTCAGTCATGGCATCGATGCTCCTACGCGTCCCCGTGCGGCGAGACAGCCGACGAACGTGCAGTAACGCCTTACCAGTCGGCGTAGTTCGAGCCGTCCAGCGCGCTGCCCGGAGCGCCGCTCTTGACGTCGTAGATTCCAGGCTCGGCGCTCGGGTTGTTGGGGTCGGCTTCGGCGGGAACCGTCTGCCAGGTGTCTGACGACTTGGTGATCGGATCCTCGGGCACCTTCCTCAGATAGCCGTCGCTGACGAGTGTGTCGAGCCCCGACGGGTACTTCCCCTTGTCCGCGTAGTACTGATCGATCGCGTCGCGCATGCGGAACAGATCGGTCTTCAGCACCGCTTCCTGCGTCCGCACGATCGAGTTCTTGTACTGCACCAGCCCCATCGTCGCGAGGATCGTGATCAGGGAGATCACGACGAGGAGCTCGATGAGCGTGAAACCCGCCTCCGCGGCTCCGCCGCTTCCACCTTCGCGCTGCGCGCTAGGTCGGACAAGTCGGCGCGGCACGCCCGCGCGCCTTGTCGCAGCGCGCAACTTCAGTTGCGCGATATTCATTCCCGATTCCAGGTTCGACATCACATTACCAGTCTTTGTACTTCGTTCCGTCGAGCGCCTTCCCGTCGGACCTGGTATAGACGTCGTACACGTTGCTGCCGCCCCACGACGTGGAGTCCGGCCGGTCGGTGTACGAGCGCATGCCCCAATCCTTCGAATTCGTCATGGGATCCTCGGGGATACGTCGCAGGAACTTCAGCTTGCGCCCCGTCTGATCGTTGTTGACGGTAACGCCCGTGACGAGAATCTCGAGGCTCGGCGGATAGTTCTCGCTGCCTGCCTGAAGGTCCATCGGCGCGATGAGCCCGGCATCCGCGGCGTCCTTGAACTTGTCGATCGCGGTGCGGATCTCGCGCAGGTCGCGCCGCAGCTCCACCTCGCGCTGGCGCTGCACGGTGACGCGCGCGAGCGGCATGATCGCCGACGCGAGGATCAGCATGATCGTCGCGACGACCAGCAACTCGACGAACGTGAATCCTCGATCCCCTCGGCGCGTCATCGCGTCTATCTCACCGTCACCGTCACCGGCGAAAACGCGAGCTGGAGCGGCGTGCCGTCCGGCGCATTGGCGACGCCGCTGACGCTGACGATCGCGTTGCCCGGCGCGACGGCGTCGAACAGGAGCGCGGCGAGGAGCCCCGCCCCCGAAGCGCCCGTCTGGTCTCCGGCTCGCGACATCGCGATGTCCACGCGTCCGGCCGCGTTGTCGATGCGCGGCGTGAATGACGAGGTGATCCCGCCCTGCCGCATGAACGTGCCGTCCTGGACGGTGCGCACGCGAAGCACGGCGGGGTTGTACGTGATCGTCAGCGTCAGCACGGAAATGCGCGACGCGTTGTTGATCGACACCGGCATCGTGTACGGTCCGCCGGCCACCTGGAACGTCGTGCCCGGCGGCGACACGATGATCTGCGCGGGGGTCGTCGTCGGCGTGGCTGACGGCTGCGCCCCTTGCGCCGGAGCAGCGCCGGCCTGCGGCTGTGCGCCAGGAAGCGGAGGCACGGCCGCGGGGGCCCCGCCAGGCGGCACGGCGGCCGCTCCGGCCTCAGC
>JBKPTE010000094.1:0-19452 GCA_046735335.1 Acidobacteriota bacterium | reverse complement strand
GCTCGGAGATGTGTATAAGAGACAGCGCCACCACTCGCCGTTCGTCGTCCGCGGCGCGATGCTGGCGCCCCAGGAGACGAGCGTTTCTGGATCGTTCAACGCACCCTGCCCGAACGCGATGAGAACGAAGGTGAGGACGTTGAGCAGCACCAGCGCAGGCACGACGATCGGCCAGCGCATGCGGACGTGCAACGCGTCCCGGAACGGATCCGGAGCGGTACGTCGCCGGTCGGCCGCTCCCTTCGCCTCGAGGAGCATCGCGAGCACCGGCGCGAGCGCCGCCTGGCGCTCCTCGCGCGTCATGACCTTGAAGAAGATGTAGGCGCCGATGGCGCCGATGACGAGGAGGAAGAGCATGGGTCTCGTTCACCCCCATCGTCAAGAGGTGTGCCAGAGAGCTGCGCGATTCCCGAATGTTTTCGCGCCCGATCTGGTGCTGCGGGCTCCGTGGATTGCAGGAGTGAGGGGACGCGAGCAGGTTTGTAATGCGGCCTGAGCGCCCCGGCCGGCTCCGCCGCCGGCCGCCAGTGCCCCAATTCTGGGCGAGGCACGCTCGCGGAGCCGGCTCGCCCGAACGCAGCAGGGAGCCACTCCGTACTGCAGGGAGGCAGGCCTGCCGCTGCCGAATTGGACGAGGGCCCTACCGTGCGGTGCCGAACGCCGCCGTCACCTCCGCGAGCGAAATCTTCAGCACGCTGCGCGCGATGCGATCGAGATCGGCCTCGGGTCCGACGAGATGGATCGTGCGGTGGACGTGCGTGTAGCGCTTGCCCGGCGCCAGTTCCAGCGCCGGCGACGAGGACTCGATCTCGCAGAACGGCCCGAGGGGCGCCTTGCCGGGCCCGGGCGGTCCGTCGTTGTAGCTGTTGAGCACGTCACCTTTGTACGGCTCGCGCTGCATTTCCCACATCGAGTTCACGTATCGCGTTGCGTCTGCGGGGCGCGTGTACTGCACGATCGTGAGGACGTGATTGGCCGCGTCGTAGCTGCCCGCGGCCGACGTCGCGCGTGAGGGCGGCAGGCCGATCTTCGCGCGATACTGTCCGTCCGCTTTGAAAAGCACCGCTGAATCGGCGATCTTCAGTCGGTCAGGTGGAACCTTCCCAAAATACTTGTCGTTCACCACCGGTTCGGACCCTGACGTGCCACCCGCGTAGGGCAGCACGATCGTCATCGACGGCGACGGCGTGAACATGCCGAGAATCCACACCGACACCAGGCCGGAATCAGACTTCCACGCCGAGTCCCCCGTGTTCGTCACGGTGTTCTGCGATTCGAACGCCACGGCGCGCACGCCAGGCGCCGGGGCTTCGTTCAAATGCGTCGCGATTTCCGCGGCGCTCAACAACCGCACGGTGCGATCGACGTCGAGCTGGAACGGTGTGCCTGAGTAGTTGGTCAGGGCCACCCGTTTCCGGAAGCCAACCGACGTCGGCGAGGTCTCCGTCGTGTCCCAGGCGCCCCAATCGAACGCCTCCGGCACCTGCCAGTGATCGAGATCGAACGGATCGCCTTTCTTGAAATAGAGCGCGTACTGGCCGCCTTCCGGCCCGAGCCAGAAGCGGTCTTCGCCGCCGAACACGTTCATGTGCGGCTGGCGCTTGTCGGACGCGATCGTGTCGCGCCCGATCCAGCCGAAGCTCGGCGCGTCGACGCCGCCCGTCGTGCTCGTCATCACGCGCCCTTGATACTGCGGCGCGACCGCCACCTGCGCCGTCCCATCGGTCAGCACGACGACGTTCGTGTGCTGTCTGAGAAACGCGAGGTCGGATGCGAAGCGTCCGCCAGTGTCTGATGAACCCACGTAGAAGCCGCACGCGGCAGCTCCGATCGAGACTGCCGCGACCATGAGCAGAAGTCGAACACGCGCGTGTAAGCAGTTGACTCGTCGTCTCATGTCAGGCGCATGTGGGTGGCCCCGAACGGGCGCCCCGCTTCGGGCGCAGCCGCCTCCCCGTTGCAGTCTTTTTTGGCGGCGAGCACGAAGTGGGGCTGTTCGCGGACAGGACCCACCACGCACTTACATGTCGCGGCGCTCACAAGCTACTGCTGCGCCGTCTTCCCGAGCGCCTTGTTCAGATCCGCCATCGTTCCGGCGCGGCTCCCGTGTCCGCCGGGGATCTGCTCCGGCTTGATGTTCAGCCGCGTCATGTTCTCGTAGAAATTCGTCAGCGTCGGAGACGGCGGCGGCACGGCCTGGTTCGGGTTCAGCGGCTGGAACATGTCCGACTGGAACAGAATTTTGTCGTCCGGCAGCCATGCCATCAGCAGTTCCGCGTTGTGCGGGTTGCCTTTGATCAAATGCAGCTCGATCGTGCGGCCGCCCGCGCCGGTCAGCACGCGCTTGTCGGTCACGGTCGTGAATTTCGCCGTCTTGTTCGACTTCGACAGCCGATCCGGATTCAGCGTCCGCGGCGCCGACCACGCCTTCTGGTAGAACGCCTGGTTCGCCTGATGCGTCACGACCGTTGCGCCTTCATCCACGTACGTGCGCAGCCCGCCGGAGTGGTCGAAATGGACGTGCGTGTTCACGACGTACCGGATCGGCTTGTTCGGAATGACCTTCTTCGTTTCCGCGATCACCGCTTCCGATCGCGCTTCGTTCAGCGGCGCCTCGAGGACGACGATGTGGTCGCCCATGTCGACGGCCATGCTGTGGTGCGAGCCACCGGTCAGGTAGAAGACGCCATCGGCAAGCTTCGTCGATTGAACGGTCGGCGCAGCCGGAGCCGCCGCGGAGCGCACGTTGTCCGGAACGCTGATATCGACCGTCGGATTCTTCTTGACCTCGCTGATGGTCAGATCGAGCGCCGGATAGCCGCCCTGCGTCTGTACGATGCGCGCTGGAAACTGAACGCCGCCGAAGTCCTTGTAGCCGGAGTACGCGACCTCGACGGGCATGTCGCCGAGAACGTCGTTGGCAATCCAGGTCCGGACGCGCTCGACATGGTGCGCCTTGTCGATCGTCCCCACGAACTTCCGTCCGTTCACGGAGAAGCTCACTTCGGTCCCGCTGCCGGCGGCACGGGTCGTCGCCTTGTTGTCCATCGCGGC
This sequence comes from Acidobacteriota bacterium, assembly GCA_046735335.1. Lineage (GTDB taxonomy): Bacteria > Acidobacteriota > Vicinamibacteria > Vicinamibacterales > 2-12-FULL-66-21 > JBKPQB01. Next base: position 16,398 of record JBKPTE010000094.1, on the reverse strand, counting down.
CTTGACGAAGCCGTGCGGCGTCGACCAGAGCAGCTGCATGCGTTCCGGGACGGCTGCCGCCGCGGGCTGCGCCTGGGCCGCCCCTCCGCCGGGCGGCATCTGCGGCACGTTCCACGCGCTCGTGCCGCTGACGACCTGCACCTGCCGCTGTTCGCCCGTGAACGGCGCGCCGCCGCCGCGCGGCATCACGGGTCCCATGAAGCGCAGCATCTCGACGCGCATGCTCCCCGACCCGTAGTCGATCGACGCCGTGTAGCTTCTGAGCTCCACGGGCGGCCATGGCTCGTGCGCCGATGGCGGCTGCCCGACGGTGAACATGCGGCCCGAGCCGGTGAACTGGAGCGTCGTGACGTCCGCCGCACCCATCGCCGTCGCCGCATCCTTCAGCGCCGACGTCGTCGTCTGCATGCTGGCCGTCGTTGTCAACGTCAGCGCGATTGCTGCCGTAAGGGCACCCACACTGCGCATTCCGTGTCCTCCTGCGGTTTCTGTAGGGCGGACCTCTCAGGGCCGCCAAATGCGGTCCTGTAGGACGGACCTCTCAGGTCCGCCCAATGCGAAGTATATGAGATGACCGGCGATCGCAGTCGAAATGGCGCGTCTGGAATGCCGGGTCTAAGAGACCCGGCCTACGGGTGCGCGACGGGTGCGCCCTGCGCGCGCGCCGCAACCGTCAGTGACGGCAGCATGAACACGTACGCGACGATGCCGACGACGAGGACGGCGCCGACGACGAGAAACGAGGACACGTAGGATCCCGTCCACGCGATCGCGAAGCCGGTTGCCGCCGGCGCGATAACGCCGCCGATGTTGCCGGCGAAGTTCTGCACGCCCGTCCACAGCGCGACCTCCTCGTCCGGAGCACAGATGCGAGGCACCGCGAGCATGTTGCCGCACGCGATGCCCGAGAACGCGGCCAGCATCAGGAACGTGATCGAGACGGCGGGTGACTCGGCGAGCGCCGCGGGGACGACAAGGATCCCGATCGCGAAGCCCGCGGCAATGAACCCCTTCGTGACGCGCGAGAGGTCCGCGCCGCGGCGAACGAGCGCCTCGGCGCCCCACGCGCCGAACCCCTCGCCGGCGGCGAAAATGAGGTACGGCAGCGCGCCGAAGATGGCGATGCGCGTCATCCCCACGTGGCGCACGTTATAGAGATAGCTTGGCAGCCACGAGATGATGAAGTACCAGAAATAATCCCAACAGAAGAACCCCAGGGACATCGCCAGCAGGGCGCGATTTCGCACGAGACTGCCCCAGTCCACGCGCGCGTGCTCCGTCCTCCCCGCGGGTGACGAGGGGTACAGCATGAGCCAGGGAATGACCCAGAGCAGGCCGGCGAGACCGGTGCGGAAGAAGAGGCTGCGCCACCCGAACTCGACGAGCAGCCAGACGTCGATAGTGGTGCCGAGCGCGAGCCCGATCTTCGCGCCGAGATCGAACAGGCCTGCGGGCCAGGCGCTCTCGTGCGCGCGGAAGTGCAGGCTCACGACCTTCATGCCGCCGGGCAGATAGACGGATTCTCCGAGGCCGAGCAGGATCCTGAAAAAGAGGAGATCACCGAGTCCGCGTGCGAGGCCTGTGCCCGCAGCCGACAACGACCACAGGACGAAGGCCGCCGCGTAGACGCGCCGGATGTCGAATCGATCGACGATCCACCCCATCGGGATCTGCATCAGCGCGTACGCCCAGAAGAAGCTCGAGAGCGCGAGCCCCTGCTGGACGGGGCCGAGATGCAGATCGCGGCTGATGAAGGGCAGCGCGACCGAGAGGCTGCCGCGGTCGAGATAGTTGATGAAGGTCGCCGTTGACAGCAGGGTGATGAACACCCAGCGGCGCGAGGGATCCCTGGTCATGTGCGCAGCGCCAGCACGTGGCGTTCGTACTCCTTCACCTGTGACAGCCACGTGCCCCCGGACGGAACGTTCTGCGTCTCGCAGTACCACTCCCACACCGCGCCGAACGGCAGCGTCTTGGCGTCTTCGAGCAGCGCGAGCCGGGCCGTGTAATCGCCGTCCGCTTCGTACGCGCGCAAGGTGCGAATGGGCTCGAGCAGCGCCTTCAGGAGCGCCTTGAGCATGTTGCGCGCGCCGATCGTCCACGCAGCGACGCGATTGATGCTGGCGTCGAAGTAGTCGAGGCCGATGTGCGTGCGCGAGAGAAAGTCGCCACGGACGAGCTCCTGCGCAATCGCCTCCAGCCCGTCGTCGAGAAGGACGACGTGATCGCTGTCCCAGCGGACGCCGCGGCTGACGTGCAGCAGCAGTTCGGGCAGGAAAGGGAAGATCGAGCTGATCTTGTCGGTGATGGTTTCGGTGGGGTGGTAATGCCCCGTGTCCAGCGTGAACAGCTTGTGCCGCGACAGGGCGTACCCGAAATAGAACTCGTGCGATCCCACCGTGTAGCTCTCGACGCCGATGCCGAATAGCTTCCCTTCGACGGCGTCCAGATTGAACCGCCGGTCGATCGAGTCTTCGAAGATCGCGTCGAGCGATTCGAGGAGCCGCTGGCGCGGGCCGACGCGGTCCACCGGCGTGTCCTTCATGCCGTCGGGAATCCAGACGTTGGTCACGCACGGAGTGCCCTGCGCACGGCCGAACGCCTCGCCGATGCGCCGGCATGCGGCGCCGTGGCGAATCCAGAACTCGCGAACCGATCGATCGGGATGGGAGAGCGTGAAGTTCGCGTCCGCCTTTGGATGTGAGAAGAAAGTTGGGTTGAAGTCGAGTCCGATGCCGATCGACTTCGCCCAGTCGATCCATCCCGCAAAGTGCTCGGGCGCGATCTCGTCGCGATCGACCGTGCGGCCGCCGAACTCGCCGTAGAACGCGTGCAGATTGAAGCGATGACGGCCGGGAAGCAGCGAGAGCGCCTTCGCAGCGTCGCTGCGCAGCTCGTCCGGCGTGCGCGCCTTGCCCGGGTAGTTCCCGGTCGCCGCCAGTCCGCCGCCGAGGCCCGTCCCCAGCCTTTCGAACCCGCCGACATCGTCACCCTGCCAGCAGTGCAGCGAAATCGGAATGCGGGCGAGTTGCTTCATTGCCCCGTCGGTGTCGACGCCGAGGCTGGCATATCGCTCTCTGGCCAGTGCATACGCCTGTTGGCTCTCTGACGCGCTCATCGTGCGGAGCACGATACTGCATTGCGCGGTCGTGAGTCTCGTCCCGGAGGGCGGCGCCGGCGCAATGTCCGCTCTGGTTCACGGTGTGCTCGCCGCGTCTGGTATCCGGCTCGCGTCTCCCGCCGAGCCGCCCGGTGCGCACTCCGACGCCGTTTTACTTCTGTCGCGCGTCACCCGTCTCGTAGGTCGCCGCGATCCGGACACCAGCCGCGGCCTTCAGGTCGACGGAAGGCGCGTCGGATGCAAGGTCGCGATGACCCACTACGGGCCCTCGCCGCCCGATCGCCGACGCCGTCAGAGCGCGTGCCGCGGACGAGCATCGTCCGCCTGCCCCCGTTTGAAGGCGCTGAGGGAGCGGGGCCGCTGCTGTTTCGTGCGAATGGCGTGGACGGGCATCCGGCGACGGGCCGGATGCCCGTCCGCGCCAGAGGGCGTCCGAAGCCATGACATGCGAACGCTTCCGCGGCTCGCGGAGCGGGCTCGACCGAACGCAACGGCGGCCCGCCGTGCGGAAGACGGCGGCCCGGCGGCGGATGCCCGTCCACGCCACACGCTGGCGGCTCGCGGAGTGGGCTCGCCCGAACGCAGCGGCGGCGCGATCCGTACACGGCGGGCCCGCCGTGCGGAAGACGGCGGCCCGGCGGTGGATGTCCGTCCGCGCGACACGACGCGTGCGCGCGCCATACGGCGGCGGGTGCCGTTCGCGGCATCCCCCTGCGGTAACATCGAATGAAGATGCGCATTGCGCTCGCACAACTGAATCCGACGAGCGGGGACATCCGCGGCAACTGCGGCCGAATCGTTGCCGCGATCGGCGAGGCGACACGAAAGCGCGCCGACCTCGTCGTCATGCCGGAGATGGCGCTTCCGGGCTACTGCATCGGTGACCTCGTCGAAAACCACCAATTCCTGACCGCCAACGAGCGCGCGATGCAGGAGATCGCCCGCGCCGCAAAAGGAATCACCGCCGTCGTCGGCTTCATCGATCACGATCCGGAGGCGCGCAACGAGAACGGGAGCGTCCGCAAGTACAACGCGGCTGCCGTCGTGCGCGACGGCCGCGTGCTCCAGCGCGCGCGGAAGTCGTTGCTGCCGAACTACCGCTACTTCGACGACAAGCGCTTCTTCACGCCAGGCGAACGGCGCGAGCCTGTCACCATTCCGGCGCCGGGCGGGACCGTGCCGCTGGGCGTGTCAATCTGCGAAGACCTCTGGGACCAGTTCTACTCCGTCAAGCCGCTGCCCGAGCTGACGTCGAAGGGGGCGCAAGTCCTCCTCAACCTGAACGCATCGCCGTTCTATCCCGGCAAGCGCGCAGAGCGGGACGCGCTCATCCGACGCCACGTCGAACAGCTGCACACGCCGCTCGTCTACGTGAACACCGCGGGCGCGGCGGACAACGGCAAGAACATCATCCCGTTCGACGGCGAGAGCCTCGTCTACAGCGCCGACGGACGCCTCGTCGCGATCGGGCCGCAGTTCGAGGAGGCGCTGCTCGTCGTCGATCTCGAATCGGATGCGTCCATTCCGTTGCCCCCCTGCGATCGCGAGCGCGAGATCTACGAGGGGTTGGTGATGGCGCTGCGGGAGTACACGCGAAAGACAGGCTTCCGCCGCGCGATCGTGCCGATCTCGGGCGGCATCGATTCGGCGCTCGCGCTGGCGATCGCGGCGGACGCGCTCGGGGCGGCGAACGTCGCCGCGTTCAACCTGCCGTCACGCTTCAACACGGAGACGACGAGGTCGATTGCGGCGCGCGTTGCGGCGGCGTTCGGCGTGAAGTACGGCATCATCCCGATTCAGGAGATCGACGAGGAAGTCCGCCGCGTGTTCGAATCGTACGCGCACCCGATCGCCTGCGGCGCCACGCGCGAGAACCTGCACGCGCGCATCCGCGGGCTACTCATGATGGCGGAGTCGAACGATACCGGCGCGCTGCTGATCTCGTGCGGGAACGAGACGGAGATCGCGCTCGGATACGCGACGCTGTACGGCGACATGTGCGGGGGCGTGTCGCTGATTGGGGATCTCTCGAAGGTCGACGTCTACCGCGTGGCGCGGTACGCCAACGAACGGCATGGCCGCGAGATGATCCCCCACGAAGCGTTCGAGATCGCGCCGTCGGCGGAGCTGGCGGAAGGGCAGTTCGATCCCTTCGACTACTACGTGGTGTCGCCGATTGTCGGCGAGCTGGTCGAACGCCATCGCAGTCCAGCCGAGCTGGTCGCGCTGTTCTCGGACCGTGCGCTCGACCCCGAGCGGTTCGTCGCCGATCCGCAAGGGAGGACGGTCTACGACAAGCACACCGCGGAATCGTTCGCCGCCGTGGTCGGCGACGCCTACCGGCGTTTTCAGCGGTCGGTCTACAAGCGTCTGCAGGGGCCGCCGATCGTCGTCGTCAGCGAGCGCGCGTTCGGCTTCGATCTGCGCGAGACGATCATCAACGCCTGGGAGGGGTGATGGTGCGGCGTGCGTTCCGGATGAGCGTGTATCCCGGCCGCCAGGCGGAATACGCGAGCCGGCACCAACCGATCTGGCCCGAGCTGGAGGAGACGCTGCTCCAGCACGGCGTCCGCACGTACTCCATTTTCCTGGACCCGGCGACGAACGATCTGTTCGCGTATGTGGAGGTCGAGAGCGAAGAGCGATGGGCGGCCGTCGCGTCCACGGACGTGTGCCGGCGATGGTGGCACCACATGCGCGAGCTCATGCCGTCGAATCCCGACGACAGTCCGATCGCGGTGCCGTTGAGCGAGGTGTTTCATATCGCGTCAAGGCGGCCCTAAGAGGGCCGCCCTACGACTGAAGGCAGCCCTGAGAGGGCCGCCCTACGATGGTTCAAGGCGGCCCTGAGAGGGCCGCCCTACGATGGTTCAAGGCGGCCCTGAGAGGGCCGCCCTGCGAGGGCGCGTTCAACGCACACCCAGCAGCAAATCCACCGTCAGCTGATCCAGCTTCTCGTATGCGAGCCCCTTGCGCGCGATCGAGACGCGATCGAATGTCTCGTTGAGCAGCGCGTCGCGGCGCTGAGGGGAATACGCCTGCGGCGCACCATCCTCGCCGAGCCCCTTCAGCAGCGCCTGGATCTCCGCATCTCCATTCCAGCGCCGCGCCTTTTCCTTCAGGATCAGGTACGTCCGCATGCACCCGCGCGCAAAGTCCTTGACGCCCTCGTAATCCTCGGTGCGGTACGCGTGCGCGTCGAAGTGCCGCGGCCCGCTGTAGCCGACGTCCTCGAGGAACTTCACGAGCCAGAACGTCGACTTGGGATTCGCGGATCCGAAGCGGAAGTCCTGATCGTAGCGTCCCGGTACCTGGTCGTTGAGGTCGATGTGGTACAGCTTGCCGGCATCCCATGCCTGCGCGACCGCGTGGACGAAGTTCAACCCCGCCATCTGCTCGTGCGCGACTTCCGGATTGACGCCAACCATCTCCGGATGCGCGAGCGTCGGAATGAACCCGAGGTACGCGCCCGTCGTCGCCATGTAGATGTCGCCGCGCGGCTCGTTCGGCTTGGCCTCGAGCGCCAACCGATAGCCGTATTTCCGATCGATCGAGTACTCGCACAGGAAGTCGACCGCATATCTGAGGCGCTTCACCGCTTCGTCAGGACGCCGGCATGCGTCGGTCTCGACACCCTCGCGCCCACCCCAGAGGACGAAGATCTTCGCGCCGAGCTCCGCGCCGAGATCCATCGCGCGCATCGTCTTCTGCAGCGCGAACGAACGGACGCGCGGGTCGTTCGCCGTGAACGCGCCGTCCTTGAAGATCGGGTCGAAGAACAGGCTCACGGTTGCCATCGGCACGACGATCTTGTGGCGTTCGCACGCAGCCTTGAAGTCGCGGACGATGCGGTCCCGATCGGAGGGGGTGGCGTCGATCGGGACGAGGTCGTTGTCGTGCAGGTTCACGCCCCATGCGCCGACCTCCGCGAGCATCGCGACCGCGTCGACGGGCGGGAGCGCGTCGCGGACGACGTCGCCGAACGGATCGCGCCCGCGGTTGCTGATCGTCCACAAGCCGAACGAGAACTTGTCTTCGGGTTTGGGTGTGTATGCGTCAGGCATCAGAAGTTCACCAGAATATAGACTATCTCGTAGATCCAAACGCGCTCCCCATGGGAGCCCGCAAGCGAGCAGGACCATTGTGCTCCCTGGTCGCGGCTTCGCTGCACGTCACGCCCAGTCCGTACAACGGTCCTGCTCGCCTGCGGGCGACGTCGTGAGACTAGTGTCGATAGATTTCGCGCAGCGCCGGATATACCCGCCTGAATGCGGCGTAATGGCGGTCCATGACGCTGCTGGCGCTCTTGTCCGGTTCCGTGCGTCCGGCCGAACGCACGACGGCGTCGCAGGCAGCATCGACGCTGGACCAGATTCCGGCGCCGACGCCGGCAAGGAGCGCGGCGCCGTACGCGGCTCCTTCTTCGGCGGCAAGCGTGTCCACCGGCATTCCGTAAGTGTCCGCCTGGATCTGACGCCAGAGCCCGGAGCGCGCGCCGCCGCCGCCGAGGCGGACGTTCGTAATCGGCAGCTGCAGCTCGGAGAAGATCGCGAACGAGTCGCGCAGGCTGAACGCCACACCTTCCATGATTGCGCGGACGACGTGGCCGCGCGTGTGTTCGGCGGCAAGGCCGAGCAGCGCGGCGCGGACGTTCGGGTCGCAGTGCGGCGTACGCTCGCCCATCAGGTACGGCACCCATAGCACGCCGTCGGCGCCTGCGGGGACTATCGCGGCTTCCGCGGCCAGGCGCGCGTACGCGGCATCGCCTTCGTCGGCAGCGCCGAATCGATCGCGCAGCCATCGCAGCGACAACCCTGCCGCCTGCGTGACGCCCATCACGTGCCAGCGGCCGGGCACGGCGTGGCAGAAGGTGTGGATGCGTCCTTCGCGATCGAGCGCAGGGCGTTCGGTCGCGGCAAAGACGACGCCGGACGTGCCGATCGTGACGCTCACGGCGCCCGGACGCGTGATCCCCATCCCAACCGCCCCCGCCGCCTGGTCCCCGGCACCCGCGACGATCGGGGTCCCTTGGCGGAGTCCGGTTGCCTGTGCGGCGTCGTCCGACACGCGCGCGCAGACAACGGGCGACTCGAAGACATCGGGCAGGATCTCGCGCGCGATGCCTGAGCGCTCGATCATCTCCGCGGACCATTGGCGCTGCGCGACATCGAGGAGGAGCGTGCCGGACGCATCTGCGACGTCCGTTGCGAACGCGCCGCTCAGCCGGAAGCGAACGTAGTCCTTGGGGAGGAGAACGTGCCTGACGCGCGCCCACAGATCGGGTTCGTGCGTCCTCACCCACAGCATCCGCGTGAGCGTGAAGTTCGTGAGCGCCGGATTCGACGTCAGCTCCAGCAGGCGCGCGGGGCCGATCGTCTCGTCGAGCCAGCGGCACTCGGCAGCGGTCCGCTGATCGCACCAGATGATCGAGGGCCGCAGAAGTTCGCCTCGCTCGTCGAGCAGGACGAGCCCGTGCATCTGTCCTGAAAGGCCGATGGCGTCGACCGTGGCGCCGTTCGCGCGATCGAGAACGGCGCGGAGCGCTTCCTGGCCGGCACGCCACCAGTCCGCGGGATCCTGTTCGGCCCACGCCGGACCCCGCGCCTCGAACGGCGCATGGTCCGCGACCGCGGACGCCGCGATCGTTCCGTCATGACTGACGAGAACGGCGCGGCTGCCGCTCGTACCGACATCGAGACCAATGACGGGAATGGTTGCTCCTCCTATTGGGTTCGGGGTTCAAGGTTCGGCGTTCACGAGCCTGGGTTCGGGGTTCAGGGTTCAGAGTTCAAGAGATCCCGATCCCCGATTCCCGATCCCCGCACCCCGTACGCCGCACGCCCACCTACACGTCGCAGAGTTTCACAGCCTCGCGCAACGACGTGAGCGGATCGCGCGTCGGCACGAACTCGTGCGCCATGTAGCCGTCGAACCCCATGTCCGCCAGCGCGGCGGCCACCGCGCGCCAGTTCACTTCCTGCGTGTCGTCGAGCTCGTGCCGTCCGGGGACGCCGCCCGTGTGCACGTGCGCGATCCAGTCGCGGTCCTCGCGCAGTGTCCGGATCAGATCCCCTTCCATGATCTGCATGTGGTACGCGTCGTAGAGCAGCTTCACGCGCGGCGAGTTCACGGCCTTCACGACTTTCAGGCCGAACGCGCTGTGATCCCCCTGGTAGTCCTTGTGATCCACCTTGCTGTTGAGGAGCTCCACGCAGATCGTGACGTTGTTCTCCTCGCCGATCTTCTTGACCCGGTTCAGCCCCTCGATGCAGTTGTCGATCGCCTCCGCGTCCGGCATCCCGCGGCGGTTGCCGAAGAACGTGATGACGTTGGGGACCTTCAGGGCCGCCGCGCGCGGGACCTTCTGCTCGAAGTTCTTCATGATCGCGTCGTGGTTGGCGCGGACGTTGAGGCCGTCAGGAATCGTCCCGCCGCCGGCGTACGCCATCGAGCAGATCAGCCCATGGTCGCGCACCACGGACCAGTCCGGCTCCTCGAGCAGGTCGATCGCCGTGAGTCCCATGGCCGCAACGGCCTTGCAGAACTCCGGCATCGGGATCTTGTTGTAGCACCACCGCGAGACCGACTGTTTCAGCCGGCCGCGTGTGACGATGCGGTCCGACTGCGCGGCGGCGGTGCGGGAAGAGAGGGCGGCCGCTGCCGCGGCCGCACCCGTCTGAATGGCCTGCCGTCTGCTGACTCTCGTCATGTGCCGTCCGGCACTATTTCACCACGAGCGTTCCCTTCATGCCGGCGGCGTAGTGACCGGGGAACGAGCAGAGGAACGTGTACGAGCCGGGCTTGGACGGCACGGTGAGCGTGGTCTCGACCGTTTCACCTGGACCGGCAAGCGCCGTGTGGCCGACGACCTGTGCTTTCATCGACGCAGGCACGTAATCGGTGTCGCGCGCGGAAATCGCGGCCTTGGTGAACGCGTCGACATCGGCGCCCGCGTTGAGCAGCACGAAGTTGTGCGCCATCGCGACCTTCGGCATCTGACCGACGTTCTTGAGCACGATGTGCAGCCGCTCGCCCGGCTTGGCGTTGATGGTGCTGATGTCGTACTTCATCTGGTCACTGCCCGTGATGTTGACCGTCCGCGCCGCGCCGCCGGCCTTGGCTGCGGGCTTTGCCGCGGGCTTGGTCGCCTGCGCGCCCGGGTGCGCGCTGAGCACGGATGTCATGGCCACTGCGACGAGCATCGAGAACAGTTTCATGTCAGACCTCGCTGAAAGTGAATAATGAGGAGGTTGGATGCGATCCAACAACCTCCAACTAGTTTATCGCGGCCACCCAATCTCTTCAGGGACCGCATCCGCTTCGTCGAGCACGGCCCAGTAGACCGTGGACACGCGCGAACGGGCCGGGATCCAGCGGAACGTTGCGGTGTCGAAGAGGCGTCCCCGTTCGATCATCTGGCGCCGCGATTCAGGGAAGGGCGAGACGCCGAACTCCATCCCGCGCGTCAGCGTCCGTCCGCTCCACGGCGTCCCCTTGCGGCTCAGGTTCTCCTCCCAGATCCCCATCCACGGAAACGCGGCCCGCTCCCAGACGCAGCCGAACGCCAGGCCTGCCGGTTTCGAGAACGCGGAGAAGAACGCATGCTCGCGCGAGAGGTCCATGAGATGCGTCGTATACGCGCTCGACTTCGCGGCGCTCGTGAACGTGCGCAGATCCGCGGTGCCGCCGCCGGCCCGAGGCGCGTCTGGCCAGTCGAACACCGCTGCCGGTTCGAGGTAGTCCGCCGTTCCGAACGGCCCTTCGAACACCTTCGATCGCGTCGCGGAGGCGCGAAACTCGGTCGAACCTTTCTCCAGAAACGGCGGCCCGAGCGTGACGTGCTGGGTCCAGCCGATCGCGCGATCGGTGCCGGTCGTGTTCTCGACGGTCTCTTCGAATCGCACCGTTCGGTCGATCAACGCGATGCGCCGCTCGAAGCGAAGCTGTGCCATCGGCAGCTCCGCGCTCATCGTCAGCACCGTGGCAGAACCAGCGATGACGTAGCGGCTGACGGGAGCCTCGCCGTGCGCGACCAGCCCTGCCGCCTCCTCCTCCGCTGAAGGGCCGCCGAAGATGTCGAGGCAGACGTTGTGGCCCATGATGCCGGCGAGCAGTCTGGCCTCGCTGCCTGTTCCGTAGAGCGAGTCCCTGGGCGGCCTATAGCTGGATGGTTCGATGGACGGCCAGGGCGGCGTCCACAGCGGATTCACTCCGCGCGCCGTGTCGACAATCTCCGCGACATGGCCCCCTTCTTCGAGCACGGTGACGCGAAGGAAGCGATTCTCGATCGTCGCGGCACGGCGGCCGCGATAGGTGGATCTCTGCATCGCGCTGCGAGCCCGCGCGATTACCTGTTCATCACGAATGCGAAGAGCGTGTCACCCGCGCCCACAATAATGTATTGCTGGCCGTCGAGCTCGTAGGTGATCGGCCCGTTGCTGACGTTGTTGCCCAGACGTGTGTGCCAGAGCGCGTCGCCCGTGGTGGCATTCAGCGCGACGAGATCCTGCGCGTTGCCGCCGGTGAACAGCAGGTTGCCGGCGGTGCTCAGCAGCCCCGAGTTGCCGTTGTTGTCCCACTTGTGGCTCCAGCGGATCTTTCCGGTCTTGAAGTCGACCGCCTGGACCATCGACTCGCCCCAGCCGCCGCGATCGGTGCCGCCCCACCCCTGCGGGTTCTCGCCCGGATCGTAGATGTAGTACACGCTGAACGCGCGCGTGCCGCTGACGTAGAAGAGCCCCGTCATCGGGCTGAAGCTCGGCGGCGGCCAGTTCGTCGCGCCTCCCTGGTTCGGCGTGACGAGCGCGCCGTCGATCTGCGGCTTCTTCGCCGGATCCGGAATCGGCTGCCCCTTCTGATCGAACCCCTTCGACCAGTTCGTCTTCACGTACTCCGACGAGACGAGCGCCTTGCCGTTCGTGCGATCGAGCACGAAGAACTTGCCGTTGCGCGAGGCCTGCGCGAGCAGCTTGCGCGGCTGGCCGCCGAACTCCGCGTCGAAGAGGACGGGCACCTGCGTCGCGTCCCAGTCGTGCGTGTCGTTCGGTGACGCCTGGAAGTACCACGCCATTTTTCCCGTGTCCGGATCGAGCGCGACGATCGACGCCGTGAAGAGGTTGTCCCCTTCGCGGTTCCTGTAGGCGATGACCGGCTGCGGGTTTCCCGTCGTGACGTAGATCAGGTTGAGATCCGGATCGTAGGTGACGGGCTGCCACGTCATGCCGCCGCCGTGGCGCGCAGCTTCGATGTCCGGCCAGGTATCCCAGCCAGGGTCACCCTTCTTCTGCGGGACCGCGTACCACCGCCACTGCAGCTCGCCCGTGTCCGGATCGTGCGATTCCAGATATCCCGGGATGTCGAGGTCGTCGCCGCTCACGCCGGCAATCACGTGGTTCTTGACGATCACCGGCGCGACGGAGCCGTAGTAGAACTGTTCGAGATCGCAGATCGGCTTGTGCCAGCGTTCGCTCCCGTCCTTGATGTTGAGCGACACGAGGTTGCAGTCGGGCGTCTCGTAGTACAGCCAGTCGCCGTAGACGCCGACGCCGCGATTGCCGATGTGGATGCCGCCCTTCGATTTCCAGCTGTGCTGCCAGATCTGCCGTCCCGTGCGCGCGTCGAGCGCCCACACGTGATCCGGAACGGTCAGGTACATCACGCCGTTGATCTGCAGCGGCGTGCCCTTGATCGTGGTGGGCCCGGTGCCGCCGGTGTTCACGCGATACACCCACGCGAGGCTGAGCGCCCCGATGTTCTGCGCGTTGACCTTCGTCAGCGTGCTGAAGCGCCGGCCGGAATAGTCACCGTTGTAGGTCGGCCACGAATCGGTACCCGGCTTCAGGAGCTTCGCGGGGTCGAGTCCGGTTTGCGCGCGTCCCGTCACGACGAGCGCGGTCACGAGCGACAGCAGCAGGGCGGCGCGTTTCACTTGAGGCTCTCCAGGTAGGCGACCAGATCGTGCATGTTCTTGTCGGTGATGCGCTCGAGCAGCTCGTGGTGCGCCGCGAGCGGATCCGTTTTCGTGACCTTTACGTCGGGGCCGCGCTTGAAGGTGCGCGTGATGCCGTCAGCGTCACGGAGCGTGACGGTGAAATCGTTCATCTCGACGAGCGTCCCCGAGACGGCCTGACCGGATGCGGGCGTGACCGTCACCGTCACGGCCGTTTTCTCGGACGCCGCCGCGCCGCGTCCGCGTCCGCCGCGTCCGCCGCCGGGGAACAGCATCCGCTGCTGGAGGTCGACTGGCTCGTACTTGCCTCCGACGCCGGCCAGATCGCCCGTCGCCGAATGGCATTTCGTGCAGCCGCCCTCGCCGTTGAAGAACGCTTCGCCGGCGGCCTTGTCGCCCGTCAGGATGTTCCGAACGGTGAAGATCGGGGATCCGCGGAAGGAATCGTTGATGCGCTGACGCAGGAAGTTCGCGAGATCGACCACCTGCTCGTCGGTTACGGACGCCGGCGCACCGGCGGGATGCCCCTTCTTCAGAAACGGTCCGAGCTCGCTGCCGTTGCGATCGTGCAGCACCAGCGTCGAGCGAATGAGGTTCACTCCCTTGTCCGTTCCGCGCGCGTCGTTGCCGTGGCAGCTCGCGCAGTTCGCGTTCCACGTCGTGCGCCCGCGCGTCGCTGCCGCTTCATCGACCGGCGGCCGATCGGCCGGCCCGGCACCCATGATTTGTCGTCCGGGCATGCCGGCGCCGCGCCCGCCGGCCGCCGCCACCTGATGCGGCTCGGCGGCCAGCGCCGCCACAATCGTGCACGCAATCGCGGTGCACACAACCGTCGCGCTCGAGCTCTTCATCAACACTCCCCGCGCTGAATTGGTGAATTCGTGAATTGGTGAATTGGTGAATTTAATTCACGAACCCACCAATTCACCAATTCACCAATTACCTTGTGCCTCCGACTCTAACCCGGATGCCGCCGGTCACGAGCCGCGGCGAGCCGATCGTGGTCGGCAGCGTCCCGACCTCGTATTCGCGATTGAACAGGTTCTGCACGCCGAAGAAGAGCTCCAGCGTGCGGTGGATCGTGCGCGTCGCGGTGACGTCCACCAGCGCGTAGCCACCGAGCTGGCGGTCCCGCGAATTGCGGTCATCGTCGTACTGCGCGCCGACGAACTGCGTACCCGCGGCAATCGTGGCATACCGCGGATTCACGTAGGCGACGCGCAGCGATCCACGGTGCTCGGGCACCTGCGGGAGGAACAGCCCTTCGAGTGTCGGGTCGGCCGGGTTGTCGCTGACCTTCGCCTGATCGAACAGATACCCAGCCGTCACCCGCCAGAAGGAACCGAGCCGGTACTCGAAATCCGTCTGGACGCCCCACACGTGCGTCCGGCCGAGGTTCTGCCGCTGCTGCGTGACGCTCGCGCCGGATCGGCTGATCGTCACGTTCGAGACGGGGTCCTCGATCCTGTTGTCGAACCAGGTGGCGCGCAGGGTGGTGTTGCTCGTCGGCAGGATCGTCGTGCCGATGTTGCCGCCCACGAGGCGCTCCGGTCCGAGCGTGTTGTTGGCGAGCGTCAGGGTCGTGCCGACGCGGAACTGCCGGTACAACTCGTTGAGCGTCGGCGCGCGGAAACCCTGTCCGATATCCCCCCAGACGCTCACGCGCGGGTTGACGTGATAGAGCACCGCCGCGCGCGGGCTCGCGACGGTGTCGCTCCGGGACGGCAGCGACGGGTCGTCGTTCGCCGTCGGCGCACCGCTCGGGACGCTGTGCTCGAGGTTGTGCGCGTCGTAGCTGCGCCAGTGATCGCCTCGGATGCTCAGCGTCACCGTGAGCTGGGGCAGCGGAGCGATCAGGTCTTGCGCGAAGACGCCAAGGCTCTGCTGCGTGCCGCCGGAGATCCGATTCAGCGTCACCTGCGAACCGGTGACCGAATCCAGCGCGTCCTCGTGGCTGTCGCCGTCGACCCAGCGCCAGTCGGTCCCGGCGGTCAAGTACTGGCGAGTGCCGAACGCGCGCGACCACTGCACGCTGCTGCCGACGCTGTTCGTCGGGACGGTCTGGTTCAGCGTCATGCGGCCGATGCTGCGCCGCGGATTGGCGGCGGGAACCGCGAGGAAGTTGCTGTGGAATTTCTCGATGTCCGTGAAGACCGTCGCCTGGAGATCGCTCTGGTCGGGCAGCCGCAGCCGCACGCCGCCGTTCACGGATTTCCACGTCGTGTCGTTCGCTTCTTCCGTGCCGTCGATCGTGCTGACCTTTCCGTTGTCGCGGTTCTCGTGGAAGTAGCCGGCGCGAAGGAATGCCCGCCCCCGGTTCGCCAGATCGTAATCGAGCTTGACGTTGACGTTGCCGAACGCGACGCCGGCGCGCGTGTCGACGCGCCCGCGCTCCGCCGCGCTCACGATCGGATAGCCGTCGGTGTCGAACAGGTTGCCGTCAATTGACGCGCCCAGCTTGTGCCAGACGTGGCTCGCGAAGAGATCCAGCTTCTTCGTGTTGCGGTTGCCGAACTGCGTGCCGACTTCGGCGGTTTTCGCCGCGGGCGCGCCGGTGACGATGCTGATCACGCCGCCCATGGCGTAGTTGCCGTACAGGCTCGACGTCGATCCGTCCACCAGTTCGACGCGATCCACGCGCTCGAGCGGCACCCGCGACCAGTAGACCCATCCGCCGAACGGATCGTTCACGGGGACGCCGTCCAGCAGGACGAGCGTGCGGCTGACGCCGCTCGGTCCGATGCCGCGCAGCGACACGCCCTGCGCGGTGGGGTGTGACGCCAGGCTGCTCGTGCGGCGGAACAGGCTGAACGTCGGCACCTGCCGGAGCACATCGTCGGCCACCATCGCCGGCGATTCGCTGATCTCCTGGCGATCGAGGACGGTGACGCTGGCGGGAACGTCGCCGGTGCGCTGTTCGTTCCGCGTCGCGGTGACCGTCACCGATTCCGTCAGCGTGGCCGGCGACACGACGATCTCCAGGTCCTGCCGCGGCGCGGCTTCCGCGATCGCGCGCGTGGTCTCGGCGAATCCGCCGGCCCGGACGACGATCGTCAGCGCCCCGGCCGGCGCGGAGGCAATCACGAAGCGTCCATCGGGACCGCTGAGCGTCCGTCCCTCGTTTTGTGTTCCCGCGCGCAGGAGGATCGATGCGTTCGGCACCGGTGCGCCCGTCGTGTCGCGAACGATGCCCGTCACGCGTGTATCAGTCTGCGGCTCGATGTAGCGCGGTCCTTTCAGGGCCGCCGGTGCAGAAACGGGAGTGAAAAGGACGAGCGCACAGATGATCGCTGCGTGCATGGGGAATACTGCCTCTTGTACCATAAGG
>JBKPTE010000093.1:0-30875 GCA_046735335.1 Acidobacteriota bacterium | reverse complement strand
GTCCACATCCTGGCGCGGCCAGACCCCCCGGTTCCGAGATCCACCCGAACGACGACTTCGCGTCCCTGCAGGTGCTCGGACGCCTCCGGCGCACGTTCGTCGAAGGGCTGTCCATGCGCGAACAGCTCGACGTTGCCAATCTGCACGCGCGCGGTGTCGAGCACGAAGTCGACGCCTGCCCGGCCGGCGACCGCCACCAGGCGTCCCCAGTTCGGATCGGCGCCGTGAATCGCCGTCTTCACCAGCGGCGAGTTCGCGATCGCGCGCGCGGCCCGCTTCGCCTCGTCGTGCGTCCGCCCGCCGCTGACGTCGATCGTGACGAGCTTCGTTGCTCCCTCGCCGCCACGCACGATGCCCAGGGCAAGCGGCTCGCAGACCTGGCGAAGCGCCTCGGTCAGCACGATCACGTCGGACTCACGGATGGTGACGCCGCTGCCGCCCGACGCGAGCGCGAACACGCAGTCGTTCGTCGAGCATTCGCCGTCGACGCTGATCGAGTTGAAGGTCGTGTCGACGGCAGCCGTGAGCGCGCGCTGGAGCAGCGCTGGCGCGACACCGGCATCGGTCGTCACCACCGCGAGCATCGTCGCCAGCATGGGCTCGATCATCCCGGAGCCCTTTGCCATGCCGCCGACGCGGAACGTGCCCGCGGGCGTCGCGACCTCGACCGCCGCTTCCTTGGGAAACGGGTCCGTCGTCATGATCGCGCGCGCGGCGGCCGCCCCGCCGTCGGATCCAAGCGCGCGTGACGCCTGAGCGATGCCCGACGTCACGCGATCGCGATCCAGCGCGACGCCGATGACGCCCGTGGATGCTACGAGGACGTCGGTGGGCTCGCATCCGAGCGCGGCGCCAGCCGCAGACGCCATCGCCCGCGCCGTGTCGATTCCCTCCGCGCCGGTGCACGCGTTCGCGCAGCCGCTGTTGATGACGACGGCCCTCGCGTGGCCGCCCGACGCCGCGATGTATTCGCGCGCGATCAGGACGGGTGCGGCCTGTGCCTTGTTCGTCGTGAACACCGCCGCCGCGGACGCGCGGGTATCGGCCGCGACGAGCGACACGTCGAGGCCGGACTTCTTGATCCCGGACGCGACGCCGGCGGCGCGAAAACCGGCTGGTGCGGCCACACCGCCGGCAACGGCCGTGACGCGGAGGTCGGCGACGGTCACGCTGGTACTTTCTCCCGGTCGTGCTGCGCATCGGCAGGAACCGGCGTCAGCGTGAGTCTGAGCCGCTCGACGCTGGCGCGCGGCTGTGCGACGCCGCGGCCCGGCGCGGAGCGATCGGCCCCGCGCGGGGCGGCACCAGGACGGAGCGCGAGCGCGACCGCGTACTGCCCGCACTGGCGGAACTGACTGCACGTCACGCAGTCGTGCGCGATCTTCTCCGGCATCCAGACGTGCGGCACCAGCGAAAAACCCATCCGCACGAAGTGCGATGGCTGGTGCGTGAACGCGCACAACGTCGCGAACCCGAGGTCACGCGCGCGGTCGGAGAGCGCGCTGACGAGCGAGGTTCCCATGCGCCGTCCGCGATAGACGTCGCTGACGACGAGCGAACGCACTTCGGCGACGGCATCGCTGAGCGGCGCCAGCTCGGCGCAGGCGATCACCTCGTCGTCAAGGTCCGCGACGAGAAACCGCGCGGCGTGGGCGGCGACGTCCTCGAGCGATCGCGGCAGCAGATGGCCGTTGGCCAGATTTGCCGAAATGAGCGAGTGAATCGCGGCGGCGTCGGCCGCCGTTCCCGTGCGCAGCGTCATGTTCATGCCCGTGTTCCCTTCGTTCCAGCCGTAATCGCCGCTTCGAGCCGCGACAGCGCGTCGTCTACCGTCGCGCGGTCGATGATGTAGGGCGGCAGCAGGCGGATCACCGTGTCGGACGTGCGGTTGATCAGCAGCTTGCGTTCGAGGGCCGCCTGCACCACGCCGGCGGCCGGGCGATCGAGTTCGAGGCCCCACATCAGTCCGGCGCCCCGCACGTCGCGCACCGCGGGCTGCCGTGCCGCGATCGCACGCAGGCCGGCTTCGAGATGAGCGCCCGTGCGAACCACGTTGTCGAGCAGGCTGCCTTCGAGCTCGTCGACGAACACGAGCGCGGCGCGGCAGGCGAGGAGATTCCCTCCGTAGGTGCTGCCGTGATCGCCCGGCTGGACGCTCGAGGCCACGCGTTCGCTGAACAGCGCGGCGCCGATGGGAACACCAGCGCCGAGCGCCTTCCCGAGCGCCATTAGATCGGGCTGCAGACCAAGCACGGATGAATAGAACGGCGTCCCGGTCCTGCCGAGGCCGCACTGCACTTCGTCGGCGATGAGCAGCGTGCCGGTCGCCCGGCACGCGGCCGAGATCGCATCGGCGGTCGCGCGCGGAATCGGGCGGACGCCGCCCTCGCCCTGCAGCGGTTCGAGAATCACGGCAGCCGTGTCTTTCGTGATGGCTGCGCTCACCGCGCGCGGATCCGACGCGGACACGAACGCGACGTCCTGCACGAGCGGTGCGAATGGCGCGCGATAGTGGTCGTCCCACGTGACGGACAGGGCTCCCATCGTGCGGCCGTGGAACGAGTGCTCCAGCGCCACGAACCGCGTGCGGGCCTGGCGCCCTTCCGCGCGCCAGTACCGGCGCGCGAACTTCAGGCACGCTTCGACCGCTTCCGCGCCGCTGTTGCAGAAGAACGCCCTCGGCAGACCCGACAGCGAGGCGAGCCGCGCCGCCAGCTCCGACTGCAGCGGATGGTGAAAGAGGTTCGACGTGTGGATCAGCGTCGCGGCCTGATCGGCAATCGCGCGTGCAAGCGCCGGATGCCCATGGCCGAGCGAGGCGACGCCGATTCCCGAAATCAGATCGAGATAGCGCTCGCCTTCGCGCGTGAACAGCTCGCATCCGCGGCCGGACGCGAACACGACGGCGGCGCGCCGGTAGACCTGAAGCACGTGCTGCGCATCCAGCGCAATGGGATCGATGTCGCTCGTGATCATGACCAAAGCCTCTTCATTCACCTGCCGCAACGGGCGTTCGCGCCAGCTTCGTGCCGCGCGCGTTCACATAGTCGCCGCTGCGTCCATCGATGATGCGGACCTCCTCGACGCCGGCGCCGAACGCTTCGAGGACCGCGCCAAGCTTGGTGACCATGCCGTCGCGCGCGGTGCCCGCTGCGACCATGGCACGGGCCTGCCGTTCGTCCAGCGACGCGCACGGCGATCCGTCGGCGTCGAAAACGCCCGGCGTCGATCCCGCCACGACGAGGCGCTCCGCTCGAAGGATGCGCGCGAGATGGGACGCGAGAACGTCCGCGTTCACGTTCAGCAGCTCGCCGTCGGCGCCGACGCCGATGCTCGCGACAACGGGGACGTATCCGAGCCCCAGGAGATCGGATACGAGCTGTGCCGACGCGCGAGGGGACGGAACGCCGACGAACCCGAGATCGACCGACGCGCCGCTCGTGGACTGAAGCGCCGGCGCGCGATCCGACAGACCGATTGCGGCATCCGCGCCCGTCAGGCCGATGGCCTTCACGCCGGCCGTGCCGAGCGCTGCGACGAACGCGGTATTGATGCGTCCCGCAAGGACGCCAACCACGGTGGCGAGCGTTTCCCGATCCGTGACACGCAGGCCATCGACCATCTTCGGGGCCCCGCCGCGCGCGCGCAGGTCCGCGTCGATCGCGCGGCCGCCGCCGTGCACGACCACGAGGCGGTCGTTCGCGCGAAGCTTTGCGATGCCGGCCGCCGCCACGCGAAGCGCCGCGGCATCCTCGAGCAGGTCGCCCCCGAGCTTGAGCACGGTCGTCAATGCAGCCCGAGCCCTTCGTCGAAGCCGAACGCCACGTTGAAGTTCTGGACGGCCTGGCCGGCGGCGCCCTTCACGAGATTGTCGAGGCACGCGACCATCACGAGTTGCCCCGACGCGCCGTTCACGCGCCAGCCGATATCGCAGAAGTTCGTATGCGCGACGTGCTTCACTTCCGGCAGATCCGCGCCCGTCAACCGCACGAACGGCGAGCACCGATACGCGCTCTGCAGCGCGCCGGCGACGTCGGCCTCCTCGCGGCCCGATCGCAGGCGCGCGTAGATCGTCTCGAAGATGCCGCGGTCGAGCGGCACGAGATGCGGCACGAAGGTGACAAGCGTACCCAGCTCTTGTTCGATTTCGGCCGCATGCCGATGCGAGAACACCCCGTACGCGGACACGCTATCGTGACACTCGCTGAAATGCGTGCGCTCCGTCGGCTTCTTGCCCGCGCCCGAGATGCCGGACTTCGCATCGATGATGATCGGCTCCTCGATGATCTCCGCCTGCACGAGCGGCTGGAGCGCGAGGATCGCGGCCGTCGGATAGCAGCCGGCACACGCGACGAGCGGCGCGTCCGCAATCGCATGCCGATACCGTTCGGTGAGGCCGTACGCGGTCGATGCCGGCGGCTCGGGCGTGTGCGGGTACCAGCGGCGGCGCTGCGCGGCGTCGCGGAGACGGAACGCGCCGGACAGATCGAACACGCGCTTCCCCCGGTCGAGCAGCCTGGGAGCCAGATCTGCCGCCGCCTCGTCCGGCAGCGCGAGGAACACCGCGTCTGTGTCGGCGGCGAGGCGATCGAGATCGAGGCCGTCGACCGTCGCGTCCCAGACGCGCCGAAGGGCAGGCACGCGGCGGGGTTCCGCGCCCGGCGCACCCATGGCGGCAGCAATCCGCGCGTGCGGGTGCCGCGCCAGCAGCCTCATCAGTTCGACGCCGGAATACCCTGTCGCCCCCGCGACACCGACCCGCACGACATCGGCATAAGTATTCATCGGAATGACTAGATATACAGCACGACTCATGCCGAGTCAAGAACTTAGACCTGGTCGATGTATGCATATTGTGTATAATGGGCGTCGCGCGCCTGAAAGGCCCCTCCTACGAGACGCAGGGCGGCCTTTCAGGGCCGCCAGGTTGTAGGGGGTCCCTGTAGGGCCGCCACGTTGGGCCGCGATTTATGAAGTCCTACCGCCAATCCATCGTGCTCGAGCTGGTCGATCGGGCGGCCGTCACCAGCCAGGAGCAACTGCGCGCCAGTCTTCGGGAGCGCGGAATCGAGGTCACGCAGGCGACGCTCTCGCGCGACATTCGGGACCTCGGCCTCGTCAAGCGCGCCGGCGACGGCGCGTACAGCCGGCCGGGCGTGAACAATGGCGGCGCCCAAAGCGAACAGCCCGTCGTGCTGCGGCGCGCGGTTGCGGAGTTCCTCCGCCGCGCCGAAGCGGTCCAGCAGTTCGTGGTCCTGCGGACCGACCCCGGCCAGGCGCAGCCGCTCGCGGTCGCGCTCGATCACGCGCGCATGCCCTCCGTCGTCGGCACCATTGGCGGCGACGACACCATTCTCGTCATCTGCCGCGGCAACGACGAAGCGCAGCAGTTCACACGCCAGCTCGAACAGTGGGCGCGAGGCTGAACGGAACGTAAATGGAACGAATCGTTCTCGCCTACTCAGGTGGGCTTCAGACGTCGGCGGCAATCGCGTGGCTCGCGGAGCGGTTTTCCGCCGAGGTCGTGACCGTCACCATCGATCTCGGCCAGGGACGCGATCTCGCGGACATCCGCGAGCGCGCGCTCGCGGCGGGCGCTGTTCGCGCCCACATCCTCGACGCCCGCGACGAGTTCGCCAGCGAGTTCATCCTGCCGTCGCTCAAGGCCGGCGCCCTGTACGAAGGGCAGTATCCGCTCGCCACCGCCCTCGGCCGGCCGCTGATTGCGCGCAAGCTCGTCGAGGTCGCGCGAATCGAAGGGGCGCCCGTCGTGGCGCACGGCTGCGCGCCCGACGAAAACGATCGCATCCGCCTCGAAGTCGGCATACGCGCGCTCGACGCCGACGTCGAGGTCATTGCGCCATCCGAGCTCTGGGGCCTGCGACCGGAAGATCTCGTGGCGTATGCGATGGCGCGTGGGCTCACGGTTCCGGCGTCGGTGTCTGCGGCGTGCACGATCGACGCGAATCTCTGGGGCCGATCGATACAAGGTCCTCCGCTGGAGGATCTCTGGCACGAACCGCCGGAAGACTTGTACGCGTTGACCCGCGCTTCTCAGCACGGCCCCGACGAGCCGGCATACATCGAGATCGAGTTCGACGCCGGCGTTCCCCTCCGTGCGAACGGGATCGAGATGGGGCTCATCGAGCTGATCGAAAGCGTCGAGACGATTGCCGGGGCCCACGGCGTCGGACGGATCGACATGGTGGAGAACCGCGTCGCCGGAACGAAGTCGCGGGAGATCTATGAGGCGCCAGCCGCCGTCCTGCTGCATGCGGCGCACCGGGAGCTGGAGAAGCTCGTGATCCCGCGGGAACTCGAGCGATTGAAGCGGCACATGGCAGCAGCCTACGCGGATCTCGTCTACAACGGCCTGTGGTTCTCGCCGACGCGCGATGCGATCGACGCGTTCGTCGCATCCATCCAGCCGCGCGTCACGGGCGCCGTTCGCCTCAAGCTCCTCAAAGGCGGGTACTCGATTGTCGGCCGGCGTTCGCCGTTCGCGCTGCACGATACGAGCGCGGCGCGCGGCGACTCCACCGTGCTCGATCAGATCGAGCGCGGAGCGCGTTGACGATGACACACCTGTGGTCGGGCCGCTTCGAGGGCGATCCGGATGCCGCGCTCCTGTCGTTCGGCGCCTCGTTTGCGTTCGACCGGCGTCTCTTCGAGGACGATGTGCGCGGGAGCCGTGCATGGGCCTCCGCGCTGCGGACGGCAGGCGTGCTGTCGAAGGAGGACGCCGCGGCCATCGAAAAGGGACTGAAGGAGATCCTTGATCGCGGTATCCCTGCCGATGTCGACGAGCAGCGGGACGAGGACGTCCACTCGTACGTGGAGCGCGAGCTCGTCGCCGCGATCGGCGAGGCAGGACGACGGCTGCACACGGGGCGATCCAGGAACGAGCAGGTTGCGCTCGACCTGCGGCTCTACCTCAAACGACGCGTTCCGCTCCTTCAGCAGCGGCTCGCCCAGGCGGTGGCCGCCCTGGTCGATCTTGCGTCCCGCGCGGGCGATGGCTTGATGCCCTCGTACACCCATCTTCGGCGCGCGCAGCCCGTTCTGATCGCCCACTTCCTGCTCGCACACACGGCGGCGCTGCGGCGCGACTTCGACCGCCTGACGCACGTGCTCGACGAAGCGGACGATCTGCCGCTCGGCTCCGGCGCGATTGCCGGCACCAGCTACCGCATCGACGTCCACGCGCTGGCCGCATCGCTCGGCTTCTCGCGGATTGCGCGAAACAGCATCGACGCGAGCGGCGACCGTGACTTCGTCGCCTCGTTCCTGCACGCCGCCGCGCTCGGGATGGTGCACCTCAGTCGTCTCGCCGAGGACTTCATCCTGTTCACCTCCGAAGAGTTCGGCTTCTTCGACATGGCCGACACCGCGGCGACGGGCAGCAGCCTGATGCCGCAGAAGAAGA
This sequence comes from Acidobacteriota bacterium, assembly GCA_046735335.1. Lineage (GTDB taxonomy): Bacteria > Acidobacteriota > Vicinamibacteria > Vicinamibacterales > 2-12-FULL-66-21 > JBKPQB01. The sequence continues at coordinate 23,449 of JBKPTE010000093.1, read as the reverse complement.
ACCCCGATCCGCTGGAGCTCGTGCGTGGAAAGGCGGGCCGCGCGATCGGCGCGCTCACGGGATGGCTGAGCGCGATGAAGGGCCTGCCGGGCGGTTACAGCAAGGACCTGCAGGAGGACAAGGAAGGCTTGTTCGACGCGGAAGACACGTGGCTTGCCTCGCTTGCCGCGGTGCGGAGCGTCGTCGACGCGCTCACACCGGCCGTCGAGCGATCCGGCCGCGCCGCGTCAGGGCTGCTGCTCGCCACGGACGTCGCCGATTATCTCGTCGCGCGCGGGATGCCGTTCCGGACCGCCCACGAGGTGGTGGGCGCGATCGTCCGTCGCCTGTTGGAGGAGGGTAGAACCTTCGAGGACATGACGCTCGAGCAATGGCGCACGCATTCGCCCCTGTTCGGCAACGACGTGCGCGCCACGATCAGCGCGCGCGCCTCCGTCGAGAAAAAGCAAACGCCGCAGTCGACGAGCCCGGAGGCTGTCGCGGCGGCGCTTGCCGAAACGCGCGAGTGGGTCCGCGGACGAACGTGACATTCGTGTCCGCGTTGTCCGCGGCTAGAACTTGAAGGCCACGCCCACCGAACCGCGCCAGAAGTTGAAGTCGCTCAGACCGAGCGACGTCGCATTGTCGGTGCTGCCGCGGAACCCGCGGAAGTAACGCAGCTCGCCGCGGAATCCGACGTTCTGGGAGACGAACCCCATCACGCCCGCGCCAACGTCCAGGCCGAAATCGTTCTTGCTGGACACGTCGAAGAAATGACCCGCGTCCTGCACATTGCTCCGGATGAGACCCACGCCGCCGACGGCATACGGACGGATGGATCCACCATGGCCGCCGAGCGGCGCGCCGACGATCACGTTGCCGGTGAGCGTCGTCACGTTGCTGTCATTCGTGAACGCGAATGCGTTGTTGGTTGCGGTGCCCGTCTCGAAGAAATTCGGTGAATAGCCGAAGTCGACTTCGAAGCCGAAGATGCCCGCGCCCATGTTCGCGAGCGACAGCCCGTAGTCCAGCTTGTGCTCGAACTGATTGTTGAACGACGTGCCAGCCGTGTTGTTGTGAACGTCTGCCGACCCACTGAAGTTCCACCCGAGAAACGGGGTCAACACCCAGTCGGCCGACGCGCTACGCGGCGCCCCTGCGCACAGCAGCGCACTCATCGCTGAGATGACGAGTAATTTTCGGAAAGTCATCTAAACACTCCTAGGATCGTAGTTCCGGGGCTGCTGGACCCCAGCGTCAAATGTGTCCGAGGTGTGAGGGTGCAATCGGTATGCCCCGCGGGCTGAAACAGCGGAGCTTGGCGGTACGAAGCGACCGCGATGGGATCGCGCGCTACTGCTCGCGTTTCTCGACCTGAATCGTCACCGGCGACGAGAGCCGGACCGTGACGATGGATCCGGAGTTGACCGTGGCCGGATTGCGATCCCCCGCCATCACCATCGCGGTCCCGCCAGCGGCGCCGGTCGTTCCTCCTACCACCGCGCCTTTTCCACCGCCGAGAATGCCCCCGAGGATCGCGCCGACGGCCGCGGCGCCGCCAATCTTCTTCGCGCTCTCGCCCGACGGCGAATCGCCCTCGCGATAGAACGGTTCCGTGTTGAGCGGCACTTCGCTTCCGTCCGCAAGCACGAGCGTGTGGAACCTGATCCCGAGACGCGCACGCTCCTTCAGCTTTCCTCCGCGATCCACCAGCGTCACAGATCCCAGCACGCGCGAACCGGCGGGGATTGCGACGTGGCCGTCCGCCATCACGTCGCGCGTGACGCGCGCGTCCACGCGATCTTCGATGCGCGCGCGCTCCGACGACAGTGCCGTTTCGACCTGAAGACCGATCACGGACGCTGCGGGCAGCACGAGTTCCTCGAACTGCGGAGTGCGTGGCCTTTCCGGCGCTACATCCGGAGCTCTCGGCGGATCGACGGGCGCCAACGGCGGCGCGATCCGTGCGGCGTTCGCCGCGGCGTCAGTGGATTGCGCCGGCGCCTCCGAATCGACGACCGGTGCTGTTCGCCTGGCAACAGGCTGTTGACGGATCGGATCCGGCGGCGCCGTTTTCGCGGACGGCACCGATCGAGGCGCCGGTGCGGCCTTTGCCGGCTTGGCTGGCGCCACCACCTGGGTACGCTTCGCATCGTCGCGCTTCGCATGGGGGGGCGCGCTCGGCGCGTCGTCGGCCTTCGTTTGCGCCGGGGCGACCGGAGCCTCGGTTTCGGCGACGGCGCCGGGCTGAGAGGCGGTGCTCGACATGGCAGCCGGCGCGTGCGCCGCGGCGCCTGCCTGTGCGGCGTTGTGGCGGGTCGCGAGATACGCGCCCCCTGCGGCCGCGGTGACGCATCCGAGGGCGAGCAGTCCAAGCGCCAGCGGTTTCGAGAACATTGGGGAAAACTCCTGACTGTGCCGCAATTCTGAGCAATTGCTGTGCCTCGGGCAAGGAGGTTCTACAGCTGGTATTTCGGCCGCTTTCCTGACGATCTGGACACCGCCCGCGCAGGGCGCCATTCGCCGGGGACACCCGATGTCCTCACACGAGTGCATGGGTCGACGGGCCAGCCGGAGTTCAGGCGGCCAGGAGCAGGCACACGGAGGTACTGGCGTTGCAGCACCGGTACAATGGACGAGGGAGGGAATCGATGCGTCGGCTGATTGTCGTCTTCACCGCGCTCCTGTCGCTGCTCGCGTCGAGAGCCGACGCGGTCACGATTCGCGATCTGATCGAGCTATCGAAGGCTGGGCTGAGCGATCAGGTGCTCGTCGCGCTCATCGAAGTGGATCGCACCGTGTACACGCTCGACGCGGCGACGCTCAAGCAGTTGAAGGATGCCGGCGTGAGCGACGCCGTGATCATCGCGTTGATACGAAGCGGCCGTACGGAAAGAGCGGTTGCCGCTCCCGAACCGGCCGTCGAGCCGCCGCCCGCCCCTGATCCGCAGCCGCAGGTCGTCGTCATCGAGCATCACGACCCGGTCGTCCAGCAGGTCCCGGTGGTCGTGCCCGTGGCGGTGCCTGTCTACGTCACGCAGCCGCGGGTACGCTCCGCGCGGATCGGGACCGACGGGGTCGTCCCGGCGAACGTGCCGCCGCTGCATCGCGGCGGGACGGTCGTGTACCCCGATGCGAAGCCGCACTGCGTCGAGCCGGTCTACTGGGGATTCGGTGGCAAGCTGCGGCCCGATGCCTGGAAGCCGCCGAACGCGTGCAGGTGAAGACGCCGGCGCTACGCCGTTTTCTTCAGGTCGTCTTTCTTCAGATCGTCCTTGACCTTCTTCGCCAGCGTCAGGGCCGCTGGTACGAGCGCGATTGCGCCAATCAGCAGCTCGCTGGGCCGCGGCTCGACGTGTTCGGGTTCGCTCGGCCGATCGACGTCGCAGTTGACCCCTTCAGGCATCGGCTTCACCGGAATCTCGCCCTTCGCGCGCTTCTCTTCATAGAGGCGCTGCGCACGCGGACCGACGACCTTCTTCTCGCCCGGCACGCGCTCGCCCGGATCCTTGCCGTACGGTGACGCGTGCTCGATCTCGGCGTTCAGCTCTGCGCCCGCGAGGAGCGCAAGGCCCGAGCAGTAGAACCACAGCATCAGGACCATGACGCCGCCGATCGTCCCGTACGTCGCGTTGGCGTTCGGCATGAGCGTGTAGTACAGCTTCAGCCCTAGGGAGACAATCAGCCAGAGCACCGTCGCCACGACGGAGCCCGGCGTGATCCACACCCAATCCTGTTCGACGTCCGGCGCGAAATAGAACACGAGGCCGATCGCCGTCACGACGAGCAGGAACACGAGGGGCCACTGAAGCACCCACCACGTCCACTTGAACGCGGCGCCAAGGTGCATCGTGTTCGCGAGATGTTCGGCGACCGACGGCCCAGCGAGCACGAGGAACATCGAGGCGAGGATGAAGATCGCGATCCCGATCGTCAGGAGAATCGCTGACAGCCGCGTCTTCCACCACGGGCGCGATTCGGTCACGTCGTACGCCGTATTGAGCGTCGTGATGATCGAGACCATTGCGCCGGAACTGCTCCAGATCGTGACCAGGAACGCGAACGTCAGGAGGCCGCCGTTGTTCTGGTTCGACAGCTGCTGCATCTGCGTGGTCACGATGTTGATGACGTCCCGGGGGGCGACGCGCGACAGCGTGTTCACGATGTTGTCGACGAGGTTCTGCAGGGGGAAGAAGGTGGCGACCGAGATGACGAAGAGGAGCGCGGGGAACAAGGCGAAGAAGAAGTAGTACGCCTGTTGAGCTGCAAGGTCGAAGACGTTGTCGTCGAGCGCTTCCTTGCCCGTTCGCTTCAGCAGCGGCATCCAGCCGATCGGCACGCGGAGATAGCCCAGCATGATCGGGTTTCTAGCAAACTACTCGCCAGGGGGGCTTTCCGTCCATCGGTGCTTCCGCCTGAGGGCGGAAACCACGGGATGGCGGAGCTAGGTATAGCTTTGCATTGCAAAGATAACGTGCGCTACACTAGTCGTTCGGAACCTAGATGGCAGTCGCCCCGGTCGAGGTCACGCTCGAACTGACGCCGCGAGCGCGGTTCGACATCATCGATGTTCGCGAACGTCTCCGAGTCGCCCACGGCGATCTTCTCGACGGCTACTCGCGCCATCTCTATCACTCCTTCCACACGACGGCCGGCTACCTGGAGCAGAGCCTCGCGTCGCGGCTGACGCGCGGCCAGGAAACCGTCGCGCCGTACGTCGAAGTCTTCCGCGCGATGTTCCCCGAGGGCGCGGGCTACGAGCACGACAAGCTGCACCGGCGCGAGGACCTGACGAGCGAGGAGCGCGCGGTCGAACCGCGCAACGCCGATTCCCATCTCGCGTTCATGGCGGCGGGACTGAGCACGTGCGTGAGCTACGTGAACCGGCCCGAGCCGGTGTGCTTCGTCGACCTCGATGGCATCACGGGCGGGCGTCCCCGCCGCAGGCTCACGAGCATCGTCGGCTTCAACCGCGAACGCGAAGTCGGCCGGCTGCACATTCCCGTGCCGGTGTCCGACCATCCGGTGGACTCGGTGAACCTCAAGGATCCGCGGCTGGGTATCTACGATCAGATCGTTGGACTGTTGCAGGCGCACGGGATCACGAACGGGCGCGTGCGGCTCGAGCTGCCGCGCGGCGAGCGTCAGGCGGGACTGACGGTGAACGAGTACGAGACGCTGCTCATGCGCCACGACCTCGCCGACGTGCTCCGCAATCCGTTCCGGTTCGCCGCCGAGAAGGGGCGCCACATCCTCGCGCACCCGCGGTCGATTCCCGGCAAGGCGCTGGACTACGCGAAGTACGACATGGTCCGCGCCCTCAACCAGATGCTGGATCTCACCGGCCTTCGCGAGTCGCTTCTCGAGCGGCTGTTCGCGCGGGCCATCGCCGTTCCGGCCGGCCGCTTTCTCCGGATGAAGCGCAGCGTCAACCTGCGCGTTCGCGAGAGCGAGGGGCGCGGCGTCATTGTCGACGGCCGGTATCAGAGTCCCATCCTCGTCCAGTGGCACCGCGCCGATCAGCGCGTGCGCACGATCGAAGTCACGCTCACGCGGTTCGAGTGAGCGTGCGCTCGCGCACGTGAACCCTCCCGTAATCGTCGTCGGAGCCGGCATCATCGGATGCGCGGTTGCGCGCGAACTGTCGTCCCGCGGCATCGCGTCCTTCGTCATCGACGAGCACGCGCCGGGCTCGGGCGCGACACACGCGTCCGCGGGCATGCTGGCGCCCTACGTCGAGGGGCATGAAGGTGGATTGCTCCGCGACCTCGGCGTCCGCAGCCTGGATCTCTACGACGACTGGATCGCCGCGGTGCGGCACGAGAGCGGAATGGACGTCGAGTATCGCCGCCTCGGGACGCTCGAAGTCGCGCTCGACTCGGACCACGCCGCGGAACTGCAGCGGAGCGCCGGCGTCGATTCCATCGCGCGTGTATGGCTCGATTCGACGACCGCTCGTCGAGACCACCCCGCCCTCGGCTCTGTAGCAGGAGCGCTCTTCACGCGGGTGCACGGCTATGTCGCCGCGCCGCAGTTGACGGCGGCGCTCGTCGGGGCGGCGGCGGCACACGGCGCGACGTTCACGCGCGCGCGGGTTCTTCGGATCAGGGCCGCGGGTGGCGCCATGGAGGTTGCAACATCAGAAGGCGTGGTCCGAGGCGAGTGTGTCGTGCTGTCGGCGGGCGCATGGATCAACGAGATCGCGGTCGATGGGACCGCCCTTCCGCCGCTCAAACCGTGGCGCGGGCAGTTGCTGCACCTGGATTGGCACGGCCGTCCCATCGAGACCATCGTGTGGGGTCCCGAGTGCTACATCGTGCCGCGTGTGGATGGTTCGGTGCTGGTTGGCGCAACCGTCGAAGACGTCGGTTTCGACGAACGTGCGACCGCGGCCGGCATCCGCGACCTGCTCGACGCCGCCTGCGAGTTGCTGCCCGAGGGATGGGGCGCGACGTTTCTGGGCGTGCGGGTCGGCTTACGCCCCGCGACGCCCGACGAACTGCCGGTGATTGGGCCCGACCCTGCCGTCGGCGGGCTGGTCCATGCGTCGGGCCACTTTCGCAACGGCGTGCTGCTCGCGCCGATTACCGCGACGCTGATCGCGGACTGGATCCAGAGGCAGACGCGCGATCCCGTGTTCGACGCGCTGCGCGCGGATCGGTTTTCGATCTGATGCGTAGGCGGCCCCTTTAGGTAGCGCACCCTTTTACGTAGCGCCCCCCTTTAGGGGTGCCTCACCGCCAACGATGAATTACTGCTGCCCACCCCCGGGGCCGGTCACGCCAGGCACTGTCGTTGCGCCGCTCGTCGTCGTTCCGGTCGTTCCGGTCGTCGCGGTGCCCGTCGATGTTGCAGACGGGATCGTGACGGACGTCGCCGCTCCGCCGTTCACTGTCGATTGCGTGCCCTGACCCGCTGACGATGCGCCGCCAACCTTCTGCGCCGTCTCGAAGTCGATCAACGCGAGCTGATAATCGAGCTGCGCCTGCAGCTCCGCGTTGCGCGCGACGGCGAGGTCGCGCTGGGCCTGGATGACGTTGAAGTTCGTCGACATGCCCACGTCGTAGCGCTTCTGTTCGGCATCGAGGCGCTGCTCCGAGAGCTCGCGCGCGACCCTCGTCGTTTCGATCCGCTGACGGTTCTGATCGAGCTGCAGCGCCGCCTGGCGGATCTCGCGGACGGCCTTGTACTCCGAGCTGCGGAGCCGAGCCGACGCCTGCTCGCGTTCGAGCCGGTTCCGCGCAAGCGTCGACTCCTCGGCGCTCTTGCCGAGCGGATAACTCACCGTGAATCCAACAGACCACGTCGGGTAGTCGGCCGCGAAGAGCTGGCGCAGCACATCGCCGTACGCCGTGAACTGCTGCCCGATGACGGATCCGGGGAAGCCTCCCGTCCGCAGCAGCTCCGTGCCGCCGAGCCCGTTGGTGATGTAGGACGCCTGCACGCGGACGTCGGGCAGAATCTGGTTGCGCGCGAGCGTCAACGCGGTTTCGGTGTTCTCGATCTCCTTGCGGGCGCGCACGAGGTCGGTACGCTGCTGCAGCGCGGTCCGGACCGCGGTGTCGACATCAGGCGAAGGGCCGACGGGTGGCACCAGATCCACGGGCTCGAGGCGGACCGCCCAGTAGTCGGGACGATTGGGATCGAGGATCAGGATCCGGAGCTGGTCTTCCGCTTCGCCCACGAGCGTCTGCGCGACGATCAGGTTCTCGCGCCGCTGCGCGACTTCCGCCTGCGCGGCGACGAGATCGAGCGGCGGCGACTGGCCGACGTCCACGCGTGCGCGGTTGTTCCGTTCCAGCTCCTGCGAGAGCTCGAGCGATCGCTGCTGCACACCGACTGACGCTCGCGCGAGAACGAGCCCCCAGTACGCGCGCTCCGCATTCGCGGTCGTCGAGATTCCCAGTTCCTGCAGGCCGACGTCGGCGATCTCCTGATTCCGCCGCGCGGTTGTCACCTGCGCCCGCAACGGATCGATCCTGAAGCCGCGCAGCAGCGGCTGCGACAGCACGCCCACCAGTTGCGCCGTCACCGCCGGATTGAAGTTCGAGAGGGACGTGCTCGCGTTCGTGCGCGCGGACGCCCAGCTGAGATCGTACGAGCCGCCGCCCCACGGGAGCTGCTGCGCGAGCCCGACGGAGCCGGTCCACAGGTCCGTCCGGGTGCCTTGCGTGCCGAAGAAGATGCTGCTCGGCGGTGACTGCTGCACGTTGCGTTGCACGCCGCTCTGAACCGTCGGTAGAAACGCGGACCGGGCCTGTGCGACGCGCTCAGCGCTGATGCGCGGATCGAAGCCTCCGGCGCGCAGATCCGGGTTGTTCTCCGACGCCATCCGCACGACCTCGGGCACACTGAGGTGAAGGACCTCGCCAACAGGCGCCTGCGACGGCTGCAGAGCCGGGGGCGGCGTCTGCGCCGACGCCCGCGCCGGCATCAGCGCGAGCAGCAGTGCCGCACTCGTGGCCGCCGCTGTCGCGGCACGGCGCGGCCGTACCCACGACGGGATGCGCACCTTCGACAGGTCGTCGAGCAGCGAGTAGGCCACCGGCGTCACGATCAGCGAGAGCAGCAACACCATCGACTGCCCGCCGATGATCACGGAGCCGATCGCGCGGTTCGTGCCGGCGCCGATTCCGCTCGAGGCGACGAGCGGAATCATGCCCGCTACGAAGGCGAATGTCGTCATCAGAATGGGCCGCAGACGGTCGCGGCTCGCCTGGAGAATTGCCGAATCACGTTCCATGCCTCGCTCCCTGAGCTGATTCGCGTGGTCAATCTGGAGAATCGAATTCTTCTTGACGACGCCGAACAGCACGAGCAGGCCGAGCGCCGAAAAGATGTTCAACGACTGCTGCGCCACGATGATCGAGAGCAGCGCAAACGGCAGTGTCAGCGGCAGCGACAGCAGAATCGTGATCGGATGCAGCCACGATTCGAACTGCGCGGCGAGGATCAGATACATGAACACGAGCGAGAGGACGAACGCGATGAGGAAGTTCTGCGCCGCGCGTCCCAGCTCGCGGGATCGCCCGGCGAACCGAGTGCTGTAGCCGGGCCCCATGTTGAGCGATTCGGCAGCGCGCGTCATCGCGTCCATCGCGGGCGTCTGCGACACGCCGGGCAGGAGCCCGGCGTACACCGTCACCTGACGCTGGCGGTTCAGCCGTTCGATCTCCGCCGGCGAGGTACCGGGCGTCAGGTCTGCGATGTTCTCGAGGGGTACGCTGCCGATGCGGTTCGACGGCACCGTGAGCTGGCCGATGGCGGCCGCGGACGATCGATTGCCGGCCAGCGCGCGAACGTGGACTTCGTACTGCTCGCCGCCCTCATTGTACGTGGTGACCTGGTCGCCGCCGACGAGAAGACGCAGTGCCTCAGCCGCATCGGCCACCTGGACGCCGAGGTCGGCCGCCTTCAGCCTGTCGAGATGGACCGACACTTCCGGCTTTCCGACGTTCAGGGACGTGTCGACGTCGACGACGCCGGGCTGCTTTCGCGCCTGATCCGCGACCGCTTTCGCAGACTGCTCCAGCTTGCCGAGATCCGGCCCGTTGATCGTGAACTGGATGTCCGCATTCTGATTGCCGCCACCGCCGATCGTCGCGACCGGCCGGACGCCGGTCCGCAGGTTCGCGGACACGAACTGTGGCAGCACGTGGTCGCGCACGTCTTTCATCACGCCGAACTGATCGCGCGCCCGCTTCGTCAGCGGCTTCAGGCGTACGTACACGGTCCCGACGTTCTGCGTCTGCGACGGGTCGTCGGCCGTCGTGACGAGCGTGTACTCCACTTCCGGCAGTTGACGGACCCGAGTCGCGATGCGGTTCGCGATCAGTTCGGTCGCGTCGAGGCTCGTGCCTTCGGGCGCGCGCAGGCCGACCTCGAACTCCGACTGATCGTCGTTCGGGAGGAAGTTCTTGTTCGCCAGCATGAAGAGCGGCACGCTGCTCAGGAGGACGAGGACCGCGAGTCCGGCAACCACCGCTCTGTGGCCGAGCGCCCACGCGAGCAGACGCGAGTACCCCTGGTCGATGGGCCGGAAGAACCGGCTGTCTTTCGAACTTTCGTCCGCGATCTCGCGGCCGTCTGCATCCTGGCGGCGCGGCCGCATCTTGATCCAGCGCGCCGCCAGCATCGGCGTCAGCACGAAGCTGACGAGCAGCGACACCATGATCGCGAACGACATCGTCAACCCGAAGCTCTTCATGAAGCGCCCGACGATGCCGCCCATGAAGCCGACGGGGACGAAGATCGCGACTAGCGAGAGCGTGGTGGCGAGGACGGCCAGGCCGATCTCGCGCGTGGCTTCGATCGCCGCCTGGAACGGCGGACGCCCCTTTTCCTCGACGAACCGGTAGATGTTCTCGAGCACCACGATCGCGTCGTCGATGACGATGCCGACCGCGAGCGTCAGGGCCAGCATCGTCATCGAGTTGAGCGTGAAGTCTTCGTACCAGATCAGCCCGAAGGTGGCGATGATCGACGTCGGAATCGCGATCGCGGCAATCACCGTCGAGCGCCAGTTCCAGAGGAACACCAGAACGACGAGGGCCGCCAGGATCGAGCCGAGCACGAGGTGCTCCTCGACCGTGTCGATCGAGGCCTTGATGAACTCCGACAGATCGCGGACCACGCGGACGTCGTAGCCAGGCGGCGTGACGGCCTTCAGATCCGCAAGCCGCTCCTTGACGGCATTCACCACCTGCACGGTGTTCGTGCCCGACTGGCGGCGGATCGACAGGAGAACGGTGGGGACGCCATCCAGGTTCGCCTTCGTCTCCGCGTCCGCCATGCCGTCTTCGACAACGGCCACATCGCGCAGCAGGACGGGATGGCCCTCCCGCTGGCTCACGACGACGTCGGCGAACTCCTGAACGGATTGCACGCGTCCGCGCGTGCGCAGCGTGAGCGCGCGCGCGCCGGCTTCGATGCGGCCGCCTGGGATTTCGGCGTTCTGCGACTGGAGGGCGTGCGAGACGTCGGTGACGGTGAGGTTGTAGGCCTGAAGGCGGTCCGGATCGAGCGTGACGTTCACTTGACGCTGGCGTCCGCCGATGACGAGCACCTGGCCGACACCGTCCACGCTCTCCAACTGCCTGCGAAGCGTCTTGTCGGCGTACTCGGTGATGTCGCGAATCGGCTTCGGCGCCGACACCGCAAGCGTGAGCACGGGCGCCGCGTCGGGGTCGAACTTCTCCACGGTCGGCTGCTCGATCGTCTTCGGCAGCAGAGGAAGGACGCGGTTGACGCGGTCACGGACTTCCTGCGCCGCGATGTCGACGTCCTTCTCCAGCAGGAACGACACGATCACGGTGGAGAGGCCTTCGGAGGACGTCGACCGCAGCTCGTCGATCCCGCTGATCGTGTTGACGCCCTCTTCGATCTTGTCCGAGATTTCCGTCTCGACTTCCTCGGGCGCTGCGCCAGGCAGGCGCGTCATCACCACAATCGTGGGGAAATCGACCTTCGGGAACCGATCGAGGCCAAGCCGGGTGAATGCAAAAGCGCCGATGACCGTGAGCGCCAGAATGAGGACGCTCGCGAACACGGGTCGCCGGACGGAGATTGCCGCTAACCACTGCATGGAAGTGTCTCAGGCTTCGATCTGCACGCGCGTGCCGTCGGTCAGCTTGCCGCGCGGGTTGATGACGATGCGCTCGCCGGCCTTGACGCCGGTGGCGAGCTCAACTCGATCGCCGACGCGTTCGCCGAGCGTGACGATCCGTTCTTCGACCTTGTCGCCGGTCACGACGTAGACACGGCTGGTGCCGGCGACGGTTTCGACGGCCGACGCATCGACGAGGAGTGCCGGCTGAGCATCAGGCTGCTGCAGGAGCGCCGTGGCGAACAGGCCCGGCTTGAGGCGTCCGTCCGCGTTGGGCGCAATGGCTTCGACGGTCAGCGCCCGCTGGTTGGTCTTCAGAGCCGGCGACACGAACCTGACCTTCGCGTTGAACACCGTGCCCGGGTAGGCATCGACCGTGAGGCGGACGGCCTGTCCAACCTTTATCCGCGAGAGATACTGCTCCGGCACCGTCAGCTCGACGCGGAGCGGATCGGTGTTGACGACCGTGGCAACGGCCGTGCCTCGGGTGACGTAGTCGCCGGTGCTCACGAGCCGCTCCGCCACGAGGCCCGCGAACGGCGCTCTGACGACCGTGTCGGCCGACGCCTTGCGCGCGAGATCGATGCGAGCGCGGGCGGCGACGAGGGATCGATACGACTGCTGCGCGCCGTTCTGCGCGCTCACGTACTGCTGCCGCGCCGCCTGTACGGCGGTCAACTTCTGATCGTACTCCGCCTGAGAAACGACCCGCTGATCGAGCAGCGCCTTGATGCGTTTGAAGTCCGCCTCCGCCCACTCGAGGGACGCTTTCGCGTTGAGGACCTCGGGCACGCGGGACGGGTCGAACGCCTGACCGGTTGTGAGCCCCAGGCGAGCTTCTATCTGGGCGGCATTGGCCTCCGCTTCGCGCAACTGCGCGTCCGCTTCTGTACCGGAAATCCGGATCAGGACGGTGCCGGCGGACACGCGCGTGCCGCGCTCTACGGGCGTCGCGATCACGCGCCCGCTCGTCTCCGCCGCGACCTTGGCTTCTTCGTCAGCCGCCAGCGAGCCGGTGACGCGCAGGAAGCGGTCGATCGGCTGGTTCTGCACCGCAACCTCGCGAACGCCGACAGCCGGAGGCGCAGGCGCGGCGGCCGCGGTGGTTTCCGATCCGCAGCCGGCGAGGCTCGCGGCCGCCACGGACAGAAGGCCCGCAGCGACGAGATATGGCAGAGAACGGCGATTCATGAACGTCAGTCCTTTTCGAGACACATCGAGGGATGTTGAGATGAAGCCGGGACGCCGGCGCGCAGACCTTGAAGCGCCGCTTCGAGCACGTCGCGCGCCAGCGCGTCGCCGTCCTCGCCCTTGGCGAGGCGATCGCACAGCGTCATCGTGGCGGCGCCGTGAACGGCGGTCAGGAGCAGGCGGAAGATCGCGTGCGGCGAGGTACCCACTGGAAAAAGCCCCGCATCGATCGCGCGCTGAATGCGTGTCTGCATGTCCTGCTTCATCGAGCCGACGAATTCGAACCGCTGCCAGTCGCGGCTGATCCGCGGGACGGTGCGGTCGAGGAACATCAGCGCGAAGTACTCGGGGTGCTGGCGGCTGAACCCGTAGTAGTGCATGAACATCGCGCGGAGTTCGTCGAGCGGGTCTTCGTACGTCGCCCGGCTCTTGCCGGAGCCGAACAGGAGCCTGAACCCCTCCTCGGCGAGCGCGAAGAAGATGTCGTCCTTGCTGGGGAAATATCCGTAGATGGCGGCCGGACTGTACTCGATTCGCTCGGCGATCTTGCGGATCGAGACCTCCTGGTACCCGTGGCTGACGAAGAGGTCGCGGGCGGCATCGAGAATGGCTCGGGTGACAGCCTGGCGCTCCCGCTCGTGTCGTTCCTTGAGACCCAAGATCCCTGCTTTCAATTGGTTACCGCAGATATGCAGGCTCTGCTGAACACTGTTCACCATTCTAACGGTGTTAGACGACGAAGACAATCTGGTGGTTCCGCCAGCCCGTGGGGCGGTCCTTTCAGGGTCGACAGCCAACGTTAGGGCGGTCCTTTCAGGGCCGCAGTATCCTCACAGGATGGCCAAACTGACCGACACGCAAATCCAGGATCAGTTGTCGCGACGAGGAGAGTGGCAGCGGGAGGGAGACGCGATCCGCCGGCAATTCACGTTCGCGTCCTTCCCGGACGCGATCGTCTTCGTCGGACGCCTCGCGTTCGATGCCGAGGCGGCCGACCATCACCCCGACATCCTGGTGAACTACAAGCGCGTGACGCTGACGTACTCCACGCACAGCGAGGGAGGGCTCACGCAGAAGGACTTCGACGGCGCCGCGGCCGCGGATGCAATTGCCGGGCGGATGCAGCAGCGTTAGGTGGCCCTGAAAGGACCGCCCCACGACGGACGTGGCGCGGCCCTTTCAGGGCCGCGATCGTCGATCACCCGATCGGGAAGATCTTGTCGAGACCGTCGGCAGGGCGCGGGATGACGTGAACGCCTACGAGCTCGCCGACGCGCCGCGCCGCCGCAGCGCCCGCGTCGGTCGCGGCCTTGACGGACGCGACGTCGCCGCGAACGATGGCCGTCACGAGCCCGGCATCCACCTTCTGCCACCCGACGAAGACGACATGCGCGGTCTTGACCATCGCGTCGGCGGCTTCGATCATGCCCACCAGGCCGCGGGTCTCCACGAGGCCGAGCGCCTCGCCGGGAAGATTTGGCATCGGGTGATTCTACAGGAACCCGACGTGCTCCGGACGCGAGAATCCGGGGAAAATCGCTCGCGGGTCCGTCACCCCGAGGTGCCCCCGCACGACTTCCGCGAACACGCTGCGGAAGTCCGTTGTGACGGCGAGGTCGCGCCCTTCGTAGCGCTGTTCGCGCGCGAGACCCGGCCACCGGCCGTAGACCTTTCCACCGCGCACGTTGTCGCCCCCGATGACCATCATCGCGTTGCCGTGCCCGTGGTCCGTGCCGCGGTTCCCGTTCTCCGCCACCGCGCGCCCGAACTCGCTCATTGTTAGAATCACGACCTCGTCCATCCGATCGCCGAGGTCGCGCGCGAGCGCGGCGACGCCGCGTGCGAAGTCGTCGAGCCGCGCGGCGAGCTGGCCGACGGACGATCCCTGATTGACGTGCGTGTCCCATCCGCCGGCTTCGGCGAAAGCAATCTCGAGCCCGAGGTCCGCCTTGATCAATTGCGCGATCTGCCGGAGCCCTTCGCCGAACGCGGAGCGCGGATACTGCGCGCCATTCTCCGGCTGATACTTCGCCGGATCTGCGGAGTCGAACATCCGTAGGGCGTCGAACGCCTCCCTCCCCGTTCTGTTCAGCACGCGATCCGCCGCCGCCGCGTACTCCGCCTCGAACGACGATTGCACCGTGTCGGAGGCCTGTCCCGCGCGGACGCCGAACCGACCGATCTGCGTGATGGCCAGTGCGGGCTCGACCCCCTGCAATGCGCGCGGCAGCTGCGGCGTGAGCGCTACGGCGCGGAACGGCGTGGCCTCTGCGTGCTCGCGCGCATGGAGATAGCGGTTCAACCAGCCGTCCTCGGTGCTCTTCACGCCGGGCGTGGCGCTTTCCATGTAGTCCTGAGCGTCGAAATGCGAGCGCGTGCCGTCCGGCGATCCGCAGGCGTGCACGATCGCGAGCTGCCGCGAATCCCACAGCGGCTTCAGGGGCGCGAGACGCGGATGGAGGCCGAAGAACCCGTCGAGATCGACGGCTCCTTCCGCGTTGCTCGGCGGCGGCACGGCAATGCTCGGGCGCGACGCGTAGTACTCGCGCTCGCCGAACGGCACGATCATGTTCAGCCCGTCGACGGCGCCGCGCTGAAAAATCGTGACGAGGACTTTGCGCCGCGCCTCGGCTGCCTGCGCAGTCCGCGCGAGGAACGCCGGCGCAAACCCGAGGCTGACGAGCGCCAGCCCGCCGTTCTTCATGAACACGCGTCGGGAGATCATGTGTCGCCTCGGTCGTAGGCCGGGTCTCTTAGACCCGGCTGGTGTCCTCAATTGTCGGCCGGGTCTCTCAGACCCGGCTCTTTCTACCGCCGCTGGAATTCCGGTGACCCCAGCGTCAACGCGGCGACTTGCCGCGCGTCGGACGCGCGCGCCACCGTCGTCGCTGTCGTTTCCGAGACGTCGCCCGCGAGCGCCGCCGCGACGATCGGCGCGCGAACGACATCTGGCGTCGACTGCAGCGCGTCAACAGGCGTCTGCACACCGCGAATGCGTCCGCTCACCAGCGACAGGGCGAAGTTCATCCGGTTCAGCAGTGCGCCGGTATTGACCCACGCGTCTGCACGATCCGCGTAGCCCGTCGGCGGCTGACAGAAGTACAAGGGCATGCCGAGCTGGCGGACGGCCTGGACGAGCCCGAGCGCGCTGGTGACATCCGCCTGCGCCGCGCGCACCGCGGAGACGACGAACTCGAAGGGCGTCTTCACCTTCGCGCGGTAGGCGTCGGCTGCGAAGAACTCCGGCGACGTCAGGATGGTGCCCAGCACCTCGCGGATGTCGCCGTCGGTTTCGCGGAAGCGCGCGGTGGCGCGCGTCACCAGCGATTCGGGCGGGATGTCCGACACGAACCGCCGCACCAGCTTCGTCGTGATGAAGCGCGCCGTCGAAGGGTGCTTCGCCAGGATATCGAGCACGCGCTCGCCGTCTTCGCGTCCGCCGCCTGCCTTGATCTTCTGTCCGAGGACGGTTTTCTCGCCGGCGTCGTGGAGCCGCGGCTCGAACCGGAAGCCGCCGCCCTGGCGCGGCGCGGCAATCGTCCATCCCGTGAAGCAGCGCGCCACGGCAATCACGTCCTGCTGCGTGTACCCGCCGTCGACGCCCAGCGTGTGCAGCTCGAGCAGCTCGCGTCCATAGTTCTCGTTGAGCCCGCGCCGCGTACGCTGAGCGTTCTGATCCTGCGCGCCAGGCATCGCAGGCATCGGCGGCGGCGGACGACGGGGACGGCGTCCGATCGGATCGCCGAACCCACGCGGACGCATCCTCAAGGGCGCAGGGCGAACCGTCGTCGAAGCGTTCGGGTCCGCACTCTGCCAGTTGTCGAGGTAGAACAGCATCGCCGGGCTCGCCGCGGTCGCTTCGAGCAGGTCGCGGAACCTCCCGAGCACGTGAGGACGGATGGCGTCGCGCTCGTACTCCGTGACGTAGATCTGCGTGGCGCCCTTTCCGGCGAAGACGTTGAAGTGATTGAACCAGAAATCCGTCATCACCTCTTCGAGCTGCCTGTCGCTGTAGGCCGCGCGAAGGATCTTCTGCTCCGACAATTCTTCGACCACGCCGCGGGCACGGCGCTGGGCTTCCATCTGCTCGGGCGTCCGCTGGGGCTTGTCCCGATCGTCCTTCGGCGCAGGATCCTGCTTCGCGGCGCGACGTGCCTGCATGGCGGGGACGAAGTACTCCTCGGCGATCTCACGTGAAGACTTGTGCAGCGTGGAAAGCTCGGCGAGGTGCGCGTTCATCGCCTCGTCGGCCACGCGCTCCGGGTGCAGCTGCTGCTCGACGTATGCGGACAGGCCCATCCGGCGGACGCGCTCGACGTCGCCCGGCCGGGCGCCAAACCCGATGCGGTTGAGAACATGGAGAATCGCTTTGTCGTCAGGATTCGATGGGACGGCGGATATGGGTTTCGACGCTCCGGTAACGCCTGTGCCCGCAATCGTGCAGAAGGCAACGAGGGCGACCGCCCGCCGTAAACGTCCGGCTCCGAAGGACCTCATTCGTGACCTCTGAGCCTTAGACCGGTTTGGCGGCCGGCCGGTTTAACGCCCGGCGCGCAGGATCTCCCGGGCGGCATTCTGGCCCGAGCCGCCGGTGAGGCCGTTGCCCGGATGCGTGCCGGATCCGCAGAGGAAGAGGTTCCGCAGCGGAGTCTTGTATTGCCCCCAACCAAGCGTGGGCCGCATCGTAAACAGTTGATCGATGGACAACTCGCCGTGAAACGGGTGTCCGCCGGAGAGCCCGTAGCTCGCGTCGAGGTCGGCCGGCGTGATGACCTGCCGCGCTTCGACCAGCGCGCCGATGCCGGGCGCGTATTCTTCGAGCGTCCGCATGACGGTATCCGCCAGCGCGAGTTGTCGCGTATCCCATCGGCCGTCGCGCAGGTGGAACGGCGCATATTGCACGTAGACCGACATGACGTGCCGGCCGGCGGGCGCCAACGACGGATCGACGATCGAGGGAAACGCGATATCCAGATACGGGCGCTCGGACATTTCGCCGTACTTCGACGCGTCGAACGCGCGCTCGAGATAGTCGATATCCGGCCCGATATGGACGCGCCCGCGCAGCTTCGCGGCCGCATCGCCTTCGAGCCCGCGAAAGGCTGGCAGCGCGCTCAGCGCGAAATTCATTTTGGCCATCGTCCCCGCGATGCGGTAGTTGCGCAGGCGCCCGATGAAGCCCGGCTCGAGGTCCATCGGATCGATCAGGTCGAGGAAGGTTCGTCGCGGATCGACCGCGGAGACGATGGTTCGCGCGCGAACTTCCGTTCCGTCGGCAAGGGCGACGCCGGTTGCCGCGCCGTCGTTCGCGAGGATGCGAACGACGGCGGCATCGGTCCGGATTTGCGCGCCCGCTTCACGAGCGGCATCGGCCATCGCGCGCGTGACCGCACCCGGACCGCCAATTGCGCTGATGCTGCTGCCGCCCGGCAGCGGATCCGACGCTGCGCCGAGCAGCAGCACGGCGCCCGTGCCCGCCGACCACGGACCCATGGCGGTTCCAAGGATCCCCCGCGCGGCGATGCTCGCCTGCAGCAGCCCCGTCTCGAACCACTCGGCGACGAGGTCGGCCACGGGCATTGGCGCCCATCGCAGCAGCGTAAACGCATCCTTCTTTCCAAGCGCGCGAAACCCGCGTCCGGTTCGTAGAAGACCCCACAAATCGGATGCCGACGGCGCGTCGATCGAAGGCGGGGTCACGTGGAGCAACCCCTCGAGGAAGGACCCGAGGCGGCCGAGGACGCCGCAGAACTCCGGGTACTTCTCAGCATCCCTCGTCGAGAGCGCGCGAATCGCTTCGCTCGTCCGCGCGGTGTCCCTGGAGAAGACCAACGCGCGTCCGTCAGGCGCCAGCGCGACGAGCCGCGGATCCGGCTCGACGAATTGCACGCCGCGCCGCTCCAGGTGCATGTCGTGGACGATCGTGCGCCGGAGCGGCCCGAAGGCATGGGCGAGCGTCGCGGCGCGGAAGCCGGGCCGGATCTCTTCGGTGATCGCGCAGCCCCCCACCACGGGCCGCCGTTCCAGCACGAGCGGATTGCGCCCGCCCTTCGCGAGGTAGAACGCCGCGACGAGCCCGTTGTGGCCGCCGCCGATGATGACGGTGTCGGTCATCGGCTGCCTTCCTTCATGACGCGGAGCGCCGCGTTGCGACCGGGCGCCCCCATGATCCCGCCGCCGGGATGCGTCGCAGAGCCGCACATATAGAGGTTGCGAATCGGCGTCGCATAGCGCGCCCAGCCGGGAGCCGGCCGCAGGAAGAACAGTTGCTCGAGCGTCAGCTCGCCCTGAAAAATGTTGCCTTCCGTCAGGCCCCATTCGCGTTCGAGATCGAGCGGCGTGACCACCTGGCGATGGAGAATGATGTCCTTCAGGTCGGGCGCGTATTCCGACAGCGTGTTGACGACGGTGTCGCCGAACGCCTCGCGCTGGTCGTCCCACGTGCCATGCTCGAGGTGATACGGCGCGTACTGCACGAAGCAGGACATGACGTGTTTTCCAGGCGGCGCGACCGACGGATCCGTCAGGCTCGGGATGACGACATCGATGTAGGGCCGTGAGGAATAACGGCCGTATTTTGCTTCGTCGTATGCGCGCTCCATGTACTCGACGCTCGGCGAGATGGAAATCGCGCCGCGCAGGTGCGGCCCCGGCGCCGGAAGGCAGGTGAACTTCGGCAGCGCGTCCAGCGCCAGGTTCACCTTGCCCGACGAGCCGCGGAACTTGTAGTGCCGCACGTCTTCGACGAAATCTGGCGGCAGGTGGTCGGGGCCGACGAGCTTCAGGAACGTCTGATGGGGATCGAGGCTCGACGACACGACGTTCGCCGTGAAGTAGTCGCCGTTGTCCAGCACGACGCCAACGACGGCACCTTCCTTGACGAGGATCTTGGAGACGGGCGCGTTGACGCGGATCTCGGCGCCTGCTTCGCGCGCCGCTCCCGCAATCGCATTCGAGATGGCGCCCGTGCCGCCGCGCGACAGCCCCCATGACCGGAACGCTCCGTCGATCTCACCCATGTAGTGATGCAGCAGCACGTACGCCGTTCCAGGCGAGCGCACCCCGAGAAACGTGCCGATGATCCCGGAGGCGGCCATCGTGGCCTTCAGCACGTCCGTCTCGAACCACTGATCCAGGAAATCGACGGCGCTCATCGTCATCAACTGGATCTGGTTGTACTTGTCCGCGTCCGGCAGCGCCTGAAAGCGCCGGGCCAGAAAGAGCAGATCCTTGAGCCCGCGCGGGTCGAGCGACGTCGGGTCGGGCGGGGTCATGTTCAGGATCGGCTTGACGAACCGGCCCATGTCGACCATGGCCTTCCCGTATTCGTCGTACGCCTCCGCGTCGATTCGCGAGTGGCGCGCAATCTCCCGCCTGGTACGCGCGTGATCGTTGACGCGCCACAGGTAGTCGCCGTTCGGCATCGGCGTGAACGTGCCGTCGAGCGGGAGGATCTCGAGCCCGTGCCGCGGCAGATCGAGTTCGCGAATGATTTCCGGCCGGAGCAACGACACGACGTACGAGCACACCGAATACTTGAACCCGGGGAACAGCTCTTCGGTGACAGCCGCGCCCCCGACCAGATGGCGCCGTTCGAGGACGAGCACTTTGCGACCGGCGCGGGCAAGGTATGCCGCGTTGAGGAGGCCGTTATGGCCCGCGCCGATCACGATGGCGTCGTAATGGTTAGACATTGCCGATTGCAGATTGCCGAGTGAATTGACGATAGCCGATTGGCAATTGGCGACTGGATTGCCGATTGGCGATTGAATCGTCGGTTGGCAATTGCGGATTTGATTGCCGATTCGACGATTGCCGGCTGATGTCGACCGCCAGTTACGATAGCCCGGCGGACCGGATCTCGTTGCCGAGCAAGAGCGCGTGCAGGCGGGCGGCGTGCGCCATGAGGGCCGTCATTATAATGCAGCATGCCGATCGGGACCGCCGTTCACGAGCGCACGTTCGCGTTGTGCGAAAGCCTCAACTACCGAGAGTGGTCCGGGTACTACGCGGTCAGCGCGTACGAAAACCATCACGACCACGAATACAACGCCATCCGCAACGCGACGGCGTTGATCGACGTCTCGCCCCTGTTCAAGTACATGGTGACCGGCGGCGACGCATCGCGCTTCGTGGATCGCCTCGTCACGCGCGACGTCGCGAAGATGTCCGTCGGGCAGGTGTACTACACACCGTGGTGCGACGAGCACGGCAAGGTCATCGATGACGGGACCGTCTCGCGCCTCGACGACCAGGTTTTTCGTTGGACGGCCGCAGATCCGAACCTGCGTTGGTTCCGCCAGAACGCGCATGGCCTGGACGTCCGGATCGACGACGTCTCCGAGCAGGTCGCGGCGCTGGCGCTGCAGGGGCCGACGTCGGCCCGCCTGTTGCGCGCCGTCGCGCAGGCCGAGATCGACTCGCTGAAGTACTTTCGGGTGACGAGCGGCTCGATCGCGCGCGTGCCCGTGGACATTTCGCGGACCGGCTACACCGGCGATCTCGGCTACGAGATCTGGATGTCAGCCGACCGGGCCGTCGAGGTCTGGGATGCGCTGATGGAGGGGGGACGGCCGTTCGACATCAAGCCCGCAGGGATGCTCGCGCTCGACGTCGCACGCGTCGAGGCCGGGCTGCTGCTCATCGAAGTCGATTTCTTCAGCAGCAAGAAGGCGCAGATCGCCTCCCAGATGTACACGCCCTTCGAGCTTGGCCTCGGGCGTCTCGTGAGCTTCGACAAGGACCGGTTCATCGGCCGCGCCGCGCTGGCGCGGGAGCATGCGCGCGGGAGCGCGCGGCAGATCGTCGGGCTCGCAATCGAGTGGGATGCAGTCGAGCGGCTGTACGACGAGGTGGGGCTGCCGCCTGCCGTGGCTGCAACAACCTCTCGTGTCGCCGTGCCCGTATATCGGAACGGCCGGCAGGTCGGGAAGGCGACATCGACGACATGGTCACCTGTGCTGAAGCGGATGATTGCGCTTGCGACGGTCAGCCGCCCGCACTACGCCGAGGGAACCGATCTGGAGATGGAGATCACGATTGAAGCCGTCCGTCATCGCGTCCCGGCGCGTGTGGTGAGGACCCCGTTCTTCATCCCGCCGCGGAAAACCGCAACGCCGCCCCTGTGACGTAGGCCACGGAGGACACGGCGGTCGGGAGCCACGGAACACACGGAGGACACGGCGGTCGGGAGCCACGGAACGCACGGAGGACACGGAGGTCGAGAGCCACGGAACACACGGAGGACACGGCCGTCGAGAGCCACGGAACACACGGAGCACATGGAGGTCGAGAGCCACGGAACACACGGAGGACACGGCGGTCGAGAGCCACGGAACACACGGAGCACATGGAGGTCGGGAGCCACGGAACACACGGAGGACACGGCGGTCGGGAGCCACGGAACACACGGAGGACACGCAGGTCGGGAGCCACGGAACGCACGGAGGACACGGAGGTCGGGAGTCCCGGAACACACGGAGGACCCGGCGGTCGGGAGCCACGGAACCCAAGGAGGACACGGTGGTCGGGAGCCACGGAACGCACGGACGACACGGAGGTCGGGAGCCACGGAATACACGGACGACACGGAGGTCGGGAGCCACGGAATACACGGACGACACGGAGGTCGCGAAGCCACGGAACACACGGACGACACGGAGGTCGGGGAAGCCACGGAACACACCGAGGACACGGAGGTCGGGGAAGCCACGGAACACACGGATGACACGGAACTCAGACGCCGCACACGCCCACACGGCTTGCGGTCCGCGTTGCACGATCGACGATCTTGCGCTGAATTAGCCACGCAGATTCCGCGTACCTGAACGCTCCGCCGACGCAAACACGCGCGATTGACCGTCCGTTTCAGGCGGAATGAGTTGTGCGAATGCCGCTGCATGCCCCTGTTGCATGAAGCGCTCACGAAACGAGTCATCGACATCTTTTATGACGTCTACGCGGAGCTCGGACACGGCTTCCTCGAGAAGGTGTACCAATCGGCAATGGTGATCGCACTGACGGAGGCCGGACTCTCCATCGCCCAGAAGGTCCCCTACGAGGTCTGGTTTCGCGAGAGATTGATCGGCGAGTTCATCGTCGACATCGTCGTGAACGCCTGCCTCCTGCTCGAACTCAAGGCGGCGGCTGGACTGAATTCCTGGGACGATGCTCAGGCGCTCAATTACCTGCGTGCTTCCCCTCTTGAAGTCGCTCTGATCATGAACTTCGGGCCTCGTCCCGAATATCGGCGCAGGATCTTCACGAACGACCGCAAGACGCCCGCGACGCGCAGAGTACGTCTCGCACGTCCCGCGCGATCCGTCACCAACGAAGCTGGCCTCGTCGATCTGTCGGATCCACGCAGGTCGTCTGATTACTAGCGGCGGGTGATTTCCTGCGACGCCGCTCGTGTTGTTCCGCGGCTGCCGAGAATCCGTGTGCTCCGTGCTATTCCGCGGCTGCCGAGGATCCGTGTCTTCCGTGTTGTTCCGTGGCTGCCGAGAGTCCGTGTGCTCCGTGTTGTTCCGCGGCTGCCGGAGGATCCGCGTGGTCCGTGTTGTTCCGCGGCTGCCGAGGATCCGTGTGGTCCGTGTTGTTCCGCGGCTGCCGGAGGATCCGTGTGGTCCGTGTTGTTCCACGGCTGCCGGAGATTCCGTGTGGTCCGTGTTGTTC
>JBKPTE010000092.1:0-7833 GCA_046735335.1 Acidobacteriota bacterium | reverse complement strand
GAATCGTACCGTGCCGGGCAGACGGGTCTGCCGGCGCTGCTCCAGACCGTACAGGCCGCCCGCGAGCTGCGCCTGCGCGCGCTGCAGGCGGGGCTCGATTACCAGGTAGCGCTCGCCGAGCTCGAGCGCGCGATGGGAGCGCCGCTGCGATGAGGCGCGCGCGCCTCGCGGCCGTCGCGGTGCTCTTCTGCGCCGGCGCCTGCACGCACAAGGCCGTCGAAGAACTCGAGACGACTGCCGCAGCCCCCGTGACGGCCATCCGGGTCGGGCGGCAGACCGTCGAGGGAATCGTGGCGGCCACCGGCTCGGTCGCTGCCGCACCCGGCTTCGACTGGACGATCACGGCGCCGGAAGCCGCGCGGATCGTGGAGCTCCCGAAGGCCGAAGGCGATACGGTCAAGCCGGGCGATCTCCTCGTCCGGTTCGAGATTCCGTCGCTCGCGACCGACGTCGCCACGCGCCGCGCGGAAGTCCAGCAGGCGCAGGCGCGCGTCGAAAACGCGCAAGCCTCCGTCGATCGCCTCACCACGCTCGTGCAGCACGGCGTCGCCGCGCAGAAGGAGATCGAAGACGCGCGCCGCGAGCTCGCCGAATCGCGGGCGGCGCTCGGCCAGGCTCAGGCGGCCAGCGAAAGCGCGGCCGTGCTCCAATCGAGATCCGTCGTCCGCGCGCGATTTCCAGGCGTGATCGCCCGGCGCGCGCACAATCCCGGCGACATGGTCGACGCGTCGGCGTCGGACGTCATCCTGCGAATCGTTGACCCGAACCGGTTGCAGGTGATCGCGGCCGTGGCGATCCCGGACCTCAGCCGCGTGCAAGTCGGGCAGCCCGCGCACATACTCGTCGCCGGCAGCGAGTCGGCCGAGGAGGGCAAAGTGCTGACGCGTCCCGCCGCCGTCCAGGCGGGCAGCGTGACGGCGGACGTCCGCATCGCGTTCGATTCGCAGACGAGGCTTCCGGTCGGTACGCCGGTCCGTGTCGAGATCGTCGCCGAGAGCCATCCCAACGTGCTCGCCGTTCCCGCCGATGCGGTCATCCACGACGACGAAGACACGTTCGTGATGGTCGCGGCCGGTAGCAAGGCCCAGAAGCGCAAGGTGACGCTCGGCCTCACGACGCCGCGGCTCGCCGAGGTCACGGCGGGGCTGCAGGCCGGCGACGCCGTGATCGTCAAGGGCCAGCAGGGGCTTCCCGACGGCGCCGCGATCGCGGTCGCACAATGACGCTCGCGTCGTTCGTCGATCGCTACGGACGGGCGATCGTGACGATCACGGTCGTGCTCGCCGCGGCCGGCCTGTTCGCTGCCTTCACGCTCCCGAGCGACATCTACCCGCCTCTCGTCTTTCCTCGCGTCGTCGTCATCGGGCACAGCGGCACGACGCCTGCGCACACGATGATGCTCACGGTGACGCGGCCAATCGAACAGGCGCTCATGGAAGTGCCCGGCGTGCGGCGCGTCCGCTCAACGACCTTCCGTGGCTCGACCGAGATCTCCGCCCAGTTCGACCCCTCGACAGATATGGTCGTCGCGCTGCAGCAAGGACAAGGGCGCGTCGCCGAGATTCGCGGAGGGTTGCCGGCGGATCTGGAGCTGACCATCGAGCGGCTGACCCCCGCGGCCTTCCCGTTCATCAGCATCAACCTCACCGGAGGCCTCAGTGCCGCCGACCTGTACGACTACGGCTTCTACGTCATGCGGCCGGCGCTGTCGCGCGTGCCGGGCGTCGGGAACGTCGAGGTGCTCGCGAGCGACACGCGCGAGGTAGAGGTCATTGCGGACCCCTCGAAGCTGAGCGCGGCCGGCCTCACCATTGGCGAGGTCGCGGATTCGCTGCTGGCTGTCAACCAGGTGCAGGCGGTGGGCCGCTACCCTGCCGGCGGCCTGCTGCACCTTGCGCTGGCCTCCGGGCTCTGGACCTCCGTGGACGATATTCCGCCCACACCGCTCGTCATCAAGAACGGCGGCACCATCCGCGTGGCCGACATCGCCACGGTGCAGATGGGCGCGCCGGACCGCACGAGCCTGATTACCGGGAACGGAAAGACGGCGGCGAACATCAGCATCTCGCAGCAGATCGGCGCGAACATCCTCGACGTTCGAGGCGGTGTCGAATCCGCCCTCGCCGACCTCGCCCGCGCGCTGCCCGCAGGCCTCCGCATTTCGAAGACTTACGATCTCGCCGAGTTCGTCGCGACCGCCATCGCGAACGTTCGCGACGCCATCGTCGTCGGCGGCCTGCTGGCCGTGATCGTGCTGCTCGTGTTCCTCCGCGACTGGCGGCTCACGCTGGTCGCCTCCATCACGCTGCCGCTCACGGTCATGACGACGTTTCTCGTGATGCGTTGGTTGGGCGAGACGATCAACGTCATGTCGATGGGCGGCCTGGCGGTCGCGATCGGCCTCGTCATCGACGACGCCGTCGTCGTTGTCGAGAACATCTACCGCCATCTGGACGGCGGTGACGCGCCGGCGCAGGCCGTGCAGCGCGCGATGCACGAGCTGATCGCCCCGGTCGTCGGGTCGACGCTGACCACGGTCGTGGTGTTCGTTCCGTTGGGCCTCCTGTCGGGCGTCGTCGGCCAGTTCTTTCGCGCGCTGTCGATCACGCTGGCCGCGGCGGTCCTCATCTCTCTGCTGCAGGCGCTCACGCTGATCCCGTTGCTCGCGCGCGCGGCGGCCGCGCGCCGCGAGAACGCGCCGCACGCCCGGCACGCTGCAGGACGCCTCGAGCGCGCGTACTCGAGAAGCCTCGACGAAACGATGCGCCGCCCAGCCGTGGGCATCGTTGCAGCGCTGGTGCTCGCGCTCGCCGGCGCCGGACTCTTCGCTGCTCTCGGCACCGGCTTTCTGCCCGAAGCTGACGAAGGGGGCTTCGTCATCGATTACCGTTCGCCCCCCGGCTCGGCGTTGCAGGAGACCGACCAGATCCTTCGCACGGGCGTCGAACCGATCCTCCGGCAGACGCCCGACATCGCGGCCTTCACCCGCCGCACCGGTTCCGAGCTCGGGCTGTTTGCGACGCAGCAGAACAAGGGCGACATCCTCGTCAGGCTCAAACCCAGGGACCAGAGGCGCTCGTCCGACGAAGTAATCGACGACCTGCGCGAGAAGCTGACGAAGTCGGCGCCCCAGCTCGAAATCGAGTTCGTCGAGCTCCTCCAGGACATGATTGGCGACCTCGAAGGGGCGCCGACGCCGATCGAAGTGAAGGTCTTCGGCGACGATGCGGAGACGCTGGCCGGGATCTCGGACAAGGTGGAACACCTGCTCGAGGGCGTAAGCGGCGTCGTGGACGTCGTCGGCGTGCAGCGAGGGAATCCGGAGACGACGTGGGATATCGATCCCCTCGCCGCCGGACGCCTCGGGCTGACGATCGCGCAGGTATCCGAACAGCTGTCGGACGCGTGGCTCGGCGACACCCGGACGGAACTGCGCCTTGCGGACCGCACGATTCCCGTCCGCGTGCGCTACCCCGACAGCTATCGTTTCGACCCGGCGCAGATGGCGGCGACGCCGATTCGCGGGGCCGAAGGACGAACCGTGCCCCTTGGCAGTCTCGCGCATGCGCAGACGTCCGAAGGCGAAATCATCCTCGAGCGCGAGAATCTCCGGCAGATGACCCTGGTCACGGGCCGCCTCGAAGGGCGTGACCTCGGCAGCGCCGTCGCAGAAGTCCAGGGCAAGCTGCGCGCCCTCGCGCTGCCGGTCGGCTATACCACCGAAGTGGGCGGCCAGTACGCCTCTCAGCGGCAGTCGTTCCGCGAGCTGCTGATGGTGTTTGCGATTGCAGTCGCCCTCGTTTTCATTATTCTGGTGGTACAGTTCGGACGATTCCTTCCGGCCGTGCTCATCATCCTCGCCGCGCCGTTATCGCTCGCCGGCGCGTTCGCGCTGCTGCTGTTGACGGGGACGGTGCTGAACGTCGCATCTGCGATGGGGCTGATCCTGCTCGTGGGCCTCGTCGTGAAGAACGGCATCGTCCTGCTCGACTACGCGCACCGGCTGCACGCGGAGGGACATCCGTTCACCGAGGCGCTCGAGATTGCCGGTCGTGTTCGTCTCCGCCCGATCCTGATGACGACGCTGTGCACGCTGTTCGGCCTTCTTCCGCTCGCGCTCGGCTTTGGCGCCGGCGCGGAGCTGCAGCGTCCGCTGGCCCTCGCGGTCATCGGCGGGCTCTCGCTTTCGACGTTCGTCACGTTGTACCTGGTGCCGCTCGCGTACCGCGCACTCAGGCGCGACGCGTGACAAATCGGAGGACCGCATGAGAATCCTCCTCCTCTCGATGCCGGATTCGTTCGAGCACACGCCGGTGCTCTCGATGCGCATGCCGAACGGCGCGCTCGCGTCGCTCGCGGGCAATGTGGACGCGCACCATCGCGTCGCGGTCGCGGATCTGATCCTCGTGCAGCGACAGGTCCGGGAGACGGTCGAACGGCTGATGCGGGAGATCGACCCCGACGTCGTGGGACTCTCGGTCATGACGTTCCAGCGGCGGACTGCGCTGAGAATCGTGCGGCTGATCCGCTCGATCAACCCCGCCGTCCGCGTCGTCGCCGGAGGCTACGATCCAAGCCTTGCGCCCGAGGCCTACGAGGCGCCGGACAGCGGCGTCGACTTCCTCGTCCGGGGTGAAGGCGAACTGACGCTTCGTGACCTGCTGCGATGCCTCGAACAGGGAGGCGATCCCGCGGCGATTCCCGGTCTGTCGTTCCGTACGGCCGCCAATCCGCTGAGGTTCCGCCACTCAGCCGCGCGGCCTGTCGCGGGTCTCGATGACGGCGAGATCCGTCTGCCGAATCGCTCGGCGCGCGTGCTGGGCGGATATACGTTCCTCGGCCGCCCGATTGACGTGGTCGAGAGCTCGCGCGGGTGCACGTACGATTGCAGCTTCTGCTCGATCATCGAGATGCGGGGGCGCAACTTCCATACGTTCGGGTTCGAGCGCGTCCTCGCGGACATTGCGGACGCCCGGGCACGCGGCGCCCGCGTGATCTTCATCGTCGACGACAACATCACGCTGAACGTCGCGCGATTCGAGGCGCTCTGCCGCGCGATCGTGGATGCCGGGTTGAACGACGTCACGTACCTCGTGCAGGCGATGACATCGTCCATCGCCGCGCACGGAGACACGCTTGCACCGCTGATGCGCCGTGCCGGCTTCCGGTACGTGTTCCTCGGCATCGAGAACGTGCTCGAAGAGGATCTCGCGTTTCTGAAGGCCGCGGCAAAGAACGCCGAGCGCTCCGGCGGCAGGCGCGTCGGCAACGCAACGCTTCGCGCGATTGAGTACCTGCACCGCGAGGGGATGTTCGTGGTTGGCGGCATCATCGTCGGGAATCCTGATGACACGCGCGAGTCGATCGAGGCGAACCTCGCGTTCGCGCGGCAGTACGTCGACTGGCCGTACATCCAGCACCCGACGCCCTACCCGGGCACCCCGATGACCGCGGATTTCGTCGCGCGCGGGCTCATCGTGAACGATCGGCTCGAGGAATACGACGGGACGACAGCCGTCGTCAGGACCGCGCATCTCCCGGCAGAAGAGATCGAATACATGCGCTGGCGCGCCGAGCGCTGGATGAAGCTGCGGCACATGCCGGCGGCGGTCCGCCACTCTCCGGTGTTCGTGCTCCGGCACGCACCGCAGATGCTGGCACACACGTTCCGGGGATCAACGTGGAGGTCGGCGCTCGGCCTCGAGTCCGATCGGGAAGCCTTCCGGAGGTACCGCGAGATCCGCCGCCGCGAGCGGGAGTACGTGGCCGCCGCCGATACCGAGCTGACCTCGCCCGTCGCCGCCGCGTAGACGGGAGCGGATCTTCCGGCAGAAGCCGGAAGCCACGGAGGATTCATCCTGTGAATTCATCCTGTAGCTTCCGCCTTCAGGCGGAAGTCCGTTCATCCCCGTCTTCCGAACAGCGCGAACACGATCACCAGCACGATGACGACGAGGATGACGCCAACCCAGACGCCTGCCTTGAAAATGCCGGCGATGGCCGAACAGCTGGCCACGAGGACCGCCAGCAGCACGACGAGGAGCACGCGAACCAGATCTTTGAGCATGATGAGGCGGTCCCTTCAGACCTGACGGTTATTGGCCACGATCCAGGCCCCACGCGCCGGCCCCGCGCGTGGCGATGTACAGGAAGATGAAGCAGAACAGCACCGCGGGCTCCCCGCCGTTCTGAATTGGAAAGTGCGCACGAGGCGCGTGCACCTGAAAGTAGGCGACGGCCATCTCGCCGGCCGCGATGATCGCCGCGATTGACGTTATCAGCCCCACCGCGATGAGCAGCCCGCACGTCACTTCGATGATGCCCGCCGCTCCGAGTTGCGACGCAATCGGGACGCGCCGGCCGCCGAGCACGCCGAACAGCTTCTGCGCTCCGTGACAGGCGAACAGCAGTCCCGCGACGATGCGCAGAAGTGTGTAGGTCAGCGTTGAAAATGCGCCGAGCCGAAGCCCGGCCGTTCGTGCAGCCATACGGGTTCGCGCTATCACGGATCGTGCCGGCTATGGGATTGTTGACTACCCGTCGCGACTACTCGCGGGCCGCGGCCGCGATCGCGCGTCACGGCGGATCTGATCGGCCGTTCACAAATCTGTGAACCACCTCCGAGAGAATACGGCTGACCTGATGGCGCTTGCGCGTGAGCAGTCAACGCCTTAGCGGAACCAAGCTCGGCGGTCCGAATCCTGCACAGCCCGGCCATACCCAAGGGCTCTGCGAACCCTGGGTGAGGCCAGGATGGATCGCGTCGTCCGAAAACGAATCCGCCAGCGCGGCCTGTGCGCCGTCGCGTTCGTCCTGCTCTACACGTCCGCCGTGTACGCGCAGAGCATCACCGATGCGCGTCGCGTGGAGTTCAGCCCTTCGGTCGATCATTCCGCCGTCGTGAACGGCGTTGCTGTGGTCCAGAGCTACAGCATGCAGATCTTCGTCTCCGGCGGGACCCAGCCGGTGCAGACGATCAATCTCGGCAAGCCGGCGCTCGATGTGGACGGCAAGATCCGGCTCGACTTCGTCGCGCTGCTCACCACGCCGTTGACGACGGGCGTCGTGTACGAAGCGCGGATCTCGGCCATCGGCCCCGGCGGCACGGGGACGAGCCTTCCGTCGAACACCTTCTCGTTCACAGCACCCTGCGCACCCACTATTTCGCCGTCCACGCTCTCCGCCGCCTCGGGCGGCGGCACGGGCAGCACGACGGTCACGGCCGGGACCGGGTGCGCGTGGACAGCCGTGAGCAATGCCGCCTGGATCACGGTCACGGCCGGCGCGTCGGGCAGCGGAAACGGAACGGTCAGCTTCAACATCGGCGCCAATGCGTCCACGTCGACGCGCACGGGAACGCTCTCGATCGCCGGGAAGACGTTCACCGTCACGCAGGCGGGCGTCACGTGCTCCTACACCATCTCGCCGACATCGAAGAGCGTCGCCTCGAGCAGCGGCACGGGCACGGTCTCGGTGACCGCCGGTGCGGGATGTTCGTGGACGGCCGTCAGCAACAACACGGGCTGGCTCACGGTCACATCGGGGGCATCCGGATCGGGTAACGGATCGGTCGGCTTCAGCTTCGCGGCGAACGGGTCCACCTCGTCTCGTACGGGAACGCTGACGGTTGCCGGGCAGACGTTCACCGTCACCCAGGCGGGCATGACCTGCACGGATACCATCTCTCCGACGTCGCAGAGCATTGGTTCGGGCAGCAGCACCGGTACGGTCGCGGTGACCGCTCCGACGGGCTGCGCGTGGACAGCGGTCAGCAACAACACCGGATGGCTGACCGTCACCGCCGGCGCGTCCGGATCGGGCAACGGCTCCGTC
>JBKPTE010000091.1:0-37039 GCA_046735335.1 Acidobacteriota bacterium | reverse complement strand
GCGCTGCGACGTGTCGTGCGGCAGCAGCAGCAGCCGTCCGGAGAGCGCGGTCGGCAGCGTCTGCACAGGCTCGAGGTAGACGATCACGTCGGTATCGTTCAACTGCGCCATCAGCGACGCGAACGTCGGCGATCGTTGGAGTCCGATCCGCAGCATCGCCTGCAGGTACTTGTCCGTCGTCCGCACGTGGCGGTACGGCGAGTCGAGCAGCGCGAATGCTGACGGGGCAGCCGGCGGCGCCGGCGGCGTCAGCGTGGCTGACAGTAGCAGCGGCAGGAGCGACAGCATGGAACCTCCACGCGTTCGCTCTCACCCAATCCTCAGCGCGTTAGACGGAGGATCCTCGTAAAGGTTTGGAAATGTGCGGTTTCACGACGAACGGACAGTCTACGGGACGAGCCGTGGGATGGATGCCCGCACGACAGCCCCCTTGGGCACGACGATGATCCCGTCGCGGATGTACCAGCCGTCGCCGTCAGCGGTTTCGATGTTGTCGGGATTGACGAGCATCACCTCGTCCGCGATGCGGGCGTTCTTGTCGACGATGACGCGATCGAGGACGACGTTGCGGCCGATGCCGACCTCGACGTCCTCCGGCGCCGCCTCCTCCTCCTGGTAGAAGTCCGCGCCGAGCAGCACCGAGCGAGACACCCTGCTGCCCGCGCCGATGTGCGAGCGGATCCCGACGACGGATTCGGCGATCTCGCACTCGTCGAGATAGCACCCTTCCGCGACGATCGCGGAATCGATTCGGCAGTTCTGCGCGCGCGTCGACGGCAGGAATCGTGGGTGCGTGTAGATCGGACGCCGCGGGTGGAAGAAGTTGAACGGCGCGCCGGTCCGCGTGAGCTGGATGTTCGCGTCGTAGAACGCGCCGATCGTCCCGACGTCGGCCCAGTAGCCGCGGTAGAGGAACGCGTGCACGTTGGCGGATTCCAGCGCCGCCGGGATGATCTCCTTGCCGAAATCAATCCCCGGACGCTGCAGCGCTTCGAGCAGGACGTCGCGCGAGAAGACGTAGATGCCCATCGAGGCCACGAACGGCTTGTCGGGCGTCAGGCCGGCAACGCCGAAACCGGGCGCGCTGCTCTTCATCTCGCGCAGGCGCGCAGCGTTCGGCTTCTCTTCGAAGCCGGTGATCTGACCGATCTCGTCGAAGCGGAAGATGCCCATCTGCGTCGCGTCGGCCGGCGTGACGGGCTGCGCGGCGAGCGTAATGTCGGCCTGGCTCTCGATGTGCGCGTCGAGCATCTCGCAGAAGTCCATCCGATACAGGTGATCGCCGGCAAGGATCAGGTAGTACTCCGCGTCGTAGCCGACGAAGTGCCGCGCGGCCTGGCGGACGGCGTCTGCCGTTCCCTGGAACCAGTTCGAGTTGTCTGGCGTCTGTTCTGCGGCGAGCACCTCGACGAAGCCGTCCGAGAACAGATCCAGCCGGTAGGTCTGGGCGACGTGGCGGTTGAGCGACGCCGAATTGAACTGCGTCAGCACGAAGATCTTCTTGAGCCCGGCGTGCAGGCAGTTGCTGATCGGGATGTCGATCAGCCGGTACTTGCCGCCGATCGGCACCGCGGGCTTCGATCGCATGCGCGTGAGCGGGAAGAGCCGCGTGCCGCGGCCGCCGCCGAGGATCAGCGTCAGCACGTCGTTCATGCGTCGATCGTAATGGATTCGCCCGGCGTTCCGCTCAGCCGTTCGATCGATCGTCGTCGTTTCGCCGTATTTGTTTGCGTTGCGGCAAGTCCTGACAGATACTCTGCGGCACTCCCGACCCCAACGAGGTGAATAATGCGATTGGCCTGCCTGTTTCTGGCCGCGATGCTCGCGACGGCATCCGCGGCGCACGCGCAGTTCGACACGGCGTCCGTCGTCGGCACCGTCCGTGACACATCCAACGCGATCGTCCCCGGCGCGAAGGTCACGCTGTCGAACACCGGGACGAACATCGCCGTCGAGAAGACGACGAACGAGGACGGCAATTTCGAGTTCCTGTCGGTGCGGCCGGGCACGTATCTCGTGACCGCGGAGAAGGCGGGCTTCGCGCTGGCGCTCGTCGAGAACGTGCAGGTGCAGGTTGGGGCCCGTCTGCGCGTCGATCTGCAGATGCCGGTCGGCCAGCTCACCGAGCGCGTGGAGGTCGCGGCCGGATCGCCGCTGATCGAGACCGACACGAGCGCCCGCGGCCAGGTCATCACCGGCGATCAGACGCGCGCGCTGCCGCTGAACGGCCGCGAATACTCGGCGCTGGCGCTGCTGACGACGGGCGTGAAGCAGGGCGGCTCGTCGCTGACGACGGGGAATACGCCGAGGGAAGGGGCGTTCAACGTCAACGGGCTGCGGAGCACGTTCAACAACTTCCTGATCGACGGCGTGGACAACAACGCGTACGGGACGAGCAACCAGGGGTTCTCGAACCAGGTGATGCAGCCGCCGCCGGACGCGATTGGCGAGTTCAAGGTCGTCACGAACAACATGAGCGCCGAGTACGGCCGTGCCGCGGGGGCGACGATCAACGTCAACTACAAGAGCGGCACGAACGTGCTGCACGGGAGCGGGTGGGAGTTCCTGCGGAATACGTCGATGAACGCGGTGGGCTTCTTCAAGCCGCCGACGGGGAAGCCGTCGCTGGACCGCAACCAGTTCGGCGGCGTGGCGGGCGGCCCGATCATGAAGAATAAAGCGTTCTTCTTCGGCGACTACGAAGGCTTCCGCCAGACGCGGAAGGCGACGGCGATCTCGAGCATCGCGACGCCGCAGCAGCGTCAGGGCATCATGTCGGTCGACATCCGCGATCCGCGCACCGGCACCGTCTACGCGGCGGGCACGCCGATTCCGATGACGAGCTTCGCGCGGACGGTCCTCGGCGCGCTGCCGGACACGACTCAGTCCGGGAACAGCAACAACTACTCGTCGCTGCAGGAGTTCACCGCGAACTCCGACAAGGCGGGCGGCAGGGTCGACGTGCAGCTCACGCCCGCCCTCGCGATGTTCGGCCGCTACGGCTGGCGCGATCTCGCGACCGACGATCAGCCGGCCATCCCGCTGCCATCGGGCGGCGCCGGCAACGGTCACATTTACGCGAAGAACCGGCAGTTCGTGATGGGCAGCACGTGGGCGCGCGCGGCGTCGCTCTTCGAAGCGCGCTTCGGTTACTCGTGGACGCAGGGCGGCAAGAACCCGCCGGCGCTCGGATCGACGAGCGCTTCCGAAGCGTTCGGCCTCGCGGGGCTGCCGAACGATCCGCGCATCGCGGGCGGCCTGCCGACCCAGCTCATCTCCGGCTACTCGGATCTCGGGCGCCAGGCCACGAACCCGCAGTGGCAGTATCCGACGGTCTTCAACCCGAAGGTGAACTACACCTGGACCCTGCGCTCGCACTCGTTCAAGACCGGCTACGAGTTCCAGCGGGTCAACACCCAGGTGCAGGACGTGAACCCGCTGTACGGGCGCGACACCTACAACGGCCAGTTCACGCGGCCCGCCGGCATCGGGGCGAACAATCTCTACAACCTCGCCGATTTCATGCTGGGGTTGCGCGCGCAGTACGCGCTCAGCAACGTGCTCGTCGCCGATCTCCGCCGCAACATGCACTTTGCCTATCTGCAGGACGACTGGCGCGCGACGAGCAAGCTGACCCTGAACCTCGGAATTCGCTACGAGTACGCGACGCCGATGTGGGAGGCCCACAACGTCCTCTCGAACTTCGATCCCGCGACGAACTCGATGATCCTCGCGAAGGACGGCTCGATCTACGATCGCGCGCTGGTCGATCCGGACCGCAACAACTTCGGCCCGCGCCTCGGGTTCGCGTACACCCTCACGCCCAAGACCGTCGTTCGCGGCGGCTACGGGATCA
Source organism: Acidobacteriota bacterium (assembly GCA_046735335.1). Classification (GTDB taxonomy): domain Bacteria; phylum Acidobacteriota; class Vicinamibacteria; order Vicinamibacterales; family 2-12-FULL-66-21; genus JBKPQB01. Next base: position 33,183 of record JBKPTE010000091.1, on the reverse strand, counting down.
GCTACGTGCACTTCAACCGCGCGGGCGCCGGCGACCTGCTCTCGATCAACGGTCCCCAGGTCATCAACGCCGTCGTCAACCAGACGGTGCCGTCCTCGCCGTCGTTCATTCCCGGCCAGGCGGGCTACCCCGCGGGCCTCGCCGATCCGTCGCAGTTCAACCCGCTGACGGCGAACATCACGTACATGCCGAGGGACTATCACTCCAGCCCGGTGCAGAGCTGGTACGTCTCGGTGCAGCGCGAGCTGCTGTCGAACATGCTGCTCGACGTCGCGTACGTCGGCAACCGGGCAAAGGATCTGCTGCTGTTCGCGAACTACAACCAGGCGTTTCCGAACAACTCGGCGGGCACGATTCCGCTCCAGGACCGCCGTCCGATCCCGAGCTTCTCGGACATCACCTACGCGTTCAACGGCGGCAAGTCGCGCTACAAGGCGCTGCAGACGAAGCTGGAGTGGCGCCTCCGCCGCGACATGACCCTCCTCAGCTCGCTGACGCTGTCGCAGACGAAGGACAACGGCGCGCAGTCGCTGGAGAATTCGAACGGCAACTTCCCGGCGCCGCAGGATTTCAGGAACCTCGCCGCCGACTTCGGGTTGTCGAACTACAACCAGCCGTACAACAGCACCACGAGCTTCGTGTGGGGCCTGCCGTTCGGGCACGGGCACCGCTGGGCGGCTGACGCCTCGCCGGTGATGCAGGCGCTGATTGGCGACTGGCAGCTGGCGGGGATCAACACCCTCTTTTCCGGCGAGCCGGTGACGTTCACGTATTCGCCCGCGGCATCCTTTGTCGTGTCGGGCATCCAGCAGGACTTCCGCGGGGCGAACAACTACCGGCCGAACATCACGTGCGATCCGCTGGCGGGGGGGTCGGACCGGACGATCACCAACTACTTCAACAAGTCGTGCGTCGTGATCCCGACCGATCCGAGCCAGCCGTTCGGCAACGCGGCGCGGAACACCGAGCGCGGTCCGCGCTTCTGGCAGTTCGACCTCGCCGCGTCGAAGCGGCTGCCGATTGCCGGCCCCGCGCAGCTCGAAGTGCGGCTCGAGGCGTTCAATCTGCTGAACCACACGAACTTCCGCGCGCCGAACTCGAACCGCAGCTCGGGCGGGTTCGGCACGATCACGGCGACCTACGATCCGCGTCAGCTTCAGCTCGGGCTGAAGCTGCTGTGGTGATGCGATCGCTTCCACTGCTGCTGTTGATGCTGGCCGCGTCGACAGCAGCAGCGTCCCGGCCGATCATCATCGCGCATCGCGGCGCGAGCGGGCATCGGCCCGAGCACACGCTCGAAGGCTACCGGCTCGCGTCCGAGATGGGGGCGGACTACATCGAGCCGGACCTCGTGTCGACGAAGGACGGCGTCCTCATCGCGCGGCACGAGAACGAGATAGGTGCGACGACGGATGCGGCCGAGCGCTTTCCGGATCGGCGCCGCACGAAACCGATCGACGGCCAGAGCGTCACCGGCTGGTTCAGCGAAGATTTCACGCTCGCGGAGATCAAGACGCTGCACGCGCGCGAGCGGCTGCCGTTTCGCTCGCACGAGTACGACGGGAAGTTCGCCGTCCCGACCTTCGACGAGGTGATCGAGCTGGCGCAGCGCCTTGGGCGCGAGCGCGGCCGTCCGCTCGGCATCTATCCGGAGACGAAGCACCCGACGTACTTCCGATCCATCGGGCTGCCGCTCGAAGACCGTGTTGTCGATGCGCTGAAGTCGCACAAGTGGAACGACAGGAGCTCTCCGGTCTTCATCCAATCGTTCGAGGAGGACAGCCTGCGCCGGCTTCGCCCGACGACCGCGGTTCGCCTCATTCAGCTGGTCGACGAGACGGGAAGTGCACTGGTTGACGAGGCGGGCCTGAAGAAGATTGCGACCTACGCGGACGGGATTGGCGCGAACAAGGCGCTCGTGGTTCCGGTCGGGCCGGACGGCTCATTGAAGCCGCCGACGGATCTCGTCGCGCGTGCCCACGCGCTGAGGCTGCTGGTGCACGTCTGGACGCTGCGGATCGACAAGCAATTCCTCCCCGCCGGCTACGAGGGCCATCCGGAGGCCGAGTTCGAACAGTTCCGGAAGATTGGCGTCGACGGCCTGTTCACGGACTTTCCAGACGTGGCGGCGCGTGTCTTTGGGGTGAGGGCATCGCGGCCCTGAAAGAGCCGCCTCATTCGGTGTCCCTCGTTCCCTTGCCGCCGACGCCGGCAGGCCATTGAACCGACGTCGCCACGCCCACGCACTTCTTCCATTCCGGCGACACCTTCGCGAGGAAGTCGCACCAGATGTAAGTGGTACCTGAACCGTCCGAACGGTGGTCGGTGCAATCGCTCCCGTGCCCAGCAACGCCGTGGCGATCGCGGACGCTGCAACCGTTCGTGCGACTCTCATTCGCGCTCCTTGTCGTGCCCGCTCCCGCGCTCAGAAGCCGACCAGCGCATGCAGCGCGATCCGCCGCTCGGTCGGTTGCGCGGGCGTGTAGCTGTCGAATTTCGTGTTGTCGACGTCGAGCATCAGCGCCGACGAGACGGTGCCTTGATGCGGAAACCAATAGGCGACGCCCGCGATCGTTCGGTCCTTGCGCGCGGGATCGTTCGTGCTCGGTTCCAGGTGATCGAAGCGCAGCAGGCCTTCCCAGCCTCTGGTCGTCCTTGGCGTCGCCCAGGCGGACCACCCGCGACCGCTGATAGCCGCCTTCGACGCCGACGTCTGATCCTTCGTTGCGAGATAGTCGAATGCGGCATTCAGGTACTGATGCTCGAACGTCACGGAGACGATGCCCCGATGTCGAACGGCGTCCTTCACGTACGCGTCCTGATCCCAGAAGCCGGTCAGACGCAGGCCGCGCAGAAGCGGGTGCATCCGGAGCGGCCGGACCGTGCCGCGCAGCATGTAACCCTTCCGATCGTTCGTTTCGGCGCGCTGATAGCCTTCGCCGTTGTAGATGCCGGCGTGCAGCTCGCCGTAGTTGCCCGGAATCGCGTAGTGGAACGACGCGCCCGCGTCGCTCGAGGAGATGTAGCCTTCGCGTTCCGGAAAGACCTGTCCCTGGAACCGATACCGGTACACGCCTTCCATGAATTCCACCCACGGCGTCTGCTGGATGCCGAGGCGCACCCATGATCCGCGCGGCAGCCAGTCATCGAGGTTGAACTGTGCGAACGCGTACTTGATCCGGAACGTATAGCTGCCGTTCAGCGAGCTGCCGCTGCCTGTCTCGCGGGTGATGTCCGGGGTGATGCGGAACGCGACGAGATGGGAGATGTTGCCCGTGATGTTGATGTAGCTCCGGCCGATGTTGAAGCTGTTTGCCGTGATGCTGTTGCCGTCGCTGTCGGTCGCCTTTGGCTCCTGCTGGGTGGTGTAGTCCGCGAAGATCACCGCTCCCACTTTGATCGAGGGCGTGTCGTCCGGCGGCGTGGACCCCGCGGCCGGCGTGACCTGGGCCGACGCGCGCGCGCCCGGCCACCCCAGAAGGGCCGCGATGCACGCGACCCGGACGAACGAAAAGCGATCGGACACGCTGATGCTCCTTCGAGAAAATGAGAGTGCGGACACGCGTCAGGAGTATACCGACGCCCTCCACGTCCGCGCGCCTCTTCACGCTATCGATGCGGCGTGATCGGCAGGTGATGTGTCTGTTTCGGGCGCGTCAATTCGCGTCGCCGCCCGACGGGAATGAGCGCGGAACGCCGATCTGCTAAGATTCACGAGCCTGGGGGGTGGGGTGGCGTTCAGACTGATACCGCGCGAAGAGAAGTTCTACGACGACTTCACGGCGCTGGCCGAGCAGATCCGCGTTGGCGCGCGACTGCTGGATCAGATGCTGGCGCCCGAAAAGCCGATCTGGGACAAGGCCGACGAGATCAAGGAAATCGAGCACAAGTGCGATTTCCTGACCCACGAGGTCATCCAGCGGCTGAACCGCACCTTCGTCACCCCGCTCGATCGGGAGGACATCCACACGCTCGCCCGCACGCTCGACGACGTGATGGATGCCATCGATGCGTCGGCGACGATCCTGCGCCTGTATCACATCGACAGCGTGCGGCCCGGCGCGCGCGAGCTCGCACGCATCATCCTGGATTCAGCGGAGCAGGTGCTGGGCGCCGTCAAGGCGCTCGAGGGGCGGCGCGGTGTCGCGGAGTGCGCGGTCGAAATCAACCGCCTGGAGAACGAGGCCGATCGCGCCCATCAGGCGGCGGTGCAGGCGCTCTTCCAGGAAGAGCGCGACGCGATCGCCATCATCAAATGGAAGGAAATCCTCGACTTTCTCGAGCAGGCCACCGACCGATGCGAGGACGTCGCCAACGTTCTCGAAGGCGTCGTCGTCAAGCACGCCTGATCGGATGGATACGAATTTACTGGCCGTCCTCGCGCTGATTGCGGTCGCGCTCCTCTTCGACTACATCAACGGCTTTCACGACGCGGCGAACTCGATCGCGACCGTCGTCTCGACGCGGGTGCTCAGCCCGGGGAAAGCCGTCATCTGGGCGGCGTTCTTCAATTTCGTCGCCGCGTTCGTCTTCGGGACCGAAGTCGCGCACACGGTCGGGGCCGGTCTCGTCGACCTTCGCGTGGTCACCTTCGCGGTCATCTTTGCGGCGCTCATCGGCGCGATCGCGTGGGATCTGATCACCTGGTACTACGGGCTGCCGACCAGCTCCTCGCACGCGCTGATCGGCGGATACGGCGGCGCCGCAGTTGCGAAGGCAGGATTCGGCGCCATCATCGCGAGCGGCTGGACGAAGACGCTGATCTTCATCGTCCTCGCGCCCCTGATAGGCCTGGTGCTGGGGTTTGCCATCATGGTGGCAATCTCGTGGATCTGCGCCCCCTTCGCCCCCACGAGGGTGGATCGATGGTTCCGGCGTCTTCAGCTGCTTTCCGCGGCCGCCTACAGCCTCGGACATGGCGGCAACGACGCACAGAAGACGATGGGCATCATCGCGGGTGTGCTGCTCGCCGGCGGCTACATCAGCTCCTTTCGTATCGACGCGTGGGTCATCCTGATGGCGAACGGGGCGATCGCGCTCGGCACGCTGTCCGGCGGCTGGCGGATCATTCACACGATGGGATCGAAAATCACCAAGCTGCAGCCCGTCGGAGGATTTGCCGCGGAATCGGCTGGCGCGTTCTCGCTCTTCACCGCCACGCACCTCGGCGTGCCCGTCAGCACGACGCACACGATCACCGGCGCCATCATCGGCGTTGGCTCGATCCGGCGCCTCTCGGCCGTGCGCTGGGGCGTGGCCGGCCGCATCGTGTGGGCCTGGATCCTGACCATTCCCGCCGCCGGCATCATCGCGGCGCTCGTCTACTGGCTAACGGCCGCGACGATCGCGCCGTAGGGCCGCGGATGACGCAGACGACGCGGAGTGTTTCGTAGCGCGCAACGTTGGCCGCCGAATCACGCGGATGACGCGGACGGGAAATCTACATAGCAGCGGGTAGATCGATCGGGAACACCGCACCGTGCGGAGCTCGGTTGGAGGTCGAGATGCGGCCGCCGTGCAGCTCCAACAGGTGCTTCACGATCGCGAGTCCAAGACCCGTTTCCCCCGGATCGCGCCCCTCGCGCGTGCGCGACTTGTCAACACGATAGAACCGTTCGAACACGCGCGACAGATCGGGCTCCGGTATCCCAGGCCCTCGTCTGCAACCGTGATGACGATCCGATCGTCGCGGCGGGCCGCGCGCATCGTGATCACCTCCCTTCGGGAGAGTAGTTCGCGGCGTTCTCCAGGAGGTTGCGAACGACGTCCTGCAGCGTCGCAGGATCCTTCGCGGTCAGCTGCACGTCCGTGCCGTCCGCGCGCACGGTGTGCCGATCGACGTCGATCACAATCGGGCCATATCGAAGCGTCGTCTCCGGCTCGGCTCGGCGCGTACGCCGCAGCAGCGCCGCCACGCGCGCCGTCAGTTCGCGCGGGCTGAACGGTTTCGTGACGTAATCGTCCGCGCCGAGCTCGAGGCCCGCAACCCGGCCGGCCTCGTCGCCGCGCGCGATCACCATGATGATGGGGATTGCTGCGGTCGTCGGGTCGTTCCGCAGAGCCTGGCACACGAGGCGTCGGTCGAGGCCGGGCAGCATCACGTCGAGACGATCGCGTCCGGCGCGTTCGCGCGAACGTGCGGCATCACCGGCGATCCCGTCGCGAGCGTCTCCACGGAATACCCGGCCTTGCGCAGGGAATGCGCGATGAGCTCGGAGATATCCGGATCGTCTTCGACGACCAGAATCTGAATCATGTTCGTTCTAGGGTTCTAGGGTTCTAGGGTTCTAGGGTTCTAGGGTTCTAGGGTTCTAGGGTTCTAGGGTTCTCGGTTCTCTAGGTTCTAGAGAACCTCTAGAGAACCGTAGAACCGTAGAACCTTAGAACCGCCGTTGTCCGGGTTAGAGGACAGTCGAATTCTGGCATCGCGGGCGAACTCGCGAAAATCAGGCCGGAATCGCGCGAATCTGGCGCGCGCCGGTCTGGCATCGACGTTGATGTCTGGACAGGCGGAGCCGCGTCCCCTGCGACCTGACCGGCGGCTCCGGAGGAGACCATGAGAGCCCCCGATTTCGTAGCACGCGCCATCAGTTCAGCGGCCCTCGTAGGAACCGCGTTAGTCTTCGTCGGCTGCAGCGCCCGCGATCTGCCGGAAACGCGCGTCCAGGCGTTTGGCGCAACCACCGCGTCCGCGCAGGCGCTGCCGGGCGCGCCGATGGCCGTGAGCTGCGAGCCGAACCAGCGTGCGGTCGTCCATCCCGTGATGATGAATGGCGTCGCCGTCTCGCAAGTGGACTGCGTCAGCAGCGGCTTTGCGGCTGCGCCAGCGGCGTTGCAGCCTGGCGTCGCGTCGCCGATGCCGGTGAACTACGCGCCTCACTATCCCCTCGAGGCGCCGCGCGTCGTGCCCGCGACCTATTCGGCGCCGCGCGTGACGCAGACGAGGTCCACGCGCGCGCCGCGGATCGAGCCGCAAGGCCGGAGCTGGAAGAAGAGCGCGCTGATCATCGGATCGTCCGCAGGGGTTGGCGCGGGCGTTGGGGGTGCGGTCGGCGGGAAGAAGGGCGCGCTCATTGGGGCAGCCATTGGAGGCGGCGGCGCGACCATCTGGGATCAAATGAGCCGTAAATGACGAACGACGAATGACGAACGACGAATGGCGAAGGCGAAATGCCGAATAGTGACCGCTGACGGGTGGGGGAGACGGATGCCTTCGAATCCGTCTCCTCTCTCCTTTAGAATGCCGGAGATGCGTTCGTTCCTCGTGGCGCTCCTGCTCGTGCCCGGCGTGATCCCGCAGGCCCAACCCGCATCCAACCCTCACGAAACCGATCATCTGATCGTCACGACATCGACGAACGCGCCCGCGAATGCCGCGCGGCGTGAGCTGTACCTCGACGTCACGCCGAGGCCGCGGATGCACATCTACGCGCCGGGTCAGGCGGGATACATCGCCGTCACGCTGACGCTCGAACGCGGTCCCCGCTTCTCGGCCGCACCGGCGCAATTCCCGACACCCGACTCGATCCTCTTCGCGCCGCTGAACGAGCGGCAGCTCGTCTATTCGAAGCCGTTTCGCATCACGCAGCCGATCACCCTTGCGCGGAAGGGCGGCGCACCGCTGATCGTGAAGGGCACGCTGCGCTATCAGGCGTGCGACGACAAGGTCTGTTTTCTGCCGAAGACGGTGCCCGTGGACTGGCGGATTACGCCGTGAGCATCCAGACGAGGCCCAGCGCGATCGAGGAGCAGGCGACGAGCGCGCTGGCGGCCTGACCGACGCGCTCGAGCGCGCGGGTGGAGAGCACGCGCGCGAGCGCGACGCCGAAGAGCGACATCGAGATCAGGATCCCGACCGCAAACACGAGGACGAGCGCCAGGATCATCGACAGCGGGGCCGCGCCCAGGCGGCCGCCGAACGGTGTCAGCGTCGCCAGCGCGCGGAGGCTGCTCACCGCAAACGCGGCGCCGATGATCGTCGGCAGGTGTGAATGGCCGGTGCGATAACCCTCGTGGCCGTGGCCGACGTGCAGGTGCCATTGGGGCGCCGATCGCCGTCCGGTTCCATGGGTGTGGCTGTACACGCGGCCGGAGACGAGCCCCCACAACGCCGCCGTCCCCATCGCGATCAGCAGCGCGCCGCCGAGCATTTCGCCGCCGCGCTCGGCGAGCGTCGGGATGGACCAGCCGGCGAGGACGAGCAGGGCGGCCCCGCAGCCGAGCAGCAACGCATGACCTGCCGCAAACCGGACGGCTACGCCGAGCGCCCGCGCGCGGCGCGCCGTGGCGCTCGTCACGGTCCCATCGACCGACAGCGCCGCGATGGCCATCAGATGATCTGCGCCAAGCCCGTGCAGGAAGCCGAGAACGAGCGCCGTCGCGAGCAGAAACACGATCGCTGATTATAGTGGTTCTAGGGTTCTAGGGTTCTAGGGTTCTAGGGTTCTAGGGTTCTAGGGTTCTAGGGTTCTACGGTTCTAGAGGTTCTAATGTTCGGCTGTCAAGATTTCGCACGCGGCACGCGGCACGCCGCACGCCGCAGGCCGCTAGAGCTCCCGCACGCCGTGGCTCTTCAGCAGGAAGTACATCGCCACGCACAGGATGAGCGAGCCGTTCACCGCCAGCACCTGCGGCGCTGACGTGACGCTCGCGATCCAGCCCGCCGCCAGGCTGCCGAGCGGCATCCCGCCGCGGAACGCGACCATGTAGATGCTCATGACGCGGCCGCGCAGATCGTCGGGCACGATGAGCTGCACGAGCGACGCGGTCATCGAGAACACCATCAGGAGCGAGGCGCCCGTAAAGAACAACAGCAGGTCGCTCAGCCACGTCATGCGCGAGAGCGAGAAGGCGACGACGAGCGCGCCGAACACCGCCTGGACGAGCAGCAGCGCCAGCCCCATGCGGCGGAAGCGGCCCAGCCAGGCGACGATCAACGCGCCGCAGACGGCGCCCGCGCCCGAGAACGCCATCATGTGGCTGTAGCGGTTGATGTCGCCGTGGAAGATGTCGCGCGCGAAGATCGGCAGCAGCGTGAGCAGCGGCAGGCCCAGAAACGTCGTCAACGACGCGAGCGTCGTGAGCGCCATGATCGTCGACTCGCCCTTCGCATATCGCAGGCCGCCTTTCAGCTCCTGCAGCATCGATTTCTTTTCGAGCCGCGGAATGTGCTTGATCGTCAGCGACATCAGCGCCCCGATGACGACCATGAACGAGAGGCCGTTCACGGCAAAGCATGCGGCGGTGCCCCACGCGGCGAGCGTCGCGCCGGCGAGCAGCGGCCCGAAGACGCGGGCCAGATTGAACTGGATCGAGTTCAGCGCGATCGCGTTCGGCAGATCCGTCTTCTGCACGAGCGACGGAATGAGCGCCTGATACGCGGGGCCGCCGAACGCCTGCCCCATGCCCGCGACGAACGAGAGCAGCAGGACGTACTGCACGCGGACCATCCCGGCGTAGACGAGCCCCGCGAGCACGAACGCGGTCGTCATCTGCACGTACTGCGAGCCGAGGAGGAGGTGCCGCCGATCGTGGCGATCCGCTACGACACCGCCGATCAGCGTGAAGAGGAGGATCGGCAACTGCCCGAGGAAATCATCGAGCCCGAGATAGAACGACGACTTCGTCAGCTCGAAGACGAGCCACGCTTGCGCCACCTCCTGCATCCAGTTGCCCACCGTCGACGTGAAGGCCCCGAACCAGAGCACGCGGAAGTCGCGGTAGGTGAAGGCGGCAAGGGCGCGGGTGAAAAACGAGCGATGGAGGGGGACGCGGGGGGCCTTGGTCGGGCTCGGGGCTGCGCTGGCCACGGAACCTTCTATGTTACGTCACAAGTGAGACTTACGGCCTCGCTTGATCGCGCCCAGGGGCGGCGGTATACTCCCGTCGCAAGGCGAAGAAAAAGCGAATGCGTGCCGCCCTCGAATCGCTCCTCCGTGCGAGAAAGCTCGATGCGACGCTGACGTCCGCGCCGGCGAACATGCCGCCCGACCGCCTGGCGGCGACCGGGTGGGAGCCGCTCGACGCCGCGCTCGGGGGCGGGCTGCGGCGCGGGCATCTCTCGGAAATTGCGGGGGCCCCCTCGACCGGACGCACGAGCCTCGTCCTGCACGCGCTTGCCGCCGCCGCGCGGCGCGGCGAGGTGGCCGCGCTCGTCGACGCGTGCGACACCTTCGATCCGCCGTCGGCCGCGTCGGCCGGCGTCGACCTCGGCTCTCTGCTGTGGGTGCGCGAATCGCACGATCCCGCGCGCGCGCTGAAGGCGTTCTCGCTGATCCTTCAGGCCGGCGGCTTCGGCCTCGTCGTCCTCGATCTGGCCGATGTTCCTGCCGCCGCGCTCCGGCACTTCCCGTGGACGACGTGGATGCGGGTGAGCCGGATGATCGAAGGGAGCGACACGATCGCGCTGCTGGTGGGGCGGGACCGCATCGCGCGGAGTCCCGGAGGCGTCACGATTGCGCTCGACGCCGCAGCGCGCGAGCGCTGGACGGGCGCGAGCGATCGCGCGCGCGTGTTTGCGGGGATCACGCCGGCGCTTCGCGTGGTGAGCGCGCGATGACAAACGTTCCGTCGTACGAAGATCTCACGCCGTCGATTCCCGACGTGGTCGCGTCCGAGGCCGTGCCGCACCTCGCGTTGTTTCTGCGCGGTCTGGCGGTGGCACCTCTACAGAGGTGCCCTACAAGCGAGAGGTGCCCTACAAGCTCGCGCGTCGAACCGGCCGCATCGGGGCCGCTGCCATTGTATGCCTGCGTGCGGATCGCCGGCGGGGACGCGGACGCGCTGATCGCGCTCGCGCGCGAGTTCTCTCCACGCGTGATGCGGTGTTCGCCGCACGAGCTGCTCATCGATGTGGCGGGGCTCGGACGCCTGATTGGACCGCCTGCGGCCATCGCGCGCGAGGTGGCGCGCGCGGCGTGCGATGCCCGTCTCGACGCGCGTGTTGCCGTTGCCGCGACGCAAACGGCCGCGCGGCTGCTCACGCGCGGCACGCCATCGGACATTGCCGTGGCCGACACCGGCGTCGCGCGCGCGGTGGCGCCGCTCCCCGTGACGCTGCTGCAGGACCTCGACGTCGTTCCCGAGGGCATGCCGGTACGCGACCGGCTGCGGCCGTTCGAGACATTCGAACGGTGGGGGGTTGCCACGCTCGGCGATCTCGCGGCGCTGCCAGCCGCGGGCCTTTCGTCGCGCCTCGGGCGGCATGGTGCGGCGCTGCAGCGGCTCGCGTGCGCGCTCGACCCGCGTCCGTTCGTCCCCGACGCCGATTCACCGCGGTATCAGGAGCGCCTCGAGCTCGAATGGCCGATCGAAGGGCTGGAGCCGCTGTCGTTCGTGCTGGCGCGGCTCCTCGAACCGCTGTCCGCGTCGCTGGAGCGCGCCGATCGCGGGGCGGCCGCGGTGCACCTCGACCTGCGGCTCACGGATCGATCGACGCACACGCGGCTGCTGCAGTTGCCCGCGGCGATGCGCGACGCGCGCGTGCTGCGCACGCTCCTCCTGCTCGATCTCGAATCGCATCCGCCGTCAGCCGCCATCGACATCGTCGCCATCGAAGCGGATCCGGCGCCGGCGCGCATCACGCAGTTCTCGCTGCTCGAACGCGCGCTGCCGTCGCCGGAAACGATCTCCACGCTGATGGCGCGCCTCTCCGCGCTCCTGGGGGAAACGCGCTGCGGGTCCGCGGCGCTCGTCGACACGCATCGGCCCGGAGCATTCGAGATGACGTCGTTCGTTGGGCCGGGGGGGGGCGCCCCGCGTGCCTCTGCCACGGCGACGGCGGGCCAAGGTGGAACGGAGCGAGCTGCGACGAGCGAGCGGAGCGGAGTGAGCGTGGCGGGGTGCGGGGGTCCCCGCCAGCAAGAGCATGTGCTCCGCCGGCAGCGGGTGCCGCCCGCGATTCGCGTGCGCATCGCCGGCGGACGGCCGGTACACGTGACAGGCGCGCGTCGAGGACTGCCGTCTGGCGTGGTGACGCAGGCGGCTGGCCCGTGGCGCACGTCAGGCCACTGGTGGAGTTCGCAGCGCACCGCGCAGCCCTGGGATCGGGACGAATGGGACGTCGCGCTCGCGGACGGCTCGATGTGTCGAATCTTCCACGATCGCGCACTCGACCGATGGTTTCTGGATGGAGTGTATGACTGAGTGGCTTGGTTCAGGGGTTCACGGGGTTCACAGGGTTCACGGGGCTGGGTTCACGGGTTCACAGGGTTCGCGTTGAACCCCGAACCGAGAACCGAGAACCGAGAACCGAGAACCCAGCCCTGAACCCTGTGAACCCTGTGAACCCTGTGAACCCCGTGTACATCGAACTCCATTCCGCGTCGGCGTTTTCGTTTTTAGACGGCTCGTCGCTGCCCGAAGCGCTCGTCGAGCGCGCCGCGGCGCTCGGGTATCCGGCACTCGCGCTGCTGGATCGCGACGGCGTCTACGGCGCGCCGCGGTTTCACATGGCGGCGAAGAAGGCGGGGTTGAAGGCGGTGATCGGTGCGGAGCTCACGGTCGCGATAGACGGCGGGATCCGGGACCCGGGATCCGGGATTCGCGGGGTCCGGATCCCGAACCCCGGGCTCCGGACCCCGATCCCCGAGTCCCGAGTCCCGTCACGCGTCTTCCGCCTGCCGGTGCTCATCGAGTCGCAGCAGGGCTACCGCAGCCTGTGCCGCCTCGTGACGCGGATGAAGCTCCGGTCGCCGAAAGGCGAAGGCGCGCTCGCGCTCGACGAGCTCGATGGCTGCACCGCCGGCCTCGTGGCGCTCGCAGGCCGCACGCTGCTGAGCGGCGTCGAGTTCGGCGTCGGCGGCGCCATCGATCGCCTCGTGGGGATCTTCGGGCGCACGAACGTCTGCGTGGAGCTGCAGCGCCACCTGTTGCGCGACGAGGAATCGGACAACCACGCGCTGCGCGATCTCGCCGCCGCGTTTCACATCCCCGTCATCGCGACCAACGGCGTTCGATTCGCGGAGCCCGCCGACCGGCCGTTGTACGACGTGCTGACGTGCATCCGCCACAAGACGACCGTCGAACGCGCCGGCCGCCGATTGAGCTGGAACGCCGAACGGTATCTGAAGTCTCCCGAGCAGATGGCGCGCCTGTTCAGCGACATGCCCGACGCGCTGCACGCGTCGGGCGAGCTGGCGGATCGACTCGCCTACACGATGCACGATCTCGGCTACCGGTTCCCCGATTATCCGGTGCCCGCGGGCGAGTCGATGCCGTCGTTCCTGCGGAAGATCACGATGGCCGGCGCGCGCGAGCGCTATCGGCCGCTCGAGCCGCGGCACGTCCGGCAGCTCGAACGCGAGCTGAACCTGATCGAGAAGCTCGATCTCGCCGGCTATTTCCTCATCGTCTGGGACATCGTCAACTACTGCCGCCAGCAGCGGATTCTCGTGCAGGGGCGCGGGTCGGCCGCCAACAGCGCCGTGTGCTACAGCCTCGGCATCACGGCCGTCGATCCCGTGGGGATGGACCTGCTGTTCGAGCGGTTCCTCTCCGAGCAGCGCGGCGAATGGCCCGACATCGATCTCGATCTGCCGAGCGGCGACCGCCGCGAGCGCGTCATCCAGCACGTGTACGAGAAGTACGGAAAGCTCGGCGCAGCCCCCGAAGGGCCGCGAGCGGCCCCCGAAGGGCCAAGATCCGCGATGACTGCAAACGTGATCACGTATCGCGGCCGCAGCGCCGCGCGCGAGGTGGGCAAAGTCCTCGGCCTCGAGCCCGCGCTCGTCGACTCGCTCGCGAAGGTGATGAACCAGTTCGAATGGGTCGACCCGAAGGAGACGCTCGATCGCAACCTGCGCGACGCGGGCGTCGACGGACAGCTCCCGATGATTCAGACGTTCGGCCGCCTCTGGCAGCAGATCCAGGACCTGCCGCGCCATCTCGGCCAGCATTCTGGCGGCATGGTGATCTGCCAGGGACGGCTCGACGAGGTCGTGCCGCTCGAAAATGCCTCGATGCCGGAGCGTGTCGTCATTCAGTGGGACAAGGACGACTGCGCGGACATGGGGATCGTGAAGGTGGATCTGCTCGGATTGGGAATGATGGCCGTACTTCAGGATGCATTGGAAGTCGTGAATGCACCAACCTCCAACCTCCAATCTCCAACCTCCAACGTCGATCTCGCGCATCTGCCGCCCGATGATCCCGCCGTCTACCGCATGCTGCAGGAGGCCGACACCATCGGCATCTTCCAGGTCGAATCGCGCGCGCAGATGGCCACGCTGCCGCGGCTCCGTCCGAAAACCTTCTACGACATCGTCGTCGAGGTGGCGATCATCCGACCCGGCCCGATCGTGGGGCAGATGGTGCATCCGTATCTGAAGCGGCGGCAGGGACAGGAGCCGGTGGCGTATCCGCATCCGTCGCTGCAGCCGATCCTCGAGCGGACGCTCGGCGTCCCGCTCTTCCAGGAGCAGCTGCTGCGCATGGCGATGGTGGCGGCCGGGTTCAGCGGCGGGGAGGCGGAGGAGCTGCGGCGCGCGTTCGGCTTCAAGCGATCCGAGCGGCGCATGCAGCAAATCGAGGGGAAGCTCCGCGACGGGATGGCGCGCCAGGGGATCACGGGCGATGCCGCGGAGGAGATCATCCGATCGATCACCTCGTTCGCGCTGTACGGATTTCCCGAATCGCACGCCGCGAGCTTCGCGCTGCTCGTGTACGCGAGCGCGTACCTGAAAGCGCACTATCCGGCGGCGTTCTACACGGCGATGCTCAACAACCAGCCGATGGGGTTCTACCATCCGTCGACGCTCGTGAAGGACGCGCAGCGCCACGGCGTGCGCTTCGCCACGATCGACGTGCAGGTCTCCGACTGGCTGTGCCGCGTCGAGCCGGACGGCCGCGTCCGGCTCGGGCTGATGTACGTGAACGGGTTGCGGAAGGAAGTCGGCGAGGCGATCGCGTCCGGATCCGGGGGATTCGACATGGGTCGTGCGGTGCTTCGGTGCCCGAAGTGCGGCGCTGACGATCCCTCGATGCTGGAACGGCTGCACACGCACGAAGGCTTCTGCAACGTCTGCTCGCATGTGTGGCCGTTGCCTGCGAATCCCGGGCCGCGAGCCCCGGTTCCCGGATCCCGGCCTGCGGCACGCTTCAACTCTCTCGACGATCTGATCCGCCGCACTGGCATTCGACGCGACGAGATTGCGACGCTTGCAGAGATCGGCGCGCTCAACGGCTTCGGCTTCGATCGGCGTACCGCGCTCTGGCAGATCGAGCAGGCGATCCGCCCCGCGGGCGAATTGTTCGACTTGCCAATCGCCAATCCCATCGACACTCCCCAATCCCAAATCGAATTGCCCATCGCCAATCCCATCGCCAATCCCCAATCGACAATCGCCAATGCAATCGCCAATCGCCAATCGGCAATCGGCAATCGGACCCCGCTCCGCCCGATGTCTCTGGCGGAGCGTCTCATCGCCGACTATGCAGGCACGAGCCTGACGGTCGGTCCGCATCCGATGTCGCTCAGGCGCGCGGAGCTGGCGCTGCGCGGCGTGCAGCGCGCGATCGATCTTCCAAGCAGCCGCCACGGCCGCCGCGTCCGCGTCGCCGGCGCGGTGATCACGCGCCAGCGGCCGGGGACCGCCAAAGGGTTCGTCTTCCTCACGCTCGAGGATGAAACGGGCATCGCCAACGTCATCGTGCGCCCGGATCTCTTCAGCGACCACCGCGCGACGATCGTTGGCGAGCCCTACCTGCTCGTCGAAGGGATCCTCCAGATTCAGGAAGGGGTGACGTCGGTCAAGGCAGAGCGGCTGCACGGCATCGGACGCAACGACTCGCCAGAGGTCGAATCGCACGACTTCCGGTGATTGCTTCCGCCTGAAGGCGGAAGTCACAGACCTCCAACCTCCAACGCGACCTCTGCCGTGTGGCCTGCAGCTTGCAGTTGAGTCGGCTGATGAGTCAGCTTCGCCTGAGCTGCGGCTCCATGATGCTGCTCGCCGCGGCGTTGTTCGCCTCCGCCTGCCATCCCCAGATTCGATCGACGCTGACGGGCACGATGACGCCCAAACTCATGGCTGAGCTGTGGTACCTTCCCGGACGGGACAGGGACCTGTTCTGGGGCGTCGGCGGACAGCGGCTGGCGCCGGATCCCGCGGCCCGATACACCATCATCGAGGTGAAGCACACGGGCTTCAGCCGTGGCCTCACCGTCGAAGGCCCCGGCAAGCGGAAGTGGAGCGCGAAGTTCCCCCCGGAAGCCCCGACGGAAGTGGTGGCTTCACGGATTCTGTGGGGAGTTGGCTATCATCAACCGCCGATTTATTACGTGGGGCGCTGGAATGCGGACGGTGCGCCCGAACCGAACCCGCAGTTGCCGGCGCGGTTCCGGGAATCGAAGCCGGACTTCCACGGGCTGGATGCAAAGGGGGACTGGTCGTATTACCACAACCCCTTCGTCGGCACGAGGCAGATGAACGGCCTGCTGGTGCTGCAGGTGATGCTGGGGAACTCCGATTTGAAGGACGAGCAGAACGCGCTCTACGAGCTGGACGATGTGGTGGAGGGCGCCAAGCGCTGGTACGTCGCCCGCGATCTCGGGCAGTCGTTCGGGCGCACGGGCGTGATCGACGCGCCACGCGGCGATATCGAGGTGTTCGAGGCGACGCCGTTCATCAAGGGCGTCGTGCACGGCAAGGTTCGATTCGACTGGCGCGGGCGCCACGACGTGCTCGTCGAGGACCTGGAGCCGGCCGACGTGCGGTGGATCTGCGAGCGGCTCTCGGCGCTCACGGACGCGCAGTGGCACGACGCCTTCCGCGCGGGCGGCTATGCGCCGGCGCTCGCGGAACGCTTCATCAGACGCATGAAGCAGAAGATCACGGAAGGGCTCGCGCTGCAGGATGCGCCGGAAGGAGGAGCATCGTGATGCGCAGGACACGACGCCGGCGTGGCGTGGTGCGTCAATTCGCGATCGTCGCGCTGCTGGTCGGGGCCGCGGGTGTCCTCGGCGTCGTGAATGGGGCGCGCGCATCGGCGCAGCAGCCCGACCCGTTCGCCGCCGCCGCCCGGAAGGGCGAAGGGCCTGTGCCGGAAGAGAAAGCCGAAGTCTACGAAGCGCTCATCCGCCTCCCCGTCGCCGCTCTGCTGGGCGCTGCGCTCGCGGTCCGTCCGCGCCGGCGGGGCACGCCTCCCCGGCAGCCCGCGGTCATCCAGACGCAAATCATCCTTGCCATTGTCGGCTCGGTGGTGATGATGGTCGTCGGCACGAATCTCGCTCGGGCGTTCGGCGTGGTCGGGGCGGCGGGGCTGGTGCGCTATCGCGCAAAGATCGAAGATCCGAAAGACGCCGGGGTCATGCTGTCGACGCTCGCGATCGGCCTCGCCTCGGGCGTCGGGCTCTACGCGATGGCGACCGTCTCGGCGGTGTTCATCCTCATCGCGCTCTGGATCATCGAATCGTTCGAGCCGCGCACGCTGAAGCTGTTCGAGTTGAAGGTGAAGATGGGCGAGGACACCGACGGAAGGCGGGCCGAGATCGAAGGCGTGCTCCGCCGCCAGCATGTCGACTTCGAGCTCAGCACCTCCTCCGACGAGGAGGTCTGCTACGACGTCCGCGTGCCGCTCGATCTCGAGCGCGATCGCATCACCAACGCCATCCTGACGCTCGATCCCGCCGGCCACGCGGCCGTCGAGTGGAACGAGAAGAAGTCGAAGAACAAGTGAAGCTGATCATCCAGCCCGACGACGGGGTGAAGCCGATCGTGCAGGCGATCCGCCACGCGCGGAAGACGATTGACATCGTCATCTTCCGGTTCGATCGCACGGAGATCGAGAAGGCGCTGGATGCCGCCGTGGGGCGCGGCGTGACCGTTCGCGCGCTGATCGCGCACACGAACCGCGGCGGCGACAAGAACCTGCGGAAGCTCGAGCAGCGTCTGCTCGCCCGCGGCGTGACCGTGGCGCGTACGGCCGACGACCTGCCGCGGTATCACGGCAAGATGCTCATCGTCGACGGCGCGCTCCTGCACGTCTACGGCTTCAATTACACGAAGCTGGACATGGACAACAGCCGCAGCTTCGGGATCATGACGCGCGACCGGCGGCTGGTGCAGGAGGCCATGAAGCTGTTCGAGGCGGACACCGTGCGCCAGCCGTACAGCCCCGCCTGCACCAAGTTCGTCGTCAGCCCGGAGAACTCCCGCGAGGTGCTGACCGCGTTCATCCGGGGCGCTCGCAAGCAGCTCCTCATCTACGACGAGCAGGTCAGCGACAATCTGATCCAGCGCGTCCTGCTGGATCGCGCGCGGGCCGGCGTCGAGATTCGGATCGTCGGCAGCATCGAGAAGGACATCCCGAACGTCAAGGCGGTGAAGCTCGCGGGCCTTCGGCTGCACGTGCGCTCGATCGTGCGCGATGCGAACGCCGCGTTCATCGGCAGTCAGAGCCTGCGGCGGCTGGAGCTGGACGGGCGGCGTGAGGTGGGCGTCATCATCACGGACGGCCGCGTCGCACGGAAGATCCAGGCGATGTTCGAAGCGGACTGGGCGCGGAGCGGCGGCAAGAAGTCGCCGTCCGTCAAGGTCCAGGAGAAGGCGTCGTAGTCAGGGCTTCTTGCGGCGCTCGATCGTGCCCGAATCCACGATGCTCCCCTTGCGCGAGATCGTCTCGAACGCGAGCTGATCCCCCTCGATCTCCATCAGCATGAAGGTCTGATCGGTATCGAAGCCCTTGGCGGTCAAGGGCGAGTCCTTCCGGAGATCTCCCGAGCGAAGCTGTCCCGACGATCCTTCGACGAAGTACGTGATCCCGTTCTGCGGCTTGATCCGTTCGTACACGTGATCGTGCCCGTTCAGCACGAGCGAGACGCCGTACTTGATGAGGAGCGGCTCGAGCGCGGCGCGCAGCTTCAGCTCCGATCCGTGCGTGCGGGCCGACGAGTAGAGCGGGTGGTGGAAGAAGCAAATCTTCCAGTCCTCGTTCGACGCCTCCAGCTCCTTCTCGATCCAGGCGAGCTGGTCCTGGTCCATGTAGGTGCTCTCGAACGCGAAGAACCGCGCGTTCTGCTTGGGCGGCTTGAACGAGTAGTACACCTTCCCGCCCATGTTGTAGTACTCGTAGCTCCGCTGCTCGCGCGAATCGTGGTTCCCGAGGCTCGCGTAGAACTTGACGCCGGCGTCGAGCAGCGGCTGGTACGGCTTCTGGAACTTCACGAGGAAATCCTGCGGGCGTTCGGACCCGTAGATGTTGTCCCCCATCATCACCACGAAGGTGAAGGGGAATTTCTCGTGGAACGCGAGCATCTGCTTCGCGATGTCGTACTGCGGTGGATCGCCGGTGCCGTTGTCGCCGATGACCGCGAACTTCAGCGAATCCGGCGCGTTGCGCAGATGCGTCTCCTGCGCCTGCTGAACCGGGGCGGCCGCGCGGGCGGCACGGGAAGGGTTGCCGGCGTCCGCCCGTCGGGAAACGGTGACGGCACTGCAGCAGGTGAGCGCGACGAGCGCGCACAGAAAGGCCCCACGGACGCGGAGGACACGCATACGGATGCTCACCTCGATCTGGCGCGCATCACGGGAATATGCGCTCCATGTAGTCGGCAATGATATGGGCGTGCGGATCGAGCAGGATGAGGTTGTCGCCGACGAACCGGTATTCCAGTTCGTCGGGCAGCTCGGGCAGCCCTTTCAAGACCTGCGGGGGAACCGTCGAGAGGGGAACGCTGTCGGGATAGCGGGCATTCACGGCCAGCGTGGCATGCTGCCGTTCCCCCCATTCCTCCAGGATCTCCTTCTTGAGCTGCGCCCCACCCTTGCTGCGGAAGACTTCACCGAGGAGCTTGCGGACGATCTTCTGCATCGCAGGCGTGAACAGATCGCCCTGTTTCGCGCCGGCGCGGTTCGTCTGCATCAGCTTTTGGAGTGCGCGCTGGTGCTGATCGAGCTGCGTCGGATTCGCATCCTTCGGGAGGTGCGGAAGCGTATCCTCGAGCTTCTTGTGCAGCGCGACGTAGTCGTCGACGCGCTTC
Source organism: Acidobacteriota bacterium (assembly GCA_046735335.1). Classification (GTDB taxonomy): domain Bacteria; phylum Acidobacteriota; class Vicinamibacteria; order Vicinamibacterales; family 2-12-FULL-66-21; genus JBKPQB01. The sequence goes on along the minus strand of JBKPTE010000091.1, from coordinate 13,205 downwards.
TTGAAATCGGCGATGGTGGCGGCGTCAGGATTGGTGCGTTGCTGCACCTCCGCGAACGCGGGCGCGGAGAACGCGGCAAGCAGAACCCCGGCAACGGCGATACGTCGGATGAGTCTCATACCTCAGCTGATGCAACGGTTGCGCCAGCGATCAGCCCCTGTAATTCCCGAACTGGAGCGCGACCCCGAAGTCCTGCTCGCGCAATAGCCGCATGGCTTCCTGCAGCTCGTCCTTGGATGGAGAGGATACACGAACCTGGTCCGCCTGGATCGCGGCCTGCACCTTCTTGAGCTTGCGATCCTTCAGGAACTTCACGATGTCCCGGGCCGCCTCGCTCGGGATGCCCTGCTGGAGCGTCACCACCCGACGGACGGTGTCGTTCGCCGCGCGTTCGATCGCGCCGGGCGTCAGATTCTTGACCGGAACGCCGCGCCGGACCAGCCGGGTCTGCACGATTTCCCAGAGCGCGGTCATCTTGAATTCGTCGTCGGCCGTCAGGGTGATGGTGTTGTCCGTGCGATTGAGATCGATTGCGGCGCGCGAGCCTTTGAAGTCGTACCGCTGCGCGACTTCCTTGCGGGCCTGATTCACGGCGTTGTCGACTTCCTGGAGGTCGACGTTCGAGGTGATGTCGAACGAGGGGGGCGTTGCCATTCGAGGGAACTTGCGCGCCCGCCGTCAGGAAGCGGCGGTCACCGATTGCTGAGGCGCGCCGCCGTCGCGCTGCGGCTTGCGCCAGTAATCCATCCGCGAGACCCGGTGGACGCACCCGATGGTGCACATGGGCGCGCACCACTTCGGCGACAGGAATTCGCGGCGGATGTCTTGGATGCTGTAAGTCGCCAGCGGTACGCCGGGACAGCCGCGCTGCTGCGAGCACCAGTGCACGAGTCCGTGCTCGCAGATGTACAGGTATCGAGCGCCCGCACGGCAGAACCACTCGTTTGGCTTGCCGTCAACGAGGTTCAACTGGAAGCTGCGGATCCCGGAGTAGAGGTTCTTGAGGATCTGCCGCCGGCCGTCGATCCGCCGCCAGACGTCCTCGAATACCGCGCGCTCGGCGGGGCCGAGCGGTTTGAGCAGACCCGATCCGTCGTGAATGATGCCGATCGACGTCGAAAATCCGAGCTGCGCGGCCCGCTCGTTGATTGTGCGCGCATCGTCAGGGTTCCTGATCCCGCCGCCGACGACGGAGTTGATGTTGATGTCGAAGTCGGCGTACTCCGCCAGCCACTGCAGCTTCTTGTCGAGGAGCCGCAGGCTCTTCTTGGACACGTCGTCGGGCTCGACGTTGTCGAGGCTGATCTGCAGATAGTCGAGCCCCGCCTCGTTCAGCGCGGCGATGCGCTTGGGAGACATCAGGTATCCATTCGTAATCAGTCCGGCGATCATGCCGCGGCTGCGAATGCGCGCGATCAGGGCGTCGAGATCCGGGTGAAGCATCGGCTCGCCGCCGCTGAACGCGACGACCGAGGTTCCGAGGCTCGCGAGCTTGTCGATGCGCGCGATCATCTCGCCCAGCGGCACTGGGTTCGAGACCTTGTCGAACTCGTTGCAGTATCCGCAGTCGATGTTGCAGCGGCGGATGGGGACGATGTGAACGAGGAGGGGATGATCGGTGCTCGCGAGGCCGCGGACGAACTCGCGAACCGAGCGCGCGCGCCGGCTGATCTTCCGAAACCGCGGCATCAATCTTCGTAGTATATCAGGCCGCGCTCGGCTCTCCGACCTGCCGGGGTTCGCGCCGATCGCGCATCACGCGGCCGATTTTCAGCGATGTTTCGAAGATCGCGCCGACGCGGATGCCGCCGGGCAGCCGGTGGGCGCCGACCGCCGCCAGCGCCGCCGACGCGACGCAGCCGCACTGCGAGCAATCGGGTGTGCCGCCGAACTGGCACGGCGTGATCCGATGCTCGAAATCCGCGGAGATGCAGCTCGTGGTCTGCGCGAAGACGCACTCGTCAGGGCTCTGCGGCGGTTTCGCGTACTGCTTCACGAGCCCTTCCGGCATCGTGAGCTTGGTGTACTTCGTCCGCAGCGTCATCAGGGCGGCGACGACGCGCTCGCGGTCGTCCGGCGTCAGGATCTCGTCGGCGACTTCACCGACCTGCGGCGTGTAGAGGCTCACCCAGATCTGCCGGGTGTGCGGGTTGCCGGACCAGAACCGGACGAATTCCTCCAGGTAGCCTTCCCTCTGGACCTGCTGTCGCGTCACGGTGCAGTGGACCGTAATCTTCTGCCCGACGATGTGCTTGAGGATGCGGTCGTAGGTGGCCGGCGTACGGCGGACGTCGTGTTCGGGCTGAAGGCCGTCGATGGACACGACGAGCTGCAGACGCGGAATGGACGCGAATTCTTCGGGGATCGGGCGCACCGCGCTCGTGACGAGCTGCGTGTAGATCCCGCGCGCCGCGAGCCGCGGCAGAATCTGCTGCAGTTCGCGGTACCGGACGAGCGGCTCGCCGCCGACGATCGAGACGTGAACCGGCTTCTCCTCGTCGACGATCGCGAGGACGCGATCGATCAGTTCCTGGCCCTTGTAGTCCGTCACCTGGCGCAGCGTGAGGTCACCGCCGAGGTGCTGATCTCCGTAGGCATAGCAGCCCGGGCAGCGAAGCGGGCACTCCCGCGTGATTTCAATCGAGAGCGCAGGACGGTAGCCGCGGAGGATTCGTCCCCACGCGGTGATGATGCCTTCCATGCACCGGACTATAGCACGCACGTTCGGCAGCCGGTCAGTATCCGCGCACCAGCTTGTCGCGGCGGCGGCGCTATGGTGAAATGAGATCTCGCACCTGAAACATCATGGGCGCTCTCCCGGGCGCCTCTTCACCACAATTCGATGCACCAGTCTCGTCACATCAGCCGTCGTCTGTTCCTCGGGCTCGGCGCTGCCGCGGCAGCGGGCTCGCTCTTTCCGTCGGAAGCGCTCGCGGGCGGGCGCGCCGCGGCCGCCGCGATGGCGCCCGACCGCTCTCTCGCGTTTCATCACACCCACACCGGAGAGGAGTTGTCGATTTGCTACTGCAGCGGCGGCGACTACGTGGCCGAGGCGCTGAACGAGGTGAACCACCTGCTGCGCGATTTCCGCGTGGACGCCGTCAAGCCGATCGATCCGAACCTGCTCGACCTGCTCTTCCGGCTGCACACGCGCCTGGGCGCCGAGGCGCCGTTCCACGTGATTTCGGGATATCGCACCCCCGAGACGAATGCGATGCTGCAGGAGCGTGGCGGCGCGCATTCGGGCGTGGCGACGCACAGCCTTCACATCGAGGGCAAGGCGATCGACATCCGTGTGCCGGGAATCCGTCTCGACCACCTGCGCGATACCGCACGGGCACTGCAGCTCGGGGGCGTGGGATATTATCCGGCATCGGATTTCGTGCACGTCGATACGGGACGCGTGAGACATTGGTGACGCGGACGGATGAATTGATCGAGCGACGCCGATCGAAGATTCAGGGCTGGGGCGTCTTTGCCCTGCGCCCGATTACCAAGAACACCCGCATCATCGACTACGCCGGAGAGAAAATCACCAACCGCGAGAGCCTGAAGCGCGAGGTGCGCTACCTCCGGAACGGGCACATCTGGTGCTTCAAGCTGAATCGGCTGTACGTCCGCGACGCCGCCGTGGGCGGCAACGTCGCCCGCTACATCAATCACTCCTGCACTCCCAACTGCTACACGCAGGTGATCGGCGACACGATCTGGATCCGCGCCGCCCGCAACATCCACCGCGGCGAGGAATTGACGTACGACTATTCGACGGACGGTGAAGGCACGATCAAGTGCCGCTGCCGCCCCGGCTGCACCACGGTGATCTGAGGTTGGTGGTTGGCTTGTCCGCCGTAGCGCGAAGCGAGAAGGCGGAAGGTTGGGAGGTTGGAACTCCTCGTGGCTTCCGCCTTCAGGCGGAAGCACGTCCATGATCATCTATCTTCACGGGTTTGCGTCTTCGACCACGTCGTCAAAAGCCACCTATCTCGGCAAGCGATTCCGCGAGCACGGCATTCGCTTGGAGACACCCGATCTGAACCTGCCGGAGTTCTCGACGCTGACCGTGACGCGCATGCTCGGTCAGGTGGATGCGTTGCTGAATGGCGGGCCTGATAGGCCCGCCCTACGGACCATGGAGAATCGTGCGGCGGTCGTTTCAGGACCGCCGAAGACGACGATCATCGGCTCGAGCCTCGGCGGGTTCGTGGCCGTGAATGCGGCCGCCGCCCGGCCCGAACGGATCGATCGACTCGTCCTGCTGGCGCCCGCGCTGGACTTCAACCGCCTGCAGGATCTCGGCGGCGTGCGTGTCGACGAATGGAAGCGCGTGGACCGGCTGATGGTGTTCCACTACGGCTACGGGCGGATGATGCCCGTCCACTACGGCCTCTACGAAGACGCCCGCCAATACGATGCCATGCACGCGGACGTCGAGATGCCTGTTCTCGTGTTTCAAGGCCGGAGGGATACGGCCGTCGATCCGCGGAGCGTCGAGACGTGGTCCAGGCAGCGGCCGAACGTCGAGCTCCACATGCTCGACGACGATCATCAGTTGACGGCGTCGCTGCCGTACATCTGGGACGTTACCAGCAGATTCCTCGATATTTCGCAGCAATCCGATCCCGCGGCGTCGTCACGCGCACCAGGTCGAGAATGACCTGATCCGGCCGCGTGCGCGCGAGCGCATCGGCGAACTCGGGCGCCGCGTTGCCGACGACGATGACATCGCTCCTGTCGAGGACCTCGTCGATCGAATCGCAGAGCAGCGAAGAGAGGTGCGGGATCTGCGTGTTGATGTACGTCTTGTTCGCGCCGACGAGCCGTGCGATCGAGACGTTCCGATCGTAGATGCACAGCTGGTAGCCCTTCCCGAGCAGCGCCTCGGCGAGAATCACGATCGGGCTCTCGCGCAGATCGTCTGTCCCCGCCTTGAAGCTGAAGCCGAGCAGCCCAATCCGCTTTTTGCCCGTCTCGAGGATCTCGTCGATCGCATGCTGCACCTGCAGCTGATTGCTCGGAAGGATCGACTGGATGACGGGCATCTCCAGATCCATTTCCTTGGCGCGATACTGGAGGGCGCGCACGTCCTTCGGCAGGCACGACCCGCCGAAGGCGAACCCCGGCTTCATGTAATACGACGAGAGATTCAGCTTCTCGTCTCGGCAGAAGATGTCCATCACCTCGTGGCTGTCGATCTCGAGCCGCTTGCAAAGATTGCCAATCTCGTTGGCGAACGTGACCTTCAGGGCGTGCCACGTGTTGCTCGCGTACTTGATCATCTCCGCCGTCCGGATCGTGGTCGTGACCATCGGGGCCTCGATGCCGGCATAGAGCTCCTGCGTCGGCTCGGCGTCCGAACGGTAGTTGTGCCCGACGAGCGTGAGCGCGGGATGGTGGAAATCGTGGATGGCCGTCCCTTCCCGCAGGAACTCGGGGTTGACGGTGACGCCGAAGCCTGTGCCGTACTTCTTTCCGGAGGTTCGCTCGAGCGCGGGGATGACGACTTCGTGGGTCGTGCCGGGCAGCACGGTGCTGCGGACGACGACGACGTGGTAGGCGTCCTTCGATCGGAGCGCTTCGCCAATCTGCTCGGCGACGCGCTCGAGATACGTCAGGTCGAGGCTCCCGTTCTTCCGGCTCGGCGTCCCGACGCAGACGAGGGAAAGGTCGGTGGCGCCGACGGCCTCCGCGGTGCTCGTGGTGGCGCGGAGACGTCCGTTCGCGGCGGTCGATTCGATCAGACCGTCGAGGCCCTTCTCGACGATCGGACTCCGGCCCGCGTTGAGGCTCGCGACTTTCTCCGGGTTGACGTCCACGCCGACGACGACATGACCGTCGGCGGCGAATGAGGCAGCCGAGACGCTGCCGACGTATCCAAGTCCGAAAACGGAGACGTTCATGATTTCTGAGTGCTGCTGGTTCTAAGGTTCTAAGGTTCTAGGTTCTAAGGTTGCCGGTTCCAAGGTTCCAGGTTCGAAGGTTCCCGGGGTCGGGTTCAGCGTCTGAATGCCGTCGCCGTCGATGAACGTGCGATACCAGAGCTCCAGGTTCAGCAGACCCCAGATGGCGTCGCCGCCCTGCACGGTCCCGGCCTGGTGCGCGTCGATGAGGGCGGCCGTGCCCGAGGGGTCGATCACGCCGCGCTGTCGCGTGCGTCGATCCAGCAGTACGTCGCGTGCGGTATCCGCCCACGCCCCGCGCATCCACATGCCGAAGGGCACCGGGAATCCCATCTTCCGGCGCGTGAGAATCTCCCGCGGGAGGAGCCGCTGGACGGCCTGGCGCAGAATCCATTTCGTCGTGAGGCCGCGCAGTTTCATCCGTGGAGGCAGCGCGGCAGCGAACTCCACGAGGTGGTGATCGAGGAAGGGCACGCGGCTTTCGATCGACGCCGCCATGCTCATCTGATCCTGCTTCATCAGCAGTTCCACCAGGTACGTCTTGAGGTCGGCGTACAGCAGCCGGTCGAGGATCGTGCTGTGGCCGTTCGGCGCGTCGAAGTACGCGCGCGACGCGACATACGCGGACGGCGCGGTCGCGTTGATGCGGGCGGACATCAGCGACGCCTGCCGTCCGAGCCCGATGCCGGCGAAATTGTCGAAGAACATCGCTTCGGGCGTGCGCGGCAGCGCGAGAAACGATCGACGCGCGTAGCGCGCGGCCCGCTCGGGCAGGCGGGGGACGACCGCGTTCGACACGAACTGACGGACCGCGTCCGGTGCGGCGCTCCAGAGCGCGCCGGCCCGCCAGTTGACGAGCGTCCTGGAATACTTCGCGTAGCCGGCGAGCAGCTCGTCGCTCCCTTCCCCGGTCAGCACGACCTTCACGTGTTCGCTGGCCAGCCGCGACACGAAGTAGAGGGGCACGCTGGAGGGGTGTGCAATCGGCTCGTCCTCGTGCCACACGAGCGAGGGCAGCGCGCCAAAGAAGTCGCGATCGTCGATCACGATCTCGTGCGCGTCGGCGTTGATCGCGCGCGAGACCTGCCGCGCGTAGTCCAGCTCGCTGAACGCACGCTCCTTGAAGGCGACGGAGAAGGTCTTGATCGGGCGGTCGATCATCCCGGCCATCAGCGCGGCGATCGCGCTGCTGTCGAGGCCGCCGGAGAGGAACATCCCGAGCGGCACGTCCGCCATCAGGCGCGAGCACACGGCATCTTCGAGCTTCGCGCCGAACTGCTCAATCGCTTCGCGGTCCGACAGCGCCTGGACGGCGGCGTTGTCCTTTCCGACCGGCACGTCCCACCACATCTTCGTCGTGACGGAGCCGCCCTCGAACACGAGCAGGTGCCCGGGAAGCAGACGATGGATGCCCTTGAAGAGCGTCTCGGTTCCCGAGAGATACCGCGTGCTCAGCAGCTCCGGGACCGCGCCCTCGTTCGGTTCGGCGGCGACGAGGCCGCTCGCGAGGATGGACTTGATCTCCGATCCGAACAGCAGCCGTCCCTTCGCGAGCGTCCAGTAGAGCGGCTTGATGCCGAGCCGATCGCGCGCGAGCAGGAGACGCTGGCGCGCGGCATCCCACACCGCGAACGCGAACATCCCGCGGAAGCGCTCGACGCACGCGTCGCCCCACTGCTCGTACGCGTGAACGATCGTCTCCGTATCGGATCGCGTCTTGTACCGATGGCCGGCCGCCTCGAGCACCGGCCGCAGGTGGGCATGGTTGTAGATCTCTCCGTTGAACACGATCCACGCCCGCCCGTCCTCGCTCCCAAGCGGCTGGTGGCCGGCGGCGAGATCCACGATGCTCAGGCGTCGATGGACGAGCCCCGCATGTCCGTCGGCGTACAGGCCCGCATCGTCGGGGCCACGATGCGTGATCACATCCCGCATCGGCAGGAGGCAGGCGCGTTCATCGGCCCCCAGGCCGTCAGGTACCACGATGCCGGCAATTCCACACATCGGGCTAGATGGCTTCCGCGTAGCGCGTCCGCTGGGCCGGCGCGCGGTCGATGAACTGCCGGAACCACAACTCGAGCATCAGGAGCTGCCAGAGGCGGTGGCGGTGATCGGCGCGGCCGGTGCGGTGCTCGGTCCAGAGCCGCGTGATCTCGCCGGGATTGAAGACGCCGCGATCGCGCAGCCGCCCGTCCTGGAGCAGCGCGTCGGCCATCGGCTGCAGCGGTCCGCGGAGCCATTCGCCAATCGGCGCGTCGAAGCCGCGCTTGCGGCGTGCGAGGATGTCCTTCGGGATCCGGCGGTCGAGCACCCTGCGGAGCAGGTGTTTCGTGCGCCCGTCCTTCAGCTTGAGCGACGCCGGCACCGACGCGGCGAACTCGAGCAGGCGATGATCGAGCAGCGGCTCGCGCGCTTCCAGCGAGACCGCCATGCTCATCCGGTCGACCTTCGTGAGGATGTCGTCCACCATGTACGTGTGCACGTCCACGTAGAGCGCGCGGTCGAGCGGATCGCTCGATCCGCATCGGCGGTACGTGTCGCGAAACGCCGCGAGCACGTCGGCATCTCCGACGGCCTCGCTGAATTCAGGGGAATAGAGCCGTGCCTTCGCGTCCGGCTCGAACATGCCGTACGCGTGCTTCAGGGCGTACGCGTGATCGGGCCGATGCGCGAGATGGCGGAGCGCCCGCGCGCCCTTCATCGAGAGCGGCAGCGCGCGTCCGAGCCAGCCGGCGAATCGCCGCCCGGGGCCGAGCATCGTGCGCGCCCGCTGTTCGAACTGCTCGACGCGATGGCGCGCGTACCCCGCCCACAGCTCGTCGCCTCCGTCGCCCGACAAGGCGACCGTCACCAGCTCGCGCGCGGCTTTCGACACGTAATACGTCGGCACGGCCGATGAGTCCGCGAACGGTTCGTCGAAGTGCCAGGCGAGCTTGGGAAGGAGCGAGACGATGTCGGGCGTGACGGTCCGCTCGTGGAACTCGCACCCGAGATGGCCGGCAACCTTTCGCGCGTGCGACAGCTCGTCGTACGCCGCCTGATCGAAGCCGACGGAGATGGTGAGCGGCGGCCGCGCGCTCGTCTCGACCATGTACGCGACGACCGCGGTGGAGTCGATGCCGCCGGACAGGAACGCGCCGAGCGGCACGTCGCTGATCTGCCGCAGCGCCACCGACTCGCGCAGCAGCGCGTCGAGTCCTTCGAGGTAGTCCTCTTCGCGGCGCGGATCGCCGTCGCCGGGGAACTCGAGATCCCAGTACCGGAAGGTGCGGATCGTTCCCTTCTCCGCGACGAGCACGTGCGCCGGCGGCAGCTTCGAGATGCCCCGGTATACCGTGGCCGGCGCGGGGATGTACAGGAGCGTGAGATACGCGTCGATGGCGTCCGCGCGCCATTCACGCGGAACGTCCGGGTCCTCGAGCAGCGCCTTCAGCTCCGACCCGAAGACGACGCCAACGCCGGGGAGCTCCGAGTAATAGAGCGGCTTCACGCCCAGCCGATCGCGCGCGAGCACGAGCCGACGCGCGACGGCGTCCCAGATCGCCAGCGCGAACATGCCGCGGAACTTCTCCACGCACAGCTCGCCCCATTCCTCGTAGCCGTGGACAATGACTTCGGTGTCGGACGTCGTTCGGAACTGGTGGCCGTGCGCGATGAGCTCGGCCCGGACGTCCGCGAAGTTGTAGATCTCTCCGTTGAAGACCGTCCAGATCGTGCCGTCTTCGTTGGCGAGCGGCTGGTCCCCGGTGGTCAGGTCGATGATGCTCAGCCGGCGATGCCCCAACCCGATTCCCGCGGCGACGTGGAATCCGGACGCATCAGGCCCGCGGTGGGCGATGGCGTCGGTCATCGCGGCGAGGACGTCGCGATCGACCAGCCGCAGGGGATCGAAGTTGAACCGTCCGGCGATTCCGCACATGGTCAGATGAGATTCGGGGCCTAATCCTAGGCAACAACTTTCACAGCACTGCCATCTCAGCAAGCGAAGTGCCATGGCCGCAGCCGGCGAAATGGGAAGTTATTGGGGAAACTGTGGACTTGACGGGAGCTCAGCGCGCCGGTGAGAACGGCGCTTCCCGCTGAGTGGAAGCGGAAGGGGCGACCGCATTCCCATCGATGTACTGCCGCTGCCACAGCTCGAAGACGAGGAGCTGCCACAGCCGCATCGAATGATCGCGTTGCCCCGAGAGGTGTTCACGGATGAGCCGTCCCGTAAACGCCGGGTCGAAGAAGCCGCGCTGGCGCGCGCGCGGAGAACCGAGCACGTCCGAGAAGATGTGGGTGAGGCCTCCCTTGAACCAGACCCCGAGCGGGACGCCGAACCCCTGCTTGCGGCGATCGACCGTTCCGGGCGGCAGCATCGGCCGAACCGCTTCCTTGAGGACGTGCTTGCGGCGGCCCCTGGCGATCTTAAAGCGCGCCGGCAGCGTGGCGGCGAAATCGATGACGTCGTTGTCGAGCAGCGGCACGCGCGATTCGATCGAGTGCGCCATGCTCATCCGATCAACCTTCGTGAGCACGTCTTCGGGCAGGTACGTCTCGAAATCGAATCGCATCATGCGGCTGTGCAGCGGAAGCGCGGAGAACCGATCGAAATGCCGCGCGAGGCGAGCCTCCGCATTGGGCTCCATTGCGCGGCGAACGTCCGGTGAATAGAGCGCTGTACGTTCGTCTGCGTGGAGCAGTGCGATGGAGTCGATGTACCTGCCGGAGGCGTCTTGTGCAACGTGACGCAGGAGGTTCTTCCCCTTGGCGCCGTGGGGAAGCCGTCGCCAGACGGCCGCTGCGATCTGATGCCGTCCCGGTAAGGGCAGACGATCGAACCGCGCCGCGCGAGGGTCCGGCAGATACCGGTCGTAGCCGCCGAACAGCTCGTCGCCTCCATCCCCGGAGAGGACGACGGTGACGTGCCGCCGCGCGATTTGCGACACGTACCACGTCGGGATCGCCGATGAGTCGGCGAACGGCTCGTCGAAATGCCAGACGAGCGCGTCCAGAATTGAAAGCGCGTCGGGCTTCACCACGAACTCGTGGTGCTCCGTCCCGAAGTGCCGCGCGACGGCTCGCGCGTGTTCGAGCTCGTCGAACTGCGGCTCGTCGAAGCCGATCGAGAACGTCTTCACCGGTCGCGAGGACGCCCGTGCCATGAACCCGACGACCGCGGACGAATCGATGCCGCCCGACAGGAACGCGCCGAGCGGAACGTCGCTCATCAGATGCGATTCCACGGCATCGGCGAGGACGGTTCGAAGCGCGTCGATGGCGTCGGCTTCGGAGCCGGCGAAGGGTTCGGCCTCCGCAACCTGCCAGTATCGATGCAGCTCCGCGCGTCCGTCGCGCCATCGCAGATAGTGGCCGGGCGGCAGCTTGCGGACGCCTTCGAAGATCGACGCGTCGCCGGGCGTGTACAGAAACGCCAGGTAATGATCGAGCGCGTCGAGATTCAGCGATGAGCCGACCGCGCCCGCGGCAATCAGCGACTTGATCTCGCTTGCGAAGTACAGGCGCCCGTTGCGTTCCGCGTAGTGCAACGGCTTGATGCCGGCGCGATCGCGCGCGAGCAGCAAGGTGCGCTGCGACTGGTCCCACAAAGCAATGCCGAACATGCCGCGCAGCCGGCCGAGCGCGGCTTCGCCCCACTCCTCGTATGCGTGGACGATCGTTTCCGTGTCGCTGGCCGTGGCGAACGCGTGGCCGCGGCCCTCGAGCTCGCGGCGCAGCGCGCGATAGTTGTAAATCTCGCCGTTGAAGACGACCCAGACCGTGCGCGTTTCGTTGTGGATCGGCTGGCGCCCGCCGGCGAGGTCGATGATGCTGAGGCGCCGCATGCCGAGTCCTATTCCCGGCTCGGCGTGAATGCCCTCGTCATCGGGTCCACGGTGGCGGATGGCTTCGCACATGCGGTGCACCAACGAGAACTCCGTGCCCGAGGCGGTCGTGCCCGCCGGCGATGGCCTGCTCTCCGCGAATCCCGCAATCCCGCACATGCGCCTAGCCCCCGACTCCCAATGCCGAACTCGGAACCTCGACCTCCGGCTCCCGGTCGCTCGCGTCGACCGCCGCACGCGGCGATACGGCGGAGGACTCGCCGGCTGCGCCGGGCTCGGTGCGTGCCGCGACAATGCGGCCGCCGACGATGGCGATCGTCTTCCATCGCTGGGCGTCCCGCGCCACCGCGAGCACGCACGCGTCGGTCTGCACCGTGGAGGTGCCCCAGCGCCGGTGCTGCCACGCGGCCGTGTCCGTGGCCGGCGTCGCAATCAGGACCAGCACGTCGAGGGAGCCGGCGCGAATCGCGAGCGCACTGCCGGTCCAGCCGGATGCGGGCTGCGAGCGCACGTGCGCTTCGACGATCGTCGTCCTCTGTTCGTGAACAGCGTTCGCGGCGATGCAGGTGCCGATCATGAACGGCGTCGTTCCTTGCACGGACGCACGGAGCGTCGTGGACGGCTCGATCCGTCCGTACTCCGGCGAGTATTGCGCCAGCGCGGTTCCGCTCTGCACCTCGACATCCTTGGTCGTGAACGCGATCGTCACGCTCCTCCCATCTGCGTCCGTGAGATCGATCGCGTCCGGTCCTTTCGAGGCCCTCCAGCGGGGATGGAGATGCCACCAGGAGTCCGCACCGGCATGGCCATTTCCGTCGATCGCGTCCACGACGATCCATCCGATGCCGTGGAGCGCCAGAAGGGAACGGACGTGCCGGTAGGTCCCGTACGCATCGTGCGTTCCCTGGGCGAAGTCGAACCCGGCGCCGGCGCATGCGGCGAGCATGCGGCCGTTCGCGCGCGTGTGCCAATGAAACGGGCCCTGCGGGAGTGCCTGATCGCGGCCGTTCAGCGTGACGGTGTTGTGCATGCGTGTCGACCGGAAGGCGTCCCGCGCCCCTTCATCCATCGTGTACGTCGCAGTGCCCGGATCGACGAGTAATGGCTGGCCGTTCACGTTCAGGACGAGCGACAGCGCGTCCGAATGCGCGTGGCCGCCGTTCAGGTATCCGTGCGGGCCCGCGTCGAACACCAGGTGATCGCCCGCCGCTGTCCGTGACACGAAGTAGCCGCTGGCGCCAAGAGCCTGCGACGGCCACCTTGTCACGTGATCGATACCGACGGACACGGTGGGCGCGCGGCCGAGCGTCCAGTACGTTTCCTCGGGCGCCGGTCCGACGGCGAGCGTTGCGTCCTTGAGAACGGCGGCGGCGGTGGCAAGCGTCTCCGACGCGTCCGCCGATCGCCCTCCGCACGTTCCGAACAACTGCCCCCCATCGTCGTCGCCGATGAGCGGCAAGCGTCCCGCGTCGTCCGTAAT
>JBKPTE010000090.1:0-9382 GCA_046735335.1 Acidobacteriota bacterium | reverse complement strand
ACGCTGACGACGACGCTGCTCGGCGTCGCGCACCGGACGCTCCCGTGCGGAACGCTCGTCACGTTCCGCAATCCGGCGAATGGCCGAACCGTCACGGTCCCGGTCGTCGACCGCGGACCGTACGTCGCGGGCCGAACCTGGGACCTCACCGGCGCGACCTGCCAGGCCATCGCCCACTGTTACACCGGGCCTATCGACTGGCGCATGGGCTGACTGCCGGTCGCGCCACGCCACCTGGCGAGGGCCTCAGTCGCTGAACGACAGGAACGCCGCGAGCGCAAACCCGAATGCCGTCGCGAGCCCGACGACCTTGTCCGTGTCGCCGTGCGCCGCCGGCAGCAGGTCGTCCGCCAGCAGGACGAGAATCGCGCCTGCCGCGAACGCATCGATGAACGCGATCACGTCGCCGTTGGCGCCGGAGAAGAGGCCGTAGCCGATCGCCGCCGCGACCGCGCTGACGATCGCGACGGCGCCCCACACGCCGATCGTCTGCGCGACCGACCACCGTGCCCGCATCGCCGTGGACGACGCGACCGATTCCGGAATGTTCGAGATGAAGATCGCGACGAGCACCGCGATGCTCGGGACTCCGCCGCCGACCAGGCTCAGCCCCAGCACGATCGATTCCGGGATGCCGTCGAGGACGGCGCCCAGCAGGATCGACATCCCGCCGTCCTGACCGCCGCCCATCCGCTCGATCAGCTCGTCGCCGATGAAGTACGCGAGCGCGCCGACGATGAAGCCGCCGCCGACCGAAAGCCCCGTCGCCGACACATGGACCGCTTCCTCGACGAGGTCGTAGGCCACCGCGCTGACGAGGGTCCCGCAGCCGAACCCGATCAGCAGCTTCAGCCGCAGCCCGGAGATCCAGCCCGTCAGTGACAGCAGCGCCCCGATGACCAGCGACGATGCGCCGACGAGCGCCCACAGTCCGGCCGCCACCATTTACGGCAACTCGAATCGGCGCGGGGAACCGAATCGTGGCTCGGCGATCGTCCACCTGCGGTCCATCAACGCGAGAATACTGATCGCTCCGGTCCGCGGCTCGTGCCGAGGCGACATCCGACGGGAGACAAGGAACGGCGGTGAAGACGCTGCACCTGGGCGTTCGCGTGCGCGATTTGGAGCGTTCGCTCGCGTTCTACACGAGCGTTGGCTACGAGGTCGTCGGCGCTGTGCCGGACACCGAGCGAGGGTCGCTCACGATGCTCAAACTCCCCGGCGACGAGTTCGTAACGATCGAGCTGGTGCACGATCCCAAGCGTGATGCCGAGCTTGGCGGCGGCTTGAGCCACCTCGTCATCAAGGTCGAATCAATGGACGCGACGGTCCGCGCCCTCGCCGACCGAGGGATCGACGCGACGACGCCGGCGTCGCCCGATGGATCGGCCGACTTCCGGACGTCGTCGATCGTCGATCCGGACGGCAACGAGATCGAGTTGGTGCAGTGGCCGGTCGGCCACCCCGACGGCATGACGGCAGCCGACTTCTCGAACGCACCCGGCCCCGATGAGGCCACCGCACCACAACAGCAATCAGGCTAGGCTCGCGGCATGTGCCGAAGCATCAAGCAGCTCCGACGGTCCGACGAGGCGGCCACGACTGGCGAGATCGAGGCCGCGGCCCTCCAGTTCGTTCGCAAGATCAGCGGCTATCGCGCGCCGTCAGCGAAGAACGCGGCGGCGTTCGAAGCTGCGGTCCACGAGATCTCGCACACCGCCGAACACCTCCTCGAGGCGCTCGGAACGGACGTCGAGGAAGGGCCGAACCGGTGGATTTCCAAACCTCGGCCCGATGGCGTCGCCGCGCTCCGCCTCGGACCTCGGTGAGCGAGCGCCAACTCACCGCTGAGGTTGCCACGACCGTCGCCGCAACTCCGTGGTGGCAACGGCCCGGACTAGACGTCGTCGCCGGACGCCTGACGGTCGCCGACCGCGACGCCGAGCGACTCGCTCGCGAACGCGGCACGCCGCTGTTCGTGTACGACCTCGACCGCTATGCGGAGAACGCGGCGACGCTCGAGCGCGCGCTCGCCGGCGCGGGCCTTCGGTACGTCGTGCGCTTCGCGCTGAAAGCCAACCGCGAGCCCGAAGTGCTGTCCGTGCTTCGCGCCATGGACACCGTCGGCATCGACGCGTGTTCGCCCGGCGAGGTCCTGCACGCAATCGCCAATGGCTGGCGCGCCGATGAGATCAGCTACACCGGCACGAACGTCAGCGACCGCGACCTCGACGTGTTGCTCGCACACGGCATCCACATGAACCTCGACGCCGTCAGCCAGGTCGAGCGATTCGGGCGTCGAGCGTCGGGCTCGACGATCGGGCTGAGAATCAACCCGGGTGCCGGGGTGGGCTACCACAGCGGGCTCGAGTACAGCGGTGACCGGCCGACGAAGTTCGGCATCTACGAGGATCGCCTCGCCGAGGCCCTCGAAGCAGCCCGGCGCCACGACTTGACGATCGACACGATCCACTTCCACGCCGGATCCGGCTGGCTGCGCGACGACCTGCCGCGCTTCGAGGCCGCCCTCGAGCGCGTCGCCGCGATCTCGCGCGAGCTCATGCGTGACGGCCATCCGATTCGCGAGATCAACGTCGGCGGTGGGCTCGGCCGTCCCGCGCGCGACGATGAGCACCCGGTCGACGTCGACGCCTACGCTTCGGTGGTTGCCCACCGGCTCGGCGATCTCGACGTGGTCGTTGGCTGCGAGCCCGGCGACTGGATCGCGAAGGACGCCGGCGTGCTGCTCGGTGAGGTCGTCACCGTTGAGCGCCGCGGCGGGACGACGTTCATCGGCCTCGACCTTGGCTGGAACGTGAACTGTGCCTACTTCATCTACAAGTACGCGCAGGAAATCGTCCTGTGCCGCGATGCCGCTGCGCCGCGCACGCAGAAGGTCACCGTCGCGGGCCACATCAACGAGGCGGGCGACGTATTCGCGGAGGACTACCCGATGCCGGAGGTGACCGAAGGCGACATCGTCGCCATCCTCAACGCCGGTGGCTACCACCAGGCGATGAGCTCGACGCATTGCCTGCGGCCTGTTGCAGCCGCGGTCTACGTGAATCGTCCGCGTTGAGGGCGGTTGTTCGCGCGACGCGCGCGATGCGTGCGGCGGGTTGAGCATGCGGCCGACCGGCCGCGGCGATTGTTATCAGCTGAAGCCACTGCCAACGGAAGCGACGGCCTTCGGGAGCGGTGCAGCCGGGGTGGGGACTGCGGTTCGCACCGCGACGACAGACACTCCCGACACGAGTGGCGCGATCGACCCAACTGAGACGTCGACGGCGGACACGTCGATCGGCTGAGCGCACCCACCCGTCGCGATGAGCAGCTGCGTCGGACTCAGCCAGCCCACGGCCCGCGTCGGACGCCCCTCTCCGGGGAGCGCACGCACCGTTCCCGCCGGCGTTTGCGCCATCGCGACGCTGTCTGCGCACGTCGTCCCGGTCGTCCACGCCACTGACCCTGTCGTCGGCCCTGGCTTGATATCCAGAATGAATTTTCCAACAGGCCCGTGCCACGCGACCGGCGCCGACGTCGTGTCGGTGATGTCGATCCTGTGGAGATCCGCGTGATTGTCCGCGTGCTGAGCCGCGTACAGCAAATGCCTGCCATCGGCCTCGAAAGCGATCGCGCCAAACTTCGTGCCCTCGTCGGAGAAAACAAGGCGTCGCGGCCGCTTGCCGGTGTTCGATGCGATCCAGATCGCCTCGCCGCCGTCTCCTTGCATCGCGAAGGCGAAGGCCTCTCCGGATGGGTGATACGTGACGCTCAGGTATCGCGAGGATGAGAGCGGAGTTACGTCCTCATCGGGCTCGCCGTCGAGGTGCACCTTGCGCAGGCGGGTGTCGGCGCTGGGTACGTAGATGATCGACTTGCCCGTCGGTCGGCTCCATGTGATCGCCCCGAAGCTCTTGCCACTCGCGGCCAGGCTGGGCGCACCCGCCACGCCTTTGACCTCGAGGCGGCCGAGGAGGACGCGATCCCCGAGCGGACCCCACTCGAACGGGCCCGCGTCGGCAACGTCGAACAGACAAGTCAGATGAACGCCGTTCGGGCTGAGCGTCCACGCGTGATCTGACGCGACGAACGTGACGGTCTCGGCGTTCGTCGGCGTGCCCGCAGCGCAGGCGGGCAATCCGTCGCCGGACGCGAGTGTCGCGATGCCCTGCGTGGCGGTCGGGCTGAGATTCGGCGCAGAAGCGCTTCCGGTCTGCGCCGGGCTCGATGACGTTGTTGGCGCGGGCGTGGTTGGACCTGGCGACGGGGTTGGGGTTGCCGAAATACAGCCCGAGAGCGCGACGACGGCCGCGATCAACGTCGCAGCGCGAGACCTCTTCACGAGGTCACCTCCTGGCCAGCCGAGCAGGTCGACCCTGTCGGTCCCCTCGACACGATCATGCTCCGGGACGGGGCCGTTAGTCCAGCATTTACGGCGCGCTGCGCCGACGCGCTGCGGCCGCTCTCCGGGTCAGCCGAGTGCGCCCCAGCTCGTGACGCGATCGATCGCGACGCGGATGATCGGTCGGGCCTCCAGCCCGTGCGACCGGTACTGCTCGTACTTGTCGCGCAACAGCTTGACGGCCGTCGCGTGCTCCTCGCGCTCGTGGGGTTGCGGCTCGAGGATCTCCGCAGCGCCGTACGCGCGGACCCAGGCGAGGCGTGCCCAGTCTTCATCCCAGCGGTCCGCGAGCACCGCCGCCTTCGGCAGCACGAGGATGTCGCGCACGCGACCCAATCGCAAAGGTTCAGGCGCCGCCTTCGGCTTCTCGTCGATCGGCGTGTACAAACGCGGCCGGCCACGGTCGTCGTCTTCGCCCAGCACGTGACAGATCGGCACGAGCCTCGCGTCACCGGAAGGGTTGATCGTGGCGAGGACCGCCCGGCGGGCGTCGCCAAGCAATCGCCGCTCGGCGGGTGTCAGTATCGGCTCGCGCTCCATCGCCGCATGATGCACGACGCCGGTCAGTCGTCGCGCTTGTTCGTATTGCCGACCAGCCGGTTCCAGGGCAGGAGGAACGCCGCCGTCAGCGCACCGAGCCAGGCGAACGGCCGAAGCTGAGCCTCCGCGATGTACGCCGGCAGGTTCGCAATCACCTCGTGAGGGGCGAGCGTCACCAGACGGTTCGTCGGGACGTGCACCTGGTTGTACACGTGGTTGGAGATCAGGAGGTACTCGCCGATCACGAGCGTTGCGACCGTCAGGCAGACGCTCACGAGCACGATCGGGAAGGACGTCCGACCGCGGCCACCAAGGATCGTTCCGAACCCGATGATGATTCCCACGAACAGCCCCACGTACCAGAAGCTGCGGTTGACAAGAAATGGCCGCGCGCCCGCGGTGCTCGTGTCCCACCAGTACCAGAGCACCAACGCGGACGCGGCTCCCGCGAGCCCAAGCAGCGTCGCGCCGATGAGGCTCGGGTCCTTCGCGGGAACGGCGGCGATCCCCGGCCCATCGGGCGACCCGCGCGGGTCCTGGTACTCCTGGCTCGCGCGATCGGCGCGACACCGGTAGCAGTTACGGCTCGTCGCCTCGTTGAGCGAGTGGCACCGGCCGCACATCCACAGCTGCTGCATCGACGGTCCCCCGACCGGAGTGACGGTGCGACCTAGACTGGACCGCGATGGCCGAACTTGAACTACCCATTCGTCACGTGTCGTCGGTCCGGGTGGTCACCGTCCGCGGCGGCGAGCTCGAGGTCCGCGACGACATCGTCGCCGGCGAGGAGCCCATGGAGATCCGCGTCGTCGGTCCGCGGCAGGACCCCGTGGCGGTAGCCGTCACGATGCGGACCCCTGGGAACGAGCAGGAGCTGGCGGTCGGATTCTTGAAGACCGAAGGCCTGATCGAGGGCACCGAAGTGACCCGGGTGACCTTCGGGGATCCCGCGCGCCTCAACCGCCCCGACGACACGGTGATCGTCCATCTTTCGGTGCCGTTCGACGCGTCGCGCGTGACCGAGCGTCATTTCGTCGCGACGGCCTCGTGCGGGATCTGCGGCAAGGCGTCGCTCGACGAGATCGCGGTCCGCTGTGACCCGATCCCGGCCGCTCAACCGGTCGTACCACGGAAGGTGATCCTCGCGCTCCCGGACATGTTGCGCGCCGCCCAGGCGGTGTTCGCGACGACGGGCGGTTTGCATGCCGCGGCGTTGTTCACGCCGCGTGGCGAGCTCGTATCGATTCGCGAGGACGTCGGGCGACACAACGCGCTCGACAAGCTCGTCGGCGAACAGGTGCTCGCGAAGCGCGTGCCGCTGAACGACTACGTGCTGATGGTCAGCGGCCGCGTGTCATTCGAGATCATTCAGAAGGCCGCGGTCGCCGGCATTCCGATGATCTGCGCGGTGTCGGCGCCGTCGAGCCTCGCAGTCGAGGCCGCGGATCGGCTGGGCGTGACGCTCGTCGGCTTCCTGCGCGGCGATGGCTTCAACGTCTACTCGCACGACAACCGTATCGAACTACGCGACCTGCTCCAGCTGTAGCCTGTCAGAACGGCGCGTCGAGCTCGTCCGGGGGCGTCGGGTAGTGCGGCGGCATCGACGCCCACAGTTCGTTCAGCGACCGCTGCCAGTATGCGACGAGCGCGGTGATCGTCGCAACAAATGCAACCGCCGCGACAATCCATCCCGTTGACACGCCGAGTGGCAGAAACGCGATGCCCGCGAAGACCGCGGCGACAGAAGCGGTCACCACGCCAACGAGTCCCTGCATCTGCACGATCAGGTTGAGTAACGGGAAGCGTGGCGGCCGCCTGCTCATCCCCGTTCCGGGGCTTCGAAACAGGGCCGCAGGGTCGTCATGGAGTGGCAGCACGAAGTACGGCCGAGCCGCCGGCACGGAATCGGCGAAGAAGCGGCGGATCCGGTTCTGACCCGTGATGTAGACGACCGACTCGCGCTGGAGCTGCACGACCCTCACGTACGTCGTGATGCCCAGAAAGAGCAGCAGGGGCAGCACGACGAGCGCGTGGAGGCGGAGATTTTCGCCGCCACCGGGGGCCGCAAAGCCCAGCGCGACACCCGACGCCGAGAGCACGACGAGAAAGAGGCTCGTCCGGGTAAGCGACGCCGACCACACCGCGCCGAGTGCCGCCGTCACGACGCTGTACTCGGCGGTAAGGACTGCCGCGACTGCCGCCTGCTCGTCGCGCGCGGCATCGTCAGTCATCGGCTCCGGCACCGCGGCTCTGGACGAACTCGAAGCCGAACCGACCCTTCACGCAGAGGTGGCCTTCGGTCACCGACGAGTCGAGCGGTGACGTCACCTTCACGATGTCGTTGTCCTGCACGTGCAGCGTCAACGTGCAACCGACGCCGCAGTATGGGCAGATCGTGTCGGTCGTTGTCTGCGCGCTTTCGTCCCACGTCCCAGCGCCGCGCATGTCGAATTCGGACTTGAACATCAACGCGCCGGTGGGGCACACGCCGATGCAATTGCCGCAATACACGCAGGCCGACTGCGGCAGCGGCACGTTCTCCTCGGTCGAGATCCGGGCGTCGAAGCCACGTCCCGCGACCGCGATCGCGAACGTGTTCTGAGCGTCCTCGCCGCACGCCTCGACGCACTTGTAGCACAGGATGCACTTCGAGTAGTCACGGACGTAGAGCTCGTTGTCGATCTTCGGCGCCTGGACGACGGTCTCCGCGACGAAACCGGACGGCGCGTGGTGATGGCCCGGCTCGCGGGCGTCGCGAGCACCGGCGACGGCGGCTTCGGCCGGTGGCCCGTAACGCGCGAGATCGGCGTCATACCGCTCCACGTAGCGCAACGCGGACGGCGCCGTGGAGAGATCGACCGATGACGCGAGGAACTCCATCACCATTCGCCGCGACAACCGAACGCGCTCCGAATCGGTCTGGATCTCCATCCCGGGCTCGACCTTGCGTGAGCACGCCGGCACGAGCACGCGCGCGCCCGTCACTTCGACGACGCATACGCGACAGACGTTGACCGGGGTGAGGTTCTCGAGGTAGCACAAGGTAGGCGTGTCGACGCCCTGCGCGCGGCATGCGTCGAGGATCGTCGAACCCGCCGGGACGGTGACGGCGACACCGTCGATCGTGATGTCGACGGGCGGCCGAACCGGTGGCGCAGGCCGCTCCGGGATTCGGCTGGGACGCGCCGCGGGCTTCAGCAGGATGTCGGTCAGTGGCTGCGCGGCCGGCGCTTCACCACCGTGCGGCGCGCGCGCGTCCGGCGCGGGATCGCGCTCAAGGCTCAAACCGTCGCGCGCGACGTCGGTCACAGCGCGACCAGATCCTGGCGTAGCGCGCTCTCGATCGCGCTGCTCGCCGTCTGGCCGAGTCCGCAGATCGACGCGTCGCGCATTGCTTGCCCGATGTCGCGCAGGAGTTGCAGTTCCCTGTCGCGCGTCGCGTTCACGGTTCCGCTTGCCAGGCGCGCGAGCAGCTCCTCCTGTCGCACGGTTCCGACACGACACGGCACGCACTGGCCGCACGACTCGTCGCGGAAGAACCGCGCGATACGCCGCAGCGTGTCGACGATGTCCGCTGTTTCGTCGAACACCATCACGACACCCGACCCGATCGTCGCGCCGATCGCGCGCGTCGCCTCGAACGTCAACGGCGTGTCGAGCGCCTCGGACCCGACGAATGTCCCGGCCGCACCGCCCAGCAGGATCGCCCGAATGCCGCGTCCACCGGGCACGCGGCCCGCGAGGTCGAGCAACTCGCCCAACGTCACCCCGAACGGCACTTCATACACACCAGGTCGCGTGACGTGGCCGGAAAGACAGAACAGTTTCGGGCCGGTCGATGCTCCGCTCCCGACGGATGCGAACGCCGCGCCGCCGCCATCTTCCGAGAGGATGAGCTGCACGTTGATGAGCGTCTCGACGTTGTTGACCGCGGTTGGCTTGCCGAACAGCCCCACCTCGACCGGGAACGGCGGCTTGTTGCGCGGCTCGCCACGCTTGCCCTCGATGGACTCGAACAGCGCCGTTTCCTCGCCGCAGATGTACGCTCCCGCGCCGCGCCGCAGCTCGATGTCGAACGCGAAGCCCGAACCCAGGATGTTCGATCCCAGCAGCCCCTCGTCGCGCGCCGACGCGATTGCGTGGGCCATCCGTTCCTCGGCGAGCGGGTACTCACCGCGGATGTACAGGTAGCCCCGAACCGCTCCCACCGCGAACGCCTCGATCGTCATTGCCTCGACGACCGCGAACGGGTCGTGCTCCATCACGACCCGATCCTTGAACGTCCCCGGCTCCGACTCGTCGGCGTTGCAGACGACGTAATGCGGCTGCGCCTGCGCGGCCGCGACACCGGCCCATTTCCGGCCCGTGGGAAACGCTGCCCCGCCGCGCCCGACGAGCTTGGCGGCGGTGACCTCGTCGATCACCCACTGTGCACCC
>JBKPTE010000089.1:0-74085 GCA_046735335.1 Acidobacteriota bacterium | reverse complement strand
GTACTCGATCTGTCGGCCCGCGAACGCGCGGAGCTCGGACGCCTGATCGAAGATGAAATCCGGCAGGCGCGGCGGCCGACGAGCCGCGCCACAAAGGAGAACTCGTGACGCGGCTCGCATGGCTCGCGCTTCTGCTCACGGCCTCGATCTCGACGCCCGCGATCGCCGCACAACGTCAGCAGCCGCCGCCGGGCACCGACGATGGATTGCAGCCGCCGGCGATCTCGGCCGGCGAGGTGCAGCGGCTCTACGACGCGTATGCGCTCGTTCGCGCGCAGGAAGCGCTCCAGTTGTCGGACGATCAATACGGCCGGTTCGTCACGCGGCTCAAGAATCTTCAGGAGACTCAGCGGCGGCATCAGCAGGCCCGGAATCAGATCCTGCAGGATCTCCGGCGTCTGACGAGTCCGCAGACCGGCGCGGGGGACGAGGCAGCGATCCGCGAGAAGCTCACGGCGCTTCGCGCCGAAGACGAGCGCGGTGCGGCCGAGCTCCACAAAGCACTGGATGGCGTGGACGAGGTGCTCGACGTGCGCCAGCAGGCCCGTTTCCGGCTGTTCGAGGAGCGGCTCGAGCAGCGCAAGCTCGAGCTGCTGTTGCGCGCGCGCCAGAATGCGCGGCGCCGCAATCCATCGTGATCCTGGCGGCCCTGAAACGACCGCCTTACGCCGGCCGCGGCCGATGCGCGGCCACGCAGGTCCGTCCGCGCCGCGACGACCGGGCCGCATCCCTGTAAAATAAGAGGTGCCGCGCCTGCGTATTCTTCGGATGCCATGCAAGCTCTCCCCGTACGATTTCTCGCTGCTCTCGTCGCCTGCGCGGTGTCCGCGCTGCCGCTTGGAGCGGAAGCGAACCTGACCAAACAGGACGCGGCGCGATTCCAGACGAAGCTCGCGACGATCAACAAGAACGCGCTGATCCCGTCCAGCACGGCGCAGAACCGCGCCACACAGGTGACCGACGCCGAGGTCAACTCGTATCTCAAGTACGAGGCTGAAATCCCCGTCGGCATCGTCGAGCCCACGCTCAACGCGCTGGGCAACGGACGCGTGAGCGGGCGGGCGCTCGTCGATCTCGATGCGGTTCGGCAGCAAAAGAAGCGAGGCTGGACCGACCCGCTCGGCTACCTCACGGGGATGCTGCCGATCACGGCGTCAGGCGTGCTGACGACGAAGGATGGCATGGGGCGATTTCAGCTCGAATCGGCCGAGCTGTCGGGTGTGACCATTCCGAAGAGCCTCGTGCAGGAGCTCCTCAGCTACTACTCGCGCACGAAGGACAATCCCTCCGGCATCAACATGGACGACCCGTTCGAGCTGCCCGCCCGCATCCGCGAGATCCGCGTCGCGCAGGGAACGGCGACGATCGTTCAGTGAGCGGCCGCGCGCGCGCGAACGCTCTGCGGGCTCCGCGCGTCTCATGGATCCGCTGACAGGTTCTCTTCAATACCTCAAAGGCGTCGGCCCGCGGCGCGCGGCCGATCTGCAGCGCGCGGGTCTCTCGACGATCGAGGATCTGCTGTACCGGTTTCCCACGCGGTACGAGGATCGCGGTCATTTCCAGACGATCGCGTCGCTGAAGCCTGGCGTCGCGGCCGCCGTGGCCGGCGAGGTGCTCAGCTGCGGCGTCCGGCCGACGCGGCGCCCGCGGTTCCGGATTTTCGAAATGCTCGTGCGCGACCGCACGGGCAGCCTGCGCGCGATCTGGTTCAACCAGCCGTTCCTCAGCGACGTCTTCCACCGGCACCAGCGCGTCATCCTGTTCGGGAAGCTCGAGCTCACCTCGCACGGGCTGCAGATGCAGAACCCGCAATACGAGCTCCTGACCGACGAGGCGGACGACCAGGCCCCGCCCGATGCCGACGGGACGATTCACACCGGACGCATCGTTCCGATCTACGAGAAGACGGGCCAGCTCACCGCCAAGATCCAGCGCGCGATCGTGCATCAGGCGCTGGAGGGGCTCCCCGAGCAGCTGCCCGATCCGCTTCCGCCCGCCGTCCGGGAGCGACAACAGCTGATTGACCGCCGTACCGCGCTCCAGCAGGTGCACTTTCCCTCGAACGACGCGTCTGTCGATCAACTGAACGCGTTCCGATCGCCGGCGCACCGGCGTCTCATCTTCGAAGAGTTCTTTCTCTTCCAGCTCGGCATCGTGCTGCGCAAGCGGCGCGCGAACGCGGAGCGCAAAGGACGCGCGGTCGTCGTCACCGATGCCATCCGCGACGCGGTGCGCGCGGTGCTACCGTTCAGGCTTACCGGCGATCAGAAGACGGCCATCCGCGAGATCGTGACCGACATGCAGCGTCCGCAGCCGATGAACCGGCTGCTGCAGGGGGACGTCGGATCCGGTAAGACGATCGTTGCCCTGATGGCGGCCCTCGTCGCAATGGAGAACGGCCTGCAGGTCGCCTTCATGGCCCCCACCGAGATCCTGGCCGAGCAGCACTTCTTCAACATCAGGCGACTGCTGGAACGATCGCGATTCCGCGTGGCCCTGCTCACCGGCGCAACTCCGGTGCGCAAACGCCGGGAGACGATCGCCGAGCTGGCGGGCGGCTCGATCCAGATGGTGATCGGCACGCACGCGCTCGTGCAGGAGGAGGTCGCGTTCCGCGAACTGGGGCTCGCGATCATCGACGAGCAGCACCGGTTCGGCGTGCTGCAGCGCGCGACGCTGCGGGCGAAAGGGCTGCATCCCGACGTCCTCGTCATGACGGCGACGCCGATTCCGCGGACGCTGGCGCTCACGACGTACGGCGACCTCGACGTCTCCGTCATTCGCGAGATGCCACCGGGACGCCAGCCGATCGCCACGACCGCGCGTCCCGAATCACGCCGTGACGAGATCTACGCGTTCCTGCGCCGCCAGGTCGACGAGGGGCGGCAGGCGTACATCATCTATCCGCTCGTCGAGGAGTCGGCGAAGGTGGATCTGAAGGCCGCGACGGAGATGGCGGACCACCTGTCGCAGGACGTCTTCCCCGAGTACCGCGTCGCGCTGCTGCACGGCCGCATGAAGCAGGACGCGAAGGATCGGGTCATGGGCGCGTTCGTCCGCGGCGAGTTCCAGATCCTCGTGTCGACGACGGTCGTGGAGGTCGGCGTCGACGTCGCGAACGCGACGATGATGGTCGTCGAGCATGCCGAGCGATTCGGGCTCTCGCAACTTCATCAGCTTCGCGGCCGCGTCGGCCGCGGCGCGCACAAATCGTACTGCGTCCTCTTGTACCAGTCGCCGCTCTCGGATCAGGCACGCGCGCGCCTGCAGGCCCTGACGGAGACGACCGACGGCTTCCTCATCGCCGAACGCGACCTCGAGCAGCGTGGGCCCGGCGATTTCTTCGGCACGCGGCAGTCCGGCATCCCCACGCTGCGCGTCGGGGATCTGATCCGGGATCACCAGTTGATGGAGGAGGCGCGGCGCGAGGCCGTCGCCGCGCTCGACGATCCGACGCAGGCGTCCGCGCTCGCGTCGCTCGTGAATACGAGTTGGGAGCAGCGCTTCGGGCTGGTCGGCGTGGGCTGACGGAGGTTGGAGGTTGGAGGTTGGTGGGTGGAGGTTGGTGGTTGGTTGTTGGAGGTCTGGAGATAGATGCGCGTCATCGCGGGCGAACTGAAAGGACGCCAACTGAAGGCGCCGAAGTGGGAGGGGCTGAGGCCGACGTCCGACCGGCTGCGCGAGACGCTGTTCGACATTCTCGGGCCCGCCGTTCGCGGCGCGCGGGTGCTCGACGGCTACGCGGGGACCGGCGCGAACGGGATCGAGGCGCTCAGCCGGGGCGCCGCGCACGTCACGTTCGTCGACAACGACGCGCGGGCGGTGCGCCTGATCGAGGAGAACGCCGCGCGGCTGCTGCCGGACGCGCGGGAGCGCTATGCTATTATCCGCGCAGGAGTTGCGGACGCGCTGCGCCGAGCCGCCGGACCGTTCGACCTCGTGATTCTCGATCCGCCCTACGCCGCCGATGCCGCCGCCGATGCGCTCGACGCTGCAACCGCCGCGGGAGGTCCGGAGACTCGGGCCATCGTCGAGCACGCGCGGCGGTACGCGGCTCCGCCCCGGCAGGGGAAATGGACGCTCGACCGCAGCGTGACCGCCGGCGACAGCGTGCTGTCCTTCTACCGCGCACAACGCGACTAGGGATGCCGTCTCTATGAGCGAGCAGATTATCGCGCTGTACCCCGGGTCCTTCGACCCGCTGACGAACGGCCACGTCGACATCATCCAGCGCGGCTCGACGCTCTTCGACAAGATCGTCGTCGCCGTCCTGCTGAATCTCGAGAAGTCGCCGCTCTTCACCGTCTCCGAGCGTGTCGACATCGCGCGGACGGTGTTCGCGCCGTACGCCAATGTGGAAGTGGATACGTTCGACGGGCTCCTGGTGGAATACGCTCGACGCAAGCGGGCGAGCGTGATCGTCCGCGGGCTGCGCGCCGTCTCGGATTTCGAGTACGAGATGCAGATGGCGCTCATGAACCGCCGGCTCAACCCCGATGTCGAGACGGTGTTCATGATGCCCGCCGAGCCGTACACGTACGTGAGTTCACGGCTGGTGAAGGAGGTCGTCGCGCTTGGCGGCTCCGTCACCGGCCTCGTTCCGTCGATTGTCGAAAGCCGTCTGCGCGACAAGAAGCTCGCGCGCGAAACCTTGAGGGCCTGACACATGCAGCTTGCGGCACGGACCGCTCGGATAGGCGTTTCTCCCACGATGAAGGTGGCCGCGGACGCGATGCGGCTGAAGGCACAGGGCGTCGACGTCGTCGATCTCGGCGCCGGCGAGCCGGATTTTCCGACGCCCGATCACATTTCCGCGGCAGCGAAGCGCGCGATCGACGCGCACTTCACGAAATACACGACGAACTCGGGCACCGACGATCTGAAACGCGCGATCCTCGACCGCTACCGGACCGACTACGGCATCGAGTACACGCCGGCGGAGGTGATTGTCTCGGCGGGAGGGAAGCAGGCGCTGTTCAACGCCGTGATGGCGATCTTCAACCCCGGCGACGAGGTGATCACGCACGCCCCGGGCTGGCCGACATTGGTGGAGCAGATCAAGCTCGCCGACGCCACCCCCGTCATCGTCCGCACGCATGCGGAAGACGGCTTCCGCCTCCGCGCCGAGACGTTCCTTGCCGCGATCACTCCGCGCACGCGCGGGATCATCATCAACTCGCCCGGCAACCCGACGGGCGCGCTCATCACGGAAGAGGACCTCACCGAGATCGCGAAAGAGGCGGCGCGCCGCGACATCTGGGTGCTGTTCGATCTCTGCTACGAGAAGCTGATTTACGACAAGGTGCCGCACAACGTCACGGCGGTGCTCGCGCGGCATCTGCGCGATCGCGCGGTGCTGTGCGGGTCGGCATCGAAGGCGTACGCGATGACGGGCTGGCGCTGCGGCTGGACGCTCGCGCCCGCGCCGCTCGTGAGCGCGTGCAACGCCATCCAGAGCCACTCGACGTCGAACGTCAGCTCGATCAGCCAGAAAGCCGCGGAGGCGGCGCTTCGTGGACCGCAGGACTGCGTGACCGAGATGCTGGACGAGTATCGCCGCCGCCGCGATCAGCTGACCGAGTGGCTGGCTGTCGAGCCGCGCATCCGCCTCGTGAAACCCGCCGGCGCCTTCTATCTCTTTCCCGATGTGTCCGACTTCCTGTCGCCCGACGGCATCCGCACGACCGCGGAACTTGGAACCGCGCTGCTGAGCGAGGCGCGCGTGGCGGTCACGCCCGGCGAGGCGTTCGACGCGCCGGGGTTCCTGCGCCTCTCGTACGCGGCTTCGATTGAGGATCTGCAGAGAGGCGTGAACAGGATTCTCGAGTTCCTCCACAAGGGCGCGCGGACTGCGCTCGGAGCATAGGTCAACGGCGAACGACGAACGACGAATTGATTTCCCTCGAGTTCCTGGAGCGCCTCGCGTCGATCGTCGGCAACGAGCACGTCCGCACTGACGCTGAGGCGCGCGAGATGTACAGCGTCGACGCGCTGAAGCGCGGGCACCCGCCTGATGTCGTCGTCACCCCCAACGGCGTCGATCAGGTGGCCGCTGTCGTGCGCGCGTGCGCCGATCACCGCGTGCCGATCGTGCCGCGCGGCGGAGGGACGGGCTACACGGGGGGCGCCGTCCCCGTTCGCGGCGGGCTCGTCCTCTCGATGGAGCGGATGAACCGCATCCTCGAGATCGACGAGCAGAACCTCGTCGCGGTCGTCGAGCCCAACGTCGTGACGGCGGCCCTGCAGGACGCCGTCGAACGCGTCGGTCTCTTCTACCCGCCCGATCCCGCGTCGCTGAAGCAATCCGTCATCGGCGGCAACGTCGCCGAATGCGCCGGCGGGCCGCGCGCGTTCAAGTACGGGACGACGAAGCAGTACGTGCTGGGGCTGGAAGCGGTCCTGCCAACGGGCGAGATCGTCGAGACGGGCGGGAAGGTCGTCAAGAACGTCGTCGGCTACGACCTCACGCACCTGCTGGTCGGATCCGAGGGCACGCTCGCCGTCATCACGAAGATCGTCCTGCGCCTCGTGCCGAAGCCGCCCGTGCAGTCCACGCTGCGCGCCACGTTTCCTGACGTGCACGGCGCTGTCGACGCGGTCGCCAACATCATTCGCGCGCGCGTCGTCCCCGCGGCCGTCGAGCTGATCGACGGCGATTCGCTCGAAGCCGTCGCGCGATACCTGAACGTGCGCTCCCTGGCGCCCGAAGGCACCGGCGCTGTGCTGCTTCTCGAAGTCGATGGCCTTGCCGAGGCCGTCGACGAGGAGGCGTGCCGCGTCGTAGCTGCATGCCGGGAGGCGGGCGCAACCGAGATCCGCCGGGCGCGCGACGAGGCGGAACGCCAGGAGCTGTGGCGCGTCCGGCGCGAGCTCTCGCTGTCGTTGAAGACGATCACGCCCGTCAAGTTCAACCACGACGTCGTGGTGCCGAAGGGACGGATTCCCGCGCTGTTCGATCTCGTGGATCGGCTGAAACGCGACTATCGTCTTCGCATCCCGTGCTTCGGCCACGCAGGCGACGGCAACATCCACGTCAACATCATGGTGACGCCCGGCGACGACGATGAGACCCGCCGCGCGCACGAGGCGGAGCGTCTGCTGTTCGAAGGCGTCGTCGCGCTGGAAGGATCGATCAGCGGCGAGCACGGCATCGGCTTCGCGAAGGCCAGGTACCTTCCCATCGAGCTCTCAGCCGACGAGATCGCGCTGATGCGCCGCGTGAAGCAGGCCTTCGACCCGCACGGAATCCTGAACCCGGGAAAGATCTTTCCCGATTGAAGTGGTGCTTCCGGCTAAAGCCGGAAGCTACGGCGACGGACAATCAGCACACCCGCGCCCGACGCGAGCAGGAGCAGGCTGGCAGGTTCCGGAGAGACGTTCGGATTCACGAAGTCGTAGCGCGTGCTGCGCACGTCCCAGGACTGCAGCGTCCCCCAGCGGAGACCAAGCGTCGCCATGCCGCTGCCGGTCAAGTCCAGATCGCCCGGTTGAAAACCCGCCTGCGACGGAAAGAAGAACGTTCCGGAAAACGTGAACGGCGCATGAACGGTGGCCGTCGTCGCGCCGGTAAATGGGGGAGCGACCCAGGAGCCGCCGAAGTCGACGAACGCGTTTGCAGCGTCGAATCCGGAGAGGACGAAACTCGTGCCGTCAACCGTGGCCGTGCCGGGGAAGTCGCCGCCGCTCCACCTCGCGTCGAGACCGACGATCGCGCCCGGAACGCACTCGTCCCCGGAATTGCACTGCTGCACGGGCGCGTAAATTCCGCCGACGCGATCGCCGGACGCATCGATCGAAAACCCGTGATCGGGCGAATTCGCGATCAATCGCGCCCCGAAGGTGTCGCCGACCAGCGCGCCCGCGTTGATGTGTATGGGATCCGCGGCCGCCCACGCCGGCGCGCACACAATGCCGAACGTGAGCAACGCGACAGCGATCCTTGGCACTGCGCGACTCCTCCTGCGGCCAGATTGCTGCCGCGACCTCAGGGGTTGCCATTTCCGTACCGCTCAGCGGTTTCTGAATTGTGCGGTTCCAGGGTTCTACGGTTCTAGGGTTCTGAGGTTCTAAGGTTCTCTAGAGGTTCTACTTCCAGGGTCAAGGTTCTTAGAGAGAGTCCAGGTTCGTGTCAAATGACGCGAAACCGGCGGTTTGGAAGGAAGGGCGTCGCGCTGATCTGTCCCTCGAACGTCTTTCCCCATCTGCCGGGGATACTGGTACCGCAATCAGGGCACGTGCCCGACGGCGTGAGCCGGTAACTATTGATGAAGTAGCCGAATCGTTCGATCAGCGTTGCCGAGCAGGCGTGACAGCGGGTGTTTTCGAGATCGCCAACCTGGCCGGGGAGGTTGCCGGCATACACGTACCGCAGTCCGTTGTTTCGGGCGATGGCGGCCGCGCGCACGAGCATCGCCGGCGTCGTGTTCTCCGGATCGCTCATGCGGTAGTCCTTGTGGAACGCCGTCACGTGCCAGGGAATCAGCGGCGACACTGACGCGACGAACGCGGTCAGCCGCTGAAGTTCGTCCTCCGAATCGTTGAATCCGGGAATGAGCAGCGTGACAATCTCCAGCCAGACGCCCATCTCGTCGAGCGCGCGAATGGTGGACAGGATCGGCTCGATGCGGCCGCCGAGCTGACGATAGTGGCGATCGTCGAAGCTCTTGAGATCCACTTTGTACAGATCGATCCACGGCTGGACATAGCGCAGCACCTGCGCCGTGCCGTTTCCGTTCGACACGTACGCGGTGAGCAGGCCTGCCGCGTGCGCGTGCTTGAATATCTCAACGCTCCACTCGCTGGTGATGAGCGGCTCGTTGTACGTCGAGACGACAACGCGCGCGTCGAGGCGCTCCGCGTCGCGCACCAGCGCCGCCGGCGTCGTGTCGACCGGCGCCGCAATCGCCGCGGGGTCGCGCAGGGCCTGCGAGGTCACCCAGTTCTGGCAATAGGAGCAGTGCAGATCGCAGCCGAGCATCCCGAAGCTGTACGCCAGCGCGCCCGGATGCGCGTGGAAGAACGGCTTCTTCTCGATCGGATCGCACTGGACGCCGCCGACGTAGCCCCACGGTACCTGCAGGCGCCCGCCGCGATTGAAGCGCACCTTGCAGACGCCAACGGCGCCGTCAGGGATGGGGCACTGATGGCCGCAGGAATAACAGCGCAGCCGTCCGCCGCCGATGGATTCGACCAGCTCGGGCGCTGCCTCGGCCGTGCGGACGTCGAGAATATCCGCGAGCGTCGGCATACTGCGATTATCGCGCAGTGCGCGGGCGACCGGGCGTGCTTCCGCCTGAAGGCGGAAGGCACGGGAGACTTTCTTGTCCTTACGAGTGCAGTGCCGCCCGGCGACTCGTCCGCGCTGCCCACACGACGGCCGCGGCGGCGGCGATGGCGGCGGCGCCTGCCAGAATCTTCGGCAGCGGATCGGGCGGCAGCATGACGACCCCCGTGGAGTCCGCAAGCGCGGGCTGGCGGGCGTACCGCCCAAGACGCGGACGCTCGATTGCGTCGAAGTGCTCGGCGAGAACGTACAGGCGTTCGCGCATCGCAGGTCCGCTCATCGGCTGCCCGTGCCCCGCGACGATGATCTCGGGCGCGAGCGCGGCAATCCGTCGGACCGACTCGCGTGCGCTCGACCAGTCCTGCGTGTAGTACGCCGGCGGCCCGTGCAGCTCCGGCCGCTGCGTGAGGACGGCGATCAAGGATTCCTGCTTCGTGGTGATGACCGCATCGCCGGCGACGAGACACCGATCCTCGTCGCGCATCAGCGATACGTGCCCGGGCGTGTGGCCGGGCGTATGGACCCAGTGCCAGCTCGAA
The DNA here is from genome assembly GCA_046735335.1 of Acidobacteriota bacterium. Taxonomy (GTDB): domain Bacteria; phylum Acidobacteriota; class Vicinamibacteria; order Vicinamibacterales; family 2-12-FULL-66-21; genus JBKPQB01. The sequence goes on along the minus strand of JBKPTE010000089.1, from coordinate 64,263 downwards.
GCGCCGGGCACGCTGCCGTCCGACGGCAGCGCCACGAGCCGCGGTCCGATGTCAATGGGTCCCCGCGGATAGAGCCTCGACAGCACGGCGAACATGCCGCCGCCCACTAGCGGATCGGGCGGCGGGTACGAAGATCGGCCGCTGAGATACGGGAACTCGAGCTCGTGCGCGTAGACCGGGACGTCCCAGGCCTCGAGCAGCGGCTCGAGGCTCCCGACATGATCGAAGTGTCCGTGCGTCAGGAGGATCCCGGCCGGGCGGCTGCCGGAGCCGAACCGTGCTTCCGCCGCTTCGCGAACGGCCGTCGCGTAGCCGTTCAATCCGGTGTCCACCAGGATCCATCGCGATCGGTCCCCGAGTGCCGCCACGTTGACGATGCCGCATCGCATCCAGGCGACGTTCGGCGCCGATTCGACAAACCCGGCCATGCGCACCTCCTGCGGCGCGGGCTCTGCAAACACGACGCCGCGCGCTTGGTACAATCACGTCATGAAGACGGTGGCCGTAATCGGCGCCTCATCCAATCGTGCGAAGTACGGCAACAAGGCGCTGCGCGCGTACGCGCGGCAGGGCTTCACGGTCATCGCCATCAACCCGAACGAACCGGAGGTCGAAGGCCACCGCACCTACGCGTCCGTGCTGGACGTGCCGCAGACGATCGACATGGCCACGCTCTACGTGCAGCCGGACGTTGCCGTGCGTGTCCTGGAGGAGATTGCGAAGAAGGGGATTCAGGAGGTCTGGTTGAATCCCGGCGCCGACGAACCGGAGGTCATCGATCGAGCGCGCGCGCTCGGGATCAATCCGATCACGGCGTGCAGCATCATGGGGATTGGCGACTCGCCCGGCCGCTACTGACGGGCATTGACAGTTCTTCGGCGGCCCTCTATACTCCGGGACAATATAGACTTCCTCACGACCAGAGGTCCCCACTCAGAGCGCGACCTCGATTACGCCGCATTCGGCGTTCCGTCAACTCTGTAAGTTCAATCGACACTCGTAGAGAGATTCAACACAGCCTAGCGGTCAGCAGGTCACATGCCGAATCACAAGCGCAGTTCCGGGCGCCAGTCGTCCGCCGACCAGGCGGTCGCCGTGCCCAAGGACGAAGTCCAGGGAGAATCGCAGGGAATGGACGCTCCCGCCCCGCCGCGCGGCGACAACCGCCGCGGCCTCAACATCACGGATCTGAAAGACAAGAGCATCCAGCAGCTCACGCAGATCGCCAAGGATCTGAACGTCGCGGGCGCGACGGGGATGCGCAAGCAGGAGCTGATCTTCCAGATCCTCAAGGCGCAGACGGAGCAGAGCGGGTTCATCTTCTCGGAAGGCGTCCTTGAAGTCCTGCCCGACGGCTTTGGATTCCTTCGTGCGCCCGACTACAACTACCTGCCCGGGCCGGACGACATCTACGTGTCGCCGTCGCAGATTCGCAAGTTCGACCTGCAGACCGGCGACACGGTCTCGGGACAGATTCGCCCGCCGAAGGAAGGGGAGCGCTACTTCGCGCTGATCAAGGTCGAAGCGGTCAATTTCGAGGCGCCCGAACAGGCGCGCGACAAGCTGTTCTTCGAGAACCTGACGCCGCTCTACCCGCAGCAGCGTCTCGTGCTCGAGACGACATCCGACAACCTCTCCGCGCGCGTCATGGACCTGATGACGCCGATCGGGAAAGGACAGCGCGGCCTGATCGTCGCGCCGCCGCGTACCGGCAAGACGATGCTCCTCCAGAACATCGCGCAGTCGGTCGCGAAGAACCACCCGGAGGTCTACCTGATCGTGCTGCTCATCGACGAGCGGCCCGAAGAAGTCACGGACATGCAGCGCTCCGTCGACGGCGAGGTGATTTCGTCGACGTTCGACGAGCCCGCGCAGCGCCACGTGCAGGTTGCCGAGATGGTCATCGAGAAGGCGAAGCGCCTCGTCGAGCACCGCAAGGACGTCCTCATCCTGCTCGACTCGATCACGCGACTGGCGCGCGCCTACAACTCCGTCATTCCGCCGTCGGGCAAGGTCCTGTCGGGCGGCCTCGACTCGAACGCGCTCCAGAAGCCGAAGCGGTTCTTCGGCGCCGCGCGCAACATCGAGGAAGGCGGCTCGCTCACGATCATGGCGACGGCCCTCATCGACACCGGCTCGCGGATGGACGACGTGATCTTCGAGGAATTCAAGGGCACTGGCAACATGGAGATCCACCTGGATCGCAAGTTGACCGACAAGCGCGTGTTCCCGTCAATCGACATGCAGAAGAGCGGCACGAGGAAAGAGGAATTGCTGCTGCCACGCGAGGATCTGAACCGCGTCTGGGTGCTCCGCAAAGTGCTCGCGCCGCTATCCGCCGTCGAAGCGATGGAGTTGCTGCTCGACAAAATGGGGAAGACCAAGGCGAACGCCGACTTCCTGGCCTCGATGCAGAAAGGCTAGGGCCGCGGACAACGCGGACTACGCGGAATGCGCACCCGCGCGTCATGTGTTCCTCGGACATGCTCTTAGCCTCGCCACTGTGATCTAATACGGAGCCGGAAGGTGAACATGCGACGGTTTCGCCTGCGGCTTGCGTGTGGAGTCTGTTTGACGGTGGCGGTTGCGGTCCTCTCCGCATCCCAGGCCGTCACCTCGCCGCCGCGTCTGGCTACCCGCTGGACGAAGGACGTGCAGCCGGATCGGGTGTTGCCCGAGTATCCACGCCCGCAGATGGTCCGCGAGCGCTGGCAGAACCTGAACGGCACGTGGCAATACGCGATCACGTCCCGCGATGGGTCCGCGCCCGATTGGCGCAGCTTCCATACCGCAACTGGTTCCAACCCGATCGTCGTTCCGTTTCCCGTCGAGTCCGCGCTGAGCGGCGTGCAGAAGGCCGTCGCTCCAAATCAGTACCTCTGGTATCACCGCGAGTTTCAGGCGCCTGCGCGGCCGCAGGGCGGACGCGTGCTCCTGCACTTCGGCGCCGTCGACTGGGAAGCCGTCGTCTCGGTGAACGGCAAGGACGTCGGGACGCATCGCGGCGGATACGATCCGTTCACCTTCGACATCACCAATGCGCTGAAACCAGGGAGCGGCAGGCAGGAGCTGCTCGTGCGCGTCTGGGATCCGACCGACACAGGACCGCAGCCACGCGGCAAGCAGGTGCTGAAGCCGCACAGCATCTGGTACACGGCCGTCACCGGCATCTGGCAGACGGTGTGGCTCGAAGCCGTTCCCGCGACCTACATCGCCGGCCTTCGCATCGATCCCGACGTGGACGCCGGGGTTGTGCGCGTCCACGTGAGCGCCGCAGGCCCGAATGCCGCGAACGCGACGGCGACGGTGCAGGCCCTCGATGGCACGCGCGCCGGCGGATCCGCAAGCGGCCGCACGGGAGCCGCGATCGCCGTGCCGATTCCAAATGCGAAGCTCTGGTCTCCGTCCAGTCCGTTTCTGTACGACCTCGACGTCAGGCTCTCGACGGGCGATGCGATCAAGAGCTACGCCGGCATGCGCAAGATCGCGGTGGGAAAGGACGCCGACGGCATCAATCGGCTGCTGCTCAACGGCCAGCCGCTCTTCGAGTACGGCCAGCTCGATCAGGGCTGGTGGCCCGATGGCCTCTACACCGCGCCGACGGACGCGGCGCTCCGCTTCGACATCGATACGCAGAAGTCGATGGGCTTCAATACGATCCGCAAGCACGTCAAGGTCGAGCCGGAACGCTGGTATTACGAGTGCGATCGTGCCGGCATGCTCGTGTGGCAGGACATGCCGAGCGGCGACAACAACACCCCCGAGGGCAGGACGAACTTCGCGCGCGAGCTGGACACCGTGATCTCCGCCCTTCGCAATCATCCCGCCATCGTCATGTGGGTGCCCTTCAACGAAGGCTGGGGCCAGCACGATACGGACACCTACGTCGCGCACCTGCAGGAGATGGATCCCACTCGGCTCGTGAACAACGCGAGCGGGTGGACCGACGCCGGCGTCGGGAGCGTTGTCGATGCGCACGCGTACCCCGGGCCCTCCGGCGCACCGCTCGACGATCGCCGCGCCATGGTCATCGGAGAATTCGGGGGCCTTGGGCTGCCGCTCGAGGGGCACACGTGGTTGGAGAAGGGCAACTGGGGCTATCGCAGCTTCACGACGGCGGACGATCTCGGCAAGGCATACCGCGATCTCATGTCGCAGCTTCGGCTGCAGATTGCCGCGGGCGCCGCGGCGGCGATTTATACGCAGACCACGGACGTCGAGATCGAAGTCAACGGCCTCATGACGTACGACCGTGAAGTCATCAAGATGCCCGCGGCCGACCTCGCGAAGTGGAACGCGCCGCTGTTCGGGCCGGCTGCCACGATCACCATCGTCGTGCCCGCCGCGGATCGCGATCCCGCGACGTGGCGGTACACGACGTCTCAACCCGCGGAGAGCTGGAGCGCCGCGTCGTTCGACGCCTCGTCGTGGCACGAAGGAAAGAGCGGCTTCGGGCGTCCGCAGACGCGCTGGGGTGCCGTGAACACGCCATGGACGACGAGCGACCTGTGGCTGCGGCGCAGCTTCGATCTCTCGTCAACGACATTCACGGCGCCGTATCTGAAGATCTTTCACGACGACGATGCGGAGGTGTATGTGAACGGTGTCCTGGCCGCGAAGCTTGCAGGATCGAACAGCGGCTATATGTACGTGCCATTGAGCGACGACGCCCGTGCCGCGCTGCGCACGGGCGCGAACAGCATGGCGATTCACGTCCATCAGGAGCGTGGCGGCCAGTTCATCGACGCGGGGATTGTGGACATCAGATGATTGCCGACTGCAGGTTGCAGATTGCCGATTGAACTGCCGATTGGGGATTGTCGATTGCTGAGTGGATTGTCGATTGGCAATTTGATTGGCGAGTGCCGGATTGGATTGTGGATTGGCGAGTGCCGGATTCGACTGTGGAATCCTTGATCCCCATTCCAATCGACAATCCCCAATCGACAATCAAATCCCCAATCGACAATCCACTCGCCAATCGACATTCGTCAATCCACAATCCACTCGGCAATCTGCAATCTGCAGTCGGCAATCAACTACTTGGTGCACTCGCCCCCGAGGGCCGTCACCGATGAGACGTCCATCACGACGACGTTCTCGGCGGGACTTGGCGGACGGCTGGAACCGCCGCTCCCCATCGAGCCGCCGCCAACGACGATGCGGCCGCCCTTGAAGCGCATGCCCGGCTCGATGAGCGCCGACTTCTTGATCAGGCCCATGACTTCGACGCGCTGGCCGTCGTTGCTCTTGACGTCTTTCATCACGTCTTTCTTCCCGGCCAGGCGAAACGAGTGCTGCCGGACGACGGGGCCGCTCTGCACGTCGGTCTGACGGACGTCGGCGGCCGCCAGCACACGTCCCTTCAGGCACCCCGTGACGGTCACTTCCACCGAATCCTTGGGCACCTTTGGGCGCTCTTCCTGCTGTGCGAGCAACGGGCCCGCGGCGAGCATCAGGGCAAACGTGAGTCTGGACGCGAACATGGATCCCTCCACGGTGCAGGCGTTTTCTGACGATAGCACGCAATCGTAACCGGCTCGGCTGCCGACGCCGGAACTGTAATCCCACGACCGTCAGCCGTCGATTTTTCGCGTCATTTGCGGCACCGGCGCGCCGGAATATGCCTTGCTGCCTGTCGCGCAATGCCTGCCATCCACCTCGCCGCGGTGGTCCTCTGGCTGCTCGCGATGGGACAGGCGATGCCGCCGGGATCGGCGCGCGACGGCTGGGAAGCCATTCAGCGCGGGGACGCGGAGAAGGCTGCCTCGGCGTTCCGCCAGGCATTGACGCTGAACCCGCAGGATGCGCAGTCGCTTGCCGGCGCCGGCATGGCCGCCCACCTGCTGGGACGCGACGATCAGGCGATGTCGTCGCTGAAGCGCGCACTCGCGATCAGGCCCGACTACGCGTACGCGGCCTACGTGCTCGCGCAGGTTGCCTACGCACAGGCCGATCTCGATCTCGCGATCAAGTCGCTCGAGAAGGTGATCGCGTTGTCGCCGGGAAGTCCCGGCGTGTATCAGCAGCTTCAGGACTGGAAACGGGAAGCGTCGCTGCACGCGAGCTTCAACGCGCAGCCCGGCGTCCGCTTCAACATCCTCTTCGAGGGACCGGAGCAGCGTCCGATCGCGGATCGCGTCGCGACGATTCTCGAGCGGGCGTACGCGAACGTCGGGAAGGCGCTGAACACGTATCCGCCCGAGACCATCAGCGCAATTCTCTACACGAAAGAGCAGTTCCGCGCGATCACCCACGCGCCCGGCTGGGCCGCGGGCGCGTACGACGGACGCATTCGGATCCCGGTGCTCGGCGCGCTGCGCGTCCCCGGAGAGCTGGAACGCGTCGTCACGCACGAGTTCGTCCACGCCGCGATCAACAGCGTTGCGCCGCGCGGGGTCCCCGTGTGGCTGAACGAAGGGCTCGCGACATATTTCGAACCGACCGATCACGCATGGCTCGAGCGCCGGCTGCGAACCGCGCCGCAGCTCCTGCCGGTGAGGACGTTGGAATCGAGCTTCGGCGAGCTCGATGGGGAGGAGGCGCTCCTGGCGTACGCGCAGAGCTGGGCGGCTGCCGGCCTGCTCGTCCAGCGGCTCGGGCCGAATTTTCCGGTGTTCCTCCAGTACGTGGGCAACGGCACGAGCGTCGAACAGGCGCTGCTGCTGTTCAACATCACGGACGCGGACCTGCGCCGCGCGTGGACGTCGAGATCCCACAGATAATCACCCTCACTTGACACGGGCCGCGGGCCGCGGGGACGATACCTCCGTGTCGAGCGCTCACAGGCGTCCAGGAGATCGGGAGACCAATTGTTGTTCTCTCGATCTGCTGGTCCCCTGTATTGCTCTGGCGTGCACGTTGCTGCTGCAGCCGCTCTTCGCGAGCCAGTCGACGGCACCCGCACAAGGTCCCCACGTGACTCGCACGACATCGAGGACGAAGGTCGACGGCAAGGCTGTCGACATCTTTACGCTGACCGCGCCAGGCATCGAGGTCCACGCCATCAACTACGGCGGCATCATCATGTCGATCAAGGTGCCGGATCGAACGGGCCGCGTCGGCGACGTCGTGCTGGGATTCGATTCGCCTGACGGGTACCTCAGCGATCCGCCGCCGCCGTACTTCGGTGCGCTCATCGGCCGCTACGGGAACCGCATCGCGAAGGGACGATTTACGCTCGACGGTCACACGTACACGCTGGCAATCAACAACGCTCCCAACCACCTGCACGGCGGCCATCGCGGCTTCGACAAGGTGATGTGGAGCGCGCAGACGCGGGAGACCGCCGACGGGGCGTCATTGATCCTGAGCCGTACGAGTCCTGACGGCGAGGAAGGGTATCCGGGGAATCTGGACGCGCGCGTAACCTACACCGTGACGGCGCGCGGTGGACTGGTCGTGGACTACTACGCGACGACCGACAAGGCGACGCCCGTGAACCTGACGCAGCACAGCTACTTCAATCTGGCGGGGGAAGGCTCCGGAGACATCCTCGCGCACGAGCTGATGATCAACGCGGATCGCTACACCCCCGTCGACGACACGCTGATTCCGACGGGCGAGCTGGCGCCCGTGGCCGGCACGCCGTTCGACTTCCGGAAGGCGACGCGAATCGGCGCGCGGATCGATCAGGACAACCCGCAGTTGAAGAACGGAAAGGGCTACGATCACAACTGGGTGCTGAACCGGTCCGGAAGCGGCCTGCAGCTCGCCGCACGGCTGCACGATCCGAAGAGCGGCCGCACGCTCGAGGTCCGCACCACGGAGCCCGGCCTGCAGTTCTACTCCGGGAACTTCCTCGACGGGACGATCCACGGCAAGAGCGGCCACGCGTACGCGCATCGCGGCGCGCTGTGCCTCGAGACGCAGCATTTCCCCGACTCGCCCAATCATCCGTCGTTTCCGTCGACGATTCTGCGGCCGGGACAGACGTACGAGTCGAAGACCGTGTTCACGTTCAGCGCGAGGTAGACGCGGCCGTGTTCGGCAGTACTACGGAACCGTCCGTCATGCGCGAGCGAAGACCCCTTCGCTACGGGATTCTGACGCTGATTGCGGCGTGGGTGCTCGTGTGCGGCACGCCGGCGCCGCACCTGAACGGCACGGGCCCGTCGGATCGGCTCGACGACCGGACGTTCTGGTCTCTGGTCACGGACTTCTCCGAGCAGGGCGGCTTCTTCCGGTCGGACAACCTCGTCTCGAACGAGACGACGTTCCAGCACGTGATTCCCGCGCTCCAGGAGCGCGCCGGCCCGGCGAGCGCGTACATCGGCGTCGGACCCGACCAGAACTTCACCTACCTCGTCGCCCTTCGTCCGCGGATTGCGTTCATCGTCGACATCCGGCGCCAGAACATGCTGCTGCACCTGATGTACAAGGCGCTGTTCGAGATGTCGTCGACGCGCGCGGAGTTCCTGGCGCGCCTGTTCTCGCGCGCGCAGCCGACGGTGCCCTCGGCGGCCACGGCGGAAGCGCTGTTCGCCGCGTTCGACCGCGTGGTGCCGGATTCGCAGGCGTTCGAGCGCAACCTGCGCGAGATCAACCGCCGGCTCCTGCGGCAGCATCATTTCGCGCTGTCCTACGAGGACCTGCGGTCGATCGACTACGTGTACCGGTCATTCTTCACCGCCGGGCCGGACATCCGGTATTCGTTCGGGCGCGGTCCGGGCTGGCTGCCGTTTCCCAGCTATCGCGAACTGATGATCGAGTCCGACGGCCAGGGGGAGCATCGCAGCTATCTGGCGAGCGAACAGAACTACCAGGCGCTGCGCGATCTCGAGCTGAGGAATCTCGTCGTACCGCTCGTCGGCGACTTCGCGGGGCCGAAGGCGCTTCGCGCGGTCGGCGCGTACCTGCGCGCACAAGGAGCGACGGTGACGGCGTTCTACACGTCCAACGTCGAGCAGTATCTCTTTCGCGGCGACGAGTGGCAGCGCTTCTACGCGAACGTCGGGACGCTCCCGATCGACGAGCACAGCACGTTCATCCGATCGTTCTTCAACAACGTCGCGTTCCGCGGTTATCAGTACCGCCTCGCGCCGCTGCCGCCGCCCGGCGCGGGCCCGCGCTCGCAGACGCTGCTCAATCCGATCGTCGACCTGCTCGCGTCCTACCAGGCCGGGAGGATCCAGAGCTACATGGACGTCATCGAGTTGTCCCACCAGCCCTGATCGCGCAACGAAAGTTGCGCGCTACGAACGCGACGAACGTCGCGGCGGCCTTTTCAGGGCCGCCGCTGCATTGCGCACCTCCGCGCGCGGATGACACAATGACGCGCCATGCACCGCACTTTTCTCCTCGGCGCCGCTGCTCTCATCTGCACCGCGGCGCTCGGCGCGCAGGATGGCGCCGGCCGGATCACCCCTGACGCGCTGAAGGACTACGGCTTCCGCAGCCTGGGCCCGAGCCTGACGACGGGGCGCGTCTCCGACGTCGACATCGACCCGAAGAACCCGAACGTCTGGTACGTCGCGTCGGCCTCGGGGGGTCTCTGGAAGACGGAGAACCGCGGCAACACGTTCACGCCGATCTTCGACCAGTACGGCTCCTACTCGCTCGGCTGCGTCGTCGTCGATCCGCACAACTCGAACGTCGTCTGGCTCGGGACGGGCGAGAACAACAACCAGCGGAGCGTCGGATTCGGCGACGGCGTCTACAAATCCATCGACGCCGGAAAGACGTGGAAGAGAGCCGGTCTCGAGAACTCCGAGCACATTCAGAACATCCTCGTCGACCCGCGCAACTCGAACGTCGTCTACGTCACCGCGATCGGGCCGCTGTGGTCCTCAGGGGGCGACCGAGGGCTCTACAAGACGACGGATGGCGGAGCGACCTGGAAAGCCGTCCTCTCGATCGGCCCCGACGCGGGTGCAACGGATCTGGCGATGGATCCCCGCAAGCCGGATACGCTCTATGTCGCGATGCTGCAGCGCCGGCGCGCCGTCGGACAACTGATCGGTGGCGGCCCGGAAAGCGGGATCTACAAGTCGACGAACGGGGGTGCGTCCTGGACGAAGCTGACGAAAGGGCTGCCCACGGTGGAAATGGGCAGAGTGGGCCTCGCAATCAATCCGAAGAGCCCGAACACCATCTACGCACTCGTCACCGCACAGAAAGACGACGGCGGCTTCTTCCGGTCGGATGATGCGGGTGCGTCGTGGACGCGCATCGGAAAGCAGATCGGCGGGCGGGGCGGCGCGGGCGAGGAGGGTGGACGCGGGCGCGGCGAGCCGTCGAACGGCGACGAGTGGTATCGCGGCGGGGATCCCGGGTACTACAACGAGATCGTCGTCGACCCCGAGAACCCCGAGGTCATCTACTCCCCGCAGACGAACGTCTGGCGCAGCGAAGACGGCGGGAAGACGTGGCGCATGGTCTCGATGCCGGACGTCCACATCGACTTCCACGAGATCCTTTGGGACCCGAGCGACCATCGTCACATGCTGATCGGCAGCGACGGCGGCCTGTATGAAACCTACGACGACATGCGGACGTGGCGGCACTTCACGAACCTTCCGCTGTCGCAGTTCTACCGGATCTGGACCGACAATGCGCGCCCCTTCTACCACGTCTGCGGCGGTGCGCAGGACAACGGATCCATTTGCGGCCCGTCGCGGACGTTGAACAGGGCCGGCATTCGCACGAGCGACTGGTACAACGTGGGCGGAGGCGATGGCTTCCAGGGACGCACCGACCCCGAGGATCCGAACATCGTTTACGCGCAGTCGCAGGAAGGGAACCTGAGCCGCCTCGATCTGCGGACAGGGCAGAGCGTGAACATCCGGCCGCGCACGACGAACGTGTTCGGCCTTTCGGAGGCCGACATCGAATCGGAGACGCGGACCGCCCGAGCGGGCCGCGGCGAACAGAGCGGGGACACCCCGCAGGGCCGCGGCCGCGGCGGTCAGGGCCGCGGGCAGACGCTCGGACGCTGGCACTGGGACGCGCCGTTCATCATCAGCCCGCATTCCGCACGGCGGCTCTACATCGGCGGCGACCGCATCTACCGCAGCGACGACCGCGGCGACACGTGGACGACGATCAGTCCCGACCTCACGCGTAATCTCGATCCCGCAACCATCCCGATCATGGGGAAGGTCTGGCCGACCGATTCCGTCGCGTTCAACCAGGCGACGACGAGGCTCAGCACGATCACCGCGCTCGACGAATCGCCGCTTCGCGAGGACCTCATCTACGCGGGCACGGACGACGGGCTTCTGCAGATCACTGAGGATGCCGGCAAGACCTGGCGGAAGGTCGAGGACATCGCGGGGCTGCCGCAACACAGCTACGTGACGGACGTGCAGCCATCCGCGCGCGACGTCGAAACGGTGTTCGCGACGTTCAACAACTGGCAGCGGGGCGACTACAAGCCGTACGTGATGAAGAGCGCGGATCGCGGGCATACCTGGACGTCGATCGCGGGCGACCTGCCCGCGCGCTCGGGCGTGTGGTCGATCGTACAGGATGCGATGAACGCCAACCTGCTATTCGCCGGCCTCGAATTCGGTGTCTACGTGACGTTCGACGGCGGCGCGCACTGGGTGCCGCTCGGCAGCGGAATGCCCACCAGCCAGGCGCGCGACGTCGCGGTCCGTGACGCCGAGGCAGATCTCGTCGTCGGCACGTTCGGCCGCGGCGTCTTCGTTCTCGATGACTACAGCGCGCTGCGTTCCGTGACGCCCGACACGCTGGAGCGGCCGGCGGCTTTATATCCGTTGCGCGACGCGTATCAGTACAACGAGCTCGGGCAATTCCCGGCGGCGTGGGGCAACGTGGCCACGCCGAACCCGCCGTACGGGGCAGTTTTTACCTATAGCGTCGGCCATTCGCCCGGCAACGATGCCAAGCTCGTGCTCAACATTTCCGACGGGGACGGAAAGCAGGTGCGCCGGCTCGAGGCCGCTGGGGGCGTCGGGCTGCACCGGCTCGCGTGGGATCTGCGCGGAGAACCGCCCGCGCGGGGCACCGGAGGCGGGAACGATCAGGAGGGAGGCGGGTTCGGGCGGGGCCGCGCAACCGGCCCGCTCGTTGCAACAGGTCGGTACCGCGCGGCGCTCGGGAAACTGAACGGGGATCAGTTCAGTGCGATTGGTGATCCGCAGACGTTCCTCGTCGTTCCGCTGCCGCGCTGATCGGCTGACATCCTATGAGTGAACTCTCGGATTTGCGTCTCGACAAGTCCGACGTCGCGGCTCCGGAGGCGCCTGGTCGCCGCGGCCTGTGGATCCTCATCATCTTCGTCCTCGTCGCGATCGCGGCGGCTGGATACGTTGGATGGAAGCGTGCCGCCGGCCGGCGCGCCGCGGCGGCGCCCGCGCAGCAGGCTGCTCCGGCGCCACCGTCCGTCGGCCTCGCCGAGCGCGACGTGGTCGCCGACAACATCATGCTGCCGCCGCTCGACCAGACCGATTCCCTGGTGCGCGAGCTGGTCTCGAAGCTCTCGTCGCATCCCACCGTCGCCGCGTGGCTCACGACCGACCAGCTCATTCGAAACTTCGCCGTCTCGGTGGTGAACGTCGCCGAGGGACACACGCCGGCAAAGCAGCTGGGTCCCGTCGCGCCGAAGGGGGCGTTCAAGTCGTCCGCCGACAGCGGAGGCACGATCGACGACGCCAGCTACGATCGCTACGATCCGCTGGCTGATGCCTTCGCCGGTCTGGACGGCCGCGGCGCCGCGCGGCTCTATCTCACGCTGAAGCCGCGGATCCAAGAAGCGTATCGGGAGCTGGGGTATCCCGAAGGCGATTTCGATCAGGCGCTCACGCGCGCGATCAACGAGCTGCTGCGAACGCCGGTGATCGATCAGCCCGTCTCCGTCCGGCGCAAGTCAGTGTTGTACGTGTACTCCGACCCGCAGCTCGAATCGTTGTCCGCCGCGCAGAAGCAGTTGCTCCGCACCGGTCCGCGCAACGTGCGGCTCGTGCAGGCACGGCTGCGGGAAATCGCGCAGCACCTGGCCCTACCGATCGAGGGATCACAGGAGACCAGAAGCCCGGGAGGGAGATAGCCCCTGATCACTGCTCGGAGAGCAGCACGACTTTCAGATCCACCGTCCGCTGCTCGTCTGCCCGGATATAGATCCTCGTCTCGCCCCGCGTCAGGACGACGATGAGGCCGTCGATGTCGCTATCTGCGACGGTCAGCGGCACGAGCGCCATCTCCGCCGGATCCACGGATGAATCGGGCGAAGCTCCGAACGCGCCGTCCGCGTCCGTGGTGGTCTGGCGAGGGCGCCCGAGCGATGCGTCGTAGACGTTCCCGTCAGCCGTGACGACGCGTCCGTTCGGCCCGAACTGCGTCGGCGGCACCATCGACAGCACCACCGAGCCGTGCCGAATCGGCAGTCCCGTGTCGGACACGATCACGCGCCCGCGGATCACCCCAGTCCCGGCCGGCTGCGGCCGCGGCACCCGATCACGGGGTTCTTGAATCAGCGGAGCGATCGCCAGGAGAACCAGAACAGCGACGCGCACCATGCCCCTCCGCAGGCTTCGGCTGAACCTTGAACCCCAGAACCTTAGAACCCCAGAACCTTAGAACCTTAGAACCCCTAGAACCTCCTCACTTCGGGTCCAGCTTCCGCCCCGCATCCAGATTGTCGAAATTCAGAATCGCATTGAAGACCAGCGCGTAGCTGCCCTGGGTCTCGCCGCGCCAGATCGGATTGTTGGAAAACAGCACGATGTGCCCTTTCTCGACCGGCACGTCTACAACCATCGCGCGCTGCGCGAGATCGTTGCCGCCGTCCAGCAGCCCCGAGACGAGCAGGTCGCGCGCATCGGCGTACCGCATGACGACCCGCGGACGCTGCGCGGGAGGAATGATGTTGGGCGCGTTCCGCCGCTGTTCCTCCTGAATCGGCGCGTACTGCCAGGCTTCCACGTGCGGCTCTTGCGGCGCGGCTTGGGCGGGGGCGAACCCCTGGGTGACGTCCGGGTCGTCCGGCGTTCCGCGTCCGGTCGCACGATGCGGCGTGCTGTCGTCGGGCCGCCGCGAACTGCGTCCGCCGACGATGGCGCTCAAGCCAAAGATCGGCGGGTTGTCCGCGTAGATGGAAAGATCGGACCCATAGCCGTACGCGATCGGGCTCGCCTCGTCGACGAGCTTCGACCGCAGAACGCTCCCCACGACCTTCAGACGCTGCGACGAGGTCGTCGAGACGCCTGGCGCGAGGCCAAGCTCGGTGGCCAGCTGCGCCGTGTCTTCGACGGCGATCAACACGCCGCCATCCTGCACGAACTTCTGCAGGTGCGCGACACCATCCCACCCGAGGCCCGGCCGGATATCGTCCGTGGAATCCTCCTTGCCGATGTTCGGCGTCAGCTCGGTCGTCTTCCACGGAATCGGATTGCCGAACATCGGAGTGCCGTGAATGACGGCCTGCGTGCTGGCGCGCCCGACGGGCGGAAACAGCAGGACGTCGTACTTCGACCGGAGATCCGCCTCCTTCGCGAGCGTTTGGGTGCTGATGTAGGTGAACGGCACGCCGCGCAGATCCAGCGCCTGGCGCCACCACCCTTCGTCCTGCGTGCTCAGCCACGTGTGCACGAGCGCGATGCGTGCGGCGCGCGCGGGATGGGTCTTCACGTTCGGCGCGGACGCCGCGCCGGTCACTTTCAAGCCGAGATCGTCGGCAGCCTTCGCAATCTCCTCGCCGTTCGCTCCTCGGATGACGAACGAGCCGCGGTTGAAGCGGAGGCCGTTCGCCTCGAATTCATCTTCCGCGACGTCGATCTGCGCATCCTTCAGCCGATACCGCAGCGTGATCAATGCCGGATCGGTATCGTTGTCGATCAGGAAGATCGACCCGGCGCCCGACACGCCGCTCGTGGCCTTGACCTCTCCCGAGACCGCCTCCATCGGCACATCGAGCACTTTCGCATCCGTCACGCGGACCGTCTTGACGTTGAACAGCTCGGGGAACGTCCAGCCCGTATCGTCGTACGGCTGCCGCTGAGGATCGTCGGGCGCCCAGTACTGATAATCGAGCAGCGCGTCCGCAATGCGGCTGAACGGCTGGTCCATCCGGACGACGAACGAGCCGGCCGGAAACGTGCGGCTCTCCATGACGGGTTCGGTCCGGCGCCGGGCGGCGTCGGGCCGCGTCTCGTCCTGTTGCCCGGGCTGTTCCTGCTGCGGGTCGCCGGCCGGTCCGCCATTGCTACGGGCCTGCGCGTCGTTCGTCAGCTCCCTGGCGGGACGACGCTTCCCGGGCACCATGAGCGTGAAGGACCCCTTCGCGCGCGAGACCTCGACCTGTTGACGCTGCAGGATCCGCAGCAGGTCGGCCTGCGCGCCCGGGCGCGGATCGTCGGCCGAGAAGACGTACGCCGCGGGCCCTTCCGTCTTCGGCTTCAGCACGGATCGCTTGCTCTTCAGATAGAAGTTCTTCAGGAAATACTGCGTGTTGTCGGCGAACTGATCGAGCGAGACGAGGAGGCCCGTCTCTTCGTAGTTGTTGTTGTTCCGCTGCGACCACCGCGTCTTGGGCAGCGGCGGGTTCTGCCGGTACCACGTGCGGGACGTTTCCGAGGGACGCAGCGTTCGGTCGAGCGTGTCCGCGCCGCCGTTGCCGAACGTCTCGTACAGGCGGCTGATGCCGTTGTGCATGGCGGCGATGAACATCAGGTAGCCCGGCGACCAGGTGTCGAACGTGCCGTGCGTGAACACGCCGGGCATGCCGAACTTCGTCATCTCGTTGACGTTGTACCAGCCGATCATCTGCCACTCGCTCGCGAGGATCGGATCGATCCAGGCGTTGTAAGGACCATCGCCGACGGTGTTGTCGTAGAGATACGGGACCGACTCGTGCAGGTCGTGCAGGACCTGTGCGTGCCAGCCGACGTACGTGTTCAGCACGTTGCGCGTGAGGGCGAGCGTGAGCCCCATCGCGTCGCGGTTGTTGTCGTGCGCGACGTACTTGCCCCAATAGAGCGTCCCGGGCCAGTTCTTCCCTGGATTCGCGAGGTGCCAGCGATAGACATCGACGTGGCGATCGCGGCCGTCGACCTCGATGATCGGCGTGATCAGCGTGATCAGGCGATTGCGAATCTTCTGGATGTACGGACTCTCGTCAACCGCCAGCCGATATACCAGCTCCATGAGCGCTGTCGGCGCGCCGGTCTCCGGCGAGTGAATCGTGCCCGTGATGTAGTAGATCGGCGTCGCCGTCGCGACCAGCTTGTCCGCCTCCCTGTCGTCCAGGTTGATGCGGCGAGGATCCGCAAGCTTCGCGAGGGTGGCCTTGTTCTGATCGAGCCGCGCAAGGTTCCCCTCCGAGGACACCGCGACGGCAATCATCTCGCGGCCTTCCTCCGTTCTGCCGATCGAGAACACCTTCACGCGCGGGCTGGCCTTCTCGACGATCCGCATGTACTGGTAGACCTCGGTGGAGTAGGGCAGGAAGCCGGGCGCGCCGGCGACGTCCTTCAGCACCGCCATCGGCGTCGGTACCGTCTTCGACGCCGGCAGGTAGTCCACGAGGGGCGACGTGAAGTACGGCGCGGTCGTGTACTCCCTGATCTTCTTCGTGTACGCCTCGTCGATCGCCTGTTTCGGGTCGCGGCCGTACGGGTTCGCGGCTGACGGCGTGGGAGTCTGCGCGACAGCGGTGCCGGAAAGCAGGAAGAGCGCGGCAAGGGCCGCCCGGACGGAACGAAACGTCATGGATGCCTCTGGTTCACCGATGGGACGTCAGCCAATCGGTCCGCGTAAGTCCCCGGTCCCCGTCGCCCGCGTCAGTCCGCGGCCGATCTTCGGCTAAGCTGTCCGCGTAAGTCCGCGTAAGTCCGCGGCCGATCTTAGCTGATTTTTCCGGGCGGTCGGCTCGAGAGGGTGTCCTGATGGAAATTCATGCGCCTCACGGTCCGGTGAAGTCCGTGCGAGAGTTCCTCGTCCATCTCGCGATCATCACGATTGGCGTGCTCATCGCGCTGTCGCTCGAGGGCTGCACCGAATGGGTGCACCACAGGTCGCTCGTCCGCGAGGCGCGCGCGAACATCGCGAGCGAACTGCGCGACAACAAGGCCGAGATCGATCGGCTCGTCTCCAACATGTCGAACATGGGCGACCAGCTCCAGGTCGCCCTGAAGGTGATCGAGGAACTGCGCGCACGCGGGGAGACCGATGCGAAGAACTTCTCGCTCACGTACCACATGGCGGATCTGACTACCGCGAGCCGGGACACCGCCGAGGCGACCGGCGCCTTTGGATACATGGACTACGCGCAGGTGAAGCGGTATGCGGCAGCGTACGACCTTCAGGGACAGTTCCTGCGCCAGCAGGAGCGCCTCTTCGAAGCGTGGGTCCCCGTGTTGAACGCGACGCACCGCAAGGACCTGGAAGGACTGACGCCTGCGGAACTGGACGACTGGAAGCGTCAGACCCTGACGGCGCTGTCGTACGTACAGGTGGAGTCGGGATTTGCGACCGCCCTCAGCAGGGCCTACGAGGGCGCGCTGAAGGGAGAGGACTGACCCGCGTCAGGCGATGGCGGCCGCCTTCACCAACTCGTGGCGATTCTGGCGCGAGAGGACGCCGAGGCTCGCCTGCAGGTCCTTGACCGCCGCGTCGAGCGCTTTCCGATCGCGGCGCGACACGCCTGCGGCGGGCCACTCGTACACGAAGAGGTGCCCGAACCATCCGGGACCTGACCAGTAGGGATCAACCCACACGTACTCGTCGTCGGCGCCGATGCACGCCCATTCCTGCGCCCCACGCAGCGGCCTCGACGGCGACGGCCGTCCGCGCCGGACGGCAGCATCGAGCTGCGCGACGATCTCGTCGAGGAAGAACGCACCAACCGCCTCGTCGACGTCCGGCATGCCCCCGCTCTGCAGCACGCGCGGCGCGATGCGGGCTCTCGCTCGCGCCGCGAGCATCACGCGCGGCACGACGACGACGCGATGAAGGGCGACCCGGGTGCGCGGCAGCCCCGCGCCGTACGGCAGTTCGCTCATCGCGCGGCCGTACTCGTCGGCGGCCGCATGCATTGCGGTCCGGAGCGGCTCGCGCCCCGCGGCATTCTTCAGAGCCCGCCAGACTTCCCGCTTTGCCGCACGCCGCTTGCCGAACAGCGTGAACCGCCGTCGCGAAGCGGCTGCCTCGATCGCTTTGGTCCCTTCGGCCGTTGCCAGCCAGGCGGCCAGCGGCGCGCGGTCGATGTGCCCGCGGTACCGGAGCCGCTCGTCGCGAACGTCGAACCACTGCATCTGAACTCGCACGCGTGTGCGAAGGGCGTGCCTCTGCGCACGCGCGCGAAACCGCCGGTTTTCGCGCGGCCGGCGCTCCAGGCCGGAACAATTCTGTTGCGGCGGTGACGAGCCGCGTTACGGCTTCTGTGTCGCGAATTCCGTCGGGATGGCTGTGATGGGCCGGATCTCGATATTGCGGTAATACACCTCGGCCCCTTCGGACTGGAGGATGATCGGCCCTGACGTCACGGGCGTCGGGAGGTCGCTGTCGATGCGGGTGGGGCTGTGCAGCCGCATCACGACCTTGCCGTTGACGATGTGGATGGCGTCTTCGCCGAAGGCAACGAGCTCGACCGTGTTCCACTCGCCTGTAGGCTTCTCGTTGTCAGGCTGCTTGATGCAGCGGCCGGGCGACCCCTGGCTCTGCGAGAAGAACGTCCACTCGCCGTTCGGATCGTAGTCGTACAGGCGCGGGGGCGGACCCGGACGCACCTTTGCGCGCACGGCGATCGCGGATCCCACCGCGTAGAGATCGCCGACGTCGTGCTCCTGGATCTGCAGCTCGATCGATCGCGCCCACGTGCGCCCCTCCGCGCCCGGCGCCGCGTGCACGTGATAGAGCAGGCCGCTGTCGCGCGCCGCCTCCGGCGCGTTCCGCGGCGGCCACTTCTTCTCGCCCCATTTGAACTGCAGGCGCAGGTGGTAGTCCTTGAACGACTGGGTGGTTCTCAGCTCGCCGTGCACTTCGCCCGAGATCCGGATCGCAGGCCGGCCGTCCACGTTGCTCGCGACGGTGAAGACGCTGAGCGGATCGCGTCCCGAGCCGATCGGCTCGAGGTATTTGCCGTCCGCATCACGTTTGAGGCCGGGCACCTCCGACGTGGGTTCCGGCCGCTGCATCCAGGTCGTCCAGCCATCGAGATCCTTGCCGTTCCACAGCGGCGTCCAGCCGCTCTGCGCATGTCCGGTCAGGCCGGCGAAGACGATGCAGACGAAGAGGAGGCGTATAGCTCGCATGGCGCGGGATTATGTCCGAACGCGGCGCCGCTGTCACGCCCCGGATTGTAGCGAGGGCGAGAGCGCCGCGCCCGTGTCCGGCTCGCGGCTCCCGCCGGGCCGCAACCCTATCCGAGCGAGTGGGCGCTGCCACGTCGTGGGTCTCGCTCCCGCTGCCGTCGCGCGGGAAACCGCGCTGCCGGTGAGGAGCTGACGATGGCCGCGTTGGTTGGGGTTTGCCGATCTCCGGTGAGCCGACTGTTCACCTTCAGGGTTTGCCGATACGCCGTCCGCGTAGTCATCGCCAACGCGGTCGGAACGCCTCCAGCGCGGTTTCCGGTCAAAAGATCTGGATCGCGCGAGGCAGAGGTCGCCGCGACCCACAACGTGCCATCGCCGTCGCACCGCCGCGTCAGTAGCGAGGTCGCGAGTTCAGAGAGTCGCACGAGGCACCGCGCGCGAGAGCGCTGCGCTGGTGTCCGGATCGCGGCGACCTCCGAGACGCGTGACACGCGATAGCAGTAAAACGGCGGCGGAGTGCGCAGCGATCGGTGTCGGCGCAGGATTTGCGCGATCCTGATGGAACCTGGGCTGCCGTCCAACAATGGTGGGCTGTCCGTGTGAGAGCCCCAGCCGACACCGCACCGTAAGGACGACGCCGGAGACGCCGTTTTACCACGCGGCTCGGCGGGAGCCGCGAGCCGGATACCCGCGCGGCGCGCTCGACGGGTGCCGCGCCGGACGTCCGGATAACTACTGCTGCGTGCGGACGCCCTCGGGGGGCAGCTCGGGAGTGACGGTGCCTTCGGGATCCTTCGGCGGCACCGGACCGAGCAGCTCGCGCAGCTCGTCGCCTTCGATGACCTCGCGATCGAGCAGCCGGGTGGACAGCTCGTCGAGGATGTCGCGGCGGTCGCGGAGCACCTGGCGGGCCTGATCGTGGGCTTCGGTGAGGATGCGCTTCACTTCGGCGTCGATCTGCTGGGCGGTGTCCTCGGCGTAGCTGCCGCGCTCCTGGATGAAGCCGGTCTCGAGGAACGCGGATCGCTTGTGGCCGTTGTAGTTCACGGCGCCGAGCGCGTCGCTCATGCCGAATTCCGTCACCATCGCGCGCGCGATATCCGTCGCGCGCTGCAGATCGTTCTGTGCGCCGGTGGAAATCTCGCCGAACGCGATCTCCTCGGCGCTCCGTCCGCCGAGCAGGACGGCGAGCTGCCCGAGCAGGTCGGCGCGCGTCATCAGATAGCGATCCTCGAGCGGCAGCTGCATCGTGTAGCCAAGCGCGCCGAAGCCGCGGGCGACGATCGAGATCTTGTGGACGGGATCCAGACCGGGCAGCACCGAGGCGACGATCGCGTGCCCCGATTCATGGTACGCGACGATGCGCCGCTCCTTGCTGCTCATCACGCGCTTCTTCTCGAGGCCCGCGATGATGCGGTCGATCGCGTCGTCGAAGTCCCTCATCTCGACGGACGTCTTGTCCTTGCGCGCCGCGAGCAGCGCCGCCTCGTTGACGAGGTTCGCGAGGTCGGCGCCGGCGAATCCGGCCGTACGCGCCGCGACGACTTTCAGATCGACGTTGTCGGCGATCTTCACGTTCTTCACGTGGATCCGGAGGATGTCCTCGCGCCCGCGGACGTCGGGCTTGTCGACCAGCACCTGCCGATCGAAGCGCCCCGGACGGAGCAGGGCAGGGTCGAGCACCTCGGGCCGGTTCGTCGCCCCCATGATGATGATGCCCTTGCGGCCGTCGAACCCGTCCATCTCGGCGAGGAGCTGGTTGAGCGTCTGCTCGCGCTCCTCATGGCTGCCCATTGGCGTCTGGATGCGGACCTTGCCGAGCGCGTCGAGCTCGTCGATGAACACGATGCAGGGAGCCTTCGCTTCGGCCTGGCTGAACAGATCGCGAACGCGCGCGGCGCCGACGCCAACGAACATCTCGACGAACTCGGATCCGCTCAGGCTGAAGAAGGGGACCTTGGCTTCGCCCGCGACGGCGCGCGCGAGCAGCGTCTTGCCGGTTCCCGGAGGGCCGACCAGCAGCACGCCTTTCGGGATCTTCCCGCCGATGCTCGTGTACTTCTTCGGAGTCTTGAGGAACTCGACGATCTCCTTCAGCTCTTCCTCGGCTTCGTCCACGCCCGCCACGTCGCCGAAGCTGACCTTCACGTCGTCTTCCGCGTAGATCTTCGCGCGGCTGCGCGCGAACGACATCACGCCTCCTTCGGCGCCGCCCATGCGCCGGAAGAAGAAGGTCCAGAGCGCGATGATGAAGACGAGCGGAATGATCCAGCCGATGATGTCCGACAGCCAGCGGCTCGAGACCTCGCCGGTGTACTTGACGCCGTGCTGATCGAGCTCGTCCGGCAGCTTGTCGTCGGCGACGCGGACGGCGCTGAACGGGCGCGCCTTCTGGTTCCCGCTCGGCTTCAACAGGCCGCGGATGCGGTCCTCGCCGAGCGTGACCTCCTGGACGCGATCCTGGCGGACGAGCGTCTTGAACTCGCTGTACGGGATCGTTTCCCCGCCCTGAAGCTGATAGAAGAACGCCTGCGCGAGCGCGAGCAGCAGGAGAAAGCCGAGGACGTACCACACCGCGCCGCCCGGCGCGGAGCGCGGTCCCGTCCGGCGTTCACCCAGACGGCGATTGCGGTTCGACGAGCGAGGATTCTCTGCCACTGCCTCTAGCTTAGCCCCTCCGCAGACCAATGTGGGGAGTTCACGAGCTTACCAGCTCACCCGCTTTGCTGAACGTGAGCTGACCGCCCGAGGCGTCGATGCGAATGACGTCGCCCTCGCGGAACTCTCCCTGGAGCACGCGCATCGCGAGCGCGTCCAGCACCTGGCGCTGGATGGTGCGCTTGAGCGGCCGCGCGCCGTACGTCGGATCGTAGCCTTCCTCGATCAGCAGATCCTTCGCGCGGTCGGTCAGCTCGACGCGAATCTTCCGGTCCTCGAGCCGCTTCATCAGGCCGCGGAGCTGGATGTCGATGATCGTCCGCATCTGCTCGCGCGTCAGCGGCTGGAAGATGATGATCTCGTCGACGCGGTTCAGGAACTCCGGCCTGAAGTGCGCACGCAGCGTGTCCATCACCTCGCGGCGGACGCCCTCGTCGATCTGGATCTCCGGGGTTTTTAGGCCCGCTCCTCTCTGCGCGGCCTCGGCGAGATACTGGCTGCCCAGGTTCGACGTCATGATCACGACGGTGTTCTTGAAGTCGACCGTCCGACCCTTGCCGTCCGTCAGGCGCCCATCGTCCAGAAGCTGCAGCATCACGTTCAGCACTTCGGGGTGCGCCTTCTCGATCTCGTCGAAGAGCACGACGGAGTACGGGCGCCGGCGGACGGCCTCGGTGAGCTGGCCCGCCTCCTCGTAGCCGACGTAGCCGGGCGGCGCGCCGATGAGGCGCGACACCGTGTGCTTCTCCTGGTACTCCGACATGTCGATCCGGATCATCGCCTGCTCGTCGTCGAACAGGAACTCGGCGAGCGCGCGCGCGAGCTCCGTCTTGCCGACGCCGGTCGGGCCGAGGAAGATGAAGCTGCCGAGCGGACGATTGGGATCCTGAAGGCCGGCGCGTGCGCGGCGGATCGCGTTGGCGACGGCGCGAATCGCTTCGTCCTGGCCGACGACGCGCAGGTGGAGCCGCTCCTCCATGCGCAGCAGCTTCTGGATTTCCCCTTCCATCAGGCGGCTGACCGGGATGTGCGTCCAGCGGCTGACGACGTCGGCGATGTCTTCCTCGTCGACCTCCTCCTTCAGCATTCGCTGGCCCTTCTGGATCTCCGCGAGCTTCGCTTCCTGGTCCTTGATCTTCTGCTCCATCTCGGGCAGGCGCCCGTATTGCAGCTCGGAAGCCTTCGCGTAGTCGCCGGCCCGCTGCGCGCGCTCGATCTCGAGTCGCACCTGCTCGAGCTCCTCTTTGAGCGTGCGCGAGCGTTGAATCGTCTCCTTCTCCTGATGCCAGTGCGTCGAGAGGCGATTCTTTTCTTCCTTGAGATCCGCGAGCTCCTTTTCGAGCTTCTGCAGCCGCTCCTTGGACGCGGCGTCGCTCTCCTTGCGCAGCGCTTCACGCTCGATCTCGAGCTGCATGATGCGCCGCTGCACCTCGTCGAGCTCGGCCGGCATCGAGTCGATCTCCATGCGGAGCCGCGACGCCGCTTCGTCGATGAGATCGATGGCTTTGTCCGGCAGGAAGCGATCGGTAATGTAGCGGTTGGACAGCACCGCGGCCGCGACCAGCGCGGAATCCTTGAACTTCACGCCATGGTGGATCTCGTAGCGCTCGCGCAGGCCGCGAAGGATGCTGATCGTATCCTCGACGGTCGGCTCGCCGACCATCACGGGCTGGAACCGCCGCTCGAGCGCGGCATCCTTCTCGATGTGCTTGCGGTACTCGTCGAGGGTCGTCGCGCCGATCGTGTGTAGCTCGCCGCGCGCGAGCATGGGCTTGAGCATGTTCGCCGCATCCACCGCGCCTTCGGCCGCTCCGGCGCCGACCACTGTGTGCAGCTCGTCGATGAAAAGAACGATCTGCCCCTGCGCGTCGGCGACTTCCTTGAGGACGGCCTTCAGCCGCTCCTCGAACTCGCCGCGGTACTTCGCGCCGGCCACGAGCGCACCCATGTCGAGCGCGACGATCTTCTTGTTCTTCAGGCCCTCGGGCACGTCCTGCCGCATGATGCGCTGCGCAAGCCCTTCGACGACGGCGGTCTTGCCGACGCCGGGTTCGCCGATCAGCACGGGATTGTTCTTGGTGCGCCGCGAGAGGACCTGGATGACGCGCCGGATCTCGTCGTCACGTCCGATGACCGGATCGAGCTTGCCCTTGCGCGCGAGGTCGGTGAGGTCGCGCCCGTAGCGCTCGAGCGCCTGATACGTGCCCTCGGGATTCTGCGAGGTGACGCGCTGCGATCCGCGGATCGACGTCATGGCCTGGAGGATCGCGTCGTGCCCGGCGCCGAACTGCTGCAGGATCCGGGCGGCCGGCGCGCGGCCGCCTTCGCCGGCAATGGCGAGCAGCAGATGCTCGGTGCTGACGAATTCGTCCTTCAGCCGTTCGGCCTCTGCTTCAGCGGCGTTCGTGACCTGCCGGAGTCGCGCCGACAGCGACGGCTGCGATCCGCCGTGAGCGCGTGGATTGCGTCCGAGCTCGGTGCGGATCGCGGTCGAAACGGCCGCCGGGTCGACGTTCATCTTCCGGAGAATTTCCGGAACGATGCCGCCCTGCTGATCGACGAGGGTGAGCAGGAGGTGCTCCGGCGTGATCTCGGGGTGCCCCTCATGATCGGCGAGCTGCTGCGCGCCGAGGATCGCTTCCTGCGCTTTTTCCGTGTACTTATTGATATTCATCTCTCAATGCTCGCTCGGCCGCCTCGCGCGGGCCGCAGGCGGTGATGCCCTCATTCAAGTCCGTGGAGCGCTTTCCACTTTCTTCAACGCCTCATAGTGCGCGCGCTGGTCTTTCGTCAGCGAACGCGGCAGCTGCACGTCGACCATCGCGTACAGATCCCCGCGTGCATCTCCCTTGCCGACGAGCGGCATCCCATGCCCCTTCAACCGGAATTTGGTTCCGGGCTGCGTCGTCTCGGGCACCTTCAGGCGGACGGACCCGGTGATCGTCGGGACCTGCGCCTCGCCCCCGAGGACGGCCGTGGTCACCGGCACGGCAATCTTCACATGGAGATCGTCGCCGTCGCGCTCGAACACCGCGTGCGGCCGGATGTGGACGCGGAGGAAGAGATCGCCCGCGGATCCGCCATTCGATCCGGCTTCGCCTTCGCCTGCCGCGCGCACGCGCGAGCCTTCCTTGATGCCTGGCGGAATGCGGACGTCGATGCTGCGCACGTGTCCGCCCTGATTGATCGTGATCCGCCGCGTCGCGCCGTGATACGCCTCTTCCAGCGTCAGCTCGACCTCGTGTTCGAGGTCGCGCCCCTTCTGCGTACGCGCGCGGCCACCGCGCGCGCGCGGTTCCGCGCCGCCGCCGCCGAAGAACGTGCGGAAGAAATCGGAGAAGGGATCCTCCGTCCCGAACATCTCCCGCATTTCGTCTTCGGTCATCGTGCGATAGCCGCCCGGACCGCCCATGTTGATGGTCCACGCGCCCTCGCCGCCCCCGAAGCCACCGCCCGGAGCGCCGCCGCCCGGCGCGCCACCCGGCCAGCCGTAGCCCTGCTGCTGCGCCTGCTCGTACTGGCGCCAGTTCGCGCCGAGCTCGTCGTACTTGCGTCGCTTCTCGGGATCGCCGAGCACCTCGTACGCCTCGTTGATCTCCTTGAACTTCGCCTCGGCCGCCTTGTCGCTCGGGTTGACGTCCGGATGGTGCTTGCGCGCGAGCTTCCGGTACGCCGCCTTGATCTCTTTCTCCGAGGCGGTCTTCGTCAGTCCAAGCGTTGCGTAATAGTCTTTGAATTCCATCAGAGTCCGACGATCTCGCTGATCCGTTCGATCTCTTCAATCAGGCGTCGCCGCGCGTGGCGCTCCGTCTGGCGCGTCATCAGCGGCCGGATGCGCTCGAGCGATTCGGCGATCGTCAACAGGCGCCTCACGCCTGCGAGGTTCACGCCCGCGTCGTCGACCAGATGTTTGATGAGCTTCAGGCGTTCCAGCTGATCGCGCGAGTAGAGGCGCATGCTGCCCATCGTGCGCGCCGGCTGGACGAGACCCAGACGCTCGTACTTGCGCAGCGTCTGCGGATGCATCTCCAGCAGCCGCGCGGCCATGCTGATAAAGTAGAGATCTTCGTCCGGGACGCTCATGTCAGTATTCCCCCACCAGAGCTGTTGCCGTCCTGCGTCTGGGCGCCGCCGTCACGATCCCACGTTAGACCTTGATACGCCACGTGTCAAGGTCGGCGATCACATCGACGTTCGCGCATGAGCGTTCAGCCCGCGGACTTCGTCACCATCGGGCTGCTCGTCCTGCTCGAAGGACTCCTCAGCGCCGACAACGCGCTCGTCCTGGCGATCATGATCCTGGGGCTGCCGCGCTACGACCAGCGCAAGGCGCTCCGTTACGGGCTCGTCGGGGCGTTCGGCTTTCGAATCGTCGCGACGCTGCTCGCGACGCACCTGATTCGGATCGAGTGGGTGAAACTGCTCGGCGGGCTCTATCTCCTGTACCTCTCGTACAAGCACTTCTTCCAGAGCGGCGACGCGGAGCAGCGCAGCAAGCCAAAGCCGGCGCAGCCGTGGCTCGGTATGTCAGCGCTGTGGGCGACCGTCGTCAAAGTGGAGCTCGTGAACATCGCGTTTTCCGTGGACTCGATCCTGGTCGCGGTCGCGATGTCGAGGAAGACCTGGGTGGTGCTCGCCGGAGGGCTGATCGGCATCGTGGCGATCCGGGTTGTCATCGCGCAGCTGCTGGCGATCGTGCGCAAGTATCCGGCGCTCGTGGACGGCGCGTTCATCATCATCGCCTGGGTGGGCTCGAAGCTGCTGCTGGATTTCCTGCGGGTCCGCGGGCTGATCGAGTTCGAAGTGAACCGCTGGATTTCCTTCGCGCTGATCATCGCGATCTTTCTCATCTCGTTCGCGTACGCGCGCCGCGTCGGCCCCGCCCAGGAGGAGGATGCCGAGGAGCTGCTGCGGTCCGACGAGGACAACGCCTCTTCCGCCTGAAGGCGGAAGCCACGAACGTTACTGCGACAACTTCAACGTCAACGTCGCATTCCCGCTGTCGTCGAGCGAGAAGTGCGTGGCGCCGGTGCGCGCGCGCTCGAGCCACTCCGGATCGTTCCACTCGCCGGACGCGACGTACTCGACGGCAATCGCGTAGTACCCGCCGGGCGGCAGGTTGCTCACCTTGAAGCGGCCGTCCTGGTCAGGTCGCGCCGACGACGTCCATCGATTCATCGGCAGCGCCCACTTCTGCTGGTCGTCCGAGAAGACGACGACGGTGTAGTCCTTCACCGGCGTGCCCCGGCCGTCGTTGACCATTCCGGAGATAGACGTCCCGTGCTGCGTCAGATCCACCTCGATGCCGCCGACCTCTTCGCCTGGTTTGAAATCGATTCCGGTATCGGTGACATCGGCTCCGTTCGCTTTCACGCTCTTCAGCGTCCATCCTCGCGGCAGGTTGATGAGGCGGAACATGCGCGCGCCAATCAGCCCGCTCACCTCGAACGTCCCGTTGTCCTTCACCGGCGAAGCGCCGGCGCCAGGCATCGGACCCGAATCAGGATCTGCCGACGGCGCGATCACGCGAATGGCGTTGATGCCCTCCGGCTTCGAGCCGCCTTCGAACACGAGGCGTCCGCTGGCTTTCGCTCCGTGCGTGGTCACGACCACGAGGCCGGTAACGTCTTCGCCGCTGACACTCACCGGTACGCTCGCGAATTCGGGGTCGGCACGCGGCGCCGGGGGGCCTGCGGGGCCGTCAGGGCCCATCGCAAACACCATCGCACCGCCGCCCATCTCCATCATCATCGCGCCCGTGGATCGCACCTGCAGCGAATAGTCGCCGGGCACCACGTTGCCGATCGTGAATTGGCCGTCCTTGGAGGTACGCGAGTTGCCGCCGGGCATGAAGAACATCGCTTCGCGCATGTTCGGGATCAGTGTGATCATCGCGCTCGACAGCGGCTTCCCATCGGACCCGATCGCGGTGCCCGTGACCTTCGCCAGCTTCACGGGCTGGAGCGCGATGTCCACGCTCGAGAGCTCCTGACCCACGGCGACCGAGACGCGCTGCGCGTCGTTCGGGCTGGCTGTACCGGGGTAGTAGGTCGGCGCGTATCCAGATGACGGCGCGGATCCCACCGGCCCACCGGCACCAGACATCGAATCCATCGCCATCATCTCGAACGATCGCAGCGTCGCGCTGACGTAGTACTCGCCTGGCGGCAGACCGTACACCCGAAATTGCCCCAGGTCGTTCGTCTGGACGCTGCGTCCCGTGTTCATCAGCCTGCGGCGTCCGTTCATGAACTGCATGCGCATGGCGGCGACCATCGCGTCGGCAACGGGCTCTCCGAATTCGTCGACGACGCGGCCCGAGAGCACGCTGCCGCGTGGCAGCGCGACGTCGGCCTTGTCGATGAATTGGCCATCCGCCAGCTCGATCGGCCGGCCGGGCTCGAACGGCCGGTTCTGCCCGTACTGCATCATCACGAACCCGGACTTCGTGACCGTCAGGTTGAACCGCCCGGCGGGCAGATCGCGGAATTCGTAGCGCCCGTCGGCATCGGTCAGCGACGCCTTCGATCCGATCTCCGGACCGAAGATGCGCACCTGCGCCCGGCGAACGGCCGTCCCCGCGTCGGCGGCGACGATGCGCCCGCGGATCCGGCCGGTACCCGTCTTCGTCTGACGGTTCGGGCCGGCAGGGCCCGGCCCTTCGCCCGGCCTTGGCGCCTGAATCTCAATCTGCTGGCGGACTTCGACTTGCGCGCCGGCGGGAGCCGCCGCGGCAATCGAAAGACCGAACATGTACGGGACGATCCGGATGAGGTGTTGCATGGCGCTATTTTGGACGAGAAATGGCGGCATTCGGTTGAGAAAGCGCGCCGACCGGCAAGCTCAGATGCCGACCATCAGCGGCACTGCCCGTCCATATCGGGTCCACACGTCCACGACAGCGTCGGCTAGCGCGTCGACGAAGCCCGGGTGCACGTTCACCGCGGACGCGCGCGCCATGGGAAGTCCCATCCGGCGGCATGCCTCCGCCGCCTCGACGTCGAGGTCGTACAGCACCTCCACGTGATCGCACAGAAAACCGATGGGGCAGAGGACGACGGCCCGAAGCCCGCTGCCGTGTTCGGTCCGCAGGTAGTCGACGACGTCCGGCTCGAGCCAGGGATCCTCGGGCCGGCCGCTGCGGCTCTGGTACACGAGCGTCCAATCGGAACGTCCGACGGCCTCCGCGACGAGTCGCGCCGAGACATGGAGGTTGCGCTCGTACGGATAGCGCGCCGCCATCGGCACGGGAATGCTGTGCGCCGTGAAGACCAGTCGCGCGGATTGCTGCAGGCGGTCCGGCAGGCGCGCGATCGCTTCGCGAACATGATCGGCGTTGGCTTCGATGAATCCTGGATGCTCGTGCCAGTCGTTCACGTACATCACCGCGACATCGGGCAGTCCACGCGCGCGCAGTGTGCCGCGCGCATCGCGGACGTTCTCCTTGTACTGCGCGCAGCCGGAATAGCTGCGCTGTGCGGCCGCGAGGACGCCAATGACGCGCCGCACGCCCTGCCTCGAGAGATCCGCGAGGACGTCGCTCAGAAACGGATGCCAGTTGCGCATGCCGATGTGCACCGTCAGCGCGAGCCCTCGGTCTCTGAGGCGCCCCTCGAGCGCACGCCCCTGACGCATCGTCAGGTCGGTGAGCGGGGAGACACCGCCGAAGATTTCGTAATGATGCGCCACTTCCTCGATACGCTCTGGCGTCACCCGGCGGCCGCGCAGCACGTTGGCAAGGAAGGGCCGCACGTCCGCGGGACCCTGGGGGCCGCCGAACGCGACGAGCAGGACGGCATCGAACGGCTGCGACACCATAAGATCAGCGATGGTAATGGAATCCGCTCCTCGCATTGTCGATCCGCCGGCGCCGTACGGGAGAGATCCCTCCGGTCACCCGCTCGATCGATACGGGCTGTCCCGGCCGGTCTGGCTGCTCGGGTGGGTGAGTTTTTTCACCGACACGGCTAGCGAGATCGTATATCCGCTGCTGCCCCTGTTCCTCACCCGCGTGCTCGGGGCGGGCGCGATGTCGCTCGGCGTCATCGAAGGCGTAGCCGAGGGTGCGAACAGCATTCTCAAGATCATCTCCGGATGGCTGACGGATCGGTGGGGCACGCCCAAGCGTCTCGTGCTGGCCGGTTATGGGCTGTCGTCGTTCATGCGGCCGCTCATGGCGCTCGTCGGAAGCTGGACGCAGGTCCTCGGGCTGCGATTCGTCGATCGGCTCGGAAAGGGCATTCGCACCTCGCCGCGCGACGCGATGCTCGCTCGATTCGCGCCCCCGGACAAACGCGGGCGGGTGTACGGCTTTCATCGCGCGATGGATCACGCCGGCGCCGTGATCGGGCCGCTCGTGGCGGCGGCGTATCTCTCCTTCCACCCGGGCGGCTACCGTGCGCTGTTCGCGCTGACGCTCGTCCCTGGCGTCATCGTCGTCCTGATCCTGCTTGCGGTGCCGGAGACGCGAGCGCAAGCGGCGCGCGAGAGCCGGCCGGCGCTCGCACCGGCAGGTCGCCTTCCATCCGCCTTCTACACCGCCATTGCGGTCATCACGATCTTTTCGCTTGGCAACGCGAGCGACGCATTCCTGCTGCTTCGCCTCGGTGACCTCGGCGTCTCCTCGGTCTGGATCCCGATTCTCTGGTCGGCGCTCCACGTCGTGAAGATGACGTCATCCGTGCTGGGCGGTGCGCTGTCGGACCGGCTCGGGCGCCGGACGCTGATCGCGACGGGGTGGATGTGGTACGCGGCCGTGTACGCGGCGTTCGGATACTTCACGCACTTGCCGATGGTCGTGGCCGTGTTCCTCGCGTACGGCTTGTACTTCGGCGCAACCGAAGGAGTGGAGAAGGCGTGGGTCGCCGATATGGCGCCCGCGTCGAGCCGCGGCACGGCGTTCGGCGTCTACAACGCGGCGATCGGGTTCGGCCAGCTCGCCGCGAGCCTGCTGTTCGGTTTGATCTGGACGCGCGTATCGCCGCGTGCCGCCTTCCTCACCGGCGCATCGCTCGCGCTCGCCGCGAGCCTGCTGCTATACTTGATGTTCTCCCGTCAGCAAAATGCCACGAATCCTGGTCACGAACGATGATGGTGTGCGCTCCGAGGGCATTCACGCGCTCGCTGACGCTCTCCGTCCACTCGCCGACGTCACGATCGTGGCGCCGCACGCGGAAGCCAGCGCCATCGGACACGCGCTCACGCTGCGCCGGCCGTTGAGGATCGATCAGGTCCGTGAGTCGGTGTTCGAGGTGGACGGCACACCCACGGATTGCGTGAACATCGCCATCAGCAAGCTCTTCGACGGCTTTCCGGACCTCATCGTCTCCGGGATCAACAAGGGCCTGAACCTTGGTGACGATGTGACGTATTCGGGGACGGTGGCGGGCGCGCTAGAAGGAGCGCTGCTCGGGGTCGCCAGCATCGCGATCTCGCTCGAACGCACGACGGGCCCGTATGACTTCGGCCCGTCCGCCGCGGCCGCCGCATCGCTCGCCACGATGGTGCTTCGCCAGGGACTCGCGCCGCGGACCTTCCTCAACGTGAACGTGCCGTCCGCGCCGCCTCGCGGCGTCAGGCTGACCGTTCAGGCACGCCGCAACCACATCACCGTCGTCGACGAGCGCTGCGACCCGCGAGGGCAGCCGTACTACTGGATCGAGGAAGGGCAGAACGACTGGGAGCCGCACGATCGATCCGACTACCAGGCAATTCGCGACGGCTTCATCTCGATCACGCCGCTTCATCCGGATCTCACGGATTACGCCGCGCTCGAATCGCTCGAACGCCTGCAACTCGATCTCGACCCACGGCCGCAGACGCGTCGATCCTGAGCCCGGAACCGCCGCCGTGTGTTCCGTGGCTCCCGAGTTCCGTGGCTTCCGTGGGTTCCGTGGGTTCCGTGGGTTCCGTGGGTTTCGTGGCTCCCGAGTTCCGTGGCTTCCGTGTGTTCCGTGGCTCCCAAGTTCCGTGTGTTCCGTGTGTTCGGTGGCTCCCGAGTTCCGTGTGTTCCGCGGCCTACTTCCGTTTCAGCATCTCCGGGAACTGCTTCTTCAGGTGCGCCAGCTTCGGCAGGTCGTTGTAGACGATGTAGGGGTCCGTCGGGTTGTTGTCGAGGAAGTTCTGATGATACCCCTCGGCGGGGTAGAAGCCCTGCAGCGGCACCACCTGCGTCACGATGTGGCGCGGGAACACTCTCGCAGCCTCGAGCTGCTGGATATACGCCTCGGCCACGGTCTTCTGCTCCGGCGTCTCGTAGAAGATGGCCGATCGGTACTGCGTGCCGTCGTCAGGTCCCTGGCGATTCAGCTCGGTCGGGTCGTGCGCGATCGCGAAAAAGATCTTGAGCAGCTGGCCGTACGAGATCCGCGCGGGGTCGAACGTGATCTTCACCGACTCGGCGTGTCCGCTCGTGCCCGTGCTGACGACCTGGTAGTGCGCCGTCGCGCTGCTTCCGCCTGCGTATCCGGAAACGACGTCCGAGACGCCCGCGAGCTGCTCGAACACTGCCTCCACACCCCAGAAGCACCCGCCCGCAAGGACCGCGGTCTGCTGTGTACCAGCCGCCGCAACCTTGATGTCGTGCGCGGGATCCGGGAACCGCGAAGCAGGCGACACCCCCGAGCCCACCAGCGCCGCGAGCACGAGCAATCGAAGTGTGTTCTGCATTTCGACACCTCACCCAATTGTAGTCCGCGTGTCCGCGTAAGTCCGCGTCAGTCCGCGGCCATAATTGACGAGTGAATCGCATCGAACTTGGCCGCCTGGCGACAGCATTGCGTCGGGTCGTCACCGCCTATGGCACTGCGTTGCTCATCATTTTCTATACGCCCATCACCGACTGGCTGGCGCAGCCGCTGATGCCCGTGACGGACGCGGCGCGCTCCGACGCGATCGTCCTCCTCTCCGCCTGGGCGAGGCTCGATGGCGAGCTGAACGAGTCGGGCCTGCGGCGTGCGATTGCGGCGAGCCGGCTGTATCACGCGGGCGTCGCCCCTGCGGTCGTCATCACCGGCGGGCGCCCGACGGAACCGGACGCGGGCGATGCGCTCGCGGCGTCGGTCCAGTTCCTCGGCGAGCTCGGTGTCCCGAGGGCGTCCATCATCGTCGAGGATCAGTCACCGAACACGCGGGGGAGCGCCATCAATGTCGCGCGGCTCGCCCGAGCGCGCGGATGGCAGCGCCTCGTGCTGGTGACGGACGGTGCGCACATGCGCCGGGCGCGGCTGGCCTTCGTGCACGAGGGCCTGCGCGTGACGTCGGAACCGGTGCGGACGTGGGTGATCGACGGGGATCAGCCCTGGATTCGGCTCGAGAAGCTCGAGGCGGTCGCGCACGAATACGGCGGACTGCTGTACTATCGCGCGCGGGGGTGGATCTGATCTCATCCGAGGGGCGTTGCCCCTCGGACTCCCCAACACGCTCTCTCGCGCGCCGCCGCCGGCGCGCTCCGTTCGCGTGGCTCGCTCGCGCTGCTCGCTCGCACACCGCCAACGGGTACCGGTGTTTGACATGACCTCCAGTGTGGCGCGGACGAATCCTCCTCTTACGCGACGGGCCTTCATCGCGGCGATTGGCGGCGGGGCGGTGAGCGCGTCGCGTGCGCGATCGCAGCCGCTGCGAACGCGGCTGATCCTGCTCGGGACTGCCGGCGGCCCAACTCCGAAGGCCACGCGAGCGGCGCCCGCACAAGCCGTCCTCGTCGGCGATCGCACCTACATCGTCGACTGCGGGAACGGCGTCGCGCGTCAGGTCGTGCTCGCAGGCGTCCCGCTCAGCAGCATCCGTCATGTGTTGCTGACGCATCTCCATTCCGATCATGCCGCCGACTACGGCACCCTCCTGCTGCTCGCGTGGGCGGCGCGCTCACCACGCCGGTGGACACCTGGGGTCCGCCGCCTCTGGACCGCATCACGAAGTCGTTCTTCGAAATGAGCGGGCCGGATCTCGACGTGCGCGAGCGCGACGAAGGGAAGCCGCACCTGCGGTCGCTGGTACACGCGCACGAAATCCCGCGCGGTGGGCTGGTGATGCGCGACGATCGAGTCACGGTCACGGCGGCTGTCGTCGAGCACCCTCTCGTCCCGCTTGCACTTGCGTATCGCTTCGAATGCCCGGATCGGTCGATCGTCTTTTCCGGCGATACGCGGCCGTCCGCGAGCCTCGTGAAACTCGCGCGGGGCGCCGATGTGCTCGTCCACGAGGTGATGCTGCCGGACCGCGTACCTGCCGGCTTCTCGCCCGCGCTTCGGCATCACATCCTGGAGAGCCACACGGCGGCGGAAGACGTGGGACGGATCGCCGCCCAAGCGGGAGTGAAGACCCTCGTGCTCTCTCACTTCGTCCCGTCAGCGGGGCCGCCGATTCCCGATGAGGAGTGGATTGCCCCGGCTCGGCGCCACTTCAGCGGCCGCATCGTCGCGGGGCACGATCTGCAGGAGCTGTGAGTTGAGGTAGAATGGGGCTCCTGCCGTGGTTCCCGGCCCCGGCAGGCTTTCGCACATTCTCGCCTGTCGGGGCGTGGCTCAGCCTGGTAGAGCACTCGGTTCGGGACCGAGGGGTCGGTGGTTCGAATCCACTCGCCCCGACCAATAAAATCAAATAGTTATGGCCCGGTGATCCGCACCGGGCTTTTTCTGTTTGCAACGAGGTTGCAACGCGGGCCGGAACCGCCAGCGCCACTTTTCTGACGTTAGCTTGAACAAGCGAGAAGTTCTCGCTTATAATGGCCTGGCAAGCGAGAAATGTTCGCTTGAGGCGCCATCACATGAAGACATACAGCTTCCGCGACTTGATGCAGCTCACTGGAGCGTCGCGGTCCCATCTCACGCACTGGTTGAAGCAGGGCGTCGTGTCCGCTGATGTGGCAGAAGGTTCAGGACCGGGGCATCACCGACAGTTCGGTTTCTTCAATCTCATCGAAGCGCACGTCGCCGAGAGGCTCAGCGGCATCAACCTCCCCGCGGGGCTCATGGGGTTCACCCTCACGTACCTCAGGGGCTTGGAAGAATTGCACCAGTTCGACGACGTCGCTATCGAACAAGGTTTCCAGGCATCGCTTCGTCCTTTTGCGCGGACGGTCGGGAAGAAGATCCGCGCGAAGCGCGTGCGCATCGCCGAAGTCCCCAAAGAGATGGCAGCCCAACACGTCCGCGACGTTCAACTCTGGCGGCAGGTGCGCTGTCCTGGTCAGAAGCGCGACGAGTTCAGCTACTTCGGTCTGACATACGCGTACGAACCGGATCTAGGCGGAGCCCTTCCTCAAATGATGGCGATTCCAGCGGATGCCGTCGTTTTGCCTCACGTCTGGCGCGCCTTCTCCGCGCTAGTAATCGTGAATCTGTCTGGCATCGCCGATCTGGAAGCCAAGACCGGCGACAGTCTGTGTTCCGGAGATGCGCAGCAGTGACAACGGCCAGTACTTCAACGCCTTGGCGCACGGTGGCACAAGCCGCAGCGCGCGCCGTGGTTGGCAGCAAGACGATCTACAGAGAGGCTGCCGCGGGTCGTTTACGCTGCGCGCGCATCGGTGGCCGGCGAGAGCTGCGATTCCGCGATGAGTGGATCGATCAGTGGTTAGAGGCGTGCGCCACGCCGCAGGAGATCAAAAAGTGGCTGGGCAGAAAAAGCGAGAGCGGCGCACGCTTGCAACGTGCTACCGCTCGATCGTCACCAGGGGCTGACTGCTGAACGACACGAACACTTTAACCAAAGGAACTCTTGGCCGCCGAGGACAACATCCTGGCGGAAATCGCCGGAATCGTAACGCAGATGGGCAGGTTCAACGAACGCGTGAAGTTCTTGAGTCCGCGCCTTCGACGAATCCGCACTGAACTCCAACGGCTGGACGCGTCGGAGAGCAACGACGAATGACCGAGCTCACGGCGGACGACATCGCGTTCGGGCCGCTCAGCCAGCCGGCGGCCGAAGCCACGCACTCGCTGCTACATCGTGGCGAACCGTTCCGGACTTCTGCCGCAATCTCGATTCATGGCGCGCTAGCGCAATGGCGCAGCGCGGCCATACGCGAAGAGCACACTCCACGCCTCCGCATCGGCATTCCGCGTGTGGATCGAGCCACGCGCGGCCTACAGCCCGGCGAACTGCTTGGCATCCTCGCGCGGACGGGCAGCGGCAAGACGCTGCTAACGATGGCTATCGTTGACGAGATGGTACGACAGCGCCCGGACGCGGCCGTCCTGGTGTGCAACCTGGAGATGCCGCTGCGCGCAACTGATCGGCCGCACGCTGCGGATGCACTTCCGCCGTACGGACGATGCGCTCGAAGTCGCAGCGCGGACTGACACCCTCCATGTCGAGGCATTCGTCCAGAAGCATCAAAACGTCTACTTCCTCGATTGCGGCGCTGTCAGTCTCGCGCAGATAGAGGGTGCGGCCAAGGACCTAATGCGGCAGATCGGCCCGATGCCGCTCATGGCTGTAGTCGTGGACCACTGCGGTCTCGTTCGCGCCGGACGCGGCGGATCCGCGTACGAGCGCGCCACCGAAAGGGCGATCGGGTTGAAGCAACTCGCGCGACAGCTTGAAACGATCGTCGTGGCCGTCGTCCAGGCCAACCGTGCCGGAAAGCAGGATGCCGATCCGGTTCCGCTCGAAAGTGCACGCGACAGCGGCGCCTACGAAGAGAACTGCGATTTTCTGGTGGCGATGGGGCAAATCGTGACTTCGACGGCGAACCCTCCGACGATCAAGTGCCGGCTCGCGAAGAATCGCCGCGGGCCAGAAGTTCCTGTCGTCCTCTCGCTCGATCCCATCAGCCTGCGACTCCGCGAACTCGAGGAGCATCGTGCGTGATTACGGCCTGCGCGTCTCGCCGCGCGTGCAGCAATCGCCATTGTGGAAGCTGTCTCCGCGTGGGCTGCGGCTGTGGATCTATCTCGCGATGGAAGCGCCGCACGCACCCCAGACGGTTTCGCTGAGCGACGGACAACGCATCAAGGTGCAGACAGGGCAGTGGCTCACGAGCGCGCGGAAGCTGCAGCGGGAGTTCGGTGGATCAGCTCACACGATCGTGGCGGGACTGCAGGAACTACAGGCCGCGGGCGTCATCGACATGACCCCGATACCCCGTAGCAAAAACCGCAACGCCCCCGTTGCAGAAACTGCTACAGGGCGTAGCAAAAACTGCAACGTCCATTGCGTGATGGCGACTCTCGTAGCTGTTGCAGGACTGCCACTTGCGTCTGACCCCGTTGCAGAAAGTGCAACGACATAAGAACAGAGAGATCCAGGCTTCGCCTGTCTCTCTCAGAGATGAACGTGCGTGGGAACGTGCTCAGCGGATGTTGGAGGCCGAAGGCCGATGAGGATGCCGGCCTTCGCCACTGTGTTCACCTACGCGCGGGCGCTGAAAGTGCGTGAGTACCTGATTACGTATGAACTCAACAACAACTAAGAGGGACCATCGATGCTGATCACTAGGATTATCGACTCGGATGAGCCCAACAAATCCATCGCAATCCCTGTCCCGGCGGGGCAATTGTTGGTCATCGTGAACTTTGTTTCGAACTCAACTGGCCCACTATCCAGGGTCGGTGTCGCCCCAGTACCTGCGGCGGGGTTCGGGCTGGAGGTGCTGTTGGCGGCGAACGTCTCTTCCAGGGACCGCGTTGATGAAAATGCGTCAGGGCGGCAGATCACCATTGCCGGACCCGCTACTGTGAGCGTTGACATTGGAAACGGAGTCACACTGATCAGCTACAAGCTCATCGACAACAAATGACCTGTGATCTGTGTGCCGGCCATGTGCTTGCCTGCCGGACACGCTTGCCTTGGCATCCCAACGTTGGCAAACGGCGCCAAAGGCACGGATTCCTGCGGTCCGTTGCAAGGATGGTTGCAAGCCATACGCACTTCGCGCAGTTTCCTTGGAAGAGTGGCGGGTGACCACTCGGGGGCACGACGCGTGCGCGTCCGTTTGGGGGCCTTCGACGTGAGTAATCAGCCGCGCAACGAACTCGGCGCGCATGGGCGCGCGTCCTGGTGGCTCGGACTCGATCGCGCGGCCTTCCGGCCCGCGCTGAACACCCGCGAGAAGCGTCGCCGTCGGCTCTCGTTTCGACAGGCCGCGGAGCAGCAGCGATTCATCCAGGTGCATGGCGTTCGCCGCGTGCTGGCGCCATCAGCGTCGGCTGCGACCGCAACGCTGTTCTGGAGGGACGGCCGTGGCTGACGCGCTCGACGTGGAAACCTTCGTCCGCGAAGCGCTCGAGGCGCTCGGCACACAGCCGACGCGCGACGAGAAGACGGGGCAGTTCATCGCGGGAACGCTCGCGGCGGGCAAGACGCTGGAGCGCTCAGAGGTGTTCTGGTCCGCAGTGGCGGACGCGAAGCGCGAGTTGCTGGAGAGCGTGCGGCGCGATGCACCCGACAGCGATGCACCGGAGACGTTGCGCGGACTGCAGGAGGCGTACTCCGAGGCGAGGCTCTTCCGCTCTGCGATGTTCGTGCGACTCGTGGAGCAGGGCGGACCGATTACTGGCAAAGGCAAGATGCGGGCGCTCTACACCGCGTATCTCGGCGCACTCGATCGTGAAGTGACGCGCGCCAGCTGGTCGGGTGTGTCAAGAACAGCGCGTTTGGCGTCGGCGCCCGCGGGCGTGTATTACGTGCCGTGCGATCCGACTCCCGAGCTACCGCTTCACGTCATGGACCCGAGGACGGGCCGCGACGAGCGCCTCGGCACGCTGGAGGGAGTGGGGGATCGGCCACTGGGGTTGAGCGTGGCTCCCGACGGCAACGCGATCGTGTATCGCAGAGAGGTCCTCTCACGGGCCGACCTGATGTTGATTGAGAACTTCCGGTGAGAAAGCCGCTGCGTGTCAGATCAGGCGAAGCGCGGGCGTGAAGTGGCGGCGGCTGACCCGTATTGCGGCTGGTGCTTGCGGATTCGGACGCCCCGGTTTAGGGGTGGCTCGGACCACCCCTCGGATGATCTTCATCGACTTTGCCGCGTCGGTTCGGCGATTTGGCGAATGAACGCTTCGTCTCTTGCCGATGGTTATTTCGTCGGCACGAGATCGAACTTCCCAGCTCCCTCCTGATAGAACAGGGCGCCTTCGGTCTTGTCCCCGCCGCTCCAGTGTTTGTGGCCGCCTGGAACTCGAATGAACTCCCCGGGCCCCACGCGCTTGTCGCCGCCCTCGTCTTTGTAGAGATACGCGCCCTTCAAGACGACGATCCAGACATCGTTGGTATGGGTGTGCATCCCGGCGTCGAAGCCTGGTGCGAACTTCGTAAACGTCGCGTGCGCTCCTTTGTCGGGATCACCCCAGATAACCGCCATCGTCACTCCCTGCTGCCCCGGCCTCTCTTTGTAGTCCGCGCTCTCAGACGAGACGTACATCAGCTTGCCCGTCTTTGCGGACTTCTCCTGGCCGGCAATGATCCGAATGGAGCCGGCGGTCAGAAAGGCTGCCGCAATCGCCAACGCGACCGATAACTTCTTCATCTGCCCTCCTAGGCGGCCCATATGATAGTCCCAGCGATGGTTGATGCCGCACAGACGACTGGAGATTTTATGCTGCACATCGACGCGCGTTGGGCTCACCCGTTCAACAGCCTATCGTAGGCTTTGCTTTTTCAAGGTTTCGACCGGGCTGTTTGTCGTGGCCGTCAATCCGTCGCCGAAGCAGCGTAGTCGCTGCTTATTTGGAGGCTTGAGAGCAGTGGTTCGCCATTAGCTTCCAGCCGCCGTTCTGCTGTTGAAGCACGTCCGTGCACAGAACTGTTCTGGCGTAGTGCTCTCCACGGACCACCGCATCGTAGGTGCTCCTGTAGGTCGCAATGGCGACGTCGCCATGGACGCGCACTTTCAGGTCGGTAAGATTCTGACTGTTCGTCTTGTTGTTCTTTGTGTCCTTCATGTCCGCCAGCGTCGACGCCTTGGTATCCCATGTGCCGCGACTCGTCCCGCCCGTGTAGTCACTCGCGAGGAACTTCTCGTAGAACGACGAGTCGTTTGCCAGCACGGCTTTGATGGCATCGTTTTCGATCTTGGTGACCGTCGCGACTGCGTCCGAATCTGTCGCCTGCTGTCCTTGACCGGAGACGAGCGCCGTCGCTGTGACCGTCAACGCGAGAGCGCACACGACAAATGAGTTCGTCATTGAAATTCCTTCCAGACCGCCGGCAATGGCAGTGAAATCGCCCCAGCCAGTATCGTTACCACGCTCGTCGGGAGACGCGCATCACGCCTTGGTTTCGCACTGGCTCAGACCGATGCGACAAGGCTTTGCCGCGACGTACCAAGCAGCCGAACTAGAATCTGCGTTCGCGTCGAGTGGGGGCGACTCTATCACAAGAGGGGGACATCAGGCACGATCTGGTTGTGGCGTGAGCACGGCGGACGAGAACCGGCGTCCCAAATGCGCGTTTGTTTGCTTAGCTGAATTGCAGAATGTGAGTTACAGTAGGTTACAATGGCACCAATCCGACGAGGCAGAACGATCCGACTCGATGACGAGTTGTACGAAGGGATGGATTATGTGTGGCAGCGTGACGGTGTTCAGCCGTCGGAGCAGGTTCGCCGGGCGCTTCGGCAATGGCTGCAGTCAAGGGGCGTGAAGATCAAAGAGACCTCACGTCGTGGATCAATCCCGCGAGGCAAGTCTCGTGAGTGACGGATCATTCAACTTTCCCGAATATCACGACCGTCCGCAGCCGTTCGAGCAGATTTGGCATCTGCGAAAGGGCCGGCGGACGGCCACGTGCTCATTCTGGACGCATCCACTCGGCGCCGAAATCCGCGTGGAGATTGGCGCCGAGTTGCTGCGCAGCGAAGCCGGCCGCGATCCGTCGGCGCTGTTCGATCTGGCGATGACGTGGAAACAGCAGTTTGAAGAGAAGGGTTGGGGACTTTAGTTACGAACGAGGAAGAGGCAAAGAAGATGAGCGTTGGAATACCGAGGGCCAGGACGGACATTCTGATGGCGTCGAGCGAACTGCGTTGGCGGGTCAATGATTTCGCAATCCGCTGTTTTAGAGACACCGCTGATGGCGACTACATTGCAGCACGCCTCGCGTGCCGCGCGCGTTTGCTATCGCAGTACCTATGGGCAAGCCAGCAGGCTATAGAGAAGTACCTCAAATGCATTCTATTGCTGAAGCGAATACCGCCAGCAGATGTCAAACACGATCTCGACAAAGCTCTCAAATGTCTAGCGAATGCCGACGCCAGAGTTGAGCTCTGTAAACCGACGCAGGAATTTATCAGATATCTGGACAGGTATGGTCGCTTCCGTTACCTCGAGATATCACACTGGGGCCGAGGAAGCGATCTCCTGATCCTCGATCGAGCTGTCCGGGAAGTGCGACGACACTGCACCCTTGAGGACATCGGCCCACACCATCAGCTTGTTGAGGGCGTCGAAGGCGCCAATAATCAGGCTGCCCGCCGGCTACTTGGAGCACGTTATCGATGGCCGCGACAAGCGCCATGGTTCCGCGCGTTCGGCGCTGCTGTGGCAGAACGGGTTTGTTGGGCCAAGGCCTCGAAGATACCTGCGACTGGGCGGTTGGAGACGTTCGCCAGCCCGAGCACCACGCCGGCGAACACATTCGTGTCATCGACGAAAGGAGAATCGGCTGCCGTTTTCACGGCGGTCCAGGTTCCAGACCTCACCGCACGTGAGGCACCGCCAATACGTGTTCGTGTCGATGACCTTGCTCGTCGTCGTCATCTCACGGCCGCCGCAGTGCGGGCACTTGGCTGGTTGATTGGGCTCCGGCTCGATGTGGCGAGCGGTCATCACGACACCCTTCCTCATTATCAAGTCCGGGCGCTGAGACGCGTCACTGCGATTTGGAGCGCGCGTTCACACGCGCGATCGGGCCCTGAGCGCCCGCACCCTCAGTCGCATGCAGCAACTGGGCAACCGTGCCGGTCGGCTGAGCATTGCGCCACGTAAAGAGCGACACAGTCGCCCCGCCGATCATGAATATCGTGACGAACGCAAGGGTCGACGACGAGAGGACGTTCGGCACAGCCCAGCGCTCCAGGGCGGCGAGGGAGAACGCGAGAATAGCGCACGCGGCGAATACGCCACGCGTACGTAAACGGGACTGCGGCATGGTATATACCTTCCGGGGATCAGCACCTGACGTGTATGGCCGAAACGCGCGCAAGAACCTGCGAACGTTAACTTTGGTGAGACTGGCGGCTGATGCTTGGCGCCGGAAGGCTCAGGAAAGGAGCCCTGAGTGTATCACACACCTCGCCTTCGGCTTGGTCAGCGCCTCACGCCGCTGAGTGCTGAGTCAGTTGCATCGGTGATCGTTGGTGTCGTGGCCATCCTCGCGACATCGCGTGTTCTCATGAGCCAGACGCGCGAAGCCACCGAGCTGACGACACAGCAGACGGAGCAGCTGCGCGGGAAGGGCACCACCTACCTGCCGGTGCGGCGCACCATCGCCTACGGTGGTGCCGAGCGCGAATACTTCCTGGGTTTCCCACCTGACTTCGATCGCACGAAGTCGTACTGGGCGCTGGTCGTGGTTCACGGGGCGGGTCAGCACGGCCGGATTCCGTTCCCGAATGCCGGCATGGCATGGTTCGCAGCCGATCTCGGACTTGACGCGATCGTGGTCTCGCCGAGTTTTTCGAACGACGACGACAATGCGAGCCGTTTTCCCTCCCTGGGCGAAGGCGAATTCCTCGACCAGGTCCTGATGCAGCTCCGCAAGGAATACGCGCTCCTGCCAAGGATCCTCCTCACCGGCTACTCGAGGGGCGGGCAGTTCGCGCACCGTTATGCACTGGCCCATCCCGATCGGGTGGCGGCG
This sequence comes from Acidobacteriota bacterium, assembly GCA_046735335.1. Lineage (GTDB taxonomy): Bacteria > Acidobacteriota > Vicinamibacteria > Vicinamibacterales > 2-12-FULL-66-21 > JBKPQB01. The sequence continues at coordinate 21,589 of JBKPTE010000089.1, read as the reverse complement.
GTTGCCCCACTGGCCTCCGGAACGTGGACGACGCCCGACGGCCGGCTTCTCATCGAAGAAATTGGGGAAGTCCGGAACGCGCGCGCTTTCCTGGCCGATTCGGCAAACGCCTCGAAGCTGCCCGATAACCTTTGGAACTTGTTTCAGCCTCGTGTCGCTGCCATTGCCGAAACCCGAGCCGCCGCAGGTGCTCGCGAGGTCCCGTACCTGGTCATGTGCGGGACGCTCGATCCGCGCCTGCCCATTGCCGAGGAATTCGTACGGAGCCTGCAATCGCTTGGTTATCACGTATCCGCGGAATGGCCCCGAACTCCACATGGATGCGACGACGCCGCGTGCTGGCAGCAGCATCGGAGTGAATTCGAGAAGTACTTGCGGCGCACGGTCGACTTCTTCCGACAGGTCGCGCTCCGCCACTGATCGGCCGACGTCGAGTCATCTCGCGCCGTTCACTGCGGGACCACGCGTTGCCACCGCGCGGATCAGGAAGATGTGATCCGCTGGAGGTGAGATGCGCATCAACACGAGACGTGAAACGGCGTTGAAGTGGACCGCCGGCACGCTGGGCATCGCGGCCGCCGCGTACGCGGCCTGGGTCGGCGCGACGTGGCTCCGGTACGGACATCCTGCGGCCCCGAGCGCTGAAGACGCCGACCCGCTGCTCGAACAGTTCATGCCGGTTTTCGAGGTCGCCGAACGGCATCACATTCGAGTTGCCGCTCCGGCAGATGTCACCTTCGCGGCAGCGTGCGAGCAGGACTTGATGGCGGTGCCGATTGTCAGGGCAATCTTCAGGGCGCGCGAGATCGTGCTCGGCGCCGAACCCGACACCTTGACGCGTCCACACGGACTGCTGGCGCTCACCAAGTCGATTGGCTGGAGCGTCCTCGCGGAAGTGCCCGGTCGAGAGGTCGTCATGGGCGCCGTCACGCAGCCCTGGTACGCGGACGTCGTGTTCCGTCCGCTGCCGCCGCACGAGTTCACGGCCTTCCATGAACCGGACTACGTGAAGATCGTGTGGACGCTTCGCGCTGACGCAATCGGCTCGCACGATTCCGTCTTCCGGACGGAAACGCGGGTCGTCACGACGGATGCCACGGCACGCGCCAAGTTCCGCTGGTACTGGGCGCGCTTCTCACCCGGCATCCTGCTCATTCGCTCGCTGTCGCTTGGACCAACGCGCCGCGAGGCGGAACGACGCGCACGCGCGGGCCGCGCCGCGGCGTCCATCAATTGAGGGCACGCCGCCGCTCAGAACTTCAGCAGCACGCCGAACGCCGCGCGGCCGAAATCAATCTTGCTCTGATCGTGGGCGAACTCGACACCGAGGAGATCGAGCTTTTCGAACGAATGGTAGTAGCGCACGTCGGCCTTCAATCCGATGTGCTTCTGGACGAACACGAGGAGCCCGCCTCCAATCGACCAGCCGACCTGCGTCTGCGACGCGGCACTCACGTCGGCCCTGGTTCTGATCGCGCCGATGCCCGCCAGCCCGTACGGCTGCACGATTGCAATCCGCGGCGCGAGCAGGAAGTTCCCCATGACAGTGGTCACGGAGGTCCGGTCCGGCCGGTCGCCGGTGAACTCACCTTCGTGTGTCAACTCGGCCTCGAAACCGGCGAATGAACCCAAGGCTCCGATCGAGCCGCCCCAATTCCAGTTCTTGTCCTGACAATCCGTGGCGCTGCGGCACCCGGCATCGCCGCCGAACGTGTACCCACGCGACGCGCTGATGAATCCCTCCGCGTGGGCGGTGTGCCCCATGAGGATGACGGCGATTGACCATGCGGCAACCGCTGTAAACGGCCGCCTTCGACGCATCGTGCCCTTCTGGAGCAGCATCCGCTACCTCCGTGTGAGTTCAAGATCGTCTCTTTTTTCGGACCCGCAGGGAATAGACATCGGCAGGCTCAGTGGTGAGGCGAACCTCGCGAGCGGGGGAGCCGGGGAGCTCCATTTGACACCCAAATAGAATGGGTCGTATCCCGGTCGGCACGCAATGACCCGAGGCGGAGCTGCGCGCACACCTCGCGCTGGCGGCGGACGGTGCCCGAAGGTTTCGCCCCTCGGACCCCTCCGAGCGGACCTTCGCGTTGGCCTCATCGCATGAACGGCACGTACGCGGGCACTCGCCTGCGGTATTCCTCGAACCTCTCGCCAAAACGGGACGCGAGCAGCGCATCCTCGACGCGGATGCGGACTTCGGTGCCGGCAACGAAGAACGCGATGGCGGCGGCGAGCAGCCACAGCCGCGTGATGAGAAAGCCGGTCCCGAGCATCATCGCGAACATCGATGCGTAAATCGGGTGGCGCACGACGCGGTAAGCACCCGATTGGACGAGCTCGTGATCCGTGTTCAGCGCCGCGTCGAAGCGCCACTGCTTGCCCAGCGTGCGCGCGCTGGTCCACGACAGCAGCGAACCGGCGCCGAGGAGCGGCACCGCCACCGCCCAGCGCCACGCTCCCGGCTCGCGCGCCCAGGCCCAGGCGCTCCAGACGAATGCGAACCCGATCGCTTCGAGCGCGATGCCCCAGCGGGCGCGCGTGTCACGCCTCTGGGGCCGCTGTCGCTTCGGCATGCCGAAGAACGGAAGCATCCACGCCAGCCAGCCGGCCAGCAGCACGACAAATCGGACGAGATCCATCCTCGAGGCGTTCCTGCTTTTCGGTGCCGCACGGACTATACATCGCCAGGCTGAGCTGCTGACGGGCGCGGCAACCGCCCGCGATCACGAACAGCGAACCTCCGCGCCTGCACACACTGGGACGAGTGGTGGTATGAGTGGCGAAGGATCGATCCACACCACCGTCGCCCGTCACCACGCGATTGGATTCCAACACATGCGAAACAGCGACCGAGTATGGGATCGCGCCGCTTTCATCGGCTCGCGATTGAAGGGACCGTCGTGGCAGGCCGAGTGCAGCTGATCTCGTGTTTCACGTCAGGAGAGATTCTGTATGACACGGCTATTCGGAACCATGGCGCTGCTGGTCGCGTTCAGCGCCGGCAGCTTCGCGCAAGGGGTCCAGACGGGCACGATCCGCGGCACGGTCAAGGATCAGCAGGGCCTGGCCCTCCCGGGCACCACGATCACCGCAACGTCGCCCGCTCTTCAGGGGGATCGGACAGTCGTCACGGACACGGACGGCGGCTTTCTGTTCCGCGCGATCCCGCCCGGGACATATCACCTGAAATTCGAGATGAGCGGCATGTCGCCCACCGAGAAGACGGCCGAGGTCCCGCTCGGCGGCGTCGCGGAGATCGATGTCACGATGTCGATCTCGCAGGTGCAGGAGACCGTCACCGTTGCCGGCGAGACGCCGACCATCCTCAGCACGCCCGTCGTGGGCGCAAATATCAAGCACGAAGAAGTGGAGGCGCTCGCGACACGGCGCGACCTCGAGGGTATCGCGAATCTCTCGCCGGCGGTCACCGAAAGCACGGCGCCAAACGTGCGGCAGCTGAACATCAACGGCGCGTTCGCCTACGACAACCTGTTCATGATCAACGGCATCGACGTGAACGACAACCTGTTCGGCTCGCCTCAGAACGTGTTCATCGAAGACGCAATTCAGGAAACCCAGGTGCTCACGTCGGGCATCTCGGCCGAGTACGGGCGTTTCTCGGGCGGCGTCATCAACGCCATCACGAAGAGCGGCGGGAACAGGTTTTCGGGCAGCTTCCGGATGAACCTCGCCGATCCGACGTGGAGCACCCTTACGCCGTTCGAGAAAGCGCACGACACCACGCGCACCAGCGTCCTGAACAAGACGTACGAGGCCACGGCGGGCGGACCGATCGTGATCGACAAGCTCTGGTTCTTCACCGCCGGCCGGTTCGCGAAACAGACCGCGTCCGACTCGTTTCCGGCGACCGGGATCAAGTACGACACCGACACCGACAACAAACGCGGCGAGCTGAAGTTCACGTCGACGCCGTTTGCGAACCACACGTTCCAGGGCAACTTCACGACGAATCCGACGACGGAAGGCCTCCCGGCGATCGGGGGCTACGAGATCGATCCCGCAACGCTGATCACACGGAAAACACCGAATAACGTGTTCGGCGCAAACTGGCGCGGCATTCTCGGTTCGAAGCTGTTTGCCGAAGCGGCGTACTCTCAGCGGCACTTCTCGTTTCTGAACGCGGGCGGCAGCAGCACCGACGTCATCGACTCGCCGATCTTTACGCTCACGCAGAACGGCGGGAACTGGGAATACAACGCGCCGTACTTCGATGCGACGGATCCCGAGGACCGCAACAATCGACAGCTGACGGCGAACGTCTCGTACAGTCTTTCGAAGGCGGGCCGCCACGACCTCAAGGCCGGGTGGGAGTGGTACCGCAGCGCGCGCACCGGCGGCAATTCGCAATCGGCGACGAGCTACGTGTTCGTGTCGGACTTCGTCGCCGATGCCAGCGGGAATCCGGTGTTCGACCCGAGCGGACGCATCATCCCGACGTTCGTGGCAGGCGACACCCAGGTGCAGCACTGGATCGCGACGCGCGGCGCGGAGCTGAATACCGACAACAACTCGTTGTTCCTGCAGGATCATTGGGTCGCCACGCCAGCGCTGTCGTTCGATCTGGGCGTGCGGTTCGAGAAGGTGAAGAGCCACTCGACCGGCGGCATCATCGGCGTCGATACGAACACGGTCGTGCCCCGTCTCGCCGCGGCATTCGATCCCAGCGGCAGCGGGAAGAGCGTGTTCCACGTCACCTACGGCTGGTACTCCGGGCGCTACAACGACACCCAGGTCGGCGCGAACAGCGCGGTCGGCAACCCGGCGCTGACGATCGGGATCTACAACGGGCCGGACGGCGAGGGCCGGGATTTCGCCCCCGGATTCGACCCCGCGAACTACGACACCGTCTTCGGCAGCTTCCCAACGGCGAATGTTTTCATGGCGTCGGGGCTGTCATCGCCGCTGACGAAGGAATTCACGGCCTCCGCCGGAACGCGCCTCGGCAGGAACGGCTCCGCCCAGGTCACCTATGTGATGCGGCACATGGACAACTTCATCGAGGACTTCATCGATATCGCCAACGGCACCACGGACGTCGTCCAGAACGGACAGGATTTCGGGACCTTCACCAACATCCAGTACCGCAACTCGAACGTGCCGAAACGCGACTATCAAGGCATGGTGTTCCAGGCGGATTACCGCCTGCGGCCGAATTGGCAGGTCGCTGGAAACTACACGCTGCAGTTCGAGGACGACGGCACGTTCGAGGGCGAGGCGCAGAACCAGCCTGGCATTTCGTCGCCCTACGGCGACTTCCCGGTCGACGACGTTCCGTCGATCTATACGCGGGGCTATCCTGACGGGCATCTCTACGACTTCCAGCGCTCGAAGCTGCGCGCGTGGACGATCTACATGATGAGCCTCGGGCGCGCCGGCCGGCTGTCGCTCTCGGGCCTCCTCCGCGCGGATTCGGGTCTGACGTACAGCCTCGTGGCAACGAGCGTCCCGCTCAGCGACATTCAGACGAGCCTGCTCGACGCCGCCGGATATCCCGATGCGCCATCGGATCAGAACGTGTATTTCGGCGATCGCGGATCGCAGTCGTTCCCCGGTTACGCGCTGTTCGACACGTCGATCAACTACGAGCTCCCGATCTACAAGACCGCGCGGCCGTGGCTGAAGTTCGACGTGTACAACCTGTTCAACAACCAGAGGGTCATTCAGTACGACACGACGGTCAACCCCGATCCGAACAGCCCGACCGATGCGATGGGCATCCCGACCGGCTTCATCAAAGGACCGCAGTTCGGCCAGGCAACGTCGACGGCGGCCTATCCGGTGGCGTTCCAGGGGCAGCGGGGCGGCCGCACGTTCCGGGTGGCGTTCGGCTTCCGGTTCTAGTCAGCTCGCGAACATGCACGAGCAATCGAAACGAGCAAGCAGAGTCCGCTTGCTCGTTTCGAGCCGTCGGCCGGTATGGCCCAAGTCTTGATCGTTCGGTCCACGGTGGGTCACATCCCGCACGAAAGTCGAGGGAATTGCCGTGGACACGATCAACGTATCGGGGAATATTTCCGGCGCGGAGGAAAATTCCCGGCCGCTCCGAATTCTCGTCGTCGACGACGAGGCCCTGATTCGCTGGTCGCTCGTCGAAACCCTCAGCGATTCCGGTCATCAGACGGTCGAAGCCGCTGACGGGCTGACGGCGCTTCGAGCGGTACGGGATACATCCGCCCCGTTCGACGTCGTATTCCTCGACTTTCGCCTGCCGGATTCCAGCGACCTCACGCTGGTGTCGCGCTTGCGACAGCTTGCGCCGACGACCCAGGTCATCCTGCTCACGGCATATGGAACCCCGGAGGTCGTTCAGGGCGCGCTGGATCTCGGTGTCTTTCGCGTGATCGGCAAGCCGTTCGAGATGGCGGACGTCCCGGCGCTCGCGTCGCAGGCGCACGCCGCGCGCCGGTCAGGGACCGCGGCGTAGTATTGACGCGTACGTTCAGGAGGATGCATGACACGCTTCGCGTTCTTCGTACCGGTCGCGCTTGTGAGCCTGCTCGGCATGCAGCAGGTCACCAAACCCCAGGTTGAGGGGATCCGCAATTTCTCGCGTCTCGAGACGACCGTCGCCTGCGCGGGCGCAACGAGCCCGGAATCGGTGGCCGAAATCAAGAAGATGGGCTTCAAAGCGATCTTCAACCTGCGGCTCGCGAGCGAGCCGGGCGCCAACATTGCCGAGGAGGAGGCTGCCGCAAAGGACGCGGGCCTCAACTACGTGCACGTACCGTTCACGCCCAAGTCGCCGGATCCGGCCTCGGTCGACACGTTCCTCACGGCGATCAGAGATCCGGCGAACAATCCCGCGTTCATCCATTGCTCCGGCGGCAATCGCGCCGCCGGCTTCTGGCTCATCAAGCGTGCCCTGGTCGACGGCTGGGATCTCGATCGCGCGGTCAAGGAGGCGGAAGGGCTCGGGCTCGATGACAAGGGAGAGATGAAGCGGTTCGCGCTCGACTACATCAACTCGCACCGCCAGCGGTGAGCGCGTCAGAACGCGATCGTAAAGAGGACCTGTCCCGAGTGCGCCCCAATGGCTGCGTGACCCCGGATCGCGAACGAAGGGGCCCGATACACGACGCAGTTCTGGCTGTGCAGAGCGTCGATGACAAGTCCGGCACCTGCTGCGAGGCCGAAGAAGGCAACGCGCTGCGGTACTTGCCTGTCCGTGCAGGCGACGGCCCCTGACGTCTGTTGAATGCAGCGGTTGTCGCTCAGGGCGGCGCCAAGCACGCCGACGCCCGCTCCGATCGCGAATCCATTCCAGAGCGGGTCGCCGAACGCTCGTACTTCACGCACGCCCGCGGCGGCGAACGTTCGCCGCGTCCCGGCCACATCGATCTCGAGCGCACCAGGGGTGATGGAGGCGACGCGCCCTTCGGCGGTCGCTCCGGAGGATTCCGTGACGCTGATTCGTGTGCCCTGCCGGAGGCGCGGAGTCAGTTCGGACCACGATTGCACCGGTCGCACGTGCGCGCACGCGCTGCTCAGCGCGGCACCCAGCACGATCGGCGTCAGGAAATGGCCGATGTTGTTGCTGCACATGTTGTCACTCGGAGCTTAGAACCGCCGCTTCAGGAGCTCGGTCGCCACGACGTAGAGCAGCGTGATTGCTGCGATCACGACCAGCAGCGCCGGCGAGAGTGGAACGAATCCGAAGATCCCGGCAAAAGGCAGGTACGGCATGGCCATCGCAGTCGGTATCAGGATCGCCGTCGACGCCAGCAGCACGGTGCCGGGGCGGCTGCGGAAGAACGGCCGGCGAGTGCGCAGGACGAGCGCGACGACCAGCTCCGTCATCAGCGACTCGACGAACCAGGCCGTCCGAAACACGTTCGGCGAGGCGCGGAAAATCCGGAGCAGCACTCCGAACGTCACGAAGTCGAACACCGAACTGAGCGCGCCGAATTGGATCATGTAGCGGCCGATGAAGCGGATGTCCCAGCGTCGCGGCCGCTCGACGAGCTCTCGATCGACGGCATCGCTCGCGATGCCGACGGCCGGGACATCGGAGAGGAAATTGTTGAGGAGAATCTGACGGCGGTCAGTGGCAAGAACGGCAGGAAGAGGGATGCGACCGCCATGCTGACCATGTTTCCCAGATTGGCACTCGTCGTGATCAACACGTACTTCAGCGTGTTGGCAAATGTCTTCCGCCCCTCATCGATTCCGCCTCGAATCACCTCGAGCCCGCGTTCGAGCAGCACGAAGTCCGCAGCCTCTCTCGCGACGTCCACCGCCTCCTCGACGGAAAGGCTCGTGTCGGCGGCGTGCATGGCCGGCGCGTCGTTCACGCCGTCCCCCAGGAACCCGACGACGTGTCCCATTTTCTTGAGCGCGAGGATGATCCGCTCCTTCTGATTCGGATCGACCTCGACGAAAAGGTCCGTCTGCTCAGCGATGCGCCACAGGGCATCATCATGCAGGTCGTCCAGGTCGCGCCCCGTCAGCACGCGTTCGCTCCGCAAGCCTACGAGCCCTGCGACGTGCTGTGCGACCAGCCGGCTGTCGCCCGTGATGACCTTGATTGAGACCCCAAGACCGGCGAGCTCTCGAACCGTTTCGGACACGCCCTCCTTCGGCTTGTCGAGAAACGTGAGAAACCCCGCGAAGCTCATCTCCCGCTCGTCTTCGCGGCTGTAGGCCGGTTTGAGATCGACCGCGCGCGTCGCGACGGCGAGGACGCGGATCCCCTGTCGGGTCCACCCGTCGTACCGTCGCTCGAGCGCTCGTCGGCCGTCGTCGTCAAGAGGGGTGCCATCGCGCGTTCGCGTGCACGTTTCCAGCACGTGGTGAAAGGCTCCCTTCACGATCAGGTGCGCGCCGTCAGGCTGCTCGATCGCGATGGTCACCCTCTTCCGGACGAAGTCGAATGGAATTTCGGCGAGCTTACGCGCCGCCGTGAGATCGGGATGTCGCGCATCCGTGATCGCGTCATCGAGAGGGCTTGCAATCCCGGTTTCCAGCGACGCGTTACACGCGGCCAGCTCCAGCACCTGCTCCGATCGCCTGCCTCGGTCGTCGTACGCTCCTTCGAGGCGGACGACGCCCTCGGTGAGCGTGCCGGTCTTGTCCGTGCAGAGCACGTTCATGCTCCCAAGGTTCTCGATGGCGTTGAGCCGCCGGACGAGCACGCCGCGTCGTGCCATGGCTTCCGCTCCGCGCGCAAGATTCACGCTGAGAATCGCCGGCAGCAATTCCGGGCTCAGGCCAACCGCCAGCGCCACCGAGAAGAGCAGCGTTTCGACAGGAGGCCGCCCTTTGAAGACGTGCGCAGTAAAGACGAGCAGCACCATCACGAGCATGGCGCTCGTGAGCAGATAGCCGAACCGCCGAATGCCGCGATCGAACTCGGTCTCTGGAGGACGAAGCGAGAGCCGCCGCGCGATGGCGCCGAACTCCGTGGCCGACCCCGTGGCGACAACGACGCCCCGCGCGGCTCCGCTTCGCACGTTGCTGCCGAGGAACACGCAGGTCGTGCGCTGGGCGATCCCGCGCGACGGATCCGGCAGCACGCCGGGCCGCTTCTGAACAGGAAAGCTCTCGCCTGTGAGTACGGCCTCGTTGACGAAGAAATCGGTCGCCTCGAGCAGGACCGCGTCCGCCGGAACCAGACTCCCGGCCGCGAGCAGGATGACGTCGCCGGGGACGATTTCTTCATTCGCGACGCCTGCTGGCTGGGCATCGCGCACGACCGTACATTCCGCCCGAAGACGTACACGAAGAGCAGCCGCCGCGGATTGTGCGCTGTACTCCCGCGAATAGCCGATGACGACCGTCACGACGACGATTGTTAGGACGATCGCGGCATCCATCCATTCGCCCGACAGCGCCGACGCGCATGCTGCGAACACCAGAAGCAGGAGGAGCGGGTTGCCGAGCTGGCGCCCCAGCATTGCGAGCCGTGAGAGCTGGCGATGCTGCCGAAGCTCGTTCCGCCCATGCGTCTCGAGACGGCGGGCCGCTTCAGCCTGCGAGAGGCCGTTCGGGCTCGTCGCGAGCTGCCGCATCAGCTCTGACGGATCGAGGGTCCAATAGTGCGCGACGGGCGACGAACGCGCGTGTCGGGATTCCGGCAGGAGCGTGCGATGCGAGAGCCAGGTTTCCGGCACAACGGACGACCATCCGTTCGATCGCGCAGGTCCGGCAGTCATCGATTCCGACTCCAGCAAGGGCTTGGCCGACGCGTCGTCGACGTCGGATCTCGCGTGCTCGCCGTGCGAGAGTTGTGCGTGGAGGGTGTGCCTGGAGGCTCCGGCGGGGCCGTGCCTACGATTCCAGCGGCAATCTGACCACGACCTTGGTTCCCCCTGCCGGAGGGCAGTCGATGGCGATGTGCCCGTTGTGGGCCTCGACGAGGCGCTTGGCGGTCGGCAGACCCAGCCCGGATCCGCGCGACTTCGTCGTGAAAAACGGTGTGAAGATCTTCTCCCGGACCTCCTCGGGGATGCCCGGGCCCTCATCACTGAACGTCACGTGGCATGCCGAATCGCTGGTGTTCACCTCCACGCGGATGCGCCCGCGGTTCTTCATCGCGTGCGCCCCGTTGATCAGCAGGTTCTGAAACACGATCTTCAGCATCTCGGCGTCCGCAGGCACCGGCGGCGCCGAGCCGTCGATCTTCACCTCGACATCCTGCAGCGAAGGGTCGCGCGCGAGCAGATCAGCCGTTGCCGCGACCAGCGGCACGACATGGGTCGGGATTCGGCGCGGCTGCGGCGTTCGTGCGAAGAGTAGAAGGTCCTTGATCATCCCATCGAGCGAATCGATGCGCTTGATGATCTCGGCGAGGATCGGGGCCTCGGCCGCGTCCTTCGGCATGCGGCCGGAGATGACCTGAATCGCACCGCGGACTCCGGCAAGCGGGTTCTTCACCTCGTGGGCGATCACCGCCGCCATCTCGCCGAGCTTCGCGAGCGCCGTCTGTTCGCGCATCTGCTCCTCGAGACGAACGCGTGCGCTGAGGTCGTGCAGGATGCCCGTGAACTTTCGCTCGCCGGCGATCGTGAACTCGCCAACCGAGAGATGCAGCGGGAAGACTGTTCCGTCGCGGCGCATGCCGCTCACGTCCCGGCCGATGCCGATGACGCTGGCGCGGCCCGTTGCCAGATAGCGTGCCAGATACGAGTCGTGCTCTTCACGATGCGGGGACGCCATCAGCATGGTGACGTTGCGCCCGATCGTTTCGGCGGCCGCGTATCCGAACAACTGCTCGGCACCGGGGTTGAACTCCTCGATAATGCCGTTGGCGTTGATGACGATGATGGCATCGACGCTCGTGTTGATGATCGCGTCCAGCCGCTGCGCACGGTTGATGGCGAGTTCGGCTTCGGCACGCAGCGCTCCCTCGGCAATCCGCATGCGATCGCAGACCCAGGCAATCGCGAGCCCCGTCGCGGTGAACAGGGCGAGTGCCACCGCATCGTGCGTGCCGTCAATGGCGAAGCCGGCTGGCGGCAGATAGAGGTAGGCGGCGGCGAGTGCGCAAAGACCCGTCGCAAGGGCGCCGGGGCCGAGGGCGCCGTACCACGCGGCAGCGAAGATGGCGGGAAAGAACTGCAGATACGGACCGCTCGGTCCGAGCCAGGGGCGCAGGAGCTCGCGAAGCAGAACGGCTGCCGCGCTGACGAGGATCGCCACCGCGTAGCCGGCGCGCGGTGCCGGAGGCCCGCGGCGGCTGCGGTTCGTGGTCCATTGCGTCGTCATCGACTGCGCATGAAGTTTCAGGCGTTCTGGCCCGGCTCAACTTGGGCGGAAGGCCAAAGCATATACCAAGGTTCCAAGGCTGCCGGACTCTCCCTTCGAGCTCGCCTCCTTCGCCGTCGCTGCCGAGTCCCTGGCTCGTGATGATTGCCGCGTCGGCCGGCGGGGATCGAAGCCGTGCGCGGCGGTCGCCTGCCCGCTGCCGACCCTCCGGCACCCTTGCCTCGCGTCCTCTCGGAAGCGTCGGATTCATGGGCAATCCCGGCGGCACCCCGATTGCGTGACAAGGTCCGAGCAACCCGGAGGGCCTATGACCACCATCCGAATCGTCGCTGCGGCATTGCTGCTCGGCGCCGGGGTGAACGCCGGGCCGGCCGCTTTGGACGCGCGAATGCCCGAGCCGGCTGGCAGCCCCCAACCCACTCAATCGAGCACCGTCGTCCTCGCGGAATTCAACCGGCGGGTGCATGCGTACATCGAGCTGCGGCGCGACATCGAATTGACCGTTCCTCCACTGGGAACGACGTCGGATCCGACCGAGCTCCGGCGTGCTACCGACCGGTTGGCCATGGCCGTGCGCGCGGAGCGGCAGGACGCGCGGCAAGGGGACATCTTCACGCCGGAAATCTCGGCGATGTTCCGCCGCGCGATCGCAGGGAATTGCCGCGGAGAGTACGTCGACCTGCTGGGACTCATTTACGAGGAGCTCGAGGGCCCGCTTCCGCCCGCTGCCGTGAATGCGCGGTGGCCGTACACCACGGCGCTCCCGACGATGCCGCCGGACCTGTTAGTGGCGCTCCCACCGCTGCCGCGAGAGCTCCAGTACCGCTTCATGCATCGCGACCTGGTCCTCCACGACATCGATGCGAATCTGATCGTCGATTTCGTCGTGGACGCGATTCCGAGCGCGGTCAGGACGAATTGACCCTCGCTTTCTATCGCCGGCCGACGGTTCCGCTGTCGCTGGTGTGGTGTTCCTGAATCTGATACCGAAGGAAGGCGTGCAACGCCTTTAGCGTCTCCGCGTCGGTTGTGACGATATCGATGCGGCCGCCGTTGGGGGTCTGGACGTAGCGGTAGGCAGCCGTCTCTTTCCTGGCCGACAGAACAGCCGTACCCGGAATGTCCTTCGCGTCGTGCACGAGCATGGGGACGTCGAAGTCGCCGCTGCGGAACATCGTCGCAATGTGGGACAGATGCGAGCGAATCGCATCCCGGTCCTTCGTGTCGCTGGCGTCTTTGACCGTGACATCGATGGCCCCGCCGTCTGCGTAAAGCAGAAAGTGATGCGCGGTCTTGTCCTGATCGAACCCCATCACCATCGCGCGATGGTCGTTCGTTGTCTTGGGATGCCCCTGATCGACCGGAATAAGAAGGATCAGCGCGGTACACAGCATCCACATAAGACACGCTCCTTGTGCCGTCTACCTTACAGCCTGGAACTGGTCCGAGGTCAAGACGCGCGTTGCGGACCTGACTCCTCAATCGCCCCGCCGGGCTCGGCGAAGAACACTCCGTTGCGCTCGCGACCGATCGTGGCGCCGACATTCCGTGCGGGGTTTGGTTCCTCGGACTCGAAGGAGAACCCGCTTTGGTCCGAGGACCATTTCATGGTGGATCCGGTCTTGATGAAATCGCCCCTGAAGTTCTGCGCTTCGTTGACGATCGTCGCGCGGGCGATTTCGTCCGCCGACTGAACGTCGAACGAGACGGTCGCCGACGAGCGGCCCTCAAACGCACAGCCCCTTCCGTCGACCTCATCGGTTTCCGACGCGTGAAGGGTTCGTCACGCTCATCGTCCCAACGTTCCAGGCCCGACGTCCTGGACCACCCGGCTGTCCTCGCGATAGGTGAAGTGTTCGATGTTGACCCCCGGCGCTGCGTCACGCGGCCGGAAGGTTCGGTATGCTTCGTCGCGGATGCTCACCTCGATCTGCCAGGACATGCGGTACGCACTACGAACGCTGGTGCAGGCGCCCGCATTCGCGATCGTCGCGAGCGCCACCCTCGGCCTCGCCATCAGCGCGAGCACCATCATCTTCACGATTGTGGATGCCGTGCTCCTGAAGCCGCTGCCATTCCCGCAGGCGGAACGCCTCGCGACGATCCAGCCAGATTCCGGATCGCGGCTTTCCGAACGGTACGTCTACGCCTGGCGTTCACAGAGTCGCACCATCGCCGATCTCGCGGGATGGTACGACACCCGAATGGCTCTGACCGGTCGTGGAGAACCCCTCCAGGTCGCCGTCGACCGGACGACGCCGAATTTCTTTTCGGTGCTCGGCACGCGGCCGCTGCTCGGACGAACGTTCACCGTGACGCACGACATCAGGCAGGTCGAACCCGAGGCCATCCTCAGCTACGCCCTGTGGCAGCATCGATTCGCCGGCGACTCGAGCGCCATCGGCACGTCAATTACGCTCGACGACGAGCCGTTCACCGTAGTCGGCGTGATGCCGTCCGGTTTCGCGATTCGCACGAACGAGCTGGCCGAATCGCGCGCTGAACTCTGGACGCCGTTTCCCATCGATCCGGAAGCCGGCACCGGCATGGGCGGCTCGCTGAACGTGGTCGGCCGCCTGGCGGGCAGTGTCACGTTCGAGCAGGCGCGTGCCGAACTTGCAGCGATCGCGAGCCGCCTCGAAGCGCAGCGCCCCTCCTACACGCGCGATTGGCGCGTGGAGGCGATCCCCTTACGCGAGGCGACGGTGCACGACGTGCGTCCGATGCTCCTCGTCGTGTTCGGGGCCGTCGGCGTAGTGCTGCTGATCGCGTGCACGAACATTGCGACTCTTCTGCTCACGCGCGCAGTTGCGCGTTCGTCCGAGATAGCCACTCGCGTCGCGCTCGGAGCGACGAGAGGCCGGCTCATACAGCAGTTCCTCGTCGAAAGCCTTTCGCTCGCGGCATGCGGAGGCACGGCGGGTATTCTCCTGGCCAGATGGGGAACACGCCTCGTGGCGAACCGGCTTTCACCGGCTCTCGACCTCCCGCGCGTCGCACAGATTTCGCTGGATCTCGGAAGTGTCGCGTTCGCGTCTGGCATCACGATCCTCGCCGTGGTGATCTTCGGGTTGCTGCCCGCGTTCGGCGCCGTCTCGAGCATCGCCGGGCCAGAACTCCTCACGCACGCGCGCGCGACGTCTCCGGGGCCGAACCGCCGGCGTTCCGCGAACGTCTTGATTGGCGCCGAAATCGCCCTCGCGCTCACCCTGCTCGCCGGCGGCGGGCTTCTCGTTCGCAGCTTCGCGAATCTGATCCGGGTCGATCTGGGGTTCCGGCCCGACAACGTCGCTACGATCGGAACGACCTTGTCCCTCGTCCGCTACCGAAACGACGAACGCATCCGGGCGTTTCTGAACGATGTCCTCACGCGAACCGCTGCCGTCCCCGATGTGCGGGCTGCCGGATTGGCCAACTATCTGCCGCTGAGCAATGCCGGCGAGGGAACAGTGTTCGAGATCGAGGGGCGCGCATCCAGCCGACCGGGCGAAAAGCCCGCCGCGTGGCGCAGCATCGTGGGCGGACGCTTCTTCGAGGCGATGGGGATTCCGCTCATCAGCGGCCGCCTGCCCGGACGTGGCGACACCGAGCGGACGCAACCCGTCTTGCTAATCGACGAAGAGCTCGCGCGCCGGTACTGGCCACACGGCAATGCTGTGGGCGCCCGTGTGATGTTCGATGCGGAAGACGGCAGGAACATGTCCGGTCTCGTCATCGGAGTCGTTGGAAGCGTCCGCTGGATGGCGACCGCAGCACGCCCGCCGGGGACGATCTATTTCTGGCTCCCTCAGCACCCGCGGCGCGAGATCACGGTCGTCGCCCGTGTGACCGGGAATGCGGCCGGGGCCGGGAGAGCGATCGCTCACGCGATCGCCGAGGTTGATTCCGCGCAACCAGTTTCCACGATTCGATCGCTCGACGACGTGGTGGCTGCCGATATCGCGCGGCCTCGCCTCACTATGCTTGTGCTCGTTGGCTTTGGCGGGGCAGCGATGCTGCTCGCGGCGGTCGGCCTGTATGGCGTGATGTCGTTCGATGTGGCGCAGCGGACGCGGGAAATCGGCGTGCGGGTGGCGCTTGGCGCACAAGGACGCGATGTACTGAGGCTCGTGATGTCGCGCGGCCTTGCCGTGGCTGGAACCGGCGTCCTGATTGGACTCGTGTGTGCCGTCGCGTCCGGGCAGCTGATTGCGGGGGTCCTCTACGGCATCGTTCCGCGAGACCCGATGACGCTCATCGCCTCGGCGCTGTTCGTGCTGCTCGTCGCAACCGTGGCGATGTTCGTGCCTGCGGTGCGGGCATCACGAGTGGACCCGCTCGAGGCGCTGCGGCGGGGATGAGAAAACAGCGTTTCTCGCTGGCCCTGCGGCGGACCCAGTGTCCTGGCCGCGTGGATCGCGGCACAAGTCCCGGAGCGCGGCGCCCGGCTGGCAAGGCGCGAGGAGCGCGCAAATCGGGAATTTGTAAGCGACGAGCAACGCAGCCAGACAGGATGCCCCACCCGGAAGTTATGTTGCGAACCACGCGGTCAGGGCACTAGGCCGTCGAGCGAACGGGCGGTGGCACGGAACGGAAGGGAGCCGTGATCGCAAGCGCGCCGTAGACGAGAACGAGCCCGAGATATTCCGACACCTCGAAGGGGCCGATGGCGTTCACCGTCCGGTCGTACGTCATGGCTGAGACGAGCGCGACGGTGTTGCCAAGAAGCAGCGCCCACCACGCCCAACTCTCGCCACGCCGGAAGGCTGTCACGGCGACGGCAATCGCCGTCAGTCCGAACGCCACGTTGTAGGCGCCGTACGTTCGAAAGAGCACCCCCATGTATTCCGCCGTTGCTGGCGACGTGCTCACGAGCTGCGCCCACGATGCGCCGGTAAAGCCCTCGTACCCCGCAGGCAAAATCGGCTTGCCGCCCGGTCCCAGCAGGTGATCCGGCGAGAGAGCCGCCAGCGCGCCCCACGCCACGAATCCCGCATCGACGATCACGATCAGAAGCCACGCAACCAGGCGACGCCGCGTCATCGCTGTTGCCTGGGTTGCAGATGCGCGCCGCGCTTCGACGTCGATCATGGCGTCCCTCCATTGACGGCACCTCGCGCAGCCGGCGGACGCGTCTCGGCCTGGCGGGCGGCCGCGCAGATCGTCTCGATGTCCTGTGGGGACAGCCGCGCTTCAGGATGCAGCAGCGTCCACGGACCCGGCATCCTGCCGGTCGACGCATCGTCGCACGACGCGCTCAGAAGCGTCTGCTGCTGGCTCGACGAGTAGCCGGTCCACTCCGAGAAGTTGACGGACTTTCGTCCCTCCGCCACGCCCCGCGCCATCAGCCACGACACGGGCGCAACCTGCGTGTACCACGGCCACACCGTCGCGTTCGAGTGGCAGTCGCTGCACGCCCGATCGAGAACGGCCGGGAGGCGGCTCGAGGGACTGACGTGCGCCCGAATCGTGCGAGCGGGATCGATCGGCGGGTTCGCACGCTGGGGACGGACGAGTTGCGCCGCCGCGAAGGCGACGACGAGGACAAGGGCGCCCTGCCGGAGTCGTCGCTTCATACGTGCTCTCCTCGAAAGGGCGGGCCGCATCGCCATCGAGGCGCCGGACGCGCCGTCACCGAGCCGGCCGGCTCGGAGGATGGCGAACGCGGCATCATGCATACGCCGCGCCGCAGGTAGAGCCGGTCGGTGGAGACAACCGCCGGGGCGTGCGCGGGTCCGAGGAGATTGCAGATATCGAGAAATCGCGTGTTTTCTCGGTTCGTACTGCGAGAGGCGGGCGATTCGGCACGAAGACGCCGCCGCGAAGCCGCTCGTTGCGTGGGGACTAGTTCGCAGGCACCGTGAACTATCCCGCACCAGTCCGGGCGAGGGGTCAGAACATCTAAGCCCGTCGCCGCCGGGCGAGGCCAATCGCGAACGGCAGGACGAGCAGCAGCGTCGCGGGCTCAGGTGTGACGGCCGTCGTTTCAGCCAGCCGCAGCCGTCCGACGAAGGACTGCGTGCCATCATCGAACGGCGCCTCTTTCCCGGTCTGGAATGCCAGGAACCGGAAGGACCCCTTCGTAAAGAACCCAGCGATTTCAGCCGCGCTCGTTGGAAGCGCATTGGTGGTGCGGCTCGCGGGCGGCCCCTGAAAATCGAGCGTCGCCTCGATGTAATCGAAGCCCGAAAAGCTCATGGTGGACGAGAACGCGGCAACCGTGTCGCTGTCGAACGGCGACCCGTTCGGGACCGTGTCGTAGACGTCCATTCGGCCCAGCGGCAACGTCAACCCGGACCCGACGTCGAGAGAGATCGACCCCGCGATTTGATCGAAGACGGCGGCATTGCCGGAGACGGGGCCCGCCGCAGTGATGTCGTAGCTCAGCGTTCCACGAAGGGTATCGCCTGCGGAGACATCGGTCCCGAACAGGGGATTCATGTCGCCCTGCGACGATCCGACGAGGATTTCGATCGGGACGCGAATCAGGTCTGCAGCCGAGGTCTGACCGACGGGTGCGACCGGGTCGGCGCGTGCTGATTGCACGCTGCAGAGGCAAAAAACGGAAGCGGCGAGGAGTACCTGCGCACGCCGGGTCATCGGAAGACCTCCTTGGGGACAGACAGGGCCCACTGAAGCAAGGCCGAGGCCTGACTACAATGCCGCGTGCACGCCACGCTCCCGCACCGGTGGACGTTGCTCGGAGTCGCGTCGCTCGTGCTCTGGGGGATGCTTGCCTTCGGCGCCTGCCACCGGTCGACCGTGTCGGGCAGGATGAGCGATCAGGAATTCTGGCGGTTGAGCGAGGCGATTTCCGAGCCGGCCGGCACGTTCAGCCTGTCGGACAACCTCGTCTCGAACGAGCCGCACATGGCCGAGACGATCAGATGGCTGCGCCCGACGGGAGGCGTGTACGTGGGCGTCGGGCCCGAACAGAACTTCAGCTACATCGCCACGCTCCGGCCCGCGATCGCGTTCATCGTCGACATCCGACGCGAGAATCGCGACCTGCACCTGCTATACAAGGCGCTGTTCGAGCTTTCGGGGGACCGCGTGGATTTCGTATCGCGCCTGTTCTCACGTCCACGACCCGCCGGGCTCGGATCCGCGGCGAGCGTGGATGAGATCTTCAGGCAGTACACAGCGGTCACGCCATCGCCGGATCAATTCAACCGGACGGCAGCCCTCGTCCGGGAGCGGCTCCTTCAGACGCACACGCTCCCGCTGACACCGCACGATGTCGACTGGATTGAGCATGTGTTGAAGGCGTTCTACACCGATGGCCCGGAAATTCAGTTCTGGGGCTCGCGCACGGTCGATGCGGTGCGGCCATCGTACTGGCAGCTCATGACCGGTACGGACATGACAGGGCAGGCCCGCAGTTTCCTCTCGACCGACGACGGATTCAGATTCGTCAAGGCCATGCAGATGCGAAATCTGATCATTCCCGTCGTCGGTGACTTCGGAGGGCCGGCCGCAATACGCCGCATCGGTGAGTACGCGCGGGCGCATCGCGTTGAGGTCCACGCCTTCTACGGATCGAACGTCGGCGTGTACCTCAACACGGAACAGGCGCGCGCGTTCTGCAGGAGCCTGGCGACGCTGCCGGTCGCGAACGGCGCGTGGTACATCGAGCGCGACGGCAGTCGGCCGCTCTCCGCGAAGCTCCGTTCGTGTGCGCCCGCCACGAAGTGAGGCGCCGCCTACACGCCAACCGGCGCGATGTTCGCGTTCTGGCAGAACAGATTGCGCGGATCGTACTTCGCCTTGATCCGCTGCAGGCGGTCGTAGTTCGGCCCGTACGCCATCCGCACGCGATCCGCTCCCTCGTCGTCTCCAAGCTCGTTCACGTACACGCCCCCCGACGACAGCGGCTGGATTGCGCGCCAGGTCTGCCGAACCCACGAGATGTTCGGATCGTTCTGCGAGGCATCGGTCCAGAGCGAATAAACGCCGACGTGAAAGCCGTTGCGATGCGGGAACGCGGTCGCGTCCGGCGCGACGCGGCTCGCCGCGCCGCGGATCGGGAAGAACAGGATGGACGACATTGGGGATGGTACGCGCGCAAACCCATCCACCGCCGCATCGATCAGCTCGTCCGAGACGTCGCGCAGGAACTCAGCCTTCCAGTAGTTCAGCACGTTCGGCGGCATGGCCGCATCGATCAGGGATTGCTGCGCGAGGTACGGCATCCGTCCGATGACGTCCATCACCGGAGGGCCGAACTGCTTCAGCGGGGCGACGAGGCGTTCGCCTTCGGCGACGTCGCCCGGGTACGCGACCGCGATGCCGCACGCCTGCTGGCCGTCCGGCGCCGTCATCAGGACGGCCGCTGCGACGAGCTCGCCGGGCGCGTCGTGCAGGAAATCCCTGAAGAACCTGAGCGCCTCCTTGGCGCGCGGAAACGGGTGCACGACGAGGCCGCCGACGATCGCGGGCCCGACTTCGTGCAACTGGTACTCGAACGACGTCACGACGCCGAAGTTGCCGCCGCCGCCGCGAAGCGCCCAGAAGAGATCGTCGTTCTCGCGGTTGCTCGCATGGACGAGACGCCCGTCCGCCAGGACGACGTCCGCGCCGATCAGGTTGTCGACGGTCATTCCGAACTTGCCTTCGAGCCAGCCGAAACCTCCCCCCAGCGTCAGGCCCGCAATCCCCGTGTCGCCGACGGTGCCGCCCGTTGTCGCGAGGCCGACTGCCTGCGTCTCGCGATCGAATTCGAGCCATCGAAGGCCCGGCTCCGCGCGCGCCGTTCTGGCGCCAGCGTCCACGCGGATGCCCTTCATGTCCGCGAAGTCGATGACGATCCCGTCGTCACAGACGCAGCGTCCGGCGATATTGTGACCACCGCCGCGGACCGCAACAGGCAGGTTCTCCGTCCGCGCGAGCTGAACGCACGCCGCAACGGCGTCCGCGGTGCGCGGACGCGCGATGGCGCCCGGACGCCGGTCGATCATCGCGTTCCAGACACGGCGCGCCTCCTCGTATCGCGAATCGTCCGGGACGATGAGGTCGACATCGCGGCGCTGACGGAGATTGTTCAGGGGGCCTGCAGTGATCGCCATGGCGTGTTCCTCCGAAAAAGCGGATTATGACACGCTCGACGCTTGACTGCTGCCGCCACCGTGGGAAGATCAGACGGCCAGAGTCGGTTCCCCCAACCTGTTCACGAAGGAGTTGTCATGGCGACCGCAGATACCGTGCGCGATCGAGAGCAGACGCCCTCCGCGTCGACGCCAAGGTCCTCGTCCGAGGAGCGGCGCGCGACCGCCTGGATCGGGCAGGGCGTGATCGTCGAAGGCAAGATCACGAGCGCACAGGATCTCAGGATCGACGGCAAGGTCGACGGACAGATCGAGGTCGGCGATCACGGTCTCATCATCGGGGCCGGCGCCGAGGTCAAGGCGAACCTCGCTGCGCGGTCGATCGTGATCAGCGGAGCCGTGACCGGCAACGTGACCGCGGCCGACAGGATCGATCTGCATCCGGCCGGATCCATCACCGGCGACGTCGTCTCGCCGAGGCTCGTCGTGGCCGAGGGCGCCATGATCAAAGGAAAGGTGAACGCGGGCAGGCCGCGGACGTGATCTAGACCTGCGAGCGCCCCGTGAACTCCACGCCCGCACGCGACGCGGGCGCACCCGGGCACCCGCCGACTAGAGAGTGCCTTCCGCGCCGCGGAAGGGGATCGAGTTTCGCACGTGTGCGGGTGGCGCCCGGCACCGCTGAGCGGCCATAATGCCCGCATGCGTCGCCTCCTTTCTGCTGCCGTCCTCGCCGCCGCGCTCTCGATCCCCGCCACCGCCGCCGACGAACCCGTCAACCAGGACGTCATCGCCCGGATCAAGACCGAAGGCTTTCAGCACTCACAGGTGATGGA